>NZ_VKHR01000001.1 GCF_009663145.1 Shewanella sp. TC10
CCTAGCCTTAACAGTGCTCTACCCCCAGTGGTATTCGCTCGAGGCGCTACSTRAMCATAGGAAAAATGCCTCATGCAGAACACCAGTACATTATTGCAAATACATTGCTTGCGGATTACCGCGCAACAGCAGCAAGAGTGAAGGTGTCAGATAAGCATGACAAAGTCACGCTAAGCCCTGAGTTGGCTGAAGCACTGAAAGTGGCTAATGGCGACAGAATTCGCGTACTAGAACTTTAGGACAGCACAAATGACACAATTTATTAAAGGCCAATGGTCTAATGGCGAAGGTCATGAAGTAACATCAGTTAACCCTGCTAACGGCGAAGTTATCTGGAATGGTAAAACGGCGACAGCAGCACAGGTAAATACTGCAATTGATGCAGCGCGTGCAGCTCAATTTGATTGGTTTATGTTGGGTTATGAAGCTCGCCTTGCCATTGTTGAAGCTTACCGCAGTGAGCTTGAAGCTAATAAGGCCGAGCTTGCAGAAGTCATCGCCCAGGAAACGGGTAAACCGCAGTGGGAAACCGCTACAGAAGTTGGCGCAATGATCGGCAAAATTGGTTTATCAGCAGCGGCGCACGATAAGCGTACCGGTACTGAAACTAACGATATCCCAGCAGGTCGTGCAGTATTGCGTCACAAGCCTCATGGTGTTGTTGCTGTATTTGGCCCTTATAACTTCCCTGGTCACTTACCTAATGGCCATATTGTTCCTGCATTGCTTGCTGGTAACACTGTGGTATTTAAGCCGTCTGAACTGACCCCAAAAGTTGCTGAAGAAATGCTGAAGCTTTGGGATAAAGCAGGATTGCCACAAGGGGTGATTAACCTTGTTCAAGGTGAGCTTGAAACAGGCAAAGCTTTAGCTTCACATCCACAGATTGATGGTTTGTTCTTCACCGGTAGCTCACGCACTGGTCACTTATTACATCAACAATATGCGGGTCACCCAGGCAAAATTTTAGCACTTGAAATGGGCGGTAATAACCCATTAATCATCAAAGATGTTCAAGATACTAAAGCAGCTGTTCACGATATTATTCAGTCTGCGTATATTTCTTCTGGTCAACGCTGCACGTGTGCTCGTCGTCTTTATATCGAAGAAGGTGCAGCTGGTGATGCTTTAATTGAGCAGTTAATTGCTGCGATTAAGCAAATTAAAGTCGGTAGCTGGAATGCCCAGCCACAGCCATTTATGGGCTCGATGATTTCAGAAGGTGCAGCTAAAGGCATGGTTGCAGCTCAAGCTGAATTGCAAGCCCTTGGTGGAAAATCTTTAGTTGAATTAACTCATGTTAAAGCGGGTACTGGTTTAGTGTCACCTGGCTTAATTGATGTGACAGAAATCGCTGAATTGCCAGATGAAGAATACTTTGGCCCATTACTACAGCTCGTTAGATATCAAGAGTTTGATCAAGCAATTGATATGGCAAATAACACGCGTTATGGCTTATCTGCAGGTATTTTAGCTGACAGCCGTGAAGATTATGATTACTTCTTAGCACGTATTCGCGCCGGTATCGTTAACTGGAACAAGCAAATTACAGGTGCTTCAGGTTCAGCTCCATTTGGTGGTGTTGGTGCTTCTGGTAACCATCGCGCAAGTGCATTCTATGCTGCTGATTACTGTGCTTACCCTGTTGCTTCAGTGGAAGCAGACAGTGTTAGCTTGCCAGCAAACTTAAGCCCAGGGCTTTCAATTTAAAATAACAATAAAGCTGCTAAGGCAATGACTAGGGCCTGTTAATCTTTTCTGGTTGAATTTTGTTCGAGTTAAAAACGTTTTAATTGAGGCGAATGGATTGATGCCTAGTCACCTAAGCAAAAGCCATTCAACAAAGAGTAAAATGTTTTTAGCCGAACCCTTCGGGCAGCGTTTGTTGGCCACTTTTACTACGTTATTGACTTTTTATGTAGAATAACTACACCTCAAAGTCTCTGCCTTGTACAAATGGCCAACAATTCGCTGCAAAAGCAACCTTGAAAGATCAACAGACCCTTACTCATTGCTTTTTTATAAAGAAGGATTTTATTATGCATACCGACGTAAACGCTCTGTTTGCTGCTTTGTGGCAAGACTATATCAAGATGACGCCATCAGCAGATAGTATTCATAAGTTACTCAGTAACGGCGAGCCGATCATCAATGATCATATTGCTTTGAGAACATTTAATATTGCTAAAGTGAATTTGTCAGTATTGGCAGAGCATTTTGAGTCGATTGGTTATGTTGCTTGTGGTGATTACAATTTTGAGCAGAAGAAGTTAATCGCAAAACACTTTGAGCACCCAGATCCTAAACAACCAAAAGTGTTCATTTCTGAGCTTTTAGTTGAAGAGTTTAGTGCACAGGCTCAAGCTATTATCCATGGCTTAATCGACCAAGTTGATGTGACCGATACGAAAGCTGATAACTTCTTGTACTCGGGCCGTCACTGGAATGTCAATCTTGCAGACTATAAGACTCTGTTAGCTGAAAGTGAATATGCCGCGTGGGTTGCCGCTATTGGATATCGTGCTAATCATTTTACTGTGTCGATTAATGAGCTACCTGATTTTGAGCAAATAGAGTCAGTGAATGACGCGCTAAAAGGTGCAGGCTTTAAATTGAATACTTCAGGCGGTGAAGTTAAAGGTTCTGCAGAAGTGTTACTTGAGCAATCTTCCACAATGGCTGACAGAATGATGGTGAGCTTTGAAGATGGTGAATTAGAAATCCCAACCTGTTTTTACGAGTTTGCTCGTCGTTATCCAATGACGAATGGTAATTTGTATACTGGATTTGTCGCTGCGTCTGCAGATAAGATTTTTGAAAGTACTAATGCGACTGGATAAACCTTGTAATTGTGCAAGTTGGTAAAGACATATTGAGCTTTTAGCTCTTTGATAAGTAATAAAAAGCCCAGTTCATTTTTAACACCGATTGGTTAAATATGAACTGGGCTTTTTATTGATTTGAATTAGCTGCTTGTCATGACCTTAGGGTTATTAAACACAATTGTGACTCTAAGGCCTCCTAAGCGCTCTGAGCGGCTAAAGGTTAAAGTGTACCCATACTGTTCTATTATCTCTTTAACGATGGATAGGCCAAGGCCATGGCCTATAACAGCCTCATCTAAGCGTTTACCTCGGCTGGTTAACTGGCTTAACTGATCATCATTTACACCTGGACCGTCATCTTCAATGGTCAGGCTAAGCGTTTGGTTATTGCCAACCTCTATAGCAGTGATATCAACGGCAATATGTGAGTCGGCCCATTTATAAGCATTATCCAGCAGGTTGCCAAATAGCTCCATGCCATCTTCTCTGTGAATGGGGAGTCGATTGATATTTTCAATAACCTTCACTGAGCATTCTATTTGTTTATGATGGTGGACTTTGTCTAAGGTACTCGTGAGCGCTTCGAAATCCCGTGGGATAACCATTTGTGCTGCTGGGAGCATATCGCCAGTGATTCTTGCAGCTGCCAGTTTTCGCTCAATCATATTACGGATCTGATCAAGCTGTTGTTGCATTGCTTCTGCGGTTTCGGGGTTAGATAATCCCAATACTTCAACTTGCTGCTGCATTACTGCAAGGGGCGTTTTTAATCCGTGGCTTAAATTTCCCAGATTATTTCGGCTACGCTCAATTTGATTCGCTGTGTAATCTAATAACTCGTTGTAGGTTTCTGCTAACGGTTTTATCTCTACCGGAATTTGATTAATTTCAAGGGCGTTTATTTCACCTTGTCTCAGCTTAGCAAGGGAGTCTTGAATGGACTTAACGGGCTTAAAGGACTGCCTGATAATAATAAAAACACCGCAAATCATTGCCAGTAACATGGCAATATTAATGGCGAGCTTAGTGCCGAAGACTTCACTAAACACACGCCGGCCAATACTTAAGTCTTGTGCAACCGTTAAGGTCGCTACTTTTTTGCCGCTGGTGGAGCCAATGCCGATAGACAGTAGCTGCATATCATTATTTTTAGGTCCTTTGGCTTGCCAGACACGGGTTTGATTTTGGGCAAGTAATTCAATATCTAGCTGCACATCCCATAAAGAGCGCGAGCGAATCACTTGGCTTTCAGAGTTAAATTGAAAGTAACGCCCAGAATAAGCGGGTTTATAAAAGCTAGAAAGCTCATTTTGATCGATAATGATTTCACCAGCATTGATATGGCTGGCCATGATGATGTGTTCTAAATCTTCTTCGAGGCGATTAATAATTGAATCATGAAAGGCTTGGCGCAGCATGGACTCAAATAAAATGAGTCCAATGACTGTCGCGATAATAATGAGCGCACTAAGCCAAAGACTTAACTTACTGCGGATTGATATCATTCAACGATGCCGTGAAAGATATATCCTTGGCCGCGGCGAGTTTCAATGGCCGTTTTACCGAGCTTTTTACGTAGATGTGTCACGTAAACCTCTACCACATTCGACTCTTTTTCATCATCAAATTGGTAAAGCTTGTCTGTTAGCTGGGCTTTTGAGAGTAACTTTTTTGGCGACATGAGGAAGATTTTTAATAATCTAAATTCCATCGCAGTGAGTTCATAGTGATTGTCACCAATGTGCACTCTTTGTTCCGCTTCATCTAACGTAATACCGCCATAGCTTAATTGCTTTGAAGAGGTATTAAGACGGCCATGGGCACGATGAATCAGTGCTTGAACGCGAGCCAGTAGCTCTTGAGCATGGAATGGTTTTGCGAGGTAATCGTCTGCGCCGGCATTAAAGCCTTCGACTTTTTCATGCCATTGGCTGCGAGCTGTTAGCATGATAACTGGGGTATCAATGCCTTTTTCACGCCAAGATTGAACCAGGGTTAACCCATTACCGTCAGGAAGGCCAATGTCTAAAATGACACAGTCGTATTGGGTTTCTTTAATTAAATAGTCTGCTTCAACAGCTTTGTCTGTGACATCTGTAACGTAACCAGCCTGTTTAAGTTGCTTCTCAAGTTCGGCAACTAAAAGGGTATTATCTTCAACGAGTAGCAGTTTCATTTATTTGGCATTCACTTGGTAGTTGGTCAATAGACTCCGGCATTCCATTCGTTGCATCAATGAATAAATGGATAACATGCCCTTTTTTTAACTTTAATTGTAAATCATAACGCCATTTGTCGTCCTCTTGATAGAGGCTGGCATCAATTAATTCACCATGACAGTATTGTGCAAGTAAAGTAAGGGAATAATCAAGTGAACGAATGCTACCAGATGTGACCAAGCGCTGAACTTCATCATGTTGAAGTTCGGTAGTTATTGCATGTGAAGATGGGCTGAGAGTATATGCAAATAAACTGAGAAAAAGCGCTGGCAGCAGCCTCATTGGAACGACTCCCATAAAAAAAGTGATAACTAGATTGACTAATTATCACTTTAATTAATTACTCTTAAATCAAGCTGAAGCTTAACTTAACGAGTGCCATATACGACTATAGTTTTACCGTGTGCTTGAATAAGGTTTTGTTCTTCAAGCATTTTTAAAATACGGCCAACTGTTTCACGCGAACAACCTACAATCTGACCGATCTCTTGACGAGTGATCTTAATTTGCATGCCATCAGGGTGAGTCATTGCATCAGGCTGCTTAGCAAGATGTAATAATGTTTGAGCAATACGTCCAGCAACGTCTAGGAAAGCTAAATCACCCACTTTTTGGCTAGTGCTTTGTAAGCGGTAAGCCATTTGAGCTGTTAACTTCATAAGAATTTCAGGATTAACCTGGATTAGTTGCTTGAATTTCTTGTAAGAAATTTCTGCAATTTCACATGGTTGTTTAGCACGAACCCAAGCTGTACGTTCAGCTTGTTCTTCGAATAAACCAAGTTCACCAATGAAATCACCTTGATTAAGGTAAGAAAGGATCATTTCTTTACCTTCTTCATCTTTAATCAATACAGCTACTGAACCTTTTACGATGTAGTAAAGGGTGTCAGATTCTTCACCTGCGTGTATCAAGGTGCTTTTCGCTGGGTATTTATGGATGTGACAGTGTGAAAGAAACCACTCCAAAGTTGGATCAGGTTTAGGCTTGCCAATCAGAGCCATGTTTATTTCCTCGATTGATAAAATGAAAGTAAGGACTATCTAATAAAGTAATTGTACTTGAGTTGTAGCTGTAAAACCTTGATGAAGATCGAGTTTAACATTATGAAAAAAGCTACACAGATACTATTAACTTATTAAATTTAAGATTTATTTTTGCTACTTTAGCTAACTATGTCAATCTAATTTAGTGGCTGTTAAATTATTTGGCAAGTCATTAAGCTATTAAAAAATACAAATTTTGTGTGATTTTTGTGCGCTAGATTGATTAATTTACTCAAATTTTCATATCTTATAGGGCTTTCTTTATTGTAAAAGAGCCAATTGATAGTTATTGTTAATTCGATTATCAAAGTGAAGTTGAGTAGTAGGGGTTGATTTGAAATATTCTAAAAAGCTATTAAATGTAGGGCTTGCCTGCTCGCTGCTAATGCTTGGCAGTGCAGTGACACCTGTTCATGCCTTCTCTATTCCTGCTTCATTAGAGTCACAAGCTGATTCAAAATTAGTTCACATCCAATTAAGAGCTGCTGACGGTAATGCCGATGCACAATTCTTATTAGGGCTGATGAATTTGGCTGGACGTTTTGTTGACCAAGATACTGAGCAAGGCCTTTATTGGGTCGAGCAAGCTGCATTACAAGATCATATTAAAGCCCAGCAAACCATTGCTGACTTATCGTTCGAAGGTCAGCTATTGCCAAGAAACCTCGAAGTTGCTGAGCAGTGGTACAAAACACTTGCTGAGCAAGGTGATCAGCGTGCGCATTTTCGTTTAGGCTTCATTTATTCTGCTGGTGGTGATGGAGTTGAACGTAACTGTGGCAAAGCACTTGAACAGTTCAACCAAGTGGGTGATTCGATAGCACTAGGCAATGTTGCTTGGATTCTAGCAACGTGTCCCGAAGCTCAATATCGTAATGGTTCTCGTGCGGTAGAGTTAGCACTACAGTTACTTGAAAATAATTCTAATGATCCAACTAATTTAGATAACCTAGCAGCAGGCTATGCTGAGATGGGCGAATTTGAATTGGCTGTAGATACCCAACAAAAAGCGATTGAAGCGTTAAAGCAAGATCCTGAAGTTGCCCTCAGTGACGAATTTAATATGCGTCTTGAACAATATCGTCAAGGTCAAGCATATCGAGAAATCATTCCTTTGATGAATTAACTCTGCAATAACTCCTTACTCTAAAAACGGCCAATTGGCCGTTTTTTGCTTTTATGTCTAAAACTTATCCTATGCTTTAAAAGTAATGAAGCTATTTAAATACCATTTAATTAAACAACAATTGTTAGGGGCCTTTTGATCTTTCGAGGTTGTTTTATTGCGTTGATGAGGTTGTAGATGAACCAGAAATTAAACTTGTATCAGTTTACTGTCATATTTAGCTTATTCTTTTCGCTTATGGGTTTTTCTTACAATGTGTGGCGAATGGAAATTACTGAACATAATAGCAATGTACGAACAGCTTGTTTTGAAATGCTATTGGAGTTGGCGCAGCTGCAGCAACTCGTTTATACCGCACACTATGATCAGGACTTAAAATTGGGAAGTCCAAGAGTGGGTTGGGTGAAGGTTGGCTTGATAGAAGATTTAAGCAGCTTAACGGATGAATCAGTTATTAAGCAGTCGCAACAGCTAACCCAAGTATGGTCAACTCAGTGGGAAAACATGGCTGATAGTGAAGCCGCTGCTAATCGTATTATTGAGCAAGTGGATGAGGTGCGAGCTGAAATTAAAACATTATTAGTCTCATTAAATTAACCTCTTTTACCCACGGTATGACAGCGGTTTTGGTGACTATTCAATTGATGAGTAATAGGTTTGATGTGTAATAGGTTTAATGAGTATGAGATTTAATGAGTATGAGATTTAATGAGTAAGAGGTTTGAACTGAAGACTAACAGCAGATCGAGAAATTAAAAGAAGGGATAGGGGAAATAGAAGAGGTTTGCTGATATGCCCAAGTGCGCTAACAGATAAATATGGGGGAATTAACACCCATGAGCACATCAACTATCGTTCTTTCGCCTGAAGTCCCGACGCTGAGAATGATAATCCTCATGGCTTAAAACAAGCTTAAACAGTAACAACTAATCAACGACAAGCTTCAGATCACATCTAACGATGACTTTTAGGCGTTTTCAGCGGCTTTCTTGTGCATCAGTTCTTTAATCAATGGCGTTAGGATTAACTCCATTGCTAACGACATCTTGCCACCAGGAACGACCAAAGTATTGACACGAGACATGAATGAACCCTCGATCATACTGAGGTAATAAGGGAAGTCGACATTGTTAATATCGCGGAAACGAATCACAACAAAGCTTTCATCTAGGCTGGGAATGTCTTTAGCACTAAATGGGTTTGAAGTATCAACAGTAGGAACGCGCTGAAAGTTAATATGTGTACGGGAAAACTGTGGTGTCATATGCTGAATATAATCATCCATGCTGCGCACAATTGAGCCCATGACTTTTTCACGGCTATGACCGCGGTCTGAAGTGTCTCGAATAATTTTTTGAATCCATTCCAAATTGACAATAGGTACCATGCCTATTAATAAATCAACATGTTGAGCGACATTGGCATCTTCAGTGACAACACCGCCGTGCAAACCTTCGTAATAAAGCATGTCGGTATTTTCTGGTAATGGATGCCATTGAGTGAACGTCCCTGGCATTTGGTTAAAGGGTACCGCTTCATCAAATGTATGAAGATAACTGCGGGTTTGACCTTGACCCGTTTCTGAATAGCTTTGGAAACACTCTTCGAGTTTTACGAAGTTATTCGCCTCAGGACCAAAATAGCTAATGTTACGGTTTTCGGCTTGAGATTTACGGATCAATACTTCCATTTCTGCACGGGTGAAGTTATGAAAACTGTCCCCTTCGATAAAAGCAGCATTAATGCCGAGCTGACGAAAGATATGAGTAAATGCAGTTGTCGTTGTTGTCGTACCGGCTCCTGAAGAACCAGTAACAGCGATTATGGGGTGTTTAGTTGACATTTATCCTACCTAGATCAAACGTGAAAATTAGCTAAATTACTGAGACAGTTCAGTGTTTTATCGTTCTGCTCATCGTTAACACTTTCATGATTAAACTTGAAGAAAAACAGACTCTATTTATACGGGCTGAATCGATTAAGGTCAATCTTCCAATGTTAATCCTGCTCTGCAGTAGGATAAATGATGTGATCTTTATGCCTTATGGCAATGGTTTCATCTTCTTCACTAAACTCTACTTTCAGCTCGCCCTGTTTAAGTGACTGCTTACATTTTTCAATAGCAGTTGCTAATTGTTGGTCATCTAACAGACCGAAAGAGCCGTCTTCAACCTGAGTGAATAAATACTCTTTAATCAGGTTGTTAAAAGTGTCTTGTGGTAATTGCAGCAATGCTTCGTAAGGAATAAGCATAAATTAGCCTTTAATAAATTGGATGATGCGAGACTCTAAATAAAAAGTGGGTCTCCAAGGGACGCCGCCAGAGATAAAGCCGACGTGACCACCGTTTTGATGTAATTCATATTCTACATGGCTCGACATTTCTTCTGCTAAAGGGATCACCTCGTCGGTCATGAATGGGTCATCCTGAGCATGAATCACTAATGTCGATTTCTGCACGTTTTTTAAAAAAGGCTTACCACTGGCTCGTTTGTAATAATCAAATACATCACTAAACCCATGCAGTGGCGCAGTGACTTGATCGTCAAATAAGTGGAAGGTTTTTAAGTTTGAAATTTCATTAGCGGTTACAGGCATCTTACTGGCTAAATGTGATTCAGCCAATTTGGCTTGCATCTTTTCTTGTAACTGTTTAATTAAATGCTGTTGATATACCGTTGAAAAACCATTTTCTAATTTCTTAGCGCAGGCGGCTAGACATAACGGCGCGGAAACAATAACGGTTTTGTCCAGCACACTATTGCTACCTTGTTCACCTTGATATTTGGCTAACACATTACCGCCTAGGCTATAACCTACCGCGTAAAGAGGTGAATTAGGGTAATGTTGTTTTAATTGAGACAAAGTGAAGTGGATGTCTTGGGTGTCACCACTATGATAACTGCGGGCAAGTCGATTGGGTTCACCTGAGCAGCTACGGTGATGATGCACTACAGCGCACAAGCCATTATCTTTGGCTGTTTGCAGCATTCGACGGACATAGTGTGAGTCACTGCTTCCTTCAAGCCCATGTAAAATGACCAGTATAGGCTGACCATTAACCGCTTCTCCAACCCAGTCTAAATCAACAAAATCACCATCAACTAGCTCTTGGCGCTGTCGTGATACTTCTGGTTTGTCCACTTTGAAAAATACAGGTAAAATCGTTTGAATATGGGCACTTACAGCCCACCAAGGTGGAGAGAAAAGCTTTTTCATAAGGGTATTTAATGTGCAATAGTTTGTTAATATTCAAACGTGTGTTTAAATGTTGATTGAGTTCACTTTATCATAGATGCTTTTACTGCAACAAATGTGGCATTTAAGGGCTGTAAATCTACAGTACTGGTTTCTGGTGTTGATTTAAGATCTGGCTCTAACGGAAGTACTAACTAGAAAAGGGATAACAATGAAAAGAAGAACCTTTTTAACAGGTGCATTTACCGGAACAGCTGCGCTTGCTTTGGGCGTGAGTTTATATACTCCAGAAGTGACTGACAATCCTGATGATACTCACCGCTTATTATTTGGGGTGCTTATCCCTGTTTTTATGGATGGGGCATTGCCTGATGTGGCTAACTATCGAGAAGCCTTCTTAAATCGCACTATTATCGCCATCAATAAAACCATTAGTGTATTGCCAACCGATCAAAAGCAAGAGTTAGAACAGCTATTAACTATGCTTGAATCTCGATTCGGGTTATTGATTTTAACCAGTAGCATCACGCCTTTGATGCTAAGAACTCCAGCAGAACTTAATCACATGTTAGAGCAATGGCGTCATCACTTTTTAGAAATGATGCAAACAGCCTATTTAGGCTTACGTGAGCTAATTGTGGCGAGTTATTACGCCTGCCCTGAACATTGGGGACGTTTACATTATTCAAAACCGACCTTTTTAGATGCATAAGCCATTTGAATACATCAATTATTAACACACATTCTGGAGTATCAAATGGCGGCAACTATTATTGACCCAATCACTACTGGTTTAGCATCAGGTTGGCAGCATATTGATGCTAATCATTTATCTGAAAACCAACATTTTGAAGCAGATGTTGTGATTGTCGGCACTGGCGCTGGCGGCGGCACTGCGGCAGAAATATTAACTGATGCCGGATTGAGCGTAATAATGATTGAAGCTGGGCCGCTTAAATCATCCAGTGATTTCGATATGGAAGAGCGCACAGCCTATCCCGACTTATATCAACAAGCAGCAGCTATGAAAACAGCTGATAAAGGTATTGGTATCTTTCAAGGTCGCAGTGTCGGCGGCTCAACCACAGTGAACTGGACAACATCCATTCGAACACCGCAAAATGCGTTGGAGTTCTGGGCCAAGGAAAAATCTGTTGCTGGTCTTTCAAGTGAAAGTCTATTGCCTTGGTTTGAAAAAATGGAAGCAAGACTCAACATTAGTGAGTGGCAATTCCAGCCTAATCAGAATAATGCAGCGCTAAAAGAAGGCTGTGAAAAGCTGGGTTGGGAATACACAGTTATCAAACGTAACGTAAAAGGTTGTTGGAACAGTGGTTACTGTGGCATGGGGTGCCCAGTCAATGCTAAACAATCTATGCTGGTGACGACGATTCCAAGTGCGTTAGAGCAAGGTGCTACGTTAATTTCAAATGCAAAAGTGTTTGATTTAAAGCATAAAGGCGACAAAGTAGAAGGCTTGTCAGCGAGAGCGCAATTAGGCACTGCAGTCACTCTGACATTTAGTGCAAGGCATTACATATTGAGCGCAGGAGCGATTCATACTCCCACCATTTTAATGCGTGCTAACACACCCGATCCACATAAGTTATTAGGTAAGACATTTTTACACCCCACCCTGTTATCAGGCAGTATTTTTGACAAGCAAATTGATGGTCATAGTGGGGCGCCACAATCAATATATTCAGATGAATTTGTTTGGCGTGATGGTGCTGGTGGTGAAATGGGTTATAAACTTGAAGTACCACCAATTCATCCAGTATTAATCGCTTCAAAAACCATTGGTTATGGTCAAAGTCATGCTGAGTTAATGACTCACTTTAATAACCTTCAAGTCATGATAGCACTTGTTAGAGATGGCTACTCTGAGCAAAGCCCTGGTGGGCAGGTGAGATTAACAGACTCGGGTTTTGCGTTAGATTACTCACTTGAAAAACCTTTTTGGGATACAGCAAGACGCGCCTTTGCCACTATGGCAGAGTTGCAATTTGCAGCAGGCGCTAGCAAAGTGCTACCTATTAACGATGGTATTGGCATGCAACTGAATTGGGCACAAGCTAAAGAGACGATTGCGAACATGGACATTGGATTGTTAAAAACCATTGTAGCTTCTGCACATGTGATGGGGGGCTGTGCTATGGGTGAAGATAGAACGATGTCGATGATAAACAGTGATGGCCAATCCCATTACTTTGATAACCTATCTGTTATGGACGGCTCCATGTTCCCAACCAGCTTAGGGGCTAACCCACAACTGTCGATTTACGGCATTGTGGCACGAAACGCGACCTTATTAGCTGAACGATTAAAGCCTAAAGTCCAAAGTTAGTTTCAGTTTGAATCAATAAAAAAACCGACTGATATCAGTCGGTTTTTTTATTGATAAATACTAGGGAAATAGAAAACATCAAGCTGGATCACAATAAGTCAAAATAACTTCACAGGAAACACATATATCAAATTGCATATATGTGACTTTTCATATATAGTTTCGTCATCTTCATTTATAGTTGCTTGTTGAATGGCTTTTGTAATAAGCATTGGTTTAAAGTTACTTGCTTACAGGTGCATGTTGATAGCCATATGAAACGACAATTTTCTGTTTTGATATAAACTTAATGAACCTGTGGATGAAGATGATTGATGCATTCATACACCCAAGTATTGTGAAGGTTTAATGAGTCAGCAAAGTTAAGGGTATTTAGCTTGTAGCGGAAATAACAAACTGATTCAGTGGATAACTTTGCGACAAAATACCAATTTAAAACAATCAATGGCTTAGATAATAGGCGATTGAATATAAAGAATTTATATATAACCCGGTGATTAACACCATGCGATTTAGCATATTGATTAAACAAGGTTGAGTTATGACGATTAAAGTAGGAATTAACGGTTTTGGCCGTATGGGACGTTTATCATTTCGTGCTGCATATGATTGGGCTGACGTTGAATTTGTTCAAATTAACGATCCAGCTGGTGATGCAGCAACGCTGGCACACTTAGTTAACTTCGACTCTGTTCATGGGCGCTGGGATCATGAAGCGGTAGCTACAGATAATGTGATTGAGGTAAACGGTCATAAAATCACTTGTACAGCCAATAAAGCTATTGCCGATACTGATTGGTCAAACTGTGATGTTGTCATTGAAGCATCTGGTAAAATGAAGACTAAAGCAAAGCTACAAGCTTATTTAGATCAAGGTGTTAAACGTGTTGTAGTGACTGCCCCAGTTAAAGAAGATGGCGTGTTGAATATTGTCATGGGCGTAAATCATCAAGATTATGATAAAGACATCCATCCAATTGTCACAGCGGCCTCATGTACCACAAACTGCCTAGCGCCTGTAGTAAAAGTCATTCATGAGTCATTAGGTATTGTTCATGGCTCAATGACCACGATTCATGACATTACTAATACTCAAACTATTCTTGATGCTCCCCACAAGGATTTACGCCGTGCAAGAGCATGTGGCATGAGCCTTATTCCTACTACCACGGGATCTGCAACAGCAATTACTCATATATTCCCAGAATTGAAAGGTCGTTTAAATGGTCATGCGATTCGTGTGCCTTTAGCAAATGCCTCTATTACTGATTGCGTATTTGAAGTCAGTCGTGAGACCACAGAAGCGGAAGTTAACGGTTTATTGAGTGATGCAGCATCTGGCGAGCTTGCAGGGGTACTTGGTTATGAAACTAGACCATTAGTATCAATCGATTATAAGACAGATCCACGTTCAGCTGTGATTGATGCACCTTCGACCATGGTGGTTAATGGTACTCAAGTTAAGCTTTATGTTTGGTATGACAATGAATGGGGCTATGCGAATCGAACAGCTGAACTGATGCGTTTAGTGGGTTTACAAGATAAAGCTGACGCGTAAGATTTTGATGTTATTAAACACCAATATTTGCAGCATGAAATAGGATTTAGGCAATGTCTTTTGTGGCTAAGCTGGCTAATTTACCCAGTGAGATAAAACAGTACTTAATTGTTACCGGTAATTATTGGGCTTTTACCTTAACTGATGGTGCATTACGCATGCTGGTGGTATTGCATTTTCATGGGTTAGGTTTTAGCCCGATTGAAATTGCCATGCTGTTCTTATTTTATGAAATCTTTGGTGTTGTCACTAACTTAGTGGGTGGCTGGCTTGGTGCAAGAGTAGGGCTAAACCGCACCATGAATATTGGTCTTGCGATGCAAGTCATCGCATTATCCATGTTGCTGGTGCCCACTGAATGGTTAACCGTCGTGTGGGTTATGGCTGCGCAGGCATTGTCTGGTATTGCTAAAGACCTCAATAAAATGAGTGCCAAAAGTGCGATAAAAACCTTAGTACCTGCGGGTGCTGAAGGTAAGTTATATCAATGGGTCGCAATCTTAACAGGCTCTAAAAATGCGTTAAAAGGGGTCGGTTTCTTTTTAGGTGGCGCACTACTATCGTTATTTGGATTTCAAACCGCCATTTTAATCATGGCAGTGGCATTACTTGTGGTGTGGGTATTTAGTGTACTAACACTGAAAAGTCAGCTTGGTAAAGCCAGTGCTAAACCAAAGTTTAAAGAGATATTCTCTAAAAGCAGCACCATTAATTATTTATCCGCTGCGAGATTATTCTTGTTTGCTGCAAGGGATGTGTGGTTTGTGGTTGCATTACCCGTGTATTTGGCAAGTCAGTTCAATTGGGACCATTGGTATGTTGGCGGCTTTTTAGCCCTGTGGGTGATTGGTTATGGCGCTGTGCAGTCATTTGCACCTTACTTCACAGGTAAAAAGCAAGGTAAGGTACCAGATGGTAAAAGTGCTTTGGCATGGGCTGCAATGCTTGCGATTGTGCCTGCTTTTATTGCGTTAGCACTCAGTTCTGATTGGCATAGCCAAGCTATCTTGATTGGTGGTTTACTGGTATTTGGTGGCTTGTTTGCAGTTAATTCATCAATGCACAGCTACTTAATTGTCAGTTATGCGGGAAAAGATGGCGTCTCGTTAGATGTTGGCTTCTACTATATGGCAAATGCCATGGGCAGACTTATTGGAACCTTATTGTCTGGTTGGGTTTTCCAGCAATACGGCCTCGAGGCTTGTTTGTGGATTTCAAGTGGTTTAATAGCACTGGCCGCCATCATTTCTATCAAGCTACCACAGCATGATACTGCGAAGGCTTAATCGTTAGAAAACTTGAGAATGGTATGCGGCGCGTTGAGCGCCGTATTTATTTGAGCTTCAATCCGTACTCAATATTCTTAATGCTTCAATCTAGATCCAATGTGGTTAACATTGCTTATGCAGATTGCAGCTCAGTAAAGTAGTTTGCATCAATACCAAATAAACATAAGTAGTTATCGGTATTATAACTTGGATTGTTGTTATCGGAGATGACGCTAATGCCTTCGGCTTCAAATTGATTGAGCTTTCTTAGTAACATTTGCTGGGTCTTACGCTCCATCATTAACTCAATATCAAGCATTTGCTGATATTCACCAGGTTGTAAATGGGATTTTGCCAATCGACGTAATTTACGATAAGGCGAGACAACTTTAGTGTCCCAATCTTCAATCGTGGCTGCTAATGTTTCCCATTGAGCTAGCGCTAAAGGGTGGTTTTGTTGATCTAGGTATTGTGCTAGTAAAAGCAGATTAACATTCACCTGATAATCATCTTGAACACTAATATAGCTTAAACGATGGGTAGCGTAACGGTTATCGCAATCACGCCAAATTAACGAATTAAACTGTTGCACTGTGCATTTCTCCTGAAAATATTAGTGTCTAATTAATCGGCTTTAAGCCTGTCATTATCGATGACTTGATTGCCCTCGATAATGATGGTGTTTCATTCCTTGAATAGCGCAGTGCAATTCAGATATTGCTATAAGTTATTAATGTTAAGTAACTAAAGATATTGCTATAAGCTATTAATGTTAAGTAACTAAAATAGTTTAGCTAAGAGTAAACTCTTGTTCGATTAGTTCAATTTGTTCTTGGATTTCTAACCAAGTCATTTCACTTTCGTCCATTGCTTGAGTGAGCTCAGTTCGCTCATTAAGCACCTTGGTCATTTTAGCTTTGTTTTCTGCTTCATACAGTGAGCCATCAGCTAAGTCGATTTCCAGTTCAGCTAACCGAGAGGTTATTTTTTGCTGCTGGGTTTCTAACTTAATTTGCTGTTTACGCAGTGGCGACACTTTTTGTCTTAGTTCAGCTTCTAAGCGTTTTTGCTGCTTTTTATCTACTGCTGGTTTTGCTTCAGTATCTTTAGCTGTAACAGACTGCGCTGCTTTTGACGCATCTAATAACCACTGATGGTAATCATCTAAATCACCTTGAAATGGTTTTACTGCACCCTGATCTACAAGGTAATAATCGCTACAGCTTAATCGTAAAAGATGTCGATCATGTGACACAATGACCATTGCACCTTCAAAAGTTTGCAGTGCCATGGTGAGTGCATGACGCATTTCTAAATCTAAATGGTTGGTTGGTTCATCCAATAGTAGAACATTGGGCTTCTGCCATACCAATAAGGCCAATACTAGGCGAGCTTTTTCACCGCCAGAAAAGGGGCCGACAGCCGATAACGCCATATCACCGTTAAAACCAAACCCACCTAAGAAGTTTCTAAGCTCCAGCTCTTTAGCATTGGGCGCTAAGCGCACCATATGTTGTAGTGGACTATCATCTAAACTTAAAAACTCGATCTGATGCTGAGCAAAGTAACCGATATTTAGACCAGGGTTAGGCTGATATTTACCTGTCTTAGGTTCTAGTTCACCCGTAAGTAATTTGATAAGAGTTGATTTACCCGCACCATTACGACCAAGTAGGCCGATTCGAGCACCAGGCACTAAGTTGAGTTTGACTTCACTTAAAATGGTTTTATCGCCGTAACCAATAGAGACATTTTCCATGGTCACTAGCGGGTTCGGTAGCGCGTCTGGTTCACGAAACGCCATATGAAATTGGCTATCAACTTGAGAAGGTAAAAGGTTAGCCATTTTCTCTAAAGCTTTTAAGCGACTTTGGGCTTGTTTAGCTTTACTGGCTTTATATCTGAATCGGTCGACAAAAGATTGCATATGAGCACGCTCTTTTTGTTGACGTTCAAACGCGGCTTGTTGCTGCGATAAGCGCTCAGCACGGATACGTTCAAATGAGCTGTAGTTGCCTTTGTAGTAGTTAAGCTTGGCATGTTCCACATGGACAATTTCATCGACAATCCCATCGATAAAATCACGGTCATGACTGATAAGAATTAGTGTGCCTTGGTACGCTTTAATCCAACCCTCTAACCAATACATGGTATCTAAATCTAAGTGGTTGGTAGGTTCATCGAGTAGTAAAAGGTCTGAGCGACATAATAAGGCCTGCGCTAAGTTAAGGCGCATACGCCAACCACCAGAGAAACTTTTCACTGGGCTACTTTGCTCTGTTTCACTAAAACCTAAACCTGCTAATAATGAACCTGCTCGTGAGCGGATTGCATAGCCACCAATAGCGTCAATTTTGCCATGGATAAGCGCAATGTTATGGCCATTGTCTTCTTCCTGAGCTTGAGCAAGCTGGGCTTCAAGTTGTCTAAATTCGATATCACCATCAAGGACATATTCCAGCGCCGACACCTCAAGGGCTGGTGTTTCTTGAGCTACCGTAGCTATTTGCCAACCTGCAGGTAAACTAAAATCGCCTTTATCAAGTTGTAAGTGTCCAAGGATCAGCGCCAATAGCGATGACTTACCTGTACCGTTTGCACCAACAAGGCCGACTTTATGGCCTGGATATACGGTTAAATCGGCTTCATCGAGTAAGGTCTTAGTTCCGCGAATGAGTTGGGCTTGGCTGATGTTGATCATGAATGGCAACTTGATTGGTGATATGACAAAAAGTGCAGCGATAATAGCGTAATTGATACTTTTTTAACACTAGAGCGAGACTGGATTAACCAATTCATGGCAAAATACTGCTATTGATATCGCAAATACGCAGAAGAACAATAATAAGATTATGGCTAAAATTAAGAAACGCTTTGTAGCAGGGGCTAAATGCCCTAAATGTCATGCGCAAGATAGCATTCAGTTATTTAAAGAAAATGGGATTGAAACCGTTGAATGTATTGATTGTGATTATCGAGAGCAGCAAACAGAAGCAAAAGTTGCAGAGAAAGCCAGTGGAAATGTTATTGGGGTATTTAAGCCTGATTAAGATATGTAGATGCTTTATACTTTTGAACTTGAACTTGAACTTGAACTTGAACTTGAACTTGAACTTGAAACAGAAAGTGTAAGTGAAGCAATGGGTTAAAGGACTAATTGCTATTTAAAGCTAATTAGCCTTCTTCTTTTGCAATAGCGCCATCATTGGCGCTTTCCGCAAGAATTTTATTTTTGTGTTCAATCAACACAATAATCACATGACGATTGTTCTTCATTAATTCATCGAAGCGATGATTGATTTCGCCTAAGTCTTCTACGTAATCAGGATCGTCTTTTTCTTTTTTATGCCAATAACGATTACGATCAAGTTTTTGTATCTCACTGGCTCGTAAGATCTCAAAATAGCTGTTTTCTTGCTTGAGGCGATACACTTCACTGTCGAGCAATTGAATCAACTTTTCTTTAGAAATAGTTTGTTTTTTCAGCAGGGCTTTTAGAGGATCTTCTTTTAAGACAATCTTATCCGAATCAACTTCAGTGGTTATCCCAAGTTGATATTCAATTTTGTGCTGACGAAATTCTTTCGGACAGACAGTTTGACTGAAGGCAATCTTATTGTCCTTCATACATTTATAAATTGTATTAGCTGAGGCGAAAGATGGCCCCATAAAAAATACAATTATGAATGTTAGTGATAGTCTAATTGGCATGCGGCCACAGATCCTTTTGTATATCTAATATCGCTTCAACATCAGTGTTGAAGGCATATCAGATGGTTACCGCTAGTTCCCCAATATCCATTGGCACTAGTTGGTTGTGAACTATTATAGTCGCTTGTAACTATAATGTTTAAATATACTTATTTACTATGGCTTAATTTTAACGATAAAACCAGTTTTTTGACAGTAGATTTTTTATTGTCACTTGAGAACTTTGCGTTAAATTTGTAAGACTTAGTGGATAATATACTAAGTCTTACAAAGTTTGTGGCGAATAGATTAGCGGGTGAAGGTGAGATTATCTATTAGGCGGGTGTTACCTAAATATGCAGCGACTAAGATCACTAGCTTGTTATCTTCGCTGGTTACTGGGGCTAAATTAGTGGCATTTCTAACGGCTAAATAATCCATTTTAAAGCCTGCGGCAACTAATTGATTAGCCGCTTGGGTCTCACTTAGCTCAATATCTTTGCCTGCTGCAACTTGGCTAGCAAGCTCATCCATAGATTTTTTAATCGCAGCGGCTTGTTGTTTCTGCTCAGGGCTTAAATAGCCATTTCTTGAACTCATAGCAAGGCCCGATGACTCCCTGATAGTATCAATACCAATAATTTCAATCGGTAATGATAAATCTTCAGCCATGGCTTTGATTACCATAAGTTGTTGGTAATCTTTACGGCCAAATACTGCTACATCTGCTTGAACAATATTAAATAACTTACAAACAACTGTGGCTACACCACGAAAATGCCCAGGGCGGCTGGCACCACAAAACTCATCTCCAATATGCGGGACTTCAACAAAGGTTTGTTGCTCTAACCCTTTTGGATAAATAATGTCTGGTGTTGGTGTGAATAGTAACTCTGCACCTGCGTTAACTAAGGCTTCGCTATCGGCAGTTAAGGTTCTAGGGTAGGCATCAAGATCTTCGTTTTGGCCAAATTGCATTGGATTGACAAAAATAGACACGACAACATGATTTGCCCGTTTTAAGGCTTCTGTAACCAAAGTGATATGGCCATTATGTAAATTGCCCATGGTTGGAACGAATGCAACTGTCTCACCTTGCATGTGCCATTGTTTCACTTGTGCTCTGATTTCAGCAATATTCGCTGTGGTAATCATCTATAAATACCTGGTTGTACAATACGATTAACCCTCTAACCATTATCTTAAATAGTTAGAGGATGACTGGCATAAATGCTTAGTTAAATGAATGCTCATCTGCTGGGAAAGTACCATCAGCGACTTCTTCAATATAGGCTTTCACTGCAGCGCGAATTTCGCCAGTTTGCTGTAGGTAGTTTTTAGAGAACTTAGGAATATAACCGCTAGAAATACCTAATACGTCATGCATTACAAGAATTTGTCCATCGGTGTCTCGGCCAGCGCCAATACCAATGACCGGAATGGTTAACGCTTCAGAAATACGTTTAGCTAATGAGCTTGGAATACACTCAACAACCAGTAATTGCGCGCCAGCATTTTGCAGTGCTAAGGCATCATCAATCATACGTTGGGCTTTATCTTCTTCACGACCTTGGACTTTAAAGCCACCAAAAACGTGAACTGACTGTGGGGTGAGACCAAGGTGGGCACAAACTGGAATGCCGCGCTCTGTTAGCATTTTCACGCTATCAAGTAACCACTCTCCACCTTCAAGTTTTACCATTGTTGCGCCTGCTTGCATAAGAGTTGCAGCATTGGCCATGGTTTGTTCTGGAGTGGCATAACTCATGAAGGGCATATCGGCGATAAGCAGTGCGCGTTTACAGCCTCTGCTAACACTGGCGGTGTGGTAAGCAATATCATTAACAGTAACAGGCAAGGTATCACTATGACCTTGAAGCACCATACCTAAAGAATCACCGACAAGTAACACATCGACGCCTTCACTATCAAATGCACCTGCAAAGCTGGCATCGTAGGCCGTAAGCGCGGTAAATTTCTTACCTTCTTGTTTGAATTTTATGAGGGTTGAGCTAGTGACTTTTGACATAATAAACTCTTAGAAGCAATTCATATTCAAGTAATGGATATGCGATGCAAACTGCACAAAAGCTGATTAAATTTGAATTAATTCAGCTCGCATTTCACGGGTAATTAAGCTTTTTAATTCGGTATTACATGGCAGTATTAAATGCGGATTAATATCTGCAAGTGGAATGAGCACAAAGCTGCGTTGTTTCATTCCATAATGGGGAATTGTTAATCGAGGTTCCTCGATGACTTGCTGCCCGTACAATAAGATATCTAGATCTAATGTTCGAGGCCCCCAGCGTACTTCTCTAACACGGCCTTGGGTATTTTCAATGTCTTGCAGTGCATCGAGCAAAGCTATTGGGCTAAGGTCAGTGTTAAATCCTGCGACACCATTAACATAATCAGGTTGTTCAACATCGCCCATAGGGACAGAACGATAGAGTGGTGACACAGTAATAATGGAGTCTAAAGCCAGGCTTTTTAAAGCCAGTACAGCATCTTGAATTTGCTGTACTGGTTCATTTAAGTTTGCACCTAACGCCACATAAACCATGGTGTTCATGTTTAGCCTTGTTTATCAGATTTAGGTGCTGACTTTGCTCCTGTTGCACCAGCATCTGATTTTGGCTTACTAGAACGGCGACGTTTACGCTGATGGGCGTTACGGTTTCGACTAGGGCCTTTTTTACTGCTCTTAGCAATTTCAGAACGTTCCTGTTCATCTGCTTCAACAAATGACTTCCACCAAGCAGCAATTTTACCAATATTGCCAGCTTCTGCTTCTCCGCGAAGTAACAATAAATCATAGGCTGCGCGGAATTTTGGATGCTCAAGCAATTTAAATGCTCGAGTGCCTTGGCTGCGTTCGAGACGCAATTGTAGCTGCCAAATATCTTTTGCTGGTGTGCTAAAACGACGTGGGATACTAATGGTTCTGCATTGCTGCTCCATCACATCGCCCATTGCTGCAACATGTGCATCGTAATGGGTTAAACCACTTTCAAGCGCAATATCGTCAGCACGTTGCTTTAATGGGTACCAAAGTAATGCTGCATAGAAAAATGCAGGTGTAACAGGCTTGTCTTGGCTTACGCGCAAGTCAGTATTGCTCATCACTGCATTGAGCATTTTAGCGGTATAACCGTTTGGCTGCTCTTTAATTTGTGCTGAAATTTGCGGAAATAGTGGTTGAAATAGACCTAAATCACGCATCATTTCATAGTTTGCTTGGGCTTTGCCTGCAAAAAATAACTTAAGCACTTCTTCGTACATTCTTGCTGCTGGAATATCTTTAAGCAGTGGTGCTAATGATTTAATTGGCGCCGCTGTTTTTTGCTCAATTTGCATATCCAGTTTGGTAGCAAAACGAACCGCGCGCAGCATACGCACTGGATCTTCACGATAACGTGTTTCAGGATCGCCAATCAAACGAATGGTTCTAGCATCTAAATCACTAATACCGCCGCCATAGCTGCGTATTGAGTAGTCGCTGATATCGTAATAAAGCGCATTAATCGTAAAGTCACGACGTTCAGCATCTTCATCAATTTCGCCATATACGTTATCACGTAGTAAGCGACCTTCTGCATTTGATTTAGAGATCTTGTCATCGGTTTCACCGTGATGCCCACGGAAGGTCGCAACTTCAATGACGTCGCGGCCAAACACAATGTGAGCCAATCTAAATCTACGGCCAACAAGACGGCTATTACGGAATAATTTTTTGATTTCTTCTGGGGTAGCATTCGTTACTACATCGAAATCTTTAGGTTCCATCCCTAATAGGATATCGCGAACACCACCGCCAACAAGGTAGGCTTTGTAGCCAGACTTGCTGAGTCGGTAAAGAACTTTTAGTGCATTTTCGCTGATTTGACGCCTAGAAATTGTATGGGCATCTCTGGTGACAATGTCCAGGCGCAGTCCGTCATCTAGAGCTTCTGGCTCAATGACTGGAGTGGATTTATTGTCTTCAAACAGCTGTTTGCAGAATTGGCTAATACGGCGAAAAATAATACACCTCGAACGATACGATTAATGGTTAATTAAAATGATTAAAAATCTGGCGGCTATGATATACCAATTGTAAGCCAATGAGTATATCACTGCTCTATCAGAATCTCAGATACTTGAGGAATATCTGCAATACTAAATTGATCGCAAGCTTGTTTTAGCATGATATCCACATGATCTGGGTCTACTTGCGCTTGACCTAAAAACGCCAAGGCCGCATTTATACTCGCTTGTGGCCGTTTGGCATCAATAGCATTAGCATAATTTTGTTTAGATAATTTAAAGCCTGGTTTCGTGCAAGCAAGGGGTAAATGCAGCCAGTCAGGCGATGTAAAACCAAGAATTTTATTCATGCTTAATTGCCTGCAACTGGTTTCGAGCAAATCACAGCCTCGCACAATTTCAGTGATGCCTTGAAAAGCATCATCGATAACGACAGCAAGTTGATATGCATATAAGCCATCGCTGCGTTTAATAATAAAATCTTCGCCTGCAAAGCCTGTCTCTACAGCCACTTGTCCCATCAACAAATCTTCAAATTTACTCACCTTTGCGGTATTTCTAATTCGAATAGCACCTTGGGTGAGTGGTGTGGTTAATTGTCCGCAGCGACTATCGTAAACGCCGCCCATTTGTCCAATTTGTTTACGGGTACACTGACAGTAATAGGCCAAATCTTGATTCAATAAAGTATCAATTTGCTGCTGATAAATATCGGTTCGCTGACTTTGATATAGCTCTTGATCATCCCAACATAAACCATAGGCTTCGAGCGTCGCTAAAATGTCAGAGCTGGCGCCTGGTACTTCACGAGGGGGGTCAATATCTTCAATTCGAACTAACCATTTTCCATTTTGTTGTTTAGCGCGAAGATAGCTTCCGAGTGCAGCAATGAGTGAGCCAAAATGTAGAGGGCCAGAAGGTGATGGAGCAAAGCGACCAATATAATGAGGTGAGTTCACCGATATACCTTTTGCTTAAGTCAGTTTAGCGATAGGAAAATACAAAAACAAAGGGCGAGAATAATCTCGCCCAATATACTGAATATCGGAAAATATGTGTGAACCGATTGTCAGTGGTTGCTGAATTAGCCAGCCATTTGCTTTTCTTTAATTTCAGCAAGTGTCTTACAGTCGATACATTGATCAGCTGTTGGACGTGCTTCAAGACGGCGGATACCGATTTCAACACCACAAGAATCACAGAAGCCAAAATCGTCTTCTTCAATTTTTTGTAATGTCTTTTCAATCTTTTTAATTAGTTTACGTTCTCTATCACGAGCACGTAACTCTAAGCTAAATTCTTCTTCCTGAGCTGCGCGATCAACTGGATCTGGGAAGTTAGCAGCTTCGTCTTGCATATGGTTCAACGTGCGGTCAACTTCTTCACGTAACTGGTTACGCCAAGCTTCTAAAATCATTTTAAAATGACCACGTTGCTCTTCACCCATATACTCCTCACCAGCTTTTTCCTGGTAAGGTTCTACACCTGCGATAGCGAGTACGCCGAGTTTTTTGGTGCCTTCAGGCATAACGCATCTCCTGTAATAATTAGCGATTTATGTGCGTCGTAAAATTTATGGCCGCTATCTATAGCAGAAACACTATAGCGTGGCAAATTATTTGTTTAGTATTTTACTCTTTTTTGACCTAAACAATTACTTTGCATGAACGGGTCAGGGTACTTGAGATAGCCGATAATTCAGCTCGATAAGCTAAAACTTCTACGCCGCTACTTACCGCTTGTTTTAGTAATAATGCATATTGCGGATCGATATGCTCTGCAGCTTGCACGATATTGATACCAGTATGCTGAACAACAAATAGCAATACTGCTCTATGACCTAGACTAACCATATGCATAAGCTCGCGCAAATGCTTTTGACCCCTTGTTGTGACTGAATCGGGGAAATAGCCTACTGTTTGCTCTAATAATGTACAGCTTTTGATTTCGACATAGCACAATGGACGGCTGTCATCGCTGAGCAATATATCTATGCGACTATTTTCATCGCCATATTTCACTTCACGCCTAAGACTTGAATAGCCTGATAACTCAGTTATCACCCCTGCATTAATGGCTTCTTCAGCGAGAGCATTAGCTCTACCGGTATTAATGCCAATAAGGTGTCCTTGCGTAGTTTGAGCTATTTCCCAAGTATTTGGGTATTTCCTTTTGGGATTATCAGAGGTTGAGAACCAGACTTTTTCATCTGGGAATAAGCAGTTTTTCATTGAACCAGTATTGGGACAATGAATGGTGATTTCTGTTCCGTCATCTAATCTGACATCAGCCAAAAAACGTTTGTAGCGTTTAATCAAGGTTCCCTGTTGTAGCGCTGGGGTAAAGTCCATGAAAAAATTTTCTCCGTAAAAATAGTGTTTACAATTTTTATTGATAACTATATGGGTTTTTGTCACGTTTCATTATCGAATTACAGTACACTTAGCCCATTGGAAACAAAAGTTACATTGCAAGAACAACAAGGAAATCATAATGGAAATAATGACCGTTACCCTAACACAAGAAGCGCCACAGAGCCTTTGGGGTAAAGCTGATGTTACGTATCAAGGTAACCAAGCATTCATTCACTTAACTGGTACTGACGAATTACGTCAGGTACAAATGGCCGCAAGAAAAATTCGCAGCCAAGGGGTGAATAAAGTGCAATTAGATGGGGCACTTTGGAGTATTGATTCTCAATGGGCGTTCTCACAAGGTTTCACTACAGCTAAAGATGAGTTTGAAGTGCTTTGGTGTGGTGACAATGATACCCAAAATACACTGACTCATCGTTTTGAAGCGGCAAGCTTTGCTCGCATGCTAGTCAATGAAACACCTGAAGAGCTATCACCGGTTGTTCTAGCAAACCATGCTGCAAAGTGGTTAAAAGCCATTGGCGGTGACAAGGTGAGTTATGAAATCGTTGAAGGCCAAGAGCTGTTAGAAGCTCAATGGATTGGTTTACATGCTGTGGGTCGCGGTAGCGAGCGTCCGCCTGCAATGCTAGTGCTCGACTTTAATCCTCTCAATGATGATGCTGAAGTATCAACCGCATTAGTCGGTAAAGGTATTACGTTCGACTCAGGTGGCTATAGTATTAAGCCGTCTGAAGGCATGCTTGATATGAAGTGTGATATGGGCGGTGCTGCAACAGTAACAGCAGCGTTAGGTTTAGCAATAAAATCTGGTCTTAATAAGCGCGTTAAACTGTTCTTATGTTGTGCAGAAAACCTCATTAGTGGCCACGCATATAAGTTGGGCGACATTTTAACCTATAAAAATGGTGTCACCGTTGAAGTGGTTAACACAGATGCTGAAGGCCGCTTAGTACTTGCTGATGGCTTGCAAGCGGCCTCTGATACCGGTGCAGAGCTTATTATTGATGCAGCCACACTAACTGGCGCAGCGGTAATGGCGGTAGGGACAAACTATAATGCTATTTTCTCTCCACAAATGGAGACCTTGCAGTTAGCTCAGCAGCAAGCGGCAACTGTTGCTGAAAACGTATGGCCTTTACCGTTAGATGCATGGCATAAAGACATGTGCCCATCTCCTTTTGCTGACACTGCAAATAGCCGTGCGATGAAAGGTGGTGGAGCGGGTGGCGCGTCAAATGCTGCTGGTTTCTTATGGCGTTTTGTTCGCCCAGATGTTAACTGGTTGCATATGGACTTAGCGGGTGCTTATGCTTCATCTGCGAACTCTTTATGGAGTGCTGGAGCCACAGGTCATGGTGTACTGACTATTGCAGCGATGCTAAATAAATAAGCTGCAATTAGAGCTATCGTATTGGTTAGTTCGCAATCGATATCAATCCACAAAGCCGCTATATGCGGCTTTTTTGTGTTTGATTTTCCGATTTGCAGTTTACAATTATCATTTCAGTGGCCAGCTTTTAAGCGCTAAATACTTAACTCCCATAGGGGTTGATTTTGATTCAAACAAAGTTAGCTCAGTGATTTCGAAGCTAATAGGCGTTAGTTTTATCATCTCTGAAGTTTTAATCGTTAGCTCATTCATTAATGTTTGAGTTGAAGATGGTATTTTCACATGACGAAATAAACTGACATGGGGCCGATAATCATGTTGGCTTTGATGCAGCTTTAGCTGCTTAGTTAACTGCGTGAGTTGCTCAACAATATTGCTCAACTCAATTGAGGCTGCCCCTTCGATACACAGTATTTTTGCCTTTGGCCAATATGCAATACTTTCGAGCGCTTGAGTAAAGCAATTTAAAGACATTAACGATATTGCGTCATCAATTTCTTGGATGTCAGCTTTACTGGTCTGTCCTAAAAAAGCAGCAGTTATGTGTAAGTTAGTGCTATGTACTTCAGTGGCAGCAGCATTAAGCTGTGGTGTTAACTGCTGCTGTATATCAATTAATCCTTGTAGATGATTAGTTGGTACTGAAAAGCCGATAAAAGTGCGTTTGTTATCATTTTTAGACATTAATTTGCCTTATGTATTCTTCTGTATTGAATTGTATCGCACAGGGTTAATTTCTAGGTTAATTTAGCGCTTGCTATAGGGACTGTTGATCTTTCACGGTTGTTTTTACAGCGAATTGTTGTTCTCTTATACAAGGCAGAGGCTTTGTGATGTCGTTATGCTATACAAAAAGCCAATAACGTGGTTATAGGGGCAACAAAGCCTGCCTGAAAGGTTCGACTAAAACGCTTTATTTTGAACAAGCTTTGCCACTAAAGAGCAGCAGACTTTAATTAAATATAATCAAGTAAGTTGTCGTTTTTAATCTAATATTACTTACATGAGCTAAAATTGTGGTCAACTTTATGGAAAAAGGTTCATCACAGTAATATTAGAATAAAGCGCGTAAATAAGAGAATTAAATTGCAATTACATAAAGAGTTACTTAATGATTGATAGCGAATTGGAATCGATATGGGTCAGTCAACAGTCTTCTGAGTTAAATTGCTTGCTATCATCTGAGCAAGTCACTGCGGAAGTTGACGTATTACTCCAACAGCTTGGCTGTGACGGTGTCATTGCCATCTTATCTCAAGTTTCTGAGCACATTACCAGTGGTTATGTTATTCAAGCTAATGCGGTAAAGGTGTTTGAATCGAATAGCCAGAGTGCAGAAATGCTCGGCTTATCATTAGTGTCATTTCCTGTTCTTTGTGAGCAATTATTACTTAATCAAGATTCAGGTTTTTTCCCTTGCAATCTTTCTTCTGCAGAGTCGGAAAATCATGAAGATTCCCCTTTCTCTGAATTGTTTACCAATGAACTATCCCAATTTTGTAGTACGTTATCGACGCCACTTCAATTACAAATTAATCACTGCGTTATCATAGGCAGCAGCCGCTTATGTTTAATGCCTTATCTTCATCAAACTAGCGGCATGATTAGTGAGGATAATGAGAAATCTGGAGTGTTTTATAAAGGTAATGAAAGTTCGTTGAAGTTATGTTCTTATGCTGAACTCACTCGAGTATCAGAGTTATTAAATAATAAAGAAATTCAGTATTTAGAATTATTTCAACAGCTTCCAGTGGCTTGTGCGTTAATCGATGTCGATGACAATGTCAGCAAGCAAAACCAAGTTGCCAGCCATAATCTACCGCTACGTTTAAATGAAAGTCTATTTTCGGTGATTAACACAGATGATCACCTACTTCTTGAAGATTGCCTGCATATTGTAAGAGAAGGTGCGCTACATCAATCATGGTGTGAAATTCCTTTGATCATTGCCGGAGCAAAGCATTGGTACAAAATGAGTTTTTGCCGTGCACTTGATATTGAAAATCATCTATTAATGATGGTGGAAGATATTTCTGAGCGTTATCGTCTCGCTGATGAATTGTCTTTTCAGTCTAATTACGATCCCTTAACAGGCTTACCTAATCGGGTTCAGTTTGAAGCCATGCTAGAAGAAGCCATTGATGAAAAAGATCGCTTACCTGCCTGTGTCGCATTTCTCGATTTAGATCAGTTTCAAGTGATTAACGATGTTAGCGGCCACAAAGCGGGTGATGAATTGCTCTGCCAAGTGTCTAAACGCTTAACTTTGCTGTTACGCACAGGCGATATTGTTGCAAGGCTTGGAGGAGATGAGTTTGGTATTTTGATGTTTTATGCGGATAAAGAGTCGGCAGAACAAGTGGCTAACCGAATTTGCCAGCAACTATCTGAGCATGAATTTATCTGGGGTGAAATCACCCATAATGTCAGTATCAGTATGGGTCTGTCAGAGCTTGATGCTCGTAGTACAGATATTTATAGCGTGATGAGCCAAGCTGATGCGGCTTGTCGTATCGCTAAAGAAGATGGCCGAAATCGTTGGCATTTCTATTGTAAAAACGATCCGCAAATGCACCAGCTGTATAATCAAATGCTCGCTTCTGTGGATATTATTTCTGCATTGGCTCTAAACCAGTTTGAGTTGTTTTTTCAACTTATCGAACCATTATCATCCGATGAATCTGGTATTCATATGGAAATCTTGTTGCGAATGGTGCAAGAAGATGGCCGCTATGTATCGCCTGGAGTGTTTCTGCCTGCTGCTGAACGTTATAACCTCGCTTCGCGTATCGATCGTTGGGTGATTGATAATTTATTGAAGTGGGGGGCCCGCCACATGGATATATGGGAGCAGCTATCTATGGTGTCGGTGAATCTATCAGCACTGTCCTTATCCGATAGTAAATTTATGAGCTGGCTTGAAATGCGTTTGATGGTCGAGCCTGACCTAGTATCCAAACTGTGTTTTGAAATCACTGAAACTGCAGCTGTGAGTCAACTTGAGCAAGCAACCGCACTGATTGATCTGCTTCAGCCACTAGGTTGTAAGCTCGCATTAGATGATTTTGGCTCAGGCTTTTCAAGCTTTGCTTATCTTAAATGTCTTGATGTTGATTACGTTAAGATTGATGGCCAGTTCGTGGTCAATGTGTGTGACGATCGCAGTGACAAAGCCATTGTGTCAGCTATTTGCCAACTAGGTAAAGACATGGATTTTGAGGTCATCGGTGAGTTTGTTGAAAGTGAAGCTATTGGCCGATTACTGCAAGACTTAGGTGTTGATTATGCTCAGGGTTACGCCATTGGCAAACCTACTCGCTTAGTTGAACTATCCTCGGGAGTGCGCACCCCATGGGTAATACATTAACCTACTAGTCTTTATCGATGAGACCGTCGATAAAGTGAGTTGATTAACAGATTGATGAGCAGCTTGATTAGATGTTCCATTAGATGGCCGGTGAGTTAGCAGATGAGATGGCATCAAGATCCGAATATGCGTAAACTGACCGGTATCATTCGTTGTTAAAGTTATCCTTTTGAGTTCACTACCGATCCAAGCCTTGTTTGCTCCGTTACAGCGAGCATTGTCAGAACATTGCCAAATCATTCTTGAAGCGCCGACAGGTGCGGGTAAATCAACAGCATTACCTATGGCGATGCTGCAATGGCCGCAAGTCGAAGGCAAAATTCTCATGTTAGAACCGCGGCGCGTTGCTGCTCGCAGTGTCGCGCATTTTATTGCTCACTCACTGGGTGAAAAAGTGGGTGAGAGTGTGGGCTATCGAGTTCGTGGTGAAACAAAGATTAGTGCTAATACACGATTAGAAATTGTCACTGAAGGTATTCTCACCAGAATGATCCAACAAGATCCTGAACTCACAGGAATTGAAGTGATCATTTTTGATGAAATTCATGAGCGTCACCTCCCCACAGATTTAGGCTTAGCCCTTGCGCTAGAGGTGCAAGAATCGCTGCGCGATGATTTAAAGCTGATAGCCATGTCAGCGACCTTATCTGGATTGCCATTACAAGAGTTGATGCCTGATGCTGCTGTGCTTGTTAGCGAGGGAAGAAGTTTTGATGTTGAAAAGGTTTATCAACCAGTACAAGGACAGCAACCATGGTTAGAGTACTTAGCCAATGTCATCGCTGATTGTGTCAAAGCCGACTCATCCATTGTGCCAGCTCAATATCAACAAGGGTCAGTATTAACCTTTTTGCCTGGCAAAGGCGAAATTAATAAACTTCAGCGACTTCTTAGTCAAAAACTCGATATTCAAGCGTTTATTCTATGCCCCCTTTATGGCGATTTAACCCCAGCAGAGCAAGATAAAGCGATAGCCGCTGCGCCAGCAGGGAAACGTAAAATCGTTATTGCAACCAATGTGGCAGAATCTAGTTTAACCATTGATGGCATCACTATCGTGGTAGATAGCGGATATAAGCGTGAAGCCAGTTTTAATCCACGTACAGGAGTGAGCCGTTTATCCCTCAAGCGCATAAGCCAAGCATCATCTATTCAGCGTGCAGGTCGAGCAGGGCGTTTAGCTCCAGGTTGCTGCGTGCGTCTTTGGGGGCAAGAAGAACAAAGTCGTTTAGCTAAAACCGAAGAAGCTGAAATCAGTTTGAGTGAGCTCACCTCGATGGCACTGGATTGTGCTTATTGGGGAGTCACTGACATCGAAAGCTTACCGCTATTAACCGCGCCACCTGCAATACATCAACGAGTCGCTTGGCAATTACTCGCAAAACTAGCTCTTGTCGATGACCTGCACAAAATCACACAGCAAGGAAAAGCGGCCTATGAGCTTGGATGTCATCCACGCTTAGCGCATATGTTATTGCAGTCAAAGGTAATGGCAACAGCTCAGAAGCAAACAGATTTAGTCACATTAGCTTGTATGTTGGCTGCGGTATCAGAAGCGAGAGGCTTACCTAAAAAAGGTGCGGATATTAGCCAATATATTGCATTGTCAACGCAAGGGTTAATGGCAAGTCAGGTGAGAAAGTGGCAAAAAATCCTATCAGTCACGGGTGATGTAAAACACATTGCTCGGGACGCCGCAAGTCGAGATATTAGTAGTTTATTAGCTTTGGCATTCCCTGACCGGATTGCCAAAGCGCGTGGCAAGCATGGATTTCAGCTCAGCAATGGTACAGGTGTAACCATAGATATTGAAGATAACATGTCGACCCATGATTGGCTGGTTGTAGCCGATTTTCAAGAATCCCAAGGGCGAAATGCTGGTAGGGTTTATTTAGCAGCACCGATTAATCCAGACCATATCAGTCATGATTTAGATTTTTTAATTTCCGAGCATAAAGTTTGTGAGTGGGATGAAGTTAAGGGACGATTTTTTGCTGAAAAACAGCAAAAAATTGGTGACATTGTGGTAAGTAAAACACTGGAAACCAATGTCGACTCAGCTTTGATTGTTCAAGCATTAATACATCACATTCAGCAAAAAGGGTTAAGTATTCTTAACCTAGACGAACGTTTTTATCAGTTACAATATCGGGTGAAATTAGCGCAAGTCTATGCACCTGAACATGATTGGCCTGTCATCGATTCAGCGCATTTATTAGCCACGCTATCACAATGGTTAGCACCTTATTTAACTGAGGTTAATTCGATTGCTAAACTGCAGAAAATGGATATATTAAGTCACATAAAGAACTTATTAACTTGGTCACAACAACAAACGCTAAATGAGTTGTTACCAACACATTGGAAAATGTCGACGGGAACGTCTGCACCCATCACGTATAAACTTGATGAAGTGGTTGATAGCGATACCGATAAAGGTGCCAATAACAAAAGCAATAACGGTGACTTATCTTCCGATATTCAAAGCTTGGCACCCGATATTCAAGGCCGAGCATTATTAAGCGTTCGACTACAAGAGGCTTTAGGTTTATCACAAAGCCCATTATTACTTAATGGTAAGCTTGTGGTCACAATGGAGCTATTATCTCCGGCGCAGCGCCCGATAGCGGTGACTGCAGATTTAGCCAGCTTTTGGCAAGGGCCATATGTTGAAGTTAAAAAAGAAATGCGTGGCCGCTATCCACGTCATTTATGGCCTGATGACCCAGCTAACACTACAGCAACCAAATTTACTAAAAAGAAAACCCCAGGGCTTAAATAGCATTGGGGTTCAATAAAGAATTGATTTGAATGATGACAGACAGTATGAAAAAAGCTGCGCCAAGTAAAAATGCGCCTGTAAAAGGGGCTGCTGAGAGAAAAGCGCCAGCTAAAAAAGCAACCACAAAAAAAACGCCTGCCAAAAAAGCACCCGCTAATAAAACGACAGCTAAAAAGCCAGGTGTTAGACGTGTTAGTGGTAAAACCAAGGCGCCTTCAAAGTGGAAAAAGCTATGGTCATTCACTTGGAAAATTGGCCTAATCGGTTTGGTGGTGGTGTGTTCTTACGGCATTTACCTCGATCAAATCATTGCGCGTAAATTTGAAGGGCAAAAATGGCATTTACCTGCACAAGTATTCAGCCGTTCAATGGCTATTTACCCAGGAGCTGCCATTAACCATCCGCAATTGATGGCAGAGCTTAAGTTGCTTGGCTATCGAAAAGTCGCTAACCCAAGACAAGTGGGTGAGTTTTCTGCTTCAAGCACTAAAATCGAATTATGGCGTCGACCATTTTTACACCCAGAAGGCGATCAAACAGCTCAAAGAGTGATGATTACCTTCGACAGTCAAGGTGTGTCATCAGTACAAAGAATGTCTGATAAACGTCAAATGGCAGTGTTTCATTTAGAGCCAGTATTGTTAGATCGTATCTTAGCGTCTGGTGGCGAAGATCGGTTATTTGTCCCAACCGAAGAAATGCCTCAAGCGATTGTTGATGCACTCATTTTGGTCGAAGATCGTAGCTTCTACGAGCACCATGGGGTGAACCCTTTTGCAATTGCCCGTGCGGCGATCGTTAATATTACTGCGGGGCGCACTGTTCAAGGTGGCTCGACTTTGACTCAGCAACTCGCTAAAAACTTCTTTTTAACCAGTGAACGATCGATTGTTCGTAAGATCCGTGAAGCCTTAATGGCGATTATCATCGACTTTCGTTACAGCAAAGATGAAATTCTTGAAGCTTATTTAAATGAAGTTTATATGGGTCAAGATAAGTCTCGAGGTGTCCATGGTATGGGGCTGGCATCACAGTTCTATTTTGGTCGTCCAATTGCCGAGCTAACCGTATCGCAACAAGCATTTTTGATCGCAGCCATTAAAGGGCCTTCTTATTACAATCCTTGGCGATCTCCTGAGCGAGCTCAAAACCGTCGAGATTTGGTGCTACGTTTATTGATGGAAGACGACAAGCTAACGGTTGAGCAATATAAAGCTGCAGTTGAATCACCGATTGGCTTACGCGACTTTAATAAATCAGTACACCAAAAGCTGCCAGCTTTCTTTGCAGTAGTTAAAAATGAATTACGTCGTCGTTATGGTGACAGTTTATTGCAACAATCTGGCGTGAAGGTATACACCACGCTAGATCCTATGGCGCAAGATGCTGCAGAAAAAGCGGTAGTGTCGACGATGAAGTCATTAGATGAGCGCACCAAAAATGTTCAAGTCGGCATGGTGGTTACCGATAAGTATACCGACGGTATTGCCGCAATGGTGGGTGACAGAGTGCCAAGCTTTGACGGCTTTAATCGTGCGGTAGAAATTCGCCGTCCGATCGGATCTTTGGTGAAGCCATTCGTGTACGCCACAGCACTGCAACAAGGCAGTAAATACAACTTGGCATCACCTGTGGCTGATAAACCAATAACATTACAAAATGGCCAGGGTAAAACTTGGTCACCGCAAAATGTGGATAGAGTCTTTAGAGACGAAGTACCATTATTGACCGCCTTTAAAAACTCAATGAATGTACCGACCGTGAATGTGGGGATTGAAGTTGGGGTAGATAATGTGGCTAAAACCATGACAAGTGCAGGGTGGAGTGAAGCAATCCCGCGTTACCCTTCAATGTTATTAGGGGCCATCAATGGCTCACCGTATATGGTTGCTCAAGCTTATCAAACCATTGCGAATAATGGCCGTTATCGACCGCTGACTTCAATTACTGCTGTGTTAGATACCAATAATCAGCCACTAAAAGTAAGCCGTGAAAGAGCCACACAAGGCATGGAGCCTGCGACTGATTACTTAGTCCAGTACGCAATGAACCAAGTGGTTAAAAACGGCACAGCTAAACGACTTGGACAAGCATTTCCAAATGTCGACTTAGCCGGTAAAACAGGAACCAGTAACGATAGTCGTGACTCCTGGTTTGCAGGCTTTGATGAACGTAATGTGGCTGCGATTTGGGTGGGTCAAGACGATAACTCTAAAACGGGTTTATATGGTTCAAGTGGCGCGATGGCAGTTTATCAAGCTTTCTTGAAGCAACGTCCTCCGTTAGGTTTACGCATGACACCAGCTGATGGTATTACCCAAGGTTATTTTGATCGAACAACCGGTGTCGCCAAACAGTCTGATTGCGATAATGTGGTCGCAATACCTGCAAGAATTGATAGCTATCAGCCGATTGATAATTGTGGTGAAGAGCTCTCTTGGTGGCAAAAGATTATTAATTAATCACTTTAATTAACAATTTATTGAATCAAAAAGTATTAGGGCCTGTTGATCTTTCGAGGTTGCTTTTGCAGCGAATTGTTGGTCATTTGTACAAGGCAGAGACTTTGTGGTGTAGTTATTCTACATAAAAAGTCGATAACRCAGTAAAAATGACCAACAAACGCTGCCCRAAGGGTTCGACTAAAAGCGTTTTACTCTTTGTTGAATGCAWCTTTGTGAATAAAAGGTGCTTAGATGACTAGGCATCAACTCATCCGCCTCGATTAAAACGCTTTTATTTCGAACTAAACTTAACCAGAAAAGTTCAACAGGCCCTAGCAACTTTACAGTCCTTTAAGCTTTGAAATAACTTAGGACATGCAAAGTGAGCATTAATGATAGAGTGAAACTAACAAGTTGGATTGCGAGAGGAACCTAACCTTTTGAATAATATAGTTTTTACAGTAATTAAAACTGGCAAATTGCGATAACTGTGGCTCTAATGCAGCCAAGAAATCACTGCTATCTTTTACAGAGGCTTCGATATAGAGCTGCACAATATTCAGAGTTGAGGTCTTTCTATTAGCTTTACAGTCTGCTCTCGCTACCAGCTTTTCTCCCCATAAAATCGGTAGACAAAAATAGCCAAATTGTCGCTTTGCAGCAGGAACATAACACTCAAGTAAATAATCAAAGTTAAATATCGCATTGGCGCGCTTTCGTTGTATAAGCAAGTTGTCGAATGGAGATAATATTTTAACTTGGCGCCTATTTAATCTTTTATCGAGTAACGTAAGCACATCACGGCAGGCATAATACTCACAGCCATTAATCATCACCTTATCGATTTCACCTAACTGGTGAAGTTCATCTATCGCTGCAATGGCATGTGCTTTGATATGCTTCAATAAATAAATGATTTCAGCCAAGGTGCCAAAACCCTGTGCTCTTAAAAACCTCAACACTAAAAATCGCCCATGTTCTTGGGCGGTAGGTACGCTGGTATTTATTTCAGCAGGTAGAACACGCTCAGTTAACTCATACACTTTATGAAAATTCCTACGCTCAGAAATCATCAAGTCGCCTTGCATGTATAAATTCTCTAATGCCTGTTTTGTCGGGCTCGCGCCCCAGCCATTATTCTTTAGACCTTTTGATACAAAGTCTTTCGCCATCAATGGCCCTTCGTCTGCAATTCGCTTTTGAATATCAGCCATCAATTGCAGATCTTTTTTGAACCAATGTTGTTGATGCCCAGCTTTAAGAGCGGCCTTTTTGGGTAAACTGAAACGATAATCTTGCATGGGTAAATAGGCCGCAGCGTGAGACCAATATTCAAATACGCTTTTATCTGCAATTAAACTGTCTATGTGGTTAAGCTGGTAATTGGGGTTGCGGCTCCAAAGTGTATGATGATGAGCCCGCTGCACCACTGAAATCGTATCAATTTGCACGTAACCTAGCCGTTCAATCACCGACAGAGTCTGGGCACTAGACTTGTCTTTAGAAGCTTTAGTCGGCAAGCCTTGAGAGAGCAGTAATAGCTTTCTGGCTTGTGACAGGCTGAGCTGTATCGCGCCTTTAGATTTCAATGACAATGACCCCAACTATGCATCGACTGACTTGTTTACCTTGTGAACCTGTAAAGACACCACTTTATGCTCATTGTGCTTTAACAGCTCTATTTGCTTAAATCCCCACTTTTGGTGAAATGACAGTGAACCTTGATTCGGTGGCAAAATATCAATTTCGGCAACGATATTGTCTACCTCATTTTCTGCAGCAAAATTCACTACAAACTGATACAGCATTGATGCGATTCCTTGACCTTGAAACTGGTCTGAAATGACCACTCTATCGATATATAAAAATGATTCAAAGTGACCATCAAACCATTGGTAATTAACACTGTCATAATCCGTTTTAGCGTTAAACACTAATAAGAAACCTGCGATATCACTGCCTTTTTCAATCACGACAGCTAATGCAGCCATATCTATTAATTTCAATAAACGGCGCTTATCCAACGGGCTTAGTACTCTTACAAATTGTTCATTCAATGCCAGTATCGTATCAATATCTTTATCAATAATCGGCCTAATATTCATTACTACTCCTTTGCTTTACCTGATGATGGCCTTAAGTGCCTGCACCTTATTCCCAGTTGGGTTGATCACCAAACTTATCAGCAAAGTAATCAATAAAGGCTCTGACTTTTGGGGCCAATAAACGAGAGCTTGGGTAAACTGCCCAAATTGCCGTATTAGAGATTAGCGGGTAGTCTTTTAAAATTTGTACCAGTTTGCCTTGCTCAATATGCTGATGCACGCACCAGGTTGAGCTCATTGTAATCCCAATACCATTAGCACAAGCATCTCGCACAGCCTCACCGTTATCAGCCCTAATATTGCCTGTAGGTTTAATGCTGATTTGTCCATTGGTTGAGTTAAACACCCAAGTATCGATACCAATAAGATTAACGCATGAATGCTCATTCAATTCTTCTGGTGTTTTAGGCTCGCCAAACTCAGCAAGGTACTCGGGAGAAGCACAAATGATACGCTTATCTACAGCTAACTTCCTTGCGACTAAACTTGAATCATTTAGCGATGCATCACGAATAGCAATATCAAACCCACCTTCGACTAAGTCTAAAATCGAGTCACTTAGCCGAAGATCAACGGTTAAGTCTGGATACTGTTTTACAAAGCCTTTCAATGCTGGCATTAAATGCATTCTGCCAAATGATGCAGGCGCGTTAACTCTTAAGGTGCCTCTTGGAGTAATACTACCAGCCCCCACTGAGGCTTTAGCCGCTTCAAAGCTAGCAATCACTTCTTCAGCATGGGGCAGAAAGTCTTGCCCCTCCTCGGTTAAAGACACCTTTCGTGTGGTTCTATGGATAAGCCTGACACCTAAGCTGTCTTCTAGCTTATTAATATGGGCGCTTGCCACAGCTGGTGAAAGGTTTAACTCTTTACCTGCTTGGCTAATATTGTTGGTCGCCGCAACACGGACAAATAGCTTTAAGTGTTCAATGATCATTTTGGGCTCAAGATGGAAGTAATAACCTAGTGTAATCATTGATTATCAATAAAATCTATATAAAAGATTAAATATAAATCGCAAAACAAACTTAATCCCAAGGATGTTTAAGCCGAGATAAACCAGTAATTAACCTTATTGATATTGAGCTATGTTACTAAAAATATGACGCATATCTTGTTTTGAAACTTTAAAATGAAACTGTTATGCGGATCGCATTTTTAATTTTCAACTCCTGATAAATTCCAGCTTAAGCACACACTAATATAGTGTTTATTTTTACCAATACTAAGTGCTTGTAGTTTGGTCTCTATGTTTGATATCGATAGTATTTCTTAAGCAATATTAACGGCATATTATTAACTGCATATTATTTATTAACTGCATATAAGGTGTCGCTAAAACAAGAAATGACGACTCGGTAATGAGGATATTTTATGGCTGAAATTATTGATCTTGTTATTACGGACGCTGAAGTTGAAGCGTTTGAAAAACCTTCTAACCAAAAAGCAAAAGAAGACATCCAACACAGACGCGAGGTGAAAAGACGCCTTGAAGATTATCTTGAGGCGCAGCAACTTAAACGCGCAATGGGTGGTGATGATTTTTTTGCTTAATTTCTTATAGATAGTTGCTTATAAATAGTTTCTTAAAGTTAGTTTCTAGTATTAGTTCATTACAATGAGTTACTTACAATGAGCCACTTGCTAACTATTTCCATCTACCTTGCATAGGCGTTCATCTCCCACAACGCTTTCCATGCATCATTAAGCTCAGCAGGCTTTCCAACGCTGAGCTTAATGAACCCTAAATGATATAAAGTACCACTGGCATCAGCATCAATGCAGTGGCAAGGAGCTAGCTAAAGGGGGGGAGCTCCTAAAACTTTTCTATGTTAAGAATTGTTCAAGATGTGGGAGTAATTTGATAAACCCCGTAACTTAACCCTGGCAATGAAACAGAAACTTGCTTGTCTGCCACCGCTATGTTGCTTGATTGAATACCTGCCTGTGTATCCACGACAGCAGCGGCGCTTGAAACATTCATCGGTATCGTAATTTGAGCCGTTTGAGTACCTGAATTGAACACCATTAGCCACTCTTCGCCGGTTTCTCTATCAATGCGAGAAAAAGCAAACATAGCTGCATTTTCAGCGGTTGAATCAGCTTGATAAAATCGCGCTTGATACTCTCCTCGTCGTAATACCCGACTCGTTTTACGCAGTTCACTCAGTGCTGAGATAGCGATAAACAAGGGATGAGAGCTGTCAAAGTTGTCATCAGCTGTAGTGGCATCTGTGCCTATCAAGTCATTGTCGTTATAGCTTGGGACTTGAGAAGCAAACATATCTTCTCGGGCACGAATGTCATTACCATCACCAGTAAAGCCTTGCTCATCTCCGTAGTACACCACAGGGATCCCGCGAGACAAAAACATAAACGCATGGGATAAAATACTGCGCTGTAATTTTTCAGCATCCGTTTGCATCCCTTTTGCAGCAAAGTCCGAGTTAGCGTCTGCCTCATTAATAAAGTAACCCGCCCTGCCCATGTCATGGTTACTTAAAAACGTCATCAATAAATCTGCTTGGCTATCTTCATCTTGATACAAGACATCTTGTTCAAATAGCTGTTTAGCTAATAGCGGGCTTTTACCGCGATAAAAAATATTGGCGGCAACATCCTGAAAAGCAAAATCCAATACCGACGGAAGTTTGCCCTCGGTAGTGAACACACTTAAGTTATGTGGGTTAGTGTCATATACTTCGCCAAATACATGAAAGTTAGGTATACCTTGCTGTTTCGCAAAATCGACGATGGCTGGGCTAAAGCTTTGCCAAAAAGATAAATCCACATGACGCACGGTATCGATGCGAAACCCGTCAGGTTTAAACTCAGCGATTAGTTTTTGATAAATCTCAATCATGCCGCTCAACACTTGTGGGTGCTGAGTATCTAAATCATCCAAGCCATTAAAATCACCATTTAACGAACTCTCCCCCTCAAATGTACTGTCACCTTGATTGTGATAATACTGAGGATCGTTCAGCCAGTGTGGCACTTTAACAGCAACATCTTGGGTTAAAATAAATGGCGAATAACGCTCGCTTTCAGGTGTGTTTAACGCCTTATACTGACATCGAGTTAAGCCTTGTTGATATTGGCCATTATCTTGATGGCACTCTTTGTAACGAATGATATCAGCGGTATGGTTAGTAATAATATCAAAGAAGACTTTCATCCCACGTTGATGGGCCGCATCAATTAACTGCTTCAACTCATCATTAGAGCCAAAGTGTGGATCGATTTCACTAAAGTCGACAATCCAATACCCATGGTGAGCAATCCCGTCTTTCTGAATCGCTTGATTACGGAGTAAGGGTGTCATCCAAATTGCGGTAATGCCAAGCTTTTGTAAGTAATCTAACTTTTGCTCGATTCCCTTAATATCACCGCCATGAAAACCACGTTCCGATGCCTTATCTAAACCACCATGGGATATCCCTGAGATCGCGCCATTATCATTAGCTGTATTGCCATTATTAAAGCGATCTGGCAGAACAAAATAGAATATGTCGTCTCGAATATCGCGGTTAAGATAGTCCTGATATAGAGCTGTTTCGTTAGGTGTATTTGAAAGCAGTTGAGAAGAGGCCGATTTAACAGCCGCCTTGTCATTGGTTTGACAGCCAGATAGCATCAAACTAGCACCAATAAATGCTGCAGATGTGGTTAATAATATGCGTTTCATAACACCTTCATGTTCCATTAATTAAGATAATTCATAAACTTACGACGAGTTAATCAATAACAATTAAGCTCAAAAACTTAAGCTCGAAACTTAAGCTCAAAACAATAAGTCCGATAACGATTTGCCCAGAGACTAAGGCAACTCTTCACCTTTCGCACTAACGTATAAAGCGTACCAATGCTCACGGGCGAGTGTTAACCCTACAGCTTGCTTACAGGCTGCTATTCGTTGCAAATTGGTAGTCCCTATTACAGGTTGTACCTTGGCAGGATGCTGCATTAACCACGCAAGAATAATCGCTTCTTTACTAACACCATATTCACTAGCAAGCTGACTCACTAACATGCTGGTTTGCTGAACAGCCGAAGTCTTATCACTCAACTCCGTCTCTGTATTAAAAGCTGCACTTGTATCTGTAACACCAGAATACAGTCCCTGACATAAGCTGCCCCAGGACTGAACTTGAAGCTTTTGCTGCTGACAGTACTCCAGCATTCCTGGGGTAAAATTAATGGCTGCGCCAGCTTGGTTTCCTGCATAAACGGTCTCATCTATCCAGTCTTGCTTATGCAAACTCAGCTCAACTTGATTAACGACCAATGGCGTATCAAGCACTTGTTGAATGGCATTGATTTGGTGTTGTTGCATGTTAGACACACCTAAAAATCGCACTTTTCCTGCATCACGCAAGCGATGGTAAGTCTCGGCAATTTCAGCGGCTTGCATTAAGGGATCGGGACGATGGAGCACCAGTACATCAAGGTAGTCTGTTTGCAGCTGCTTTAAACTATTATCGACACTGTGGTTTATCCATTGCGCTGATAAGTCATAGCGTTTGGGTCCCAGCTCATCTTGTAAACGAATACCGCACTTGGTTTGAATAAACATTTGCTCACGTAGCTTAGGTCTTGCCCCAAGCACTTGACCAAACACCTGCTCGGCTTTGCCAAAGGTATAAATATCGGCATGATCAAAGTAATTAATCCCCTGAGCTAATGCCGCATCCACCACATCGTGGGCTTGGGCAAGTTCAATAGCGCTTATAGGATTATTATTCCAGCCACCACCTAAGCCCATACAGCCATAAACCAGATCGCTAACGCCATTTAGATGTTCAGTTAAAGGCAAAATTCTTGAGGTAATACTGGCAGGTTTCATTATCTAGTACTTCACTGTTTCAATAAGGAGATAAGTCATAATCTCAATATTGCCTACTAATGAGGAACCCAATTAACCAAAATCATTGTTTGATATAGCTATCAATGAAACCACAAGTGCACTTAAACAGAACAAATAATGAGGGACATCTCAATTAAGACAGGTTAACTTATTCATACTGCTGAACTGAAAATGACCAATTAGGTAGGGAAAACCCGTGAGTCGAGAACACAAAAAATTTGAGCGATTATTTCTATTTAGCGAAGTGGCAAAACAACTCAGCTTTACTGAAGCTGCGGCAACCCTAGGCATATCTCGTGGTTATCTTTCAGAACAAATACGTCAATTAGAAAAAGAGTTTGGTAGACCGCTGCTTATTCGCAGTACCCGTAGCGTGAAACTCACCCCTCAGGGGGAGCTAATTCTAACCAGTATGGGTCAGGTTAAGCAGTCTTTGTTGACGCTTGATAGACAAATTCGCCACGATAATGACAACATTGCAGGTAGAATTCGAATTACTGCCCCAAGTCAATTTACTCAACGATACTTACTTAATATCTGCCGAGATTTTAAACAGGAATATCCTGACATTGAGTTTACCCTAGACAGCAGTTATACCACCCATGATTTGACTAAAAATGACTTTGATCTTGCTATTAGAGCCACTAAAACGCCGCCACAAAATATGGTGGCTAAAAAACTATTCTCTTATCAGCACGTATGCTGCGCATCACCAGCCTATATTCATCAATACGGTTTACCTAACTCGATTGCAGACTTAAACCAGCATCAGTGCTTAACCGCTGCTGATGAAAGTGTTTGGCAAATAGGCCAAGAATCAACGAGAGTGGATAGCCAGTTGAGTGTCAATGATAATCACATGCTAAAAGAGCTCGCCTTAGCGGGAGAAGGGATTATTTTGGTTCCGGAATATTTGGTGGACCGCGAACTTACATCAGGGCAATTAAGGCCGTTACTCCAGCAGGAGCCAACCTTATCATCAACTACATACCTAGTTCATCCGCAGCTTATCCATCAGTCAGCAAGACTTGCTTGCTTCATTGCTTATACTCTTGATTGGATTCAACATAATTTACCGCCTTCCCAGCGCAAATAGCCTGATAGGTATTAAAAAATCAGAGCCTAATCTTAGGCTCTGATTTAGTTCCAAAAAAGCTTAACTTACTTGTCGATACTGAAATCTAACCTGACTTGCTGGTTTCTTTGTACCACACTGACGCCATCGATGGTTTTAGGTTTGTATTTCCAATTATTGATAGCCTGTAATGCTGCACGATTAAAGGTGCGCTTAGGTTCAGCTTCAACCACTTGTGCATTGGTTACAACGCCACTAGCACTAATATCAAACATCACAATCACATACCCTTCTTTGCCATCTCGCGCAGCTACCATTGGATATTGTGGCGACACCTGTACTACAGGCATTGCATCACCATTATTAAATCCAGGAACAAACTTCTCTTGAGTCGGCGCCGTCATATCAGGGGCAATATCCTTAAAAGAGTCAGTACCGCTAGTGCTGTCTGTCGCTATGCTATCGCGCTGCACTAGTGGTGGTATTTTTTCAGGCTGACTCCTGATTTTTTTAATCGGCTTTATCGGTTCCTCTGGTCTTTGAACATAATTAATCACTGGCGTAGGAGCGATGTTATCAACAAACACGGCATCACTTTTAACCAGTTGAGCCATAAACACAAATAATCCCAAAGTGATTAGCCCTCCCATGAGCAAAATACCCACTTGGGTTATCAATTGAGGATAATTAATCTGTTTTTCATTTAAAGACTTAAATTCACTGAATATATTGGCATTATTTTCAGACATTGAGTGATTAGCACTATATTGTGGCGTCATAGACATTCCTTGTGTGATTTAGAAGTGATACAACTCACGTTGCTCTTTAACCTCTAGTCTCGAAAAACAAGGATAGACAAATATTTTGTTACATTTAGCTTAGAAAACCCCAAATAAAACAAACCTGAAACGTAAATTTAACAACTTGAAAACAAAGAAAGCGCTTGCACACCAACATCATACTGAGCACTAAACACTTACACCTGCATCGAATTTTCAGGCTTTATTGATTCAGTTTGGGTTAATACCTAATTCACAACGTATGTATCAAGATTTGCTAACAATTATAAGATTGACATTTTCACTCAGTCTTAGACTATGGTGGCGGTATTCAATCTTGATATTAGGCTGTATAGCTAAAGATTAATCAGATAAAAAACATAAAATTATAAAAACAAAAATGAGCCTCATTTTTTGTAAGGAAGCAGACCACAATGAAAAAAACATTACTCGCAATTGCGTTAGCCTCAACCTTTTTGAGTGCTTGTGGCAGTTCAGATGTCAAAGTTAATGACACCACTAAAGCTGAAGCACCAGCAGCAAAAGTGACATCAACCCATGCTGAGTTAGGTGATTTCGGCGTAGATTTAACCGCCCGAAATGAAGCAGTAAAGCCTGGCGATGATTTCTTTATGTATGCCAGTGGTACTTGGTATGACAACTTTGAAATGCCTGCTGACAAAACTCGCTATGGCGCATTTACCGCCCTTGGCGAGCGCAGCGAAAAACAAGTTAAAGAAATCATTGATGACATTAGCAGCCGCAGTGACCTTAATGCTGAAGAGCAATTAATCGCTGATTTTTATCAGTCTTACATGGACACTGATACCATCAATAAATTAGGTATCACACCGATTCAAGGCACTTTAGATAGCATTACTGCCGTTAAAAATACCGATGATTTAACTAAGGTATTCGGTAATGCTTGGCTCACCGATGCTGAATCACCTATTTATGGCGGCATGTGGTTTAACCGTTTAGATCCAAACCAATATGAATTGTCTATTGGTGCTGGCGGTTTGGGGTTACCTGATCGCTCTTACTACCTAGAAGACAGCGAACGTTTTGTTAAAATTCGCACAGCTTATGTCAGCCACATTGCTGAAATGCTTGCTTTTGCAGGCATTAAAGATGGCCAAGCTCGCGCTGAAGCTATCCTTGCCCTAGAGACAAAGATTGCAGAAGGTCAGTGGCCACGTGAAAAACGCCGTAACCGTGACTTAACCCTGAATCAGGTTAAACGCGCCGACTTAAACAATGAGTACCCTAACTTCAACTGGGATTTATTCTTTGAACAATCGGGTTATCAAATCCCGCAACTGAACGTTTCTCAACCTGAGCCAATCAAGGCGATGATTGAGCTGGTAAATAACGAGCCGTTGAACGTATGGCAAGACTACCTTACCTTCCATACCGTGAGTAATAACGCTGGCCTATTATCAGAAGATATTTACAACGCAAGCTTTGCGTTTTACGGTAAAGAACTTAGCGGACAAGAAGAACCTAAGCCACGTTGGAAGCGCGCTGTCGCTGAAATGTCTGGTACTCAGTCGCTCGGTTTTGCTATAGCTAAAGTCTATGTAGCGCGTTATTTCCCAGAGTCTTCAAAACAGCAAATGGCTGAACTTGTTGAGAACCTACGCACAGCATTAGGCCAACGTATTGATGGCTTAGACTGGATGGGTGATGAGACCAAAGTGAATGCTCACGCTAAATTAGCAGCATTTACGCCTAAAATTGGTTACCCAGATGTGTGGCAAGAGTTTGATGGGTTGGCTCTGACTAACAAAGACTTGTTAGGTAATATTCAAAACCTTCGCCAATACTTCCACGCTGATAGTGTGGCAAAAGAACTGAAGAAAACCGACCGTAACCGTTGGGGAATGACACCACAATTTGTTAATGCCTACTACAACAGCTCATTTAACGAGATTGTGTTCCCAGCTGCGATTTTACAGCCTCCGTTTTTCGATCCTAATGCTGATCCAGCGGTAAACTATGGCGGAATTGGCGCGGTTATTGGTCATGAAATGGGTCACGGATTTGATGACCAAGGCTCTAAGTCTGATGCCAACGGTATTCAACGTAACTGGTGGACTGATAGCGATCGCGCGGCATTCGAAGCTAAGGCCGACATGCTTGCAGCACAATACAGTCAATACGAGCCTATCCCTGATAACTTCGTTAATGGCCGTAACAGCTTAGGAGAAAACATTGGTGATGTGGGTGGTTTAGCCATGGCATACCATGCATATCAACTGAGCTTAAATGGTAAAGAAGCCCCAATCATTGATGGCCTAACAGGCGACCAACGTTTCTTCTTAGCTTGGGCACAAGTATGGAAAGAAAAACGTACTGAGCAAAGCATGTTGAGTCAGCTTCGTGCGGGTACTCATGCTCCAGGTCGTTACCGTGCGCTAGCGCCACGAAACCACGATGCTTGGTACAAAGCATTTGATGTTAAGCCTGGCGATAAGCTTTACTTACCTGAAGATGAACGTGTTCGCATCTGGTAATGAGTTAACCATTCAAACGTGAGTTCTCATTTTGGACTCACACAAAAAGCCAGTCACATGACTGGCTTTTTTATTAGATCATTAGGCGATATTAAGTCTGGATTTATTGCGCTAGATTAACCACAACGCGGCCACGAACCTTACCAGCAATCAAGTCGTTTGCTGTGTTAATCACTTCATCTAAGCTGATATCAGCTGAGATTTCATCAAACATTTCAGGCTCAACAATATCCGCTAAACGTTGCCACGCTTCAAGCCTATCAGCAAGAGGACGCATTACACTATCGATACCAGCAAGAGTGACACCGCGTAAAATAAACGGCATCACAGACGATGGGAAATCCATTCCTTGCGCTAAACCACATGCCGCCACAGTGCCGCCATATTTTGTGCTGGCACAGATATTAGCTAAAGTATGGCTGCCGACAGAATCAATCGCACCAGCCCAGCGCTCACGAGCTAATGGACGGCCAGCCTCCGATAACGTATTGCGGTCAATGATTTCGCTGGCACCTAACTTTTCAAGATAGGCAGCTTGATCTGCACGTCCCGTTGACGCCACCACTTTGTAGCCAAGTTTGGCCAGAATAGCGATAGCAAAACTGCCTACACCACCATTAGCACCAGTAACTAAAACTTCGCCTTTATCAGGTGTTACGCCATTTTTTTCAAGGGCGATAACACATAACATCGCAGTATAACCCGCAGTACCAATGGCCATTGCTTGGCGAGGACTAAAAGCTTTAGGCAGCGGAATAAGCCATTCACTTTTCAAGCGTGCTTGTTCAGCTAGGCCGCCACAATGAACCTCACCCACGCCAAAGCCGTTAAGCAATACTTTGTCGCCAACTTGAAATTTTTCACTATCTGATTGTTCAACAACCCCGACTAAATCGATACCTGGCACCATAGGGAATTGCCTAACAACGGGTCCCTTGCCTGTTATTGCCAGCGCATCTTTGTAGTTTACCGTGCTATACAGCACCTTCACGCTAACATCGCCTTCGGGTAACAGACTTTCATCAATTGCTTTAACTTCTGCGCGATAACCTTGGTCATCTTTTTCAATCAATAAACCATTAAACATGGTGTCTCCTTAATATAGACCGAGTGTCTATAAATAATTAAAAATTTTTATCGCGGTAATCCTGCGATAAAAAACTCGAGGTAATTCTGTAAGGGTTGCGTGCTTTGAACTAGCTTAGCGCGGCTTACCGCACCTTCCCAGCCAACCCAAAACTGTTCAGCAAGTAATTCACAATTTGCATTTTGTGCGATTTCGCCTTGAGCTTTAGCCACCTCAAGACAAATGGATAACCTTTGTTGCCAATCTAAAAATATATCTATCAGTTGCTGTCTAAAACTGTCGGGTAACAAGTCCACTTCTTGGCCTAGATTTCCTACTAAACAGCCTCTTTTAAACCCATATCTCTGCATACCAGCTTTAGCACTTTCAACAAATTGTCCTATTCGTGCTATCGCAGGGTTACTGTCATCAAGTAAGTGCTTATCCAAATTGTACGCAAAATAAGTGGCGTAGTTTTCAATGACAGCCTGACCAAATGCTTCTTTACTTGGAAAGTAGTAATAGAAAGAGCCTTTCGGTACGCCGACTTTTTTCAGGATTTGATCGATTCCCGATGAAGCAAAACCATTCTCGGTTAATTGCTCAAGGCCACTTCTGATCAATTCAGCTCGAGTATCTTGTGTGCCTCTAACCGCTTTAGGTGGCCTACCGCGTCGAGGTTTCGCTGTCTGCTGAAGCACGGTTTCAGTCATTAACTCAGAAGCAGCTTCTGGTACTAATTCTGGAACGGCTTCTGAAGCCACTTCTGATGTAATTGTTACTTTTGATTCTGTCATAAATCAATATTAGACCGATCGTCTATAAAGTTACAAGTAACAGATACGATCGCTCAACATAATTTGGGCTTTATCTCTCAATTTGGGGGATAGGGGCTGTTTATCTTTCAAGGTTGTTTTTGGCTTCGAGTTATTGGCTTCGAGTTATTGGCAATTTATACAAGGAAGAGACTTTGTGGTGTAGCTATTCTACATAAAAGTCGATAACGCTATAAAAATGGTCAACAAACACTGCCCAAAGGCTTCAGTTAAAAGTAAATCAATTTAAGGGCGTTCAAAATGATCCTTATGGCATTAAATGGTAACTAATGGCAATGAAATCAGCACACAATGACGGCCAATTCATTGAGGAGGTAAACACATGCAAGACTCTAAAGGTTTTACGCTAATAGAATTAGTCGTGGTGATTATTATTCTTGGCATTTTGTCTGTTATCGCTGCCCCAAAGTTTATTGATCTAAAGGGCGATGCATACAAGTCAACCGTCGAATCTATGGCTGGGACTATTGATAGTACCAATAGTTTAGTCTATTCAAAATCCGCTATTAATGGCGTTGAAGATGAAAGATCTATCGATGCTGAAGTGATTGGTGAACAATATGATGGAGCGACTCTAGTCTATGGCAGTATGGAGGCGGAATATGAGACATTGGCAATGTTTGTCGAAGGCATTGAAGATCCAACCGCTTGGGAAGTAGTTGATAACACATTCTTAAATAACAGCATCAGTATCTACCCTGCAAACCATAACAGTATTGTTGATGGCGGAGAATGTTTCGTTGAATACACTAACTCACAGACGATAATAGGTGAGAGTGTGCCACCTGAAACGACTGTTTATACTGCTGATTGTTAATTCTTAAATAATCGAGGGCGTTCAATATTCTGTGTCAGGCTAATTTTTAAATTTCAGAATTAGTGATGCGTTCAACTTCGCTGTTACCCTGCTTAAAACTGCTACAAGTAAAATCAGAAATATAACTGATGCTTGTAGCACCCCAACCTTTCTCAATATCGTTTTCACATTTCACTCATTCAGTATTTAGCCTTATAAAACAAATTATACTTTGCACTAGCGAAACTTAATCGCACAAAATTGGCTCAACCAATACTGACAAGTAGTTCTGTCGTTTTTCAGCCAGATAAGCAACAGCTAAAAAGTTTTAGATACAAAAAAGCTCAAGCAATGGCTTGAGCTTTTTTAGTTTAATTCACTATTACAACACTGTAATGACATCCGCTTCAGCTAGACGTGCTTTAGGTAAGCCTTTGTTATAATCTTCACCGTCTTTGTGGTAACCAATGGCTAATGCGAACTGACAAACATAATCACCTAATTCTTCTTTAAAAATCTCACCAATTAAGTCTGGGTCAACGCCTTCCATAGGTGTTGAATCGATCCCTAAGCGAGCAAGTACATGCAAAGTATTACCAATCGCAATGTAAGTTTGCGCTTTAGTCCAGCTACCGTTAAACCCGTTTTCATCGGTATTAAGATCAACGAAACCAAAAGCGCCGTTTAGCATGTTGTCGTACATATCAGCGGGTAAATGACCTGAAGAAACTTCAGCATCAACTACTTTGCGGTAGTCATCTTTAGTGTAATAAGGCTTATGTGCAAATAAAATCACATGTGACGCTTCAGTCGCATGAGGCTGGTTAAACTGATGCATATTTGCAAACGTATCGTGAAAACGTTTCTTAGCAGCGTCAGTTTCAAGCACGATAAACTTCCAAGGCTGCGAGTTAATAGATGAAGCCGATAAACGTATCGCTTCTTTTAAAACACTCATATCCTCAGCCGAAATGCGTTTTGAAGCATCATATTTTTTAGCTGTGTAACGGCTGTTTAGATCTTGGATGATTTGATGAGACATGATGTACTTCCTCAATAAGGCAATTTCAATTAATTGTGTCGATGAATGTTGCTGTTATTTCAATTCGTATAAAACAAATCGTCTATAGCAATTCGATGGAATAATAGTAGTCAATAAACTTCACCTTAGACAGAGGGATTTACACCAAACATTATGGACTAATATGTCCATAAAAAATTCCCTTCCCGTCCCAATTTAGCCCATATGAGTCTTCATCTTGAGTCTTTGCTCTACGATGATTAAGATGACAACAACATTCTCTATCAATTTTACAGATGATCCCCGACGACATTGCAATGGATGCAACACTTAATAACGTTTTTCCTGACTCTCATGCATTAATTGTTGAAGGAGGCGCTATGCGCGGTATTTTTGCATCAGGTGTTTTAGACAGGTTTATTGAGCAGCAGTATCGTCCATTTGATTTTTGTATTGGTGTCTCAGCAGGTTCAACCAACCTTGCCTCTTGGCTTTCAAATCAAAAACAACGAAATTATCGCATCATTACCCATTACTCTTGTTTGCCTGAGTTTATTAATTTCAGTCGTTTTATTCGCGGTGGTCATTGGCTTGATCTTGATTGGTTATGGGATATTCTTGCCCAAGAATGCCACTTTGATATGGATCGTTTCTCCCAGCAGCCAATCCCATTATTTGTGGTCACTACAGACATTAATAATGGTGAAGCGGTTTATATTAAAAGTCATGCCGACAATATCGAGCACATCTTAAAAGCATCATGCTCAGTTCCTATCGCATTTAGAGATTTTCCAGCCTATCAAGGCAGCCCCATGACAGATGGCGGTATAGCTGATTCAATCCCAGTGATCAAAGCCTACGAAATGGGAGCGAAAGAAATCACAGTCGTGTTATCAAGGCCACTGGGCTACCGAAAGAAATCCCCGAAAGTACCTTGGCTAATAAAGCGTGCATTAAAAGCTCATCCACAATTAGCGAAAGCAATGGTCAATCGCGCCAATAGTTATAATGACGCGATTGATTTTATTCAGTCGCCTCCATTGGATTGCAAAATCAATGTTATCGCGCCACCAGCAAACTTCAATGTGGGACGCCTAACGACTGACAAAGCCATCTTAGAGTCAGGTTATCAAATGGGCATTGATGCTGCCAACCTTGCACTAAGTAACAATTGAATCCCTACACTTAGCCATAAAAAGATAAAAAAAACCGGACATAAAGTCCGGTTAACGTGTTGCATCCATGCACTGGTTAAGAAAATCGCCTTAAGGCAAGTCGGCTGTTCGCGGCACCACAACACATGATAACGAACGCCAATAACCAATAAATAGGTTAAAAATAATGCGATAGCTTTTGTTGGATTAATCTTAGTAAAGCATCGCTAGCAAAAGGCTATTTATGGCAACTCTTGTGACCACACGGTGTCATTTGCCACCTTGTCAAAGCCATACTGATAAAGCGTCTTCATGTATTCAAGATCAAACATCGCTTTTGTTTTTGATGGTGCGGTAAACTCATCATCAACATAGGTAAAATGTAAATCGATTTGCTGAAGCTCACTATCGTAAAGCATCTTGTATAAGTCACCGCGGCTTTGCAGCACGGTTAAACTTTTAATACTACGAGTTAATAACGCCATACCTTTATCAGGGGTAGCTTCATAGGGCATATTAAACATGCCGTTACGAATAACATGAATATAAGGCTGTTGACTTAACCCCAAGGCTTTAGAGATTTGGTTATAGTCAGTTTTTGTCGGTTCAAAAAACATTTGTGCCGATAAGCCGCCATCGACATGTAATTCTTCGTACTGTTCACCTTGATAATTCACTTGAATAAACTGCGGCGGAAAAACCCCAGGAATTGAAGAACTGGCGGCAATAATTTGATGAATTAACGCCTGCTTATTTTCTATGTCACTATTGGCAATTTGACCGATATTCCAAATTGATAGTCGACCTGAATCAAACTGAGTGGTGCCAATAAAGAGTCGACGACCTGCTTGATGTTGCTTGGCAATTTGCTCAATCATTTCTGGGTTATATACATGGGCAATAAACTCGAGCATATTGTCGCCATTGCTAAACCCGTCTTTGAATAACGTATTTAAAAAATTGCGTTTACCAATCACTTCTTTATCACTGATACCCAACATAACTTGTTTAAGGCGAGGTATTTCATCCCCACCTAAAAATGCAAATGGTGCTATCAGAGCCCCTGCACTCACGCCTGTTACAATGGTGTATTGCTCAAGTTCATCACGCTCGTATAAACCATTCACAACCCCAGCACCAAACGCGCCTTTTGCTCCACCGCCTGATAACACCAAAATATTTAATGCATCACCTTCTACAGTCAATGGCGTAGTTTTATCTAGCTCTGAATATAAAAAATCAGTTTGTTCACCAGCCCAGAATCGTAATGGTTCTGTTGCATTAATCGCTGAGTTATCAGCCACCATTGCTTGTTCATAACCTTTTTCTGGCACACGAATATCTAATGTATGAGTCGTACTACAACCCATTAATATCGTCAGCATTAACAATGCCATTTTCTGCTTTATCTTCATCATGGACGCTCTCTATCTAATCTGTATCACAATAAGCATTGCGTAATGGCAAGGCATGCAAACTGCCCGCTTCAATACCAACGGCTTGGTAGTTAATTTTTTTTCTGCAAATACCACTATGAGTAAACCTAATAAACTGCATTTAAAATCAGCAGTTTAACTAAAATATGAATCATCTTTGCAGATTGAGTGAGCGCATTATAAGAACGAAAGTGTTTTAGCTTGAATCACATATGTAGGACTTAATCCTCACATTAATAGTCACAGCTCTTTTCATCTATCACAGTCAGCCTCAATTTATCCTCATTGATTTTTGTTCACTGCTAAAACAAAGAACTCTTTCGCTCTACAGGCAGCGAATTTATCAACCCTCAAAAAATAAACAGCGGATATATCAACCAATTTAATTTTCCCTTTCTTAATAACGTACAAAAAACAAACTGAGGATTTAGTCCTACAAACGCGATTAACTTAAATTAATGTCTGCCCCTAGAATGCTCGCCAACACATTAAGACCGATGCCATTTCAACAATGTAACAAGATGAGCAGCACATAAAGATGCGCCACTTTAAGCAGAAATTGTATGGGGTTCACAACTGACCAAGGTTCGTTAGTTGATATCAATAACGATTGAATACGCATAGTTTTGCGGTTCAATAGGAGCATTAGACATGAGCTTTACAAAGAACTGGATGACATCATTCCCAAAGCAAGTATTAACCCTTGGTATAGGCTTGTTGGCACTTAATTATCCAATGCATGCATTTGCTGAAGATGCGCAAATTGAAGTTGTTGAACAGCAAGAACAAATTTTGACTGGCAGAGCTATTTTTGCCAAATACGGCATTAACGATGACTTACCTAAATTAGGATTGAACTCGCTTATGCAAGGCGAGCACTTAGTTGAGCACGTCGCTCGTACTATTAAATTAGATGGTGAAGTACGTAACTCTGAAGTGTTTTTAATTCAAAATACCGATGAGAAAGGCAACATTGACCTTAGAATCAAATACGACCCATCAAAGCTTGATGAGAATGAAGATATCATCAATGAAATTGAATCGAATACAAAAATTGAATACCGCTTACGTAAGTATGCTCAAAGTTACGATCCGAACTCAGTAACTGCAACAGAGCTTGATAACGGTCAGGTGGAAATTGCTTTTAACTACTCGAAGTTTGGCTTACCACAAGATATTGCTTATTTCCGTTTTATGCGTGTAAAGGTGCTAGTTGAAAACAATCAACCAGTGCAAATGATCATTAAAAATACTCGTGACTTTGCATACCAAAGCCACCGTATTAAAGATTACCATCAAGTCATTGATTTTGAAACTCAAGCAGATGGCAGCATCAGCATGAGACAAAAACAAATTGAAGCCATTGGTGTGACCAAAAAAGGTAAACCAGTCAGCATCAACACCTTAGTTGAGCCCGTTGCTTTTTACAATGAAGATATGAGTTCGACTGTACTCAATGAAGCACGTTTGTCTCAAGTGTCTGACCCACGCTACAAAGAAGAAAGTGTGAAACTGGATCGTGTATTCCCATTAATGAGCGATATGGTTCGTCAACAAGGTATCGATGTGCCGTTACCATTCGGTATTTCTATGGCTTACCGTAACCAAGACATGAATTTTGGCTTTAGTGACTTTGACATTATGGGCGTTAATCTGAACGAGCTTTTCGACCCATATAAATCAGTGGCTCAAGTGACTGCAGAAACACTCACTTTACGTGGTGAAGTGAATATCCTGCCATTTTGGAACGTGTTTGGTTACTACGGCAAACTGAATGTTGATGCCAACGTTGATGCGGAGTACACCGGTGAAATAGGTCGTCAATTACAAGATGCACTGAACAACAAACTACCAGGTTTAGGTAACGCGCTATGTGAAGGTGTATCAGTCCTGTGTGACTCGGGCACATTATCGGTACCGCTAGAATTACATTACGACTTAGCCGGTATCGGTACCACCTTATCTGTAGGTTACAAACAGTTTTTTGCATCAGTCACAGGTACTTACACCAAAACTAGAATGGAAGGCAGTGACAAGTGGAGCGACGGTATCTTAACCATTCAACCAATGTTGGGTTACCAATTAGCTGACTACCGTGCACAAATCTTTGTTGGTGCAGAGTATCAAGGCTTAAAGCCTAATATGGAAGGCACAATTGAAGGTTTGACAATCGGCGGTGAAGAGTTTTTCTATGACGTCGGTGTAGACCTCAATAAGTGGGCTTTCCTTGCAGGCTTTAACAAGCAAATAGGTAAAAACTATAACGTCAGTGTGCTTTACAACAAAGGCGAAACACGTAACTCATTCACGGTTAACTTTGGCTACCGCTTCTAAAGATTCATTGGATAACCATGCACAAGTCGAGCTAGCTCAGTTATTGCTGAATCAGCATCGCTGTGAGTTTTCACTGAACACTCAATGAGGATTTCATCCTACATAAGCGATTAAAGATATACGACTTGAGCAATTATTATACACCCACATTCACTGACAACGCAGCTAACAGACCTAAACAATAATCAGTAAGCCAACAAGGCGAACTGCTGGCTGCGTTAAAAAGGGCACTGCCCCATATAGGATTTGAACATGACTTTATTTAATAAAACAATGCTGGCTATCTCAATCACACTGACACTCGCCGCTTGCAGTGGCAGTGATGAAAGCCCAGAAACAACACCTACACCGACTCCACCGCCAGAGCTTCAGCCGTTACCCGATGAAGAAGTCAGCCTTGAAATCGGCAGCAGCATTATTACGGCAACAAAAGAATCTCACTTAGTCACTTCAATTGACGGTGAAGCGTCTTTAGCTGATATCGAAAGCTTCAAAAATATTCCTTTCGCAACAGCCGAACGTTTTCAACATAGTGATATAAACGACATGGCAGCAGAAATCGATGCCACTGAGTTTGGTTTTGCGTGTCCACAACTTAAAACCACTCACGAATTACAGTCTGAAAATTGTTTAAATCTTAACATCTGGCGACCAGCTGATATTGAAGAAAACGAGTCATTACCTGTCTATGTATTTATTCATGGTGGCGATTTCGAGTCTGGCGCAGGTTCTGAGCCGCTTATTCATGGCGATACCATCGTTGCTCAAGGCACCGCTGAAGGTAACCCATTTATTGCTATCACTTTTAACTACCGTTTAGGCATGTTAGGCAGTCACTGGTTGAAAGATTCTAAGGGCGGTAACTATGGTCTTGGCGATCAAAAAACAGCGCTTAAATGGATTAACCAAAACATCGCTGAATTCGGCGGTGACATTGAAAATGTCACCTTAATGGGCCAAGGCGCTGGTGCTATGTCGGTGAGCATTTTACAGCAAACTGACACTGAAGAGCCGATGTCAGGCGAGTACTTTACTCGCGCAATTATGCAAAGTAACCCAGCAGGTTTCGACTATCGCAGTTACGACCAAGCAGAAGATTTTGCCGATAAAATAGCAGATTACCAGGCCGAAATGCCTGAGCTAGACCAAGTTGACTTAATAGATTTGCCGCTTGATCAATTGTTGGAAGTACAAAGAAAAGCATCATCAGCACTTTCACGAATAGGCGATTGGACAGGCTTATCTTGTGTCGACTTAGATAACTTAGTTGGCAGTGGTGTTTGTTTGACCAGTAAAATTTCCAGTGAAACGACGCCATTGGCAAACTTAATGCCTTTCGCGCCTTACATTGAATATAAAAAACCAATTTTTGGTTCGACCATTAAAGGGCACCATTTACGCACTCAGCCGGCAGTTGATCACTTTACTGTGCCAACGGTTGTGGGTTCAAACACGGATGAAGCTAACAGCACAGCTATGCTGCCAAGCTTAACGTTTTTAATCCCGACCATTATTAACTTAATGACTGAAGATGACCAAGATTTAATCGAGCAAGGCGATGTTAACCAAAACATGATTGAGTGGCTGGCTGACAAAAATAACATGGCTTTAGTGGAGCAAGAAATTGCTCAATTAACTGCTGATGATATTAAAGCGCAAGTAGAGCTTGGCGATATTTTACCGAGCACTGCATACGAGGCGATTACCAAGTTTTACTTTGGTTTAGGTAATGGTGACACCACTAACGGCCTATTGGGATTAACTGATTTTTACCCAAATAATGAAGGTGAATTATCAGGTGCGTTAGCCAACATGTCGCAATTTAAAATGATGTTGAATGACGTGTTATTTGCAGGTCCTACACGTAAACAGGCTCGCGATAGCCAACAAGATAACGTAGCAGCAACCTTCTACCAGTTTGGTTACCATGCAAGCTTTAACGTATGGACTTACAACACTGATGGCCAAGAAGGCGCGGTAGATATTGGCGATGTGCTCAAGTCAATCAGCTGTATTAGCGGCGCTTGTAACGCATCAGAACTGCCATTTGTATTTAACAAAGCATTAAAGCTTGATGGTTCTGCTGTAAAAGTAAGCACTAAAGACCAAGCATTGATGGATAGAATGTCTCGACTATGGTTCAGCGATGAGCTGTTTAACGACTACCAATACAACAATGACAGCGTACTGGTATTTGATGAAGATGGCGTTGAAACCTTCATCCAAGATTGGGATAGCAAGCAACCGGGTCTTGACCCAGAGCTGCGCAACGGTCGTTTGCAAGGACTTGAAGACCTTAACCTGATTTTAGGTTACATGTAAGCATCAATTACATGCATATCAAAACGCACTAATGACATTTTTATAAGGCCAGTTCCCTGGCCTTTTTTATGACTTTTTCTTGCTAAGGTAAGAGGTTTTCAATGACTTTATTTAAACACTACAAGCATGCTTCTTTATGGGCAATGCTGTGCAGCGTGCTGCTGCTTACTGGATGCGCAACCCCGAATCCAACCGTACCAGAAGGATTTGAGGAAAATTTTAAAAAACGTGATTACCAAGCAAAAGCTTATATCATCCCCGCTGCTAATGAAGCGTTTGCCCGCCGTATTGAACTAGCAAGGCAAGCGACAACCAGCATCGACATGACTTATTTTTCATGGAATGGCGATACTTTAGGTCTGACTCTGCTACATGAAGTCCGCCAAGCGGCTGAGCGAGGCGTGAAGGTCAGATTAACCTTAGATGACTTATTAGTTTTTAATGAGAAATGGCTAGCTGATATTGATAAGCACCCTAATATCCAGATCAAAATATTTAATCCCTTTAACTCACGCAAAATGGGTTGGGCAGGTCGTGTATTTGATTTTCAAATCCATCAAGACACGCTAGATAACCGCCTACACGAGAAATATTTTAATGTGGATCATCAACAGATGATCTTAGGCGGCAGAAATATTGGAGATGAGTACTTTGGCTACAGTAAAACGGCTAACTTTTACGATTTAGATGTGCTTTTTTCTGGCGACGTGATTGCCCCTTTTGCGACTAACTATGAACAGCAATGGCAGAGTAAGCACGTGGTACCGATTGCCGAACTTATTAAGGTCAAAAAAGACATTAATGATATTCGCTACTTTACTAAAGCCTTCAATAAAGCGAGTAAAAAACATGGCGAAATTATTACTGATATTGAACACACGATTAGCACAATGCCTCAACCTGAGTGGATTGATGTGACTGTATCACCAGTATTTGATTCACTAGAAAAAATGGATAATCGTTTACCTTATTTTAGGCAGCGGGCTGAAATTGCTATCCAAGATGAATTAAATAATGCTAAAACAGCGACGATTTCAACCCCTTATATAGTGCCAACTAATGGTGAGTTTAGTGTGATATCAAAGCTAACCGAACAAGGCACGGCAGTGCAGTTAGTCACAAACTCATCGGCATCGAATGACTCGTTATTTATACCAGCCTATTACGAGGAGCATCGAAAAACTCTGTTGGATATGGGCGTTGAAATTTATGAGTATAAAGACACCGCCAAAAACGATGACCACTATTATCATGGCGATACTTATTATCACAATAAGACGTTAATTTTAGATAACCGTCTGTCTTACGTCGGCTCATCAAACTTTGATCCGCGATCAGATTTTTTAAACGTTGAATTTGGCCTTTTCGTTCACAGTGAAGCTTTTGCTGAAAAGCTAAATCACTATTTATTTGCCCAGCAGTCAACACTGTATTGGCATGTGAGCAAAAACGCTGAAGGCGAGATTGAATGGCAGTCTCAACAAGAAGTACTGAAATCTAATCCTAACTATGGCAGCTGGCATAAGCTTCCAGATTGGCTATTCAAAAAAATGGATGGCGAGTCAGAGCTGTAGTTACTGGCATTAGTTACTTGCATTAGTTACTGGCTTTAGCTACTAACTTTAGTTACTGGCATTAGCTACTGGCTTTATTCATGAGTTAAGCTGCATGCGCCTGTTATACTGGCGCTTCTTAGCCCATAATGACATTGTTAACTTTTGAGAGTCTCAATCTGAATCAGAATTAGAATTAGAATTAGAACCAGAATTAGAATTAGAATTAGAATTAGAGAAACTAGACAAACCAGCAGGGACATAAAAACGTAAGCTAAACATCACAGGGAAGATGAATGAATCACAGCAATATAACTTTAATTAAAGTCTTTATAGCACTGATGATATTAATTGCCAATGTAGGCTTTAAGGTACAAGTCCGAGCGAATGAAGCTAGCTTTAGCTGGCCTCAACATTATCAAGCAGCGGTTAGCTTGTCTTATGATGACGGACTAATGAGCCAACTAAACCATGCTATTCCTGCACTCGATAAACACGGCTTTAAAGCTTCTTTTTTCCTCACCTTATCTAATCCAAATATCCAAGTCACACTTGAGCAATGGCGCAGTATCGCAGCTAATGGACACGAACTTGGTAACCACACTTTATTTCATCCTTGTAGTAAAAGCATTGATGGCCGCGAATGGGTCGAGTCCTATCATAATATGGATAGCAAAACGGTGGCACAAATGCAGCAAGAAGTGGCGCTTGCCAGCACATTTTTACAAGCAATAGATAGATAAACAAACACAGAGAACCTTTACACCACCATGCGGAGACTTTCACACCCAAGATGGCAACTATGTTGAAGCTATTCGCGATGAATTTGTAGCAGTCAAAGGCTTTAACCCGCAATTAGATCCTAAGTTCGATTTATTGCTCATGCCTGATAATGTTGACGGGGCAACTTTGATTAACTTTGTAAAACAAGCCCAGCAAAGAGGCGGGATTGCCAATATCTTATTTCATGGAGTGGGAGGTGATTATCTATCGGTGAGTCAACAAGCTCATAATGAACTATTAGCATATTTAAAGGATAACCAAGACACTCTTTGGGTCGATACATATCGAAATATCATGCTTCATGTCATGGCAGAACATGAAAACATCGAAAAGTAATTGCAGGTTTATCATAAAAAGGAAGCAGACTTTTAAAGCTGACATTACTGAAGAAAGTATGAATGCAGCGCTGTAATAAGTCCTGTTTGAGTGATTTTTTCAATAATTGCCCTAAGGGGTTTTGTTCTATACTTAACCTTATACAAGCTTTATGCTGGAGTAGAATCACAAGGATGTTCAAGGAAGATTATGTTGGTATGGAACGACCATAAACTGATTAGCTTAATTAAATACGCACCAGCTGTTACTGTGTGCTTTTTTATGATCGTCATTAATATTGTGATAATCACTGATAATCAAGAAAAAGCCAATGACAGTATTTTATCCCTTCGAGAAGACGTAATATCACATCAAAAACAACAAATACACCAACAGGTTAACCAAGTAGTCAGTGTCGTTGAATTCAGAAAAAATTTAGCAATTTCACAGCTTAAACAAGAGTCAAAGTCTCGAGTAGATGAAGCCCACGCTATTGCCTCAAATATCTTCAAAAACAATTATGATAAGCCGCAATCTGAAATCATAACAATGATAACTGACGCCTTAAGACCCATTAACTTTAATGAGGGTAGAGGCTACTTTTTCATCTTTGATATGGATGGAAACAATATACTTCATGGACTGAAACCCCATTTAGAAGGCACTTCGGTATGGGATGCCCAAGACTTACGCGGCACCTTTATTCTTAGAGAACACATCAATAAAATCCAGCAACAACAAGGTGAAGCTTTTTATCACTGGTGGTATCAAAAGCCTGGGTATCCAGTTACACAAGAATTTGAAAAAGTCGGTTTTGGCAGAGAGTTTACACCGTTCAACTGGTTTATCGGCACTGGCGAATACATTGCTGATGTCGAAAATGATGTTAAGGCGACTTTATTAAAGTGGATTTCGGAATATGATTACGGCGACCATCAACGTTTATTTGTGATTGATACTAACGGTCGAATATTAGCTAACCCTATTTCACATGAGCAACATGCTTTTATTGAGCACCATGAGCACACAACTCAGCAAATGGTAAAACACTTATTAGATCAGGTGAGCATTGAAGGTAATTTCATGGAGTTTGATTTATCAAACTTAACCGAAGTAAAAAAACAGCCTGTTGAAATCAGCTATGCGAAGTTATTCGAGTCGTGGGGCTGGATTATTGGCTCTCATTTTAATTCTCTCGACTTTGAAAAGTACCTTAAGGTAAAGCAAGAAGCGTTATTACTTAATAACCACGAAAAGCTCATGAAAGTGCTCACTTTAAGCATTATTTCCACTTTCGCCATGGTGGGTGGTTGTTTGTTTGCAAGTAACCTCATTGCTAACAGATTTAAGAGATTTAAAAATCGAATTGAAAAAGATTTTAAGAAGTTAGCCAATTCAAAAGCCACTATGCAACACATGGCCTTGCATGATGCATTAACCGGCTTACCTAATCGTGCTTGTTTTTTAGAGCAGATTAAACAAGATATTCAATCCACAATAGCTCAAGAGAAAAAGCTAGCTGTAGTTCTTGTCGATATTGATAATTTTAAGAAGATTAACGACGTTTACGGCCACTCCTCGGGTGATGCATTACTAAAAAAACTCAGTCAGGCAATTGAACAGTCTATTGCAGCACAAGATACGGTTGCCCGCTTTGGTGGCGATGAATTTGGATTTTGTTTTCCTGACTTAGATAATGTCCAACAAGTCCATCAAAAGGTAACCTTATTACAGGATATTTTTAATCGAGAATTCGCGGTAAACGACACTCAATATAATATTAAAGCGAGTATGGGCATTAGTATTTACCCTTCAGACAGTCTCGATCCAGAAGGCTTGATTCATAAGGCAGACATAGTACTTTATAAATCAAAAGCTGCATTAAATGGCCAGGTGACATTCTTTAATGCCGAAGTTGATGCCCAAGTCAGCTACGAGTACCAACTTGAAGAGCAACTCAGAAGAGCGTTAGCAAACAATGAAATAAGTGTGCTTTATCAGCCTCAAATAACCACTAAAAATGAGCAACTGCAAAGTATTGAAGCGCTTGCTCGCTGGACAAACCCAAAACTTGGCGCTATTTCACCAGACGTTTTCATTGGTATCGCAGAAAAAACGGGATTAATCATCGACTTTGGATTGTTCATTTTCCGTAAAGCCTGTGAAGATACTCTTGCTCTCTCACCTAATGGAGACAGCGCTATCAATGTATCAATCAATATATCGCCGCAGCAATTAATGCATATCAACTTCGCTGAATCTATCACTCAAATAGTGAATGAAGTCGGAATTGATATTCACCGTATTACCTTAGAGATCACTGAAAATTTAGTCCTTCAAGATTTAAAAATGACCGCTATCATTTTAAATGAATTAAAAGCGCTGAAATTTGGGATTTCCCTTGATGACTTTGGTACGGGTTATTCATCGTTAAGTTACCTAAATGAACTTCCGATCACCGAGATTAAAATTGATCGATGCTTTATCAACAATATTAATAGCAGTCGTCAAAGTAACGCACTGGTAAAAGCTATTTTCGCCATTAGTGAAGCATACGACATCACCGTCGTCGCTGAAGGTGTAGAAGAAAAAGAGCAATTCTTAACCCTAAAATCTTACCAATGCGACCTTATCCAGGGGTATTATTTTGATAAGCCACTTACCTTAGAACAGCTTAAATTGAAGTATTTCTACTTTAAATTTGTATCTAATGGAGCTTGAATAAACTTACATTCACACACTTACAGTAATACAAGCCCTTTAATAAAAACGCCCTCTTATGAGGGCGTTAAGTCAATGAATAGCTTCCGTTACTTGGGTTATTATTGTAATGATTTTTTGAACTGAGCCGTCTCTCTTTTTGACAATTTAATATACATAATCAATGACAAGAAGATCACCACGCCACCCGCTATTTTTTGAACTTCCACGCTTTCCCCTAACATCAATATACTCAACATTAAGGTCCAAATCGGCTCTAAAATCATAATCAACGCGGCGGTTTCCATATTCACAGAATACTGACCTATGGTCTGTAATAAGTAACGCAGCGATGTCGCAAACACTGTCGATAGGACAAACCATATCGCCAAATTACTGCTGACTTCAAATGATGCTTGCTGCGTGAGGGCAACATAAATACCACCCACAACCCCCACCATAAATAACTGTAAGCAGATTGAATCTAACGGTTTAATACGATTACTGATCTTCTTATTTAATACAAAATGAACTGACAATAACGCTGAAGCTAGTAAAAAGTACCACTGAGATTCATCCACTTGCCAGCCATTGGTTAATGTCATGAGCATCATCCCAGCAATACTCATGGGCAAGGCATACCAAAAAGCTTTGTTAGGTTTTATCTTAAATAATATCCAGGCTGTCATCGGTGCAATGATCATGGCTAAGCTCATGATAAAAGCCCCTTCAGACAGGCTTTGGGTCACTGATACGGCATGTACCCATACTAATAATGCCAGACCGAGAAAGATCCCTACGCCACAAGCAAGCAGAATTTGTTTCGCCCGCAAACGCCATAAACTTTGATAGCAAAATGGCAGCAACACTAAACTTGCTAGCATGAAGCGGCTGGCAATAAAGGTTTCGCCTGGCATATCCATTACCACAATTTTCGAGGCTATCCAGCCAAGTGCAGCCAACAAAGTGGCAATGAATAAAAACAAGGCTCCGCGCATGTATGGCCTCTAAAGTAGAATTGATGAATATGAAAATAAGTGACGCTGTTATAAACGATTATCGATAAAGTCACGAACATCATTTTTGCAAACTGTGAAATCAACGAGATTTATCACGATGGATTAAAATAATTAAAATACCAAAAAAATAGCAACCAAGCGTTAGCAAGGTTGCTATTAGTGTCTATTCTAGTTGATCGCAGCGGATTCAACTAGGCAATCTTTTTAGCCAATCTTTTTAGCCATGAGCTAGTTTACTATTCACTGTACTCTGGGTAATCAGTTAAGCCTTTTTCATCACCGCCGAATAAGGTAGCAGGATCATGGGCAACTAACGGGTAACCATTTTTAATGCGACTCGGTAAATCTGGGTTTGATACAAACGGACGACCAAAACCAATCATGTCAGCTAAGCCATCGTTAATCGCTTGTCCGCCCTTTACTGCATCATACTTACCGGCGTAAATTAACACGCCTTTAAAGGCTTCACGCACCGCAACTTTAAATTCTGCAGGCGTTTCTGGCGCATCATCCCAATCAACTTCAGCAATGTGTAAATAAACAATGTTATGGGTATTTAGCATTGCCGCAGCGGCGGTATAGGTTTCAACAGGCGTTGCATCAACAGTGCCGTTTAATGAAGTAAATGGCGCTAAACGCACACCCACTTTATCAGCGCCAATGGCATCAGTCATTGCCGCGACCACTTCACTTAAAAAGCGCAGACGGTTTTCGATTGAACCACCATATTCATCAGTGCGATCGTTCGCTTCTGAATCAATGAACTGATTGATCAAATAACCATTTGCCGCATGTAACTCGATACCATCAAAACCCGCTTCAATGGCATTCAATGCAGCTTGACGATATTCGCCAATCACTTGTTCGATGTCAGCTTTGGTCATTGCACGTGGCTCTACCACATCAACAAAGCCCGGTGCATTGCTGCCATCATCAATGAATACTTTTACATTCTCAGCTTTAATCGCGGATGATGAAATAGGTTGCTCACCGCCAATGTTTTCAGGATGAGTAACACGGCCTACGTGCCAAAGCTGGGCAAAGACAACCCCACCGTTAGCATGCACAGCTTCAGTGGTTTTCTTCCAACCTGCAATTTGCTCAGGCGAGTAAATGCCCGGTGTCCAAGCATAACCTTGACCCATAGCTGAAATTTGGGTGCCTTCAGCCACAATCAGACCCGCTTGCGCGCGCTGGCCATAATACTCAGCCATCATATCGTTTGCAGAATTACCTGGCTGTGATGCACGAGAGCGTGTCATTGGTGGCATAACAATACGGTTTTTTAGGGCGTGTTCACCTAATTGGATAGTTTGAAATAATGCGTCTTTCATGGTCTTTCCTTATAACGAAAATGGGAAATCAATCGGCAATATGCCAAGGAAAACTTAATCTAATTGAATCAGTTCAATCTGGTAATTGTCTGGGTCTGTAATAAAAGCAATGTGAGTTTCGCCGCCTTTAACTGGGCCCGGCTCGCGAGTGATGTTTCCGCCTAACGCTTTAATCTTGTCACACGCCGTATAAATATCGTCAACACCTAAGGCTAAATGGCCGAAAGCGTTACCCATTTCATATTCATTGGTATCCCAATTATGAGTTAGTTCAATAGTCGTGCCGCCTTGCTCGTAACCAACAAACACTAAAGTATAGCGATAATCAGTATTTTCATGACGTTCTAGCACTTTCATACCCAATACATGAGTGTAAAATTCTATTGATGTATCAAGATCAGCAACTCTGATCATAGTGTGTAGAAATTTCATAAAATACCCTTAAGCATGTTCAAATAGTTGTGCAGCTGTCTCTAGCGAATAAAGCTATTTTACGACTTCGTATTATAAAAATATAATCATTAAAAATTCTTAAAATCATAATTTTTTGTTATCAAAACTAAGTATTCCCCATTTTATAGCCAGAACCACAGGTTAACTTGCAATTGTCGACGTACATTAAAGTCTGAAACTAAAGAATAAAGTGTGAAATAGAGACATTAAAGATTGAAACTTTTCATACTAGCCATTGGAGCATTTAACAAGCTTTTGCCCCAAAACTTGTTTCAAATTTTGAAGTTATCGTTTGAAAAAAATCAAAGTCGTGACGCTTCGCCCACACCAGACGAAAGGGAAACAACAGCATTTCCCTTTTCGATATCCCTTGCCGCTCCGGCGAAATTTAAACAGCAAAATTTCCAACGGAGAATGATCCAGCTTTAAACTTCATTTTGAGTCCGCTTCGGCAAGCTACAAAAATCACTAACGCTTACGATGGGGCGTCCCTTCCCCTCGAAAGCTAGCCAGACATATATGGACCCATCCGGTTTGCAAGATATTTAATATCGACTTTGAGAATAGTTCATTGCACCCATATATTCGGCCTGTTATTGAGGTACTCCTCTGGCCCTGATGGATATTTGCTTCTACTTTCCTTATCATCCTTACGGCTTCTTTAGAGCCAATGCCAGGCGAAGGTTTTAAGTAGAACAGTCTGACTGTCTCATCATCAATTCAATTATCTTGGCAACTTGGTGGTTGGTAAAACTAATTGTTAGCGCGTTAATGATTACTTTTATGCAGCAGCGATACGATATTCATCTTCTCTTGCTGCTATAACCCACGCTATCCGTGCAAGCTTGTTCGCGACGGCAACACAAGCTCTGTTAAAGCCACGTCTTTCTGCAAGTGCGGTTGCCCARCGACTAAATTTATCCCCTTTAGCCTCACTATGGTAAAGAACCGCTCTTGCCCACTTTATAAACCTTTGAGGTATTTTTCAAAAGCAGGCTGGCTTGATAACGTTGCTTGGCTGCCTTTCAAACTGAAGTTATAGCCACACAATTTAAAGCTGCCTCGCATGGCAATGCTGTCGATTATTCGTTTGTTATCTAATGGCGAAAACCTTGCTTCGGTGCCACTGTCTGCCATTAAGTTCACCTGCATCGGGCGGAATTTACTGCCATCGTTAAAAATCATTTCGGCGCAGCGGTTATCACCTTCGGCCGTGTCTAAGCGCCAAATAGGCTGAGCGTCACCCTCATCCCCTAACCAGCGCAGCACAAGTAGGTCTTGTTGTAGTATCAGCCAAAAACCATCGGGTAGTTTTACGCGTGCGGTTTCGCTAATATTTTCTGGCTGGGTTATTGGCGCTATCTCTACTGGAGCTTGTTCAACTTCATCACCAGAAAACAACAGGCTGATAAGATAAATAATTAAGCTTATGGCTAATACTATGCCTAAACCTTTAGCCACCATTATTAATGCTTTTTGATTGCTTTGCGCCCAAATAAGCCAGGATTTTAATAACTCAGATAACGAACCTGATTCTAATGCGCCGCGATCGACACGATAGCTTGGTTTATCATCGGCGGCGTAGGCTGAATCACTGTCATCTTGATTTTGAGCTGAATAGCCTTGTTCTGAGCCACCAAAGCCAGACGCTGTATCTTGCTCTTCTTTATATACGGTTTCTTGCTGGTATCCAGGTTCAAAGCCTTGCTCATATGCTTGCTCGTCATCAAAGCCGTCTGAATTAAGATTTCCGTGGCCTGATTCACCAATCGTTGGTTCTCGTCTGCGGCGCGCTTGTCCAGATGCTGAATCCGATTTTACGTGTGGTCCGTTATAACCCATGACATAGGTCATTTTGCGTTGATTGGTTTTTGGCGCAGGCAACCAAGCGAAAGCCGCACTCACCAGTGCAGCTAAAATAAATACGATACTGCTAACAACCGCAGGAAAGCTCAAACTCAGTGATAAACTGAATATCAATAATAAGGTGAGTGGAGCGGCGATTAATGAATTAGGTTTAGCTGCGTCTTTTACGCGGCGTAAACTGCTTAAACCACAAACAGGCAGCGCGATAGCAGCCGCTATTAAGGTCACGACTGTATTTGAAAATAATAGCGCGATGATCAACACAAACACTAAGCAGCTTAATTGAATGGCTAAGGCTCTTAGGCCGTTGTCTCGACCTTGACGACAAAATAAGGATGCGATTGACACGAGAAATCCTACTATCTAAAAAATGATCTGTTGGCAGACTAAACAATTTCACCGCTAAAGTCAGTGAAACCGTGTAAAAATGACATAAATTAATTCTAAAAATGTCAATTTGAAGCTAAATCACTTCGAAACCGCAGCCAGCTCGTTTTTCAATTAAGGTTAATTTCAGTCTACTCGGCAGCTAAGCTAATGCTGCAAAGGCCTTTGATAATAATTACTCGTCTTAAAAATCTATTGGTGTAAGGATAGATTTCTGCACTTTATCTATCACAAATCTCGCAAATTGCATCGCTTTGAGTATAATACTCGGCCTGATAAATAATCTGGTTGGAAATTGCACTATGAGCGCTCGTGGAAATCTATTTATTGTGTCAGCCCCAAGTGGCGCCGGTAAGTCTTCACTTATCTCTGCATTATTAAAAGATAAGCCAAGCGACATGCAAGTGTCTGTGTCTCACACCACCCGTCAGCCACGCCCAGGTGAAGTGAATGGTCAACATTATCACTTTGTCTCGGTAGAAGAATTTAAGGCATTAATTGCTGAAGAAGCTTTCTTTGAATGGGCTGAAGTGTTTGGCAACTACTACGGCACATCCCGCACGGTTATTGAACAAACATTAGCGAACGGTATTGATGTATTTTTAGATATTGATTGGCAAGGCGCCGAGCAAGTTAAAAAACTGATGCCTGAAGCAATTGGGGTATTTATTTTACCTCCTTCGAGAGCTGAGCTTGAACGCCGCTTAACTGGCCGTGGTCAAGACAGCCAAGACGTGATTGATGGACGTATGGCTGAGGCCGTATCAGAAATGTCACACTACAAAGATGCAGATTATATTATAGTAAATGATGATTTTGATGTCGCTTTAGGCGATCTTTGCGCGATCATTCGCAGTCAAAGATCAACCTGTGCTAGTCAGATCCATACTCACAATGATATGATTAACGATCTATTGGCAGATTAATTGTCATAGTGTACAATTTTGCGTCATTTTTTCCCATATATAACACTGGAGTTTCACCACATGGCTCGCGTAACTGTAGAAGACGCCGTAGAACAAATCGGCAACCGTTTTGATATGATCCTGGTTGCAGCGCGTCGTGCACGCCAAATCGCTGTGCAAGGTAAAGACCCAATGGTAGAAGAGATGAATGATAAGCCAACGGTTATCGCTTTACGCGAAATCGAATTAGGCTTAGTCACCTCTAACACTTTAGACGCTGATGAGCGTCAAACTGTTCGCGAACGTGAAGCCGCTGAAATTGCTGCAGTAGCTGCAATTGCTGAAGGCCGTACGCTTTAAGGAGTAGCGCCACTTGTATCTGTTTGAAGGTCTAAAGGAGTCTGCGTCAGGTTATTTAGAACCCGCGCAAGTAGAGTTACTCAAGCAGGCGTACATTGTTGCGCGTGATGCCCATGAAGGGCAAATGCGCACAAGTGGCGAGCCTTATATTACCCATCCCGTTGCGGTTGCCCGCATCGTGGCTGACATGCGTCTTGATCACGAGACATTAATGGCAGCCCTGCTCCATGACACCATCGAAGATACCCCAGTTACCAAAGAAGAACTCACTGAGTTATTCGGTGTGACTGTGGCTGAACTTGTCGAAGGCGTGTCAAAGCTCGACAAAATTAAGTTTCGCGATAAAAAAGAAGCCCAAGCTGAAAACTTCCGCAAAATGATGATGGCAATGACGCAGGATATCCGCGTTATTTTAATCAAGCTTGCAGATAGAACGCATAACATGCGCACTTTGGGTGCATTACGTCCTGACAAACGTCGTCGTATTGCCCGCGAAACCTTAGAGATTTATGCTCCGATCGCCAACCGTCTTGGTATTCACAATATCAAAAGCGAGTTAGAGGATTTAGGTTTTCAAGCCTATTATCCAATGCGTTATCGTGTGCTTAAAGAAGTCGTTAAAGCAGCCCGTGGTAATAGAAAAGAACTGATTAATAGTATTGAAGGTGCTATTACGACTCGTCTTGAAGATGCCGGTATTAAAGGCACTGTCAAAGGTCGTGAGAAAAACCTTTATTCCATCTATCGTAAGATGAGCAATAAAGAACTGCAGTTTCAAGAAGTCATGGACATCTATGCGTTCAGAGTCATGGTCGATACCATTGACACCTGTTACCGTGTGTTAGGTGCTATGCATGGTCTTTATAAGCCACATCCTGGCCGCTTTAAAGATTATATTGCTATACCAAAAGCCAATGGTTACCAATCATTGCATACCTCATTATTTGGCCCTCATGCGGTTCCTGTTGAAGTACAAATTCGTACTGAAGAAATGGATCTCATGGCGGATAAAGGGGTTGCTGCTCACTGGATGTATAAGAGCGGCACCAGTAGTTCGCAACAAAGTACCACTCAAATTCGCGCCCATAAGTGGATGCAAAGCTTGCTGGAGCTGCAACAAAGTGCCAGTAGTTCGTTTGAGTTTGTGGAAAACGTTAAAACAGAACTATTCCCTGAGGAAATTTACGTCTTCACCCCAGAAGGCCGTATTTTAGAATTGCCGGTTAACTCTACTGCTGTCGATTTTGCTTACGAAGTGCATACCGATGTAGGTAATACTTGTGTTGGCGCCCGCGTTAACCGTCAAGCCTATCCGTTAAGCCAGCCATTAATCTCAGGTCAAACCGTTGAGATTATTACTGCTAAAGGCGCTCGCCCGAATGCGGCGTGGCTAAACTTTGTGGTGACCGGTAAAGCCCGCGGCAAAATACGCCAAGTATTAAAGAGCTTAACCAGTGACGATGCTGTAGCACTAGGTAAACGCCTATTGAATCACGCTTTGGGTGAAACCAAGCTTGATAGCATAGATCCTGAACAGCTTGATAAAGTGATTTCAGAAACCAAGCATGACGATTTAAACTCTTTGCTAGCTGATATCGGTTTAGGCAACGCCATGAGTATTGTTATTGCTCAGCGTTTGTTAGGTCAGAAACTGACTACAACCGATAAAGATGACGACACTGAAGAGCAATTGATGCCAATCCGTGGCGCTGAAGGTATGTTAGTGACCTTTGCTAACTGTTGTCGCCCTATTCCAGGTGATGCGGTTGTTGCCCACGTAAGTCCAGGTAAAGGCTTAGTGGTCCACATGGAAAACTGTGCCAACATTCGTGGTTACCAAGGTGAGCCTGACAAGTATATTCCTGTTCATTGGGATAACGTCGAGGGCGAAACTTACCAAGCAAATCTTCGTGTTGAGATTGTTAACCATCAAGGCGCTTTGGCTAAAATTACCAATATCATCGCAGCTGCAGGCTCAAATATTCATAACTTGAGCACTGAAGAACGTGATGGCCGAGTTTATCTCATCAACCTGCGTATCTCGGTCGACGACCGCGTTCACCTCGCCAATGTAATGCGCCGTATTCGTGTATTACCGGAAGTCTTGCGTACCTCACGTAATCGCTAGTAAGATTAGTCTAATATCTAACTTTCCTAAGCTGAACAACTCTAACTTAATGAGTCAGCTTAGGTTTGTTTGTTGTTTATTTTAGCTATTCAGATTGCTGATTTAACTCTCCTAAACTGACTCACTCGGTTTAGGCTTGTTTGCATCTTTTATTCATCTAGCAGATTTTAATTTTGTAGAGGGCGTCATGGCAGAAAAAATCATTATCGCAACCGATAAAGCTCCACAAGCAATTGGTACATATTCTCAAGCTGTAAAAGTAGGTAGCACTGTTTACCTGTCGGGCCAAATCCCACTCGTTCCAAGCACCATGCAAATGGTTAGCGATGACTTCTCTGAGCAAGTAGTTCAAGTATTTGAGAACTTAACAGCTGTAACTGAAGCCGCTGGCGGCAGCATGGCTGACATCGTTAAGCTGAATATTTTTCTGACTGACTTATCTCACTTTGCGACAGTGAATGAAATTATGGCGCGTTATTTCTCTCAACCTTACCCAGCACGAGCTGCAATTGGGGTAAAACAGCTACCAAAAGACTCTTTAGTCGAAATGGATGGAATAATGGAGATCTAGGTCACAAACCGATTTTTCCACTACAGGGCACCTATTGGTGCCCTTTTTATTAGAGCTATTACTCGATAACGGTTCACTTTTCAGCTAAACCTGCTAGTTTATTAGTCGTAATTACCTAAATTTTATAGGTTATCGTTTGCGCAGGTATCTTTATAAAGCCATACTGGTACCAATCTAATTCAATATCTTATCGTTCAATGGGGGCTACTCGAAATAAGCTTTAGGGTTTTACATCCAGTAATAGCCATTCGCTTTTACTGCATAAAACTAAATTAGAGCGAATTGAGACTGGTCTGAACTGCTTAGATATTCAATCCGATTACAATAGATTATTGCGTTAATGACATTGAAATATGTACGTCCTACATTAAAACAAAAATGAACACGGAATTGTCGATGGAAAATCTAATGAAAACGCCAGTAGAAATGTTATCGCACTGGGTTGAGACTCAAGGCGACACGGTATATTTACGCCAACCAATTAATGGTCAATACGTTGACTTTACCTGGCGTGAAGTACAACAAAAAGTACAGCAAGTAGCGGGCGCGTTACGTCATTTAGGCCTTGAGCCGGGTGATAAAATAGCTGTCTTATCAAAAAACTGCGCCGAGTGGTTTATCACCGACTTAGCCTTAATGTATGGCGGCTATATCAGTGTGCCAATTTACCCAACCGCTAACGCTGAAACGATTCGTTATGTCCTTGAACATAGCGGCGCGAAAGCTATTTTCACGGGTAAGTTAGATTACTGGGCAGATCAAGAAGCTGGTGTTGGTGGCGAAATCCTTCGTATTTCTATGCCATACGAAACCATGCCTGCTCAGTACCATTGGGAAAAATTCCTTGAATTAGGTACCCCATTAGTTGATGCACCTACGCCATCAGCTGAAGATATGATGACACTCATTTATACTTCAGGTTCAACCGGTAAACCTAAAGGTGCAATGCAAACCTTTGGCAGCTATGGCTGGACTTGTGAAGCTGTAGTGCGTGATTTAAAAACCAATACTGCAGATCGCTTACTGTCTTACCTGCCTTTAGCGCACATTACTGAACGTGTTGCTATTCAAGGTTCATCTTTCTACTCAGGCTCTTCGGTTGCGTTTGTTGAAAGCCTAGACTCGTTTGTTGCCGATGTTCAGCGCTGTAGACCGACGGTATTCTTTTCAGTGCCGCGTTTATGGACGCTGTTTCAGCTCAATATTATTAATAAAGCTGGCGAAGCCAAATTGGACTTTTTACTTAAAGTCCCAATTATTAGCAGCCTAGTTAAACGTAAGATTCAAAAAGGATTAGGCCTTGAGCATTGCCGTTTATTAGGTTCTGGTTCTGCACCAATTCCGCCAACACAATTAGAGTGGTACAACAGAATTGGAATGAATATCTCAGAAGCTTGGGGTATGACTGAAAACTGTGCTTATTCAATTATTAACTTCCCATTCGATGCCAGCAAAATCGGCACAGTAGGTCGCCCAGTCGAAGGCTGCCAAGTGCGCCGCACTGATGATGGCGAGTTAATGGTTAAAAGCCCTGGTTTAATGACGGGCTACTATAAGCAAGAAGAAGCCACTAAAGCTTGTTTTGATGAAGATGGTTTCTTCCATACTGGTGATTTATGTGAAATCGATGAAGATGGCTACATTTCGATTACTGGTCGAGTAAAAGATAACTTTAAAACCTCTAAAGGTAAGTATGTTGCGCCAGTGCCAATTGAGCGTAAGTTAGCGCAAGATTCACATATTGAATTGTTATGTGTGATTGGTTCTGGTTTACCGCATCCAGTGGCCTTAGTGCAGTTATCTGAGGGTTCAGCCCTACAACCTCGTGAAGAAGTGCGTTCATCACTTAAAGCAACGCTTGATAGCATTAATCCAAATCTTGAATCACATGAACATGTGGATGCTGTTGTCGTGGTAAATGAACCTTGGACTGTAGAGAATGACGCGCTAACACCAACGTTGAAAATTAAGCGTCATGTGCTTGAAAAGCAATTTAGCGCTAAAGTTGATGGTGTTCGTGGAGCTAAAGTCACTTGGGAAGATGAGCTGTAACTTGCAGGCATACTTTCGACATTGATTAACCTATTGGGCGCACTATTTAGTGTGCCCTTTTTGTTTGGTCAATTAACGAAATTTAACCCTGCAACCACTAAATTAAATTGCGCAAATTTAAAAAGGCTCTATGCTTGCCATCCTTTTCGATTTAACCCATTTGTGAGCGTTGATCATGTTAATTTTATTATCGATTATTGGCGGTTTTTTAATCCTAACCATAGGAGCAGAAGCTCTGGTACGAGGTGCGAGTCAGATTGCCCTGAAATTAGGACTAACACCGTTAATAATCGGTCTCACCATTGTTGCCTTTGGCACCAGTGCACCTGAGCTTGCGGTCAGTGTAAAGTCTGCGATGGCGGGCAATAGTGGCATTGCATTAGGTAACGTAATTGGCTCAAACATTGCCAATATTGGTTTAATTTTGGGTATTACCGCACTGATCCGGCCAATAAAAATTGAGTCGCAAATGGTTCGCCGTGATATACCGATCATGATTGCTGCTTCAGTGCTGTTTTGGAGTTTACTATTAGATGGCGGTCTGAGTTTTTGGGATGGCTTGTTGCTGACAACCTTACTCATCGGCTACTTATCTTTTAGCTATATTACCGCAGATAAGCAAAGTAATGACGAGGGTTTAGCAGCGAATTCGCAAAGTAATTGGCTATCAATAGTGTTAATCATTATTGGTATTTCTATGCTTGTGGGCGGCGGTATTTTGTTTGTTGATGGCGCCGTTGCTATGGCTAAATCATTTGGCATTAGTGAAGTCATTATCGGCTTAACAATCGTAGCGATTGGTACTAGCATGCCTGAGTTAGTGACCTCTATCGTTGCGGCAATGAAAGGCGAAAGTGATATTGCCATTGGTAACGTTATTGGCTCAAACCTATTTAATATCTTAGGTATTTTAGGTGTAACAGCGTTGATTCATCCCATTTTGAACAGCGAAATTAGCTCCCTTGATTGGTTCACTATGATAGCGCTGGCAATGGTATTGCTGCCTTTTGCTTATACAGGCCTTCGCATAGGTCGACGTGAAGCTGCAGTATTAGTGCTCAGTTATCTTGGCTATATCGGTTATTTAGTCGTGCAAGCATAAGCTTTCATTTCTCTATTTTTAAAACTTCGTCTTTTCTAAATTCAGTCTTTTTCAAGCGCCAGTCTATTGATGCAATAGGCTGGCGTTTTGCATTTTACGCCATTGAAAATACATCAATGACATTTGTCACCTCAAACTGATGACGTTTGTGCCTGCACAATTTACGCCCATTCTTAGATACTAATTCCGAAGCAACAAACCTTTAATTGAATAAACGGAGTTAATCATGAAAACATTATTTATCGCAGTCACCCTTTCATTAGTCAGCCATAGTAGCATGGCAGATATTAGCGCAATTGATGCGGCTGCCAACACAATGAACATCAATGAGCTTAAACAAATTAGTGAGCAAAGCGTGGATTACGAACATGCATATGCAGAGTACCGCACAGCAATTACAGCGAATATTGTTGGCCAACGTGGCGTTTCAAAACGTGCACTAGATGAAGCGCAATCAACCTTAGAAAGTATTCTTACCCGTGAAGATGATGCTGAATCAATGGCATTACTCGCCTCAGTTTATGGCATGCAAATCTCAGCAGACCCAAGCAAAGGACAAACATTAGGGATGAAGTCAGGCGTGCTACTTGAGCGCGCAGAACAGTTAAACCCTAATAACCCTCGCATTGCATTAGTCAAAGCCATGAGTGCCTTTTATACCCCTTCGGAATACGGCGGAGGCATGGAAAAAGCCAAACAATTCGCCTCTGTGGCCATTGAGCGCTATCAAAACCCTTGTGATGATATTTGTTGGGGACATAGTGAAGCTTACACTTGGCGTGGACTCGCTCAGCAAGAGTTAGGTAATCAACAAGGTGCAGAGCAAGACTGGCAACAAGCTATCGATATTGACCCTAACTATAGCTGGGCTAATTTTTTACTTAATCCACCGACTTCGGCGCAGCAATATTAATAAATTCCAGTATTCACAAAACTTGAGTTACTTAAGCGGCTGACGAGTAACGTCAAACTGTTTGATAGTGTAAAACGAGCATACAGTTGCAGGTTTTTAATCTGCTACTGTATGCTAACTCAGCAAGGAAAGGTTATGAATAACCAACAATTATCTGCCAACAAACAAGGAATGGTTCACAAGGATATGACCACTCAAGATATTTGCCACCCAGAAAGAGCTTATAAGCAAAAAACAGCCTGGGTGTATCTGATCAATTTGATTTTTTACTTTATTCCTTTGTATTTTTTAAAGGATGATTTATTAAGGGTCAGTGTCAGCCTGCTACTGTTACTGCCTTTTTTATATAGCTACTTTTGGGCTTATAAAAGTTCATCAGCAAAGGCCATCTACCCTATCGGATTAATGCTGTTCACGGCGAGTATTGCCGCCCCCTTTACCGGAGGTGCAATTTCATTTTTCAGCTTTGCTGCATTCTTTATTGGTTTTTTCTATTCACTTCGCACCGCTGTGATTAGCTTTATTATTATTTCGACTTGGCTGTGGATACTTGATTACCTGGTTGGTTTTCAGGGATATTACTTCCCGCTTTATGGCATGCTTATCGTATTTGTTGTCGGGGTATTTGGTGTCATCGAGCACAATAATGAACGAGTAAGACGTCAACAACGCCAATCTAAAGATGAGATCGCTAGCCTTGCGACCGCATTGGAACGTGAACGTATTGCCCGAGATTTACATGACATCATGGGACATAACTTATCGTCTATTGCCTTAAAGGCACAATTGGCCGAAAAATTAGTTGAAACAGGCAACTTACCTTTAGCTCAAGAGCATCTAAAACAGCTTGCAGATATCGCACGAGACAGTTTAAGCCAAATACGTCAGACGGTATCGGACTATAAACATAAAGGGCTTGCCGACACACTTCAGCAATTAACCGAACTTTTACGCGAGCAAAGCATAGAGGTTCATGTCAGTGGCTCGCTGCCGAATATGCCCAGCTTGGTCGAGTCGCAATTAGGGCTGATGTTTACTGAACTGGTCAATAATACCATTAAGCATGGCAATGCAACTCAATGTCTATGGCAATTTGAATCTGCTGACGACCAAGTCAACATTCAATTCAGTGACAATGCTGCAGCTAAAGACATCATTGAAGGTAATGGCATTAAAGGCATAAGAGAACGTGTTGAGCTACTTGCTGGTCAATTTAGTTACGATATTACCGATGGATATCGATTCATGATTTCACTGCCACTTTCCATAGACCCTTTACCGAATTCGGCTGCAAATGAAGAAACTAATAAGGATATTAATTAATGAAAATTTTGCTGGCAGAAGATCAAGCCATGGTGCGCGGTGCACTATCCGCATTATTAACACTTACCGATGATGCTGAGCTTGGTCAAGTTGAAGTGACGGAGGCCGAAGATGGTGCTCAAGCAATGGCGTTATTAAAGCAGCATTCATATGATTTACTGTTAAGTGATATTGAAATGCCGCAACACACAGGTCTTGAGCTTGCACAGTGGCTGCAAGAACATCAGACGGGATCAACTGATAAAACCAAAATTATTATCCTAACCACCTTCGGACGTGCAGGTTATATCAAACGCGCGTTAAGCGCGGGTGTTGAAGGCTTTTTACTAAAAGATGCGCCAACTGAAAGCTTGCTCTGTGCGATTAAGCAAGTGATGTCAGGCAAGAAAGTCATCGATCCAGAACTTGCTATCAGCGCGATTGGCGACATTGACCCCTTAAATGACAAAGAACGCAAAGCCTTAAGACTTGCCAGTGAAGGGTTAACCACCAGTGATATTGCAGCGCAATTATTTATTGCTGAAGGAACATTGCGAAATTACCTGTCAGAAGCCATCAGTAAACTCAATGCCACCAATCGCATCGATGCTGCCCGTATTGCTAAACAAAAAGGCTGGTTATAGAGTCGCTTAGCATAGAATTGGGTAATATTATTGCCTTGTTTTAAAACTCTGCTAAGATAAGCCGTATATCTGTATATATTTACAGTACTATCGTCCCTAACAAGCATTAACGCTGAATAGTGACTTGTATAACTCTTGGGATAACTCTATCTAGTTAACCCCTACAAGAGAGATAGGTAACGGGTAAATATAGTCGTCACTGACAATATAAAGGCATTGTGGATTTGCAACCATTGGATCAGGTTCCTATAACCGACTTAAAAGGCGTCGCTAAAAAAGTCGCTGAAAAGCTCGACAAGCTGGGTATTAAAACAGTACAAGATGTGCTGTTTCATTTACCTATGCGCTACGAAGACCGCACCCAAATCTATCCCATTGCTGGCTTATACCCTGCCATGTATGGCACCGTTGAAGCCGAGATTATCTCGACTCAAATTGTCCCCGGTCGCAGACAGATGCTGACCTGCACGATTGCTGACGACAGCGGTATGCTGACATTACGTTTTTTCAATTTCTCTGTTGCACAGCGCAATGGCATGCAAAACGGCGCCATTATCCGTGCCTATGGCGAAATTAAACGGGGAAAACGCCATTTTGAGATCATTCATCCTGAATACAAGATTATCAAAGAAGGCGAAAACCCAGCCTTAAGCGATTCACTTACGCCGATTTATCCATCCACTGAAGGCCTAAAACAAGCCAGTTGGATCAAGCTTACCGAACAAGCGCTTAATAAATTGTCCCAAGGCGGCCTAAGCGAATTACTGCCAAATGAGTTGCAGCCCAATAATATGAGTATTGGTCAAGCTTTACAGCTTATTCACCGACCACCCAATGATATTGCCCAAACCGACTTGGAGCTGGGTATGCACCCTGCGCAGCAGCGGTTAGTGCAAGAAGAACTGCTCGCTCACAACTTAAGTATGCTTAAACTGCGTCAGCGAAATAATCTCGATAAAGCAGTGACTTTACCGGCAACGGGTCAGTTATTAAATCCTTTTTTAACCTCCTTACCCTTTAAGCCTACTGGCGCTCAGCAAAGGGTTGGCGCAGACATCTCGCTAGATATCGAAAAGCCAACCCCTATGATGCGTCTTGTGCAAGGTGATGTTGGTTCGGGTAAAACGCTTGTGGCCGCACTTGCGGCACTACAAGCCATTGAAAACGGTTACCAAGTCGCCATGATGGCGCCCACTGAACTATTAGCTGAGCAACATGCGATTAATTTTGCTGCTTGGTTTGAACCTTTGGGACTAAAAATTGGCTGGCTTGCGGGTAAGTTAAAAGGTAAAGCCCGCGCCCAATCCCTAGCTGATATAGCTGATGGCAGCGCGCAAATGGTGATTGGTACTCATGCTATTTTTCAGGAGCAAGTTAGTTTCAACAAGCTCGCGTTAATCATCATTGATGAGCAGCATCGTTTTGGGGTACACCAACGTTTAGGTTTACGTGAAAAAGGCGTTAGCCAAGGTTTTCATCCGCATCAGCTCATTATGACCGCGACCCCAATTCCACGTACCCTTGCAATGACAGCTTACGCTGATTTAGAAACCTCGGTAATTGATGAATTACCACCTGGGCGGACTCCGGTGTCCACTGTCGCCATTAGCGATAACCGACGCGATCAAGTCATTGAGCGAGTAAAACAAGCAGCCCTTAACGACAATCGGCAAATTTATTGGGTGTGTACCTTAATTGAAGAGTCGGAAGTATTAGAGTGCCAAGCTGCTGAAGATACAGCAGAAGAACTTAGTCGCTTACTGCCCGAACTTAAGATTGGCCTAGTACATGGGCGCATGAAAAGCGCCGAAAAGCAGCAAATAATGGCCCAATTTAAAGCGGGTGAGCTACATTTATTAGTGGCTACCACAGTCATTGAAGTGGGCGTTGATGTGCCCAATGCCAGTTTAATGATTATTGAAAACCCTGAACGATTAGGTTTAGCGCAACTGCATCAGTTACGTGGCCGAGTTGGGCGTGGTTCAATTGCCAGTCACTGTGTATTGCTTTACAAAGCCCCTTTATCTCAAACGGCCACTAAACGTTTAGGTGTCTTAAGAGAAAGTAGCGATGGCTTTGTGATTGCTCAAAAAGATTTAGAAATCCGCGGCCCAGGGGAAGTGCTCGGCACTCGTCAAACTGGGTTGGCTGAAATGAAAATTGCTGATTTAGTCAGGGATCAGTATTTAATTGAGAATACTCAAAAGCTAGCAGGACATGTCATGCAGCAAGTCCCTGATAATGTTGATGGCATCATTCATCGCTGGTTAGGCGATCGCCAACAATACGTACAAGCATAAATTATTGTTAACCTAAGTCTGTTATCACTAGACAAGTGTTAAGAATATTGCAGAATGAGATTTGAGCTTAAGGTTAAATACTTTTATCCCGTGTTCAGTTCCACTTTCGACGTTTAAAGCTAAGGAATAGAAATGCAAGTCAATCAAGAAGACAGAGCGACACCACAGTCAAGCAAAGCCAGTGGTAGCAATGCAGGCGTCATCGGAATCACTGTAGCCGTTTTATTAGCGGGTGCGGGTTATTTTTATTTTACTTCAGAGAAAGAACCTGAAGTCATTGAGCCTATTCCGGTTCAACTACCTGAACCAGTGCCTGAGCAGCCAATTGAGCAAGAACCGATTGAAGAAGTAATTGTAGAGCCTGAAGTCATTGAGCCTGAAGTGCTTCCAGCTGAACCTGAAGTAGTGGTTGAACCATTACCAGCACTGACTGAAAGTGATGATTTTGTAGAGCAAAAGACTATCGATATGGCCGATGGCATGAAAATCGAATCTATCATTCTGAAAAAAGATATCGCCCGCCAGTTTGTGGTATTTGTCGATAACATGGCACAAGGTGAAGTCATCCGCAAAGCGAGCCCATTAAAAGGCCCGAAAGCGAGTTTCAGTGTCAGCGAAATTACCAACAAAACATATTTAAACCCAGACAGCTACCACCGTTACGATTTATACGCTGACATGATTGCAGGTATGAATGACGAGCAACTGGTTAGCACCTTTGAAGAGTTATCTCCTTTATTCAATCAAGCATTTGATGAACTAGGCTATGGTGATATGACCTTTGAAGATCGCATGCAAGATGCATTTAAAATGATCTTGGCTGCTCCTATTATCGAAGATCCTATTGAGCTTTCATCAATCAGTGTGAATTATCAGTTTGTTGATACTAAGCTTGAAGCCTTACCAAACGTGCAGAAATTCATGGTACGAATGGGGCCAGAAAACACACGTAAGATTAAAGCTGCAGTTAGAAAACTACAGCAACAATTAGCAAAATAAGTTATTGCTATCAAAGCTTAATTATAAATTTTAGTGTGATAAAAATTTAAGCTTACCTGTGTAAACAAAGTAGTGGCATAAGTGCCGCTACTTTTTTATTTTCAGCCATTGAAAAAACTTCATCAAATCACAGATATTACGGTACAATCTGATAGTGACTTTAGAATAGCTAATTAATAACTAGTTCTAACTATCAAACAGCACAAAAAGTAACTCAACTAGGGATAGCTGAGTCATATCAGAGGCAATGTAGTGCAATTAGTATTTGATATTCTTTCGTGGGGCGCCTGGTCTGTCGACTTTCAAGATAAAGAAAGCTGGCTCAATTGGGATAATAGCGTCACAGCGTCATCAGACAATAAAGCATCCCCTGCATTAGCTCACGTTCCTGCTATGCAGCGTCGCCGTTTTAGTCGTTTAACTAAAATGATGCTAACAGCTGCCCATGATTGTCAGCCTGCTAGTAGCTGTCGAAGTGTATTTGCCTCAAGACACGGTGAACTCACTCGTACTCTCGGGTTATTACAAGATATTGTCAGTAAAGAAGCCTTGTCTCCCCTCGCCTTTAGTCAATCCGTGCACAATACTGCCAGCGGCATTTATGGCATGGTAAGTGGTAATACTGCGGCCTCAACCTCTATTGCGGCAGGTGAAGAAACCTTATCTCAAGCGGTCATCGAAACGTACGCTCAGCTTGTAGACAATCCAGAACCTGTGCTACTGGTATTTGGCGACGATCCGGTACCGCCTGTTTACAACCAATACACCCAAGAGTTCGAGTTACCGCTTGCGCTAGGTTTGTATTTAGCACCAGAAAATAATGGCCACCAAAGTGCAATCGCCCAACTGACCTTAACGTCTTGTAGCGATGCCATGGCAACAACCAAGGCGGCATTAAGCTTTGCTGAACTCATAAACGCCATCGCTTGCCAAAAATCATTATCGGGTCAACTTTGTCATTGGCACTGGCAGTTAACCCAGCCACTTGAACCTGACCTGCGATAACCTCAGATGAGCCAAACTCCAGAAAGCAGCCAGTACCATGATCAAGCTGAACCAAAGCCTTTCCCTTATTTAACGGGTATAGGTTACATCCCACGCTGGATTGGTGGAGTGATGTGTTACGTGGTGTTTGGTCTAGGCGGCTTATTAAGCTCACTTACCGTTTTACCTGTATTACGTTTTTGGCCAGGTTCAAAACAGCAACGTATCGCCAGAGTACAAAAAGCCGTACATATCATGTTTAAAGGCTTTGTGTGGATGCTCACTTTTACTGGGCTGATTAAAGTTCACAGTCAGCACACCCAAGCATTAACGAATGCCAAAGGGGTGATTGTGATTGCAAACCACCCCACTCTCATCGACGTTGTCGTATTAATCAGTTTAATGCCTAATGCTGGCTGCATTGTTAAACAAAGTTTGTGGCGTAATCCATTTATACGAGGCGTCCTATCCTCTGCAGGTTACATCCCCAATCGCGGCGCTGACTTGCTATTAGCTGATTGCCAACAGGTGCTAAATCGCCAAACTAATTTAATCATTTTTCCTGAAGGCACCCGCACAGTAGTTGGCTCTAAATTTAATCCATTTGCTCGCGGTGCGGCTAACATTGCAATTCGCACTCGCACTGACATCATCCCTGTCATGCTCCATGTCGATGTAGCTGGACTCACTAAGCAACAGCCTTGGTACGAGCCACCGAGGCAAACTGTAAATATGTCAGTAGAAATCGGCGCAGCTTTTGACCACCTGAGGTATGATACTAGTCAAAGTAGTGATGCCAAAATGGCTAGAGTACTAACCAGAGAGTTAGAGCAGCTTTATTCGCAACAGATAACCGCGCTACCGCCGTTTTCTGTAACGACGAAAAAATAATTACAATCAACAAAATTAGAATATGAATATGAATCTACATAACGAAATTAAACAACTCATTATCGACTGCCTCGATTTAGAAGATGTCAGTATTGATGATATTGAAACCGATGCACCACTTTTTGGTGAAGGTCTGGGGTTAGACTCGATTGATGCACTTGAATTAGGCTTAGCAATTAAAAAACAATTCGACATAAAAATCGAAGCAAACTCAGATGCCACTAAAGCTCACTTTTTCAGTGTTGCGAGTTTAGCTAGCTTTATCGAATCTCAACGTTCTTAGGAGTTATCATGCAAAATCGTGATCAAATCCTTGAGATGTTGACTCAAATTTTAGTCGATGAATTTGAAATCGAAGCTGAAGATATCAGCCTAGACGCCTCGCTTTATGAGTCATTAGATTTAGACAGTATTGATGCTGTCGATTTAGTGATTAAGCTTCAACAAATGACCGGCAAGAAGATTCAACCTGAACAATTTAAAACCGTGCGCACAGTTGAAGATGTCGTGAATGCCATTGAAGGCTTAATGAAAGACTAATGGTGCTGCTACTGCAAATCGTCACTGCCATCGTCATTATCTGTTACCCGTTAGCAGTTTACTTTGGCTTGCAGTACCTTCCACCTGGCACAATCGCGTTATTGCTTTGTGCGATATTAATTGCTCGATTAGTGCTAAACAAGCAACAAGTTAAAACCATGGCGCTGCCCATATTGGTGGGCATTGGATTAACCGCAGCCAGTTTTATCGCTAAGCGTAATGATTGGTTGCTGTATTACCCAGTGGTGATTAACTTAACCATGCTGGGTTTGTTTAGCTACTCTCTAAAAAATGGCCCAAGCATGATTGAACGTTTAGCCAAATTAAAAGAGCCTGATTTACCAGACTCAGCCATTCCATATTTAAATAATGTCACTCGACTTTGGTGCGGGTTATTTGTCATTAATGGTTTAGCTGCGTTTTATACTGCAGAGTTTGCCACATTGGAATTGTGGACACTTTATAATGGATTAATTGCCTATATCTTCATGGGGTTATTGCTCGGTGGAGAATGGATATACCGTAACTTTTGGTTGAAAAAACATGAATAACTTGCTGATAAACTGGCTTAATACGGGCCCTAAAACGCAACAACTGATTAGTTTCAATCATCATGACATTGTAACGGGTTCGTTGTTTACCGCCCATGTAGCTCATTTGTTCGAGCAGCTCAATGCTAGCCCAATTAAGCGTTGGTTATTAGCCGCTGAAACCAGTGATTTATTTGCTGCAGGTATTTGCGCGGCCTTACTCGCTGGCAAGCAAGTGGTCTTGCCTTCAAATACCCAAGGCGGCACATTAAATGAGTTAAACCATGCCTTCGATGGCGTGATAGCAGATCAACCATTATCTGAAGTTAAGCACTTTATTTTATTAAAAAAAGAAATGGGGCTTGCCAATAAACCTTGGCCGCAATCATCGCAAATTGGTGACTTAGTCCTATTTACCTCTGGCAGCAGTGGTGAGCCAAAAGCCGTTGAAAAATCTATTGAACAACTCGATGCAGAAGTCAGCGTACTTGAAAGCACTTTCGCTTCAAGATTACCTCAATGTAGTGTGGTTTCGACCGTTTCTCACCAACATATTTATGGTTTACTATTCAAAATTTTGTGGCCATTAGCCGCCAGTCGCCCTTTTTTGAGTGACTTAATTGAATACCCAGAAACCTTAAGCTACTACATCGCATTAATGCCAAACCTTTGCCTGGTCAGTAGTCCTGCTCAATTATCACGCTTACCAGAAGCCCTTGAGTTTGAACAACAGCAATTGGCGCCCAGCCTTATCTTTAGCTCAGGTGGGCCACTAAGCTACGAAGCATCGCAACATATCCATACCTGCTATGGCCAGTTCCCAATTGAAGTCTTTGGCAGTACAGAAACCGGTGGTATTGCATACCGTCGCCAAATGTCACCCAATCGAACTTGGTTGCCATTCAGTAAAATTGATATCTCAGCAGCGCCAGAAGATGGTGCACTGATGATCAAGTCACCTTATTTGAACTCAGATTCCGAATGGTACAAGTGTGATGACAAAATTGAACTTGCTGCCGACGGTCGCTTTAGTCTGCTGCATCGACTAGATCGCATCGTTAAAGTTGAAGAAAAGCGTTTATCACTGGCACAAATGGAAAGCTTATTGTGTACTCACCCATTTGTGAAAGAAGCGGCAGTGGTGCAATTAACAGAGCCTAGATTAATGCTAGGCGCCGCTATTACGCTAACAGATGAAGGCCTAAGCCAACTTGATGAGTCAGGTAAGCTAAGCGTTAACAATCATCTTAAAAAGCATTTATTAAGCGAATTCGAACGAGTGACACTGCCTCGTCGTTGGCGCTACCCAGAAACCTTACCGCTCAATGAACAAAGTAAGCGTATTCAAACGGAATTATTAACAGTATTCAATGATGATTAAATCAGCTTTACCCGAAATTATTGCTCAGCAAACCACGGACGAAGGGGTCAGTTGGCAAATATTTGTCGCTGCAGACCTCGACTATTTTAAAGGTCACTTTGATGAGCAAGCTGTGTTACCTGGCGTGACGCAACTTGATTGGGCGATTCAATTGGGTTGTCAGGCTTTTGGCTACCAAGCTGAGGTCGCAAGCCTTGAAGTGCTTAAGTTCCAACAGCTGTTGTTGCCAGACAGCCAAGTTGAGTTATTTATCAGTCATAATGCAGCTAAATCTAAACTGACCTTCAGTTACCGTGATGGTGATAAGCGTTATGCTTCTGGACGTATTGCATTAGCCACGACTCAAGATAAGGAAAGCCATTCATGAAGCTGGCTCTTATTATTCCTAATTACAATCATCAACAAGCCATTGCAGATACCTTAATCGCTTTGGAGCCATTTGGCCTGCCTTGTTATTTGATTAATGACGGTAGCAACGATGAAACCCGTTATTTATTGCAGTCACTCGCCGATAAATATGATTGGGTAAGCTTACTTACCCACCCTTTTAACCGTGGTAAAGGCGCAGCTGTTACGACAGGACTGCGCGCAGCATTTGCTGATGGTTTCACCCACGCATTACAGATTGATGCCGACGGCCAGCACTGTTTAGACGATATCCCGACCATGATTGAAGCCAGTGAAGCGGAGCCGCTTGCGCTGATTTCTGGTAAACCGCAATACGATGAATCGGTGCCTAAAGGTCGACTTTACGGCCGCTATATCACTCATTTCTGGGTGTGGGTTGAAACCTTAAGTTTTGATATTCAAGACTCCATGTGTGGTTTTAGGGTTTATCCTCTAGCCGCAACAGAGCAGCTTTTTCGCGATCAAGCTTTAGGCGAGCGAATGGATTTTGATATCGAAATCATGGTGAAATTGCACTGGCAAGGTGTTCCTGTCACCCACATTCCGACCAAAGTTATTTATCCTGAAGACGGCATTAGCCACTTTCAGGGCGTGAAAGACAATATTCGTATCTCGGCAATGCACACGGGATTATTTTTCGGCATGCTCAAACGGTTACCGCAGATACTTTCAAAAAAAAACGCTAACAAACATTGGTCTGCTATGGGTGAACGTGGCAGCTATTGGGGTATTAAACTCATTGCCGACAGTTATCGCTTAGGTGGCCATTGGCTGTGCAGAGCCATAATGTACCCTGTTATTTGCTACTTCTTCCTCACTGGAGTCACAGCAAGAACAGCGTCGATGGACTTTTTGCGACGAGTAAAACAACAGCACCCAGAGCAACCTTTACTGTCAGACCCTATTACGTGGCGAGATAGCCTTAAGCATTTCTTTGCTTTTGGTAATGCTGCCTTAGACAGAATTGATGCTTGGTGCGATCGCATTAAACTCGCTCAAGTGGATTTCCCCGACCGACACGTTTTAGCAGACCAAGTGGCATCTGGCCAAGGTGCAGTTTTATTAGTGTCTCACCTAGGTAACCTTGAACTGTGCAGGGCGATTTCAATCCACCAGCAACAAGTTAAGGTCAATGTCATGGTACTCACAAGCCATGCAGAGAATTTTAATAATGTCCTTAAGCAATTAAACCCGAATAGTGGTTTAAACCTCATTCAAGTGAATGAGCTTGGCCCTAGTACTGCAATGTTATTGCAAGATAAAATTACCGCTGGTGAATTAGTGGTAATCGCTGCGGATCGCACCTCATCCGATACAGCAGGACGGGTATTTTATAACGATTTTATCAACCAGCAAGCTGCATTTCCTCAAGGCCCTTTTATTCTTGCCGGTCTGCTTGATTGTCCAGTTTACACTATGTTCTGCTTGCAAGAACAAGGTCGTTATCGTGTCCATGTAGAACACTTATCAGATAGCTTAAAAGGTCCACGTAAAGGCCGTACAGAACGATTAGCCCAAGCTGCCACGGAATATAGCCGTCGCCTTGAGCACTTTGCCACCAGCCAACCGCTGCAGTGGTTTAACTTTTATGATTTTTGGCGCCGCGACGAGCACTCACAAAGAGTGCAATCTGAATCGGCACAGGCTCTAAATGAGACTGAGAAAAAATCTCGTCAGTCACAGAAAAATCCATCTAATACGCAGCAGGAACAGTAATACCATGAGCCAATCTACTCCATCCTCAGCATCATCGACCTTGGCAACGGTAAACTTTGGTCAGCGTTCGATTAGCTTAGAGCAAGTCGTCAGTGTTGCTAAAGGCGCACCTGTTAAGTTAAATGACACGCCGCAGTACCAAGAGTACATTCAAAAAGGGGCTAGGTTTATTGATAGCCTGCTTAACGAAGAGGGCGTGGTTTATGGCGTGACAACAGGTTACGGTGATTCATGTACTGTGACTGTTGGACTTGATTTGGTCCATGAATTACCGCTGCACTTATCTCGATTTCATGGTTGTGGCTTAGGTGATATTTTCTCGCCAATGCAATCTAGAGCGGTAATGGCCTGTCGATTAAACTCATTGGCAGTGGGTAAATCTGGGGTCACTTATGAGTTATTACAACGCATTGAATTATTGCTCAATCTTGATATTACTCCTGTTATCCCTGAAGAAGGTTCAGTCGGCGCAAGTGGTGATTTAACCCCGCTTTCATACTTAGCTGCGGTATTAATTGGTGAACGTGATGTGGTTTATCAAGGCAAGCGCCGCCCAACCAAAGACGTGTATGCTGAGCTTAATATTGTGCCATTAACGCTGCGACCTAAAGAAGGCTTAGCGCTAATGAATGGTACGGCAGTGATGACCGCTTTAGCCTGTTTAGCTTATGATCGTGCCCAGTACCTAGCTCGCTTATCGAGTCGTATAACCGCAATGGCATCGCTCACCTTAAAAGGTAACTCGAATCATTTTGACGACATCTTATTTGATGCCAAACCACACCCAGGTCAAAATCAAATTGCGACTTGGATCCGTGAAGATTTAAATCATCACACTCATCCAAGAAACTCAGACAGATTACAAGACCGTTATTCGATTCGTTGTGCGCCGCATATCATTGGCGTGCTGCAAGATGCATTGCCATTTATGCGCCAATTCATTGAAACAGAATTAAACAGTGCCAATGACAACCCTATTGTTGATGGCGAAGGCGAGCATATTCTTCATGGCGGGCACTTCTATGGTGGCCACATTGCCTTTGTGATGGATTCGATGAAAAACACCGTTGCCAACCTAGCAGATTTGATTGATAGGCAAATGGCACTAGTCATGGATCCTAAGTTCAATAATGGTCTACCGGCTAACTTATCTGCATCAGTAGGCGCTCGACAAGCGATAAACCATGGTTTTAAAGCGGTGCAGATTGGCGTTTCGGCTTGGACTGCTGAAGCATTAAAAAATACCATGCCAGCCAGTGTATTTTCTCGCTCAACTGAATGTCATAACCAAGATAAAGTCAGCATGGGCACCATTGCTGCTCGAGACTGCATGCGAGTATTACAGCTTACTGAGCAGGTTGCTGCGGCGGCATTATTGGCCATGACTCAGGGCATTCATTTACGTATTGCGCAAAACGAATTAGCCCAAGAGTCATTAACGCCGTCATTGGCAAAAACCGTTGCACAAGTGAGCAATGATTTTGAGTTGCTGACTGAAGATCGCCCACTGGAGGCGGTTTTACGTCAAACCGTTGAAAAGATTCAATTGGGTCAATGGGAGGTTTGCTGATATGAAAGCCATTTTCAGCACCGAGCTTACCATGGTGGTCCCTTTCCATGATGTTGATTCGATGGGCATCACTTGGCATGGTAACTATTTGCGCTACTTTGAAGTCGCACGCTGCAAATTACTCGATGAACTTGGCTATAACTATCGTCAAATGATGCACTCAGGCTATGCTTGGCCGATTGTTGACACTCAGCTTAAATATGTAAAAAACAGCACTTTTGATCAACACTTAATTGTTCATGCAAGCATTGTTGAGTGGGAAAATCGCCTGAAGATTAATTACCAAATACGCGATGCTGAAACCAATCAAAGGATCACTAAAGGCTATACTATTCAAGCCGCTGTAGAGATAGAAACCGAGGAGCTGTGCTTTGTCACCCCGCCTGTGTTTAGAGAAAAAATTCTGCCATTGCTTGAAGAAGGTGAGCTAAAACAAGAATTAGCCGCTGAACTCGCAGAGGTTTCTAACACTATCAATCAGTCAGTTAATCAAGAAGTTGATAGCCAATGAAGCTGCGACTTGCCTTAATATTCAGCCTAATATTTAGCATAGCGATAAGCTTAACTATGGCTAGCGCAGAACCAATTGATAATACAGAAAAAGCGTTAACCGGTGAGCAACTAGCGAACTTGTTCACCATGCATGCAACCAATGCTCAGCTCACGATATTGGCGCAAAAACTACAACTTGGGCAACAAGCTAAAGGCGAATTTAGCCAAATTCGTTATCTCGCTGTACTAAAACGGCCTTTAAAAAGTGCTGGGATATTTATTTTCAGCCAAGATACTGGCCTGTTGTGGCAACAAACATCCCCTTTCGCTAGCACAATAGTGTTAAAGCAAAACACCCTTATTCAACAAGACAGTTTTGGTAATATTTCCCATAGCCAAGCCAATCAAACTAGCTCGGCAATGGCAGAACAATTACCACAATTGATGCAGGCTTTATTGATGGGAGATATTAAGGCATTAGCCAATGACTTTGAGTTATTTATGCCTTCAAATGGCTCTTTTCAAAGCAATACTGCAAATAGCCTCGCAGATCTTGGCAATTGGCAATTAGGTTTAGTGGCTAAAGACCCCTTAATCAAACAAGCCATTGGTGCCATGGTGCTAGAAGGAGGCTATATAGAAGGAGGTGACATGGATGGAACTAACCAAATCAAGCGCCTCACTATGTTATCCACTCAGCCAGATAATGACTCTACAATAACCAGCGATAAAACGATCATCAGTTTTGCCAATGTTGTTCAGCAGCTTACTCAAGACGATATTCAACGCTTTGCGATTTATGAAGCTAGCGATACTGATAGCGAAGCAAATTAATGTCCAAGCTGGTTAATTGGTTTACCTCATCCAAACAAGCCTATACACGTTTTATCGTTTGGTTTTTACTGGTTGTTGCCGTTGCAGCCTATGGCGCTGCGCTATGGCAGTCAGGGGCAAAAATCCAAAGTAACATTTTGGCTATGCTGCCTAAAATCAGTGAAGCGCCATTAACTCAAAAAGCGTTAGATAGTGTTGAACTGCGGTTAGCTGATCAAGTTTATATTGGCTTGGTCGCTGATGATAAACAGCAGGCAATCGCAGCTGCGACAAAGTTAATCGGGCAATTACAGCAATCTCCTGAAGTATTTACCGATATCCGCAGTGGCGATAGTCAGCATATGCAGGCATTAAGTCAGTATTACTTTGATAAACGCTTCTTTCTACTCACGGATAAACAGCATAAATTACTTGCTGACAGTGAAAACTCAGACCAATGGCAGCAGTTACTGTTAGCAGCTCAGCAACAGTTATATAGCAGTTTTGGTTATGCCAGCAGCGCACTGTTAGCTCAAGATCCATTACTGTTATTCCCAGATAATGTTATGGCGCTCGCGCCTTCAAATCAGTTAACCAGTGAGCAAAATATTCTTTTAGGTGAGTATCAAAACAGTTCTGACGCTAAAACGACCGATACTAAAACTAACGCGGCTAAAACTAACGCGACTAAAGCTACCACGACTGTCGTAACCAAAAGTACAGCGATTGTCATTGCTAAGGGAGTAAGAAGTGCTTTTAACCCAGACGGTCAAGCGCAACAAATTGCCGTATTAACTGATGCATTTAGCTCGATAAATGCGCTTTATCCTGATATCGACGTGCTTAAAGCTGGCACCCTTTTTCATGCACAAGCAGCGACAGAAACTGCAAAACTTGAAGTGTCGACCATAGGTGGGCTGTCCTTGATCGGGGTCATGCTGTTAGTGTGGTTTAGCTTTAGAAGTCTCATGCCGCTTTCGTTGGCATTACTGACCCTATCCAATGGTTTTTTATTTGCCGTTGTCGCCACCTTGTCCATCTTCGGCGAGTTACACCTTCTCACGTTAGTATTTGGCACCAGTTTAATTGGCGTTGCTATTGATTACAGTTTCCATTTTTATTGTGAAAAGCTGCTACATAAAACCCATAGCGCCACGGATGTTATCAAACGGATTACCCCCGCGATGACTCTGGCGTTATTAACCAGTGCAATTGCCTTTATTGCAATCGGCTTCACGCCATTTCCGGGGATGCAGCAAGTTGCCATATTCTGCGCAGCAGGTCTGTTAGGCGCATACTTAACTCTGGTATTGGCCTACCCACTACTCGCGAACCATAAATTACCTGCCTCATCCCGCATTTTGCTCAAAGCAGAAAATTACCTGCTGTGGCTCTCCACTAAGTTCTCTGCAAGTCAAAATAGCCGCGATATGAAACTGGCTTTAATGAGCTTAGCTATGGTGCTTTTTACCGCTTTAGGTTTATCCAAGCTCACTAATAATGATGATATTCGTAATTTGCAGCAAAGCCCTGCCAGTATTACCGCTGAAGAAAACAAGCTAAGACAGGTACTCAGTGGTGGCACAGATAATCAGTTTATCTTGGTGAGTGCTGATAGTGAACAAGCACTATTAACCGAGTTAGCGAGTGCATCGGCCATGTTAACTTCAGCGGTTGAAGCACAAGAGCTAAGCAGCTTTGTCAGTTTAAGCCGCTATTTACCCAGCGCCGAGTCGCAAAACAGAAACTACCTCGCATATCAGCACTTATATCAACAGCATTTAGATGAAATTATTGACCAACTTGGGTTAGATGAATCTATAAAAGTAGATTTACTTTCAAGCCTTACGCAGTCAAAGGATGATCTAATCACCCCAGATGAAGTCCTTAAGATTGCCGGCAAAGACTTAGCTAGCCTTTGGATTCAAACCGATGACAGCGCTAATACAAGAGCTGGTACAATAGCTGATACAAGAACTGGTATAAGAACTGACTCAAGCTCAGAGCAGTTTGGCAGCATTATCTTATTAGGCGGAATTAAAGACTTAAACGCGTTAAATGCTCGGGTGACTCAAAGCGGTCTTTCAGTGCAGTTAGTCGATAAAGTCGCTGAAATATCCCAATTGATGGCAAAATTTAAATGGATCACTCTAGTACTTCTAGCCATGGTGTGCGCTATCGCAGTGTGTATTTTTAGCTTCAAATTTGGGATAAAGCTGGCCATAGGGATCGTCTCTATTCCAGCTTGTTCAATACTACTGACGTTAGCATGTCTAGGGCTTGCGGGTTCACCATTGAGTTTATTCCATGCATTAGCACTTATTCTCGTGTTAGGGATAGGTATTGATTACAGTTTGTTTTTTGCCTCCGTAAAATCCAGTTCACCTGCTGCAGCAAGTGGCGTAATGATGGCGGTATTTATGTCAGCTTGTTCGACCTTATTGGCCTTTGGCCTGCTGGCATTAAGCCAAACCAATGCGATTCATTATTTTGGCCTGACATTATTATTTGGCATTGGATTTACTTTTTTACTCGCCCCGCTGATCAGCATTAATACTAAAAAAATAACCAGAGAAGTAGCACATTATGGAAAGTAACCCGTTCGGTTCGCGCAAGGATGCACAAGAGAATCACCGCAATATTAATGTCGATGTCGTCATCATCGGTGCTGGTCCGTCAGGAGCGATTGCCGCGAGTTTGCTCCACAAGCAGGGCAAACAAGTATTAGTGCTTGAAAAACAGCATTTCCCGCGATTTTCTATAGGAGAAAGTCTACTACCATACTGCATGCAGTTTATTGAGCAAGCAGGTATGTTAGAAGCAGTTGAACAAGCGGGATTCCAATTTAAAAATGGTGCAGCATTTCGTCATGATGGCACTTACACCACGTTTAACTTCACCGATAAATTTACTGAAGGTCCAGGAACGACTTTCCAAGTACAGCGTGGACAATTTGATAAATTACTCGCAGATACTGCAGCTTCACAAGGTGTTGAGATCCACTATGGTCACAGTGTTAACGAGATTGACTTGGGGCTTGATTCAACTTCAGAGCCCAAATTATCGGTAACAGACGAGCAAAATAATACCTATCAAGTCACTGCTAAGTATGTACTTGATGCCAGTGGTTTTGGCCGTGTATTACCCCGATTATTAGATTTAGAAAAACCGTCAGACTTGCCTGCTCGCAGCGCCATTTTTACTCATATTGAAGACAATATTACCGATCCTAATTTTGATCGAGAAAAAATATTAATTAGCGTTCACCCAACTCAAAAAGATATTTGGTATTGGCTGATCCCTTTTAGTGATGGACGTTGTTCAGTAGGAGTCGTGGCTGAGCCACACTTGATTGAACATCATCAAAGTGGAGTCGAGGGTGAGTCTCAAGTCGAACTCGAGCAACAACTATGGCAGCTCATTAATGCAGAACCAGGCTTAGAGGCATTACTGGCTAACGCTAAAGTGTTGCAACCGAGCGCTAGCCTGAAAGGTTATTCAGCCAATGTTTCAACACTTGCTACATCGCAGTTTGCTCTACTGGGGAATGCGGGTGAGTTTTTAGATCCGGTATTTTCATCGGGCGTGACCATCGCCATGCAGTCAGCTTCAATGGCTGTTGAAACCTTAGTGAAGCAGCTCGATGGTGAAGATGTTAATTGGCAGCAAGACTATGCTCAACCCTTAATGCAAGGTGTCGATACCTTCCGAACTTATGTGCAAGCTTGGTACGATGGACGTTTTCAAGATGTCATTTTTTACGAAGACCCAAATCCAACCATAAAACAAATGATTTGTTCTATCTTGGCGGGTTATGCTTGGGATACTAAAAATCCATTTGTAAAAGACTCTGAACGTCGACTTAATATGATTGTCGACTTATGTCGCGACCACACTAAAGCGAGTTAATTATGCATCGAGTCATTCATTTTTCGATTGTGATAATAGCCTTATTGGTTTCAGGTTGTAGCCAACAATTGCTGCGTCAAACCTGTGTCAAATTGACACCTGAAGTCAATTACTGTCTCGCCCCGATGCTGACAGGATCAGCAAATGACGAGAAAATATTAAGTCAGAAAATCAGTTTCACTCACGGTGAAAAACATCATGAATTATTAACTCAGCTTGAACTGACACCCACAACAATGACCATGGTCGGCCTAGCGCCAATAGGCCAAGCACTATTTACCGTTACATTTGATGGTGATGAAGTGTTAAGTCAACAGAACGTATTAATGGGTGAGGATTTTAAAGCTGAGTATTTAATGGCAATAATGCAGCTGATATATTGGCCTCATGAGCAAGTTAATCCATATTTCAGCCAAGGCGCAATGCAGGATGTGGACTGTGATAAAGCTCGTTGCAGCGCATTAGTTGTAAATAGTAGCCGCGCTATCACGATTGATTATACCCATGAAAATCCATGGATCGCCGATGTGGTTTTACATTTCCCTGCGGCGAATATCACCTTAACGATATCGCCATTACTTTAATCGTTTGTTTAAACCAGTAATGTAAATCACAGATAAGATAAAATGACTATGCCCAAGAGTTGTTCCATAGCAATTTCACACATTGGATTATGTACTCCAATAGGACATACACCAGAATCAGTGTTAGCAAACTTACTGACTGGTAATACTGACGCTATGGTGCTTCGTGATGACTTAATGTTTAATGCGACCACCCGCGTTGGCGCAATCAATGATACTGATTTATTAACTATCCCCGACGAACTACAGCAGTATAATTGCCGCAATAACCGCTTATTATTTACTGCAGCGTCGCAGCTATCATCCAATATCGAACAAGCTAAAAGCGTATTTGGAAATGACAGAATTGGGGTTGTATTGGGTACCAGTACTTCTGGTATTTCAAAAGGTGAAGCAGCATTAGAGTATCATGAGCAACATGGTCAATTTCCGCCAAGTTATCACTATGCTCAGCAAGAGCTGGGTAGTACCAGTGATTTTTTACGAAAACTCTATGGCTTAAACGGCCCTTGCTATACCGTTTCAACCGCTTGCTCATCAAGTACTAAAGTGTTTGCCAGCGCACAGCGATTACTCAAGGCTAACTTATGTGATGTGGTGATTGTCGGCGGCGTTGATAGCTTGTGCCAGTTAACCTTAAACGGCTTTAATTCCCTCGAGTCGGTATCAAAAGGCTTGTGTAATCCTTTTAGCGAAAATCGAGATGGCATTAACATTGGCGAAGGAGCCGCTTTATTTATGCTCCAGCTTTCCAGCCCAAGTTCAAATACAAATACAAATACAGATACAGATACAGATACAGATACAGATAAGTTATTAGCCGAAAAGCAGCCAGAGGCCAAACATCCAGAAGTACTACTTGCAGGTATTGGCGAGTCATCAGATGCTCATCATATCTCGGCGCCCCACCCTCAAGGTTTAGGGGCAATCGCAGCCATGAAAGCGGCACTAAATGATGCAGAGCTGACGGCAAGCCAAGTGTCATATGTGAATTTACATGGCACTGCGACACCTAAAAATGATGCCATGGAGTCCATTGCCATGCATCAAGTATTTGCTGAGCAAACAGCCACTAACTCTGCTAACTATGACTCAACTGAATATGACTCAACTAAATATGATCCAACTAAATCAATACCATTATGCAGTTCAACAAAACCGTTAACTGGCCATTGTTTAGGTGCTGCGGGAGCGATAGAAGCGGCATTTTGTTATTTATTGCTAAGCTCCTATAACAGGGAACAGTTGCTACCACCTCAAGTCTGGGATAAGCAGCAAGACCCTAACAATCCTGTGTTACCTCTTGTCACCCCGACACAGTCAACATCACTCAATTATATAATGAGTAATTCATTTGCTTTTGGTGGCAGCAATGCCAGTATCATTTTTGCAAAAGCAGGAAATCAAGATGTCTGAATACATGACCAACAAGACTGCGAATAACAATGAAAATATGCTTGCCGATGAAAAATTGCTAGCAAAAGATATTGCTGAATTCGTCCCCCATAGAGCTCCAATGATCCTGATTAATAGCATCATTGTACATCAAGCTGATAGCCTACTCACAGAAGTAGTAATAACCGAACAGAGTGCCTATTTTAACCCTGCGATTAATGGTGTTCCCAATTACGTGGGTATTGAATATATGGCGCAAAGTATCGCCGCCTTAGCTGGTGTTGAAGCTCATTTAAGACATGATAAAATTCGAGTCGGTTTTTTATTAGGTACTCGCAAACTACTAATGCATCAACCTCATTATCAACTGGGCAAAGCGTATCAAGTCAGGGTAACTAGGCTGTATCAAGAAGACTCAGGTTTAGCTGTTTTTGATTGCCAAATTAAGGCAGATGAAACCGTTATCGCCTCGGCTAACGTAAACGTATTTCAACCGCAAGATACTCAAGCTTATATAAAAGAAAGTTCGGTGTAGCAAGCCATGAGCATAGGCTCAATCGAATAAAAATAATCTGGCGCTGCACTAAATGGAGATAACATGACAACAAATAAACGCGTATTAGTCACAGGTTCAAGCCGTGGTATAGGCAAAGCAATAGCCCTCAAACTTGCAAGCCAAGGATTTGATATTGCAATCCATTACCACAGCAATACCAGCGCTGCTGAGCAAACCCAAACAGAAATTCAAGCCTTAGGCGTTAATGCCAGTTTAATTGCCTTTGATGTCGCTGACCGACCTGCTGCTAAAGCAAAAATTGAGCAGGACATTGAACAACATGGTGCTTATTACGGCGTGATATTAAACGCAGGGATCACCAAAGACACCGCATTTCCTGCCATGACAGAAGATGAGTGGGACAGTGTTATCCATACTAATCTTGATGGCTTTTATAACGTTATTCAGCCAACCATTATGCCAATGATCCAAGCCAGAAGTGGTGGGCGAATTATTACTATGGCTTCGGTATCAGGTATTGCAGGTAATCGTGGTCAAGTGAATTACAGCGCCTCCAAAGCCGGACTTATTGGCGCCACTAAAGCGCTTTCTCTGGAGCTTGCCAAACGAAAAATCACCGTCAATTGTATCGCACCGGGGTTAATTGAAACCGATATGGTGAGCGACTTCCCTAAAGACATGGTCAATCAAATCGTGCCAATGAGACGTATGGGGAAGGTGAATGAAATCGCAGGACTTGCCAACTTCTTGATGTCTGATGACGCAGCTTATATTACCCGCCAAGTCATCTCAGTAAATGGAGGCATGATATGAGCCGCAGAGTGGTTATTACTGGCATAGGTGGCGTTTCCGCATTAGGTCACGACTGGCCAACAATCGCTAAGCGATTACAAGAAAAGTATAACTGCGTCGTTACCATGGCCGAGTGGGACAAATACCCATCACTCAATACCCGCCTAGCTGCGCCGATCACCGACTTTGAAAAGCCTAAACATTATTCACGCAAGAAAATTCGCTCCATGGGGCGAGTATCTATTATGGCTACCCGTGCCAGTGAAGTCGCTTTAGAAGATGCTGGTCTGTTAGACGATCCTATAGTGTCATCAGGAGAGATGGGCATTGCTTATGGGTCATCGACCGGCAGCACCGAGCCGATTATTGGCTTTGGGGATATGCTAAAAAACGGTGATATGTCAGGTATCAATGCTACTAGCTATATTCGTATGATGGCACATACCACCGCTGTTAACGTGGGGGTTTTCTTTGGCCTTAAAGGCCGAGTACACACCACAAGTAGCGCATGCACCTCAGGCAGCCAAGCGATTGGTTACGCCTTTGAAGCCATTAAATTTGGCCAGCAAACACTGATGCTCGCCGGTGGTGGTGAAGAGTTATGTCCAACTGAAGCTGTGGTATTCGATACCTTATTCGCCACCAGCACCAAAAATGATAAGCCACAAACCACGCCTCGACCATTTGATCGTCAGCGCGATGGCTTAGTCATTGGCGAAGGCGCTTGTACACTCGTGCTTGAAGAGCTTGAACACGCCAAGGCCCGCGGCGCGAAAATATATGCTGAGCTAGTCGGATTTGGCACTAACTCTGATGGCCTGCATATCACTCAGCCAAATGCTGATACCATGGAAGTCGCCATTCGACTTGCACTGAGCAATGCCGAAATCGATGCAAATCAAATTGGTTATATTAATGCCCACGGCACAGCCACAGATAGAGGCGATATCGCAGAATCAAAAGCAACTCACGCCGTATTCGGTGAGCATACGCCTATCTCATCCCTTAAGAGTTACACTGGCCATACCCTAGGCGCATGTGGCGCATTAGAAGCTTGGGTCAGTATTGAGATGATGAATGCAGGTTGGTTTGCTCCAAGCCTTAATCTTGAAGAAGTTGACCCAGAGTGTGCACCACTTGATTACATCAAAGACGAGATTAGACAGCTAAATACCGATTACGTCATGAGTAATAACTTTGCTTTTGGCGGGATTAATACTTCATTGATTTTTAAACGTTGGCAGGCATAATTGCCTGCAATTACCTCAACTATCATTCATAAGGATATGTAATGAACTCTGCTATCAAGGCACTCATTTTAAACACGCTGATTATTATTGGTCTCTTACTTCTCAGCCCTGTCACATTTGCGAAAAGCTATACAACGGAAGAATACCAACAAATCTTTGCTGGGGACGATACCTACAAGCAAGAACAAGCCATTGAGTCGATGATTTTAGTGGGTCTTGAAGATCCTGAAATCTATAAAACCATTCAATCGAAAATTGAAACTCTGCTACCAACAGCCACCGATAAATACTCCATTGATAATATTGCTTGGTTAACAAAAGGCTTAGGTTATTCTGGCGACCCACAATATCGAGAGTTTCTAACTAACCTCTCTGAAGGCGACGCCCATAAGAAAATCAGAAAATACGCTAAACGCGCGGTTAATGATTTAAATAAATTTGAAATTTGGAATGTCATTCTGCAAGACAAATCAGGTTATGACGACAGCCAACCTCACCGCCAAAATGTATACGCAGCAGCACTTCGTGGTGATGATTTAGAGTTAATGCGACTAACAGCTAAACGTATTGCCAGTGAGTACATATTTGACGATTACATGCTTGAACAGCTCGTTAAGCAGTTAAAACCAATGCGTCTTATGGACGATAGTAAATTAGCCATTGATACCTACGCATGGGTGACTCGCGCGCTTGCAAGTTCAGGCAATGATAAATATAAACCTGTGGTCGAAGAGGTGGCTGAAACAGCAGATCAAAAGAAACTCCGTAAATACGCAACCAAGTATTTAAGAAAGTTTTACTAACGATATGTTCAAATATGGCCACAATTAAGTGGCCTTAATTTTGATCCATAGAGAGTGAACCATATTTAGACGTGTTTAAACTTTGTATGCCGCAGCTTTAGTTTGGTAATCTTCTGTTATTCGTTTCATTTCTACCGCACCACTCGATAACTCTTTAACTTGTTCAGACAGTAAAGTCGCGGTATCTGCAGCTTCTAAAATCTTACTACCGATTTGAGTTAGTTCACTACTTTGCTGCTCAGTTTCATTAGCTACATTGCGACTTAGCCCCGCGACTTGATCAATCTGTACTTCTCGCTGCTCTAACCTATGTGCAATATCACTCGTATTTTGGACGTTTTCACTAGTACGTTGTTTGCCCACATCCATAGATTCTACCGTCTTTAACATGCTGCTATTTAATCTGTTTAACACGACTTCAATCTCATCGGTAGACTGGCTCGTGCGCTGCGCTAAAGCTCTCACTTCATCAGCAACAACAGCAAAACCTCGCCCTGACTCACCCGCTCTTGCTGCTTCAATCGCGGCATTAAGTGCCAATAGGTTTGTCTGCTCGGAAATACTTCTGATAGCTTGCAACAGTGAAGTGATTGCGGCGACATCCTTAGTTAAGTCCGTTAAGGACACTGTCACTTCAGTTGTGGTGCTTTCAAGCAATTGCATGTCCGTCATAATATCTAATGCTTGCTGCCTGTCTTCCACACTCAACGAGGCGGCATCACTCGCTTGCTGCGCTGACATTTGGCTGTTATCAACCACTTGTTGGAAGTAGTTAATAATATTTTGAGTCGCTTCAGATGCCTCTACCGCTTGGTGACACTGTTGCATCATGGCTGTTTGAGTGTGTTCGCTTAACCCCATCAGATTATCTGATGTCGATTTCATCTTGTTGGCAATCTGACGGTAATCAAAAAATAATTGAGACAACTCCTCAAGCATCTTATTAAAAGCAATTTCTGCACTAGTATTGGCAGAGCTTAACCGTAGCGATAAATCTTTTTTCTCGGAAATATTTTGAATAGCCTCAGCAATTCGTTGATTAGCCGATGAATCTGCACGCATAAAGCCTGCAATTCGGATAAGAATGAGTGTTTCTGCAGCAGCAAATACTGCGTGAACAAACATAATGCTCCAGTTACAGTCGCCGGCAAAAATCATCACTGGGGTGCCAAATAACTCCCAGCCAGACAGCTGAATATAAGTAAATAAAACATGATGAATAGCGACAGTAAGTAAGGAGGCTAGCAATGGTTGCCAGCGTTGATAAATCAAAAATACAGCCATAGAAGCAAAGATATGAAAATGCATTTCAATCATACCCATCTGACTTTGTACTAGCATTGCAGATACGGTCATCATTAATACAGCACCAACAATGCCGAATAAATAAGTCCCTTTTAGCAGGCTATAGCTTAACTGAACCAGTATGAATATAACTAAGGCTGAAGAGCCGGAAAAAGTCAGCATTTTTGCGCCAAAGAAGCCACTTATAATGAGAATAGGCACTTGAAGCATTAATAATCGATAAATATATGAATCGTGATTTTTTAAAATTTCGGATTGAGTTTCATTCATTACTAGCCCTCGAATCTTGATTTAGATAATGAGCTAGTTCCTTTAGCATTTTATTAGTCGATAGTTGTTTTGCGGTATAGATCCTTTGTATTTTTCCTGCTTCATCCAGCAGAAATAAATTGCCTACATGGTTAATTGTTTCAGTTTCTCTTTGTATGTTTTCTGACAATTGATTTGATAACGTCATCAAATCCTCATCAGGTAAAATAGCGCTGGTAAAACGTGCTGATTTATTATCAATGACTTGCTTTCTTACTTGTGCGGTATCATTTTCAGGGTCAAAGGAGACAAATAAAAATCGAATAGATTGATTTGCTAAATATTCATCTTGTTCAATGGCTCTCTCAAGCTGACTGAGTTGTTGGATTCTAATAGGACAAATTTCTGAACAAGACAGAAAACCCAAAAACAAATAAGTCATTGTTGGCTGCTCAAACGGAAAACTTTGCTTTTCGCTTTGCCAGTCAAACCATTGGAACGATAACGAATCAATATCGCCAGCTTGTATACCATAACTAGTTTCACTTTCATCGAACCATTGTTGAGAAAGCATAAGTAAAGGTATAGAAAATAAACTTAATAGGATCAAGCCAGCAGCAATACTCTTTTGAACAAACCCCATAGAATGACGCCAAATACTTACAACACATTAATAGTCTATCGGCTTGGAGAACAAAAAGTGAAGAAAAAAGCCACACTTCACTTCAATAATAGCCGCAGTTTTAAAGCTACTATTAGCACTAATACATAAGGAGAGATAATAGAAATTTAATCAAGCAAGACTAAAATATAAGCCACTGAATGTTGCGCAAAGCTTATCAGCACAATGCAGCTGAACTTCAAGTTTTACTTTGATTTTGCCACCAGTGGCTAACGGCGCGAGTGTGATTGCTTCAGGCCAAATAACGGTAACGATGGGAGCTTCGGTAATTGGGGCGTTATAACGGATATTGGCGTCAGCTAAGACGATATTGCCTTCAACACCTGCTATTTGTTGTTGTAACCACAGCATTCCCCATCCAGTCAGGGTCATTAGGGTATAAATACTGCCAGCAAACATGGTTTGATGAAGGTTAATATTGGGAGCCATCGGCGCTGACACCGTAAAGCGATTGCCGTCATAACTCATAGGGGTGACTTGCATAAACTGACTCACAGGAATGGTTTGGTGCCATGTCTGCTTTAACTCAAGTAATAAAGCCTCTATTTCTTGAGCACTAACACTCTTATTCTGGCGCCCTTCAATGCTTAATTTTAAATCTTCTGAAGGATTCTGTGCTGCAGTTTCATTAGTCGCATCCGAAGGCATTTTAGAGTCAGTTGTCATGAAGCTATACCGTTAAACCTGCAAATTAAAGGTCACAGGGCCATCATTTAGCAATTCGACTTTCATATTTGCGCCAAATGATCCCGTTTGGGTCGTTACGCCTTGTTCACGACAATAAGCCACAAATGCTTCGTATAACTCATTAGCTTGTTCTGGAGTCGCAGCACAAGAAAAACTAGGACGTAAACCTCTACCAGTGTCAGCCGCTAAGGTAAATTGAGAAACAACCAGCAGCTCGCCACCAGCTTGTTGAAGGTTCAAGTTCATCTTGCCGTTTTCATCACTGAAAATACGGTAGCCGATGACTTTTTTAGCAAGCTTTTGCATCTTTTCAATGTCATCATCTTTCTCAACACCTAGCAGTACTAATAACCCTTTACCAATACTGCCAGTAACGTGCTCAGCCTGTTCAGAATCTTCGCCTTCAGAGGCAATGGTGACACTGGCGTGTGCCACCCTTTGGATTAACCCGATCAATGCTATTTCCTATTATGTTCACCCAATTGAAAGTGACCATATTCTACAATATTACGCCCCAGTGTCAGGCTTTATCACAGGAATAGGCTTAATCAGGTTTTCTGAACCTTTTGGAAAGGATTTACCCACTTGTTTAAGACCTTCATCAGTCCATAGCATAAAACGACGTAACTCTTCTAACTCAATAGAATCGACAAACGTTGCCGCGCCTTGCACTTGAATAACACCGCCATTTTCACGAATGACAAACTTAGCAAAGTTTAGTTTTTGATTTAATGATCCAATTAATACCAGTAGCTCTTTACTACCGTGTAATTGCGGGTGAACAGCAAACAAACGGTTAGTTAAAATCCGGTCTACACCTTGTTCGCTCATGCTTGGCTGCAATACAAATTGGTTATCACCAAATTGAACCGCAACACTGTTAGGGCTTAGTTTAGTCGCTAAATAGCTTGATTTTAGTAAGGCATTGTAAAGTTCATCAGCAGCTTGTTGATCTGTCATGCCCGCCATATTAATGACTTTAGGCGCGGCATTGTTTGCATCGGCTTCTGTCGAATTATCCGTTGCAGCACAAGCTGTTAAACCTAATACACATGCTGCAATTATTAATTTTTTCATTTTCGATCCTTGTTGAGTACTCACTGCATAACTGTTGTTCAACTTGCAGCCGAAGTTTTATTATTATTTAACACTTGTATGGCAATATACCGTGTACAGGTAACTTAAGCACAGCTAAATTATTCATCTTGCGTTCTTAACTTAGTACTTAACTTAGTACTTAACTTAGTACTTAACTTAGTACTTAACTTAGTACTTAACTTAGTACTTAACTTAGTACTTAACTTAGTACTTAACTTAGTACTTAACTTAGTACTTAACTTAGAACTTAGCTTTTCTTTCGTTAGTGTCTTGCTGTTTTTTGGCTTGGCTAGATGGAGTCAGTTCAGCCACATCACTATTGCTTGTTGCTTCATGGCTTTTTTCTTCATGAGTTGTTGCTTCATGAGTTGTCACTTCATGGCTTACGACATCACTTGCAACTTGGTGACTAGCGTCTGCTGCATTGGATTCAGCTGGTTGTAATGACGTTTTTCTCTTACGTGAAAATAACCCTGGGGTTAAATACTCAGGCAGGGCAGCGGTTATTTCGGCGCCTAAAAGTACAATAACCCAAGATAAATACACCCAAACAAACAAAATAGGAATGGTCGCCAGCGCGCCATATATCGCTTCATAACTTGGAAACTGAGTCACATAAAACGCAAAACCTTTTTTACCAGCTTCAAATAATATTGCCGCCACAATTGCACCAATTAGCGCATGCCAAAAGTGAACCTTTTTATTGGGTACCACCATATACAGCAATAAAATTGACGCGACAGAAAACAGCATTGGCAAACGTTCCACTAACCAGGTCATCAATGCAGAAATCTCACTGCTATCAAATACCTTTAGCGACACGACATAAGAGGTAGCTACAATGCTTGCCCCCATCAATACTGGCCCTAAAGTTAACACCATCCAGTACATTGAAAATGACACCACGTATGAACGCTTTTCAGTGGTTCGCCAGATATTATTTAACGCTTTATCAATGGCAGATATCAACATCAAGGCCACAACCACAAGCGCCATCACCCCCACAAAGGTCGCCTTAGAGGCATTATCGACAAATTCATTAATATAAATTTGCACTGTATCGCCTGATGCCGGCATGAAGTTACTGTAAATGAAGCTTTCGATTTGACCTCGGATCCCTGAAAAGCCAGGAAAAGCCGACAACATCGACATCATCACTGCCACCATTGGCACCAATGATAATAAAGTCACATAAGCTAAATGCCCTGCTTTGACATTAATTTGGTCTTCCTGCAGTCTTTGCTTCAGGTGAACTAAAAATTGCCAAATACTGACATTGATATTTTTTAAATAAGCTACATCTATCTTATTTGTCACAATATTCTCTGATTATTAATTTCAATTACGCGTTTAACTTCGTACAATGTTATAACACGATAGTTACACTCCTAGGGAGCAATTTAATGTCTCAACAAGGTTCTGCTGGCAATGTTATTGCCGCAATTGCCAGCTTCTTTTTCCCAGGCTTAGGCCAACTGGTTCAAGGACGCATTATAGCTGCAATTCTATTTTTCTGTATTACAGCAGTAGGTTACTTCTTTTGGGTTTTAATTATCCCAGCAATTATTGGTGCTGTCTTTCATCTTTGGAGCGTTATTGACGCTGCCACATTTAAAGCAGACTAGTTCAACGACAACAATAAAGAGAGCACAAGATGAAGAAATGGATATCACTCGCATTCCTCAGCGTCAGCTTATTATTAAGTGGCTGTCAAAGTGCCTATTATGGCGCAATGGAAAAAGTCGGTTATCACAAGCGTGACATCATGGTCGATCGCGTTCAAGAAGCGAAAGAATCTCAAGAAGAGGCTCAAGAACAATTCAGCTCAGCATTAGAAGAAATGCAGGCTTTGCTGGCGTTTGATGGTGGCGATCTTGAGGATGCTTACAACAAAGCAAAAGATGAGTATGAATCAGCTCAGTCGGCTGCAGACGAAGTAGGTAGTCGTATTGATAAAGTAGAAGATGTCGCAGAAGCTTTATTTGACGAGTGGGAAACTGAAATTCAAGAGATAAGCAAAGCAAGCCTTCGTCGTAACAGTACCAATAAGTTAAATGAAACTCAGCGTTCATATAATTCATTAGTGAAGGGAATGCGCCGTGCAGAAGCTAAAATGCCACCAATCTTAACCGCGATGAAAGACAATATGCTTTACCTTAAACACAACCTTAACGCCCAAGCAATTGGCGCGATTAAAGGCGAGTTTAATAGCTTACAATCTGACATATCAAGCTTGATCACTGAAATGAATAAATCGATTGCTGAATCAAATAAATTCATCGAAGCGATGGAGCAAGGCTAGCCCAATTGACATTAACTAGCTAAAGCTTAATCGAAAGGCGTAAACAACCACTTGCGCCTTTTTTATTGCCTTTTTTAGTCTCTAAGATGAAGGCAGCTGATAGCGCACCAAATACAGGCAAATGACTTTAGCAATCAATCTATTTGAATTATATTTCAGTTTAGCTATTACAAGGTCGCTCTGTTAGAGCAGTTTTTTAATTTCTTTGTATTATAACTGGTCGATTTAAAACGGTTATCGCACCTGTTTAGTCTTGGTTATTTTCTTTATCAACTCGCTTAACGGCAGTCTTATTATGGTGGATTCAATGAGCAGCTTAATGCATACCATGCGCTTTTTTATACTGCCTATCTTTATCACTTTTCTCTCATTAGGCTTGTTACAACATTTTCAAAGTCATTGGATAGATTGGCAAGATACACTGCATTACGCGCCGTATTGGTTGTTAGCTGCCTCTTCATTAATTTGTCTACAGTTCAATCGTAGTCGATTGTTTTATATTGGCTTGTTATTACTTGTTTTTTATACATTACAAAATAATCGCTTATTTCTATCGCCTATTATCCATCAGTTTTTACCATTATTTGGTACCTTGGTCATTTGCATGTTTTGCTTCATTAAAGACCGGGGCGTACTCAGTGTGCATAGTTTTTTCCGTATTGGTGGGATTATTGTTTGCGGCGTTATTGCTTACCTTTGGGTATACCTCACCATGCTATACCCTCAAGCCATAGAGCAATTCCAGCAAACTTTTGGCTTAAATGCCCAAAGCTCTCCTTTATATCTATTGCCCATTTACCCATTAGCAATAGTGCTATTTTGCAAACTCAGCTGGAACAGTAATTTAGCCCAAACAAGCTTAGGCATTTGCCTACTCCTTTGGCTCTGTTATTTCTTGGTGCCGACAAACTTGCCGCTATCAATATTATTTTGCTGTATCGCGGTAAGTTTTTTGGTCACTGTGCTGTTTGACTCTTACTTCTTAGCATACCGAGATGAGTTAACTGGACTGCCTTCTAGACGAGCATTATTTAACTTAAGCCTGGCATTGGGACGTAAATATACCGTTGCCATGGTCGATATCGACCACTTCAAAAGCTTTAACGACACTTATGGTCATGATGTTGGTGATGATGTGTTAAAACTGGTGGCGGTTAAACTGTCTAAAGTGACCGGTGGCGGCAAGACTTTCCGCTATGGTGGTGAGGAATTTACTATCGTATTCCCGCGCAAAGACATAGACCAAGTGTATTCACACCTTGATGATGTCAGACAGAGTATTGAAGATTATGACATTGTATTGCGTGATGAGAGCCGTAAAACAAGTTCTAAGAAAAATCGTAGTAAAACACCTGTTAAAAAGAAGACCGTTAACGTGACCGTCTCAATTGGTTGCGCCGAACATAAGCCAGACCAGAGCTTTGAGCAAAGCATGAAACTGGCTGATAAAGCCTTATACCGCGCTAAAGATAGAGGCCGTAATCAGGTTAGGTTTTAAATAAAGCTGTCTTTAGTAGAACTAAGTTTCTCGAAGTGTGGATCATCTAAAGGAATAACACCCAAAGCATCTTTTCTAGTTAATGCATAAGTGATTATTCATCTATTAAATACTGATATCAAAAAGCCCAAATCAGATTGATTTGGGCTTTTTAGTTAGACCCTGTTTTGTTAGACCCTGTTCAGTTAGAACAGGAGCTATGCTCAAGGCGCTAGCAATATTTTGATGACGGACTTAGTTAGCTAGCCTAACTGCCCTGCCACCATCAGCTCTCGATTTTCAGGAATTTCATTGTAAGACAGAACGTGCAAACCTCTGGCGAAAGCTAATGCGTAACGGGCTAATATCGGTCTTAATTGTGGTGCGACCAATAACATTGGACTATGCCCCTGCTCTTTAGCATCAGCCAAAATCTGCGGCATGCCTTGTTGCAGCTGCGCCAATAGTGTTGGATCAACAGGGAAACTATCTAACGCAACCTGGCCTTGTTGCTGTGACTGAGTTAGAGCATTCATCAATGTTTGTTCAAGCTCAGGCGCTAAGGTGAGCACATTCAGCTTAGGATCCGCTCCAGCAATACTGTGGACAATGTTATTACGCAATGCACAGCGTACATCTGCAGCCAGTAACACTGGATCTTTGCTGTTTTCACTGCAATCCAATAACGTCGTGGCAATGGTGCGGATATCTTTCAGCGACACTTGTTCTTTGAGTAATAAGCGATATACCTTTAACTGCACAATCGGCGTTAATGCATTATTCAGCGCTTCAGCCAGCTTAGGCGACTGTTTGGCTAAACGGTCACTTAAGGCTAATACATCATCATGCTGCAGCATGTCAGGCAGGTTTTCACGAATAAGCTTACTTACATGGGTGGCAATTACGGTAGCATTATCAACCACTGAATAGCCTAAATTAAGTGCACGGGCTTTTAAGTCCTGCTCAATCCAAATCGCATCCATATTGTAAGCAGGCTCTTTAGTGATAATGCCGTCAATATCACCAAATACAGGGCCACTTTGAATTGCCATCAGCTTTTCTGACTGCAGCTCAGCAGTAACCGCAGGGTTGCCCATCATATTAATTTGATATGCATTAGGCGCTAACGATAAATTATCCCTCACCCTTACTTCGGCTAACAAGAAGCCCGCTTGTTCTGATAACGTGCGGCGTATCCCTGTTAAACGTTTCTGTAATTCAGCCCCTTTAGTACGCTCAACTAAATGCACCAGCTGATAGCCTAAACGTACCTCAATTAAATCGGTATAAGGTAAGGCATCCCAGCTCGGCGGAGAAGGTTCTGCGGTATTGGTCTCAAGCTTTTGCTCAAGCTTTGATTCCACGATCTCAGGTTTGTTTTGACTCTGCTTCCAGGATGCAAATGCCAGCAAGGCAGCAAACGAGATAAATACCATCGCAGGCATACCAGGTACGACACCTAAGATAAGCATCACAATAGCAGCTGTTGCCAAGGTTTTCGGATTAGCCAGTAGCTGCTTTTGTAACTGCTCTGGCATTTCTTCTGCGTCTGAAACACGGGTAACAATAATCGCAGCAGCCGTTGCTAATAATAGCGACGGAATTTGTGCAACTAAACCATCACCAATGGTAAGAAGAGCAAAGGTTTTGAATGCATCTGCAGCACCCATATCATGCATGAATACACCAATGGCAATACCACCAATGATGTTTATCATCAGAATTAATATACCAGCAATGGCGTCGCCACGAACAAACTTAGAGGCACCGTCCATCGAACCATAGAAATCTGCTTCGCGCGCGACTTCTTGGCGACGCACTCGCGCTTGCTCCTGGGTGAGTACACCAGCATTTAAGTCGGCATCAATGGCCATTTGCTTGCCAGGTAAGGCATCTAAGGTAAAGCGAGCAGATACTTCAGATATACGTTCGCCACCTTTAGTGATCACCACAAAGTTAATGATCATCAATATTAAGAAGATAACGGCACCGACAACATAGTTACCACCAATGACCACTTCACCAAAGGCTTGAATCACTTTACCCGCTGAATCACCACCTTGATGGCCTTCAATAAGCACCACCCTTGTTGATGCAACGTTCAGCGTCAAACGCATTAACGTCGCCAATAACAATATGGTTGGGAACACTGAAAACTCTAGCGGTCTACGAATAGACACACTGACCAGCAGCACCATAACAGCAAGCACAATGTTAAAAGTGAATAGAATATCCAACAGCCAAGGTGGCAAAGGTAAAATAACCATAGCCAAAACGGCGAGTAACATTATCGGAATACCGATATAACTTCGATTGCCAGTAAATACTTGCGCAAACCAATTCATGGCTTAATGCTTCCTTTAATCATGTCGTAAATGTGGAGGAATATAAAAATGCGGTAACGGTTCAGGTTTATCCTGAGTCCCCGTTCTTGCGGCTTTGATTTGCAATACGTAACTCAGTACGTGTGCAATGGCGACAAATAATGCAGCCGGAATTTGTTGCTCAATTTTGGTGGAATAATAAATCGCACGCGCTAACGCTGGGATTTCAATTATTTCAACGTCATTGCGTTGGGCGACTTCGCGCATATATAAAGCCAGTTCATCCACCCCCTTTGAAATAACATATGGCGCATCGGCTTTATCTGCATCATAACGAAGTGCAACAGAGTAATGAGTTGGGTTAACCAGTAATACATCTGCTTGTGGCACTGCAGAGTCAGCACGTGAACGACTGATTTTTTGCTGCATTTGGCGAATTTTTGCTTTAATTTCTGGCTTACCATCTTGCTGTTTATGCTCATCTTTAACTTCTTGATGAGACATTTTGAGTTCTTTATGGTGATGCCAATACTGATAAGGCACATCGATAAAGGTAATGATCAATAAGCCAACGCCTAGATAAAACATCCCTGCTGAAATCGTATCTATGCTATATCGAACAGCTTCATCGACAGGCAACTGACTACTGGCCATAATCCCTTGCAAATTGCTGCTCAAAAAGTACAGCATGATGCCAATCAGCAAAGTAATTTTAAGTATCGACTTAACAAGCTCAACCAGTGACTTTATCGACACCATGCGTCCCAACCCTGCAATAGGGTCGATTCTGCTGTATTTAAAAAATGCATTTTTAATACTAAATAGTGGCCCGCCAGGCAAAGCACCTGCAATCATTGCAATAGCACCGACTAAAATAAATAATGGCCCTAAAATATGCAGGATCCCCACGATTGCGGCCCCAATATGCATTTCTAGCATTTTAGGTTCGTCTAGCTGCTCTCTGGTGATATTCATATTGAAACGAGTGATTTCTGCCATTTCACTGGCAATCCAATCCGCGCTCGTCGTTAACATGACTGCACAACCAATAATCAGTGCAGAAGCGGCTAAATCTTTTGAGCGGGGAACTTGGCCTTGCTCACGTGCTTTCTTTAGTTTTTGCGGAGTTGCATCTTCTGTTTTGCTTTGGCCAGTATCTTTATTACTCATGCATTACCCCCCAATAAACTGATGCATTGCAGAAAGCGCATCGAGGCAAATATCACTATAACGACTTGCTAAACCGCTAAAGGAAAAGAACACACACAACAGCCCCATCAACATAGACATAGGGAAGCCAAGAGCAAAAACATTTAATGAAGGTGCTGATTTACTGAGTACACCAAAAGTCAGGTTAACCATCAGCATGGCAACAATAGCAGGTAACGCCAACATGAATGCTGCGGCAAATAACCACCCCACCCGCTCAACTAGCCCCATTAAGGGTAATTCGAATACACCCGTGCCAATTGGCCATAAATAAAAACTATCGACAATCACTCCAATCGCCACTAAATGACCATCTAGAGCAAGAAATAGTAACGTGCCATACAGCAAGAACCATTGGCCAAGAATGGGGTTAGAGTTGCCATTAGCAGGGTCATTCATGATCGCCATGGCTAAGCCCATTTGCATCGACATCATTGCGCCCATTTTGGTCATCACACTGATCAGCAAAAGTAGAAATAATGCCAGCATAAATCCGACAAGCAATTGCTCAATAGCCAAAATGAGTGCAGCAAAAGACAAGGCGTCTACCGCAGGTACAGGAGGCAATAAAGGAGCAACAAGCGCACTAAGCAGCACAGCAAATAATATTCGTATTTTAGCGGGAATATAATTACTGCTTAAAAAGGGCATCACAATAAATGCCCCCATAAAACGACAAAACGGCCACCAAAAGGTACCGATAAATGAACTGATTTGAATTGATGTTAACGACAGCATAATAGGGCTAAATTTAGCATTAATATTGCGCCGTTAAATGAGGTCATCCCGTTCATTTTCTTCGCCTTAGCCAATCACATGGGGAATGCTATAAAACAGACGCTCAAACAAATCACTAATTTTCATCAACAGCCATTCACCGGCAAATAACACCATCAATAAAGTCAGCACTAAGCGAGGCAGGAAACTTAAGGTTTGTTCATTCACTTGCGTCGCAGCTTGGAAAACAGCAACACATAGACCAACAAGCAAACCAGGTACAACTAACACCCCGACCATCATGACCACTAAAAAAATGGCTTCCGCAAAAAATGAAGTTAGCTCATTCACGTCCATCTTAAAATTTCCTACAGCCATTTAACCGACAAAACCAAAGTGGGCTTTGTAATTTTGCTAGAAAGTGGATCTTAGTTTTCAACATCGTCATTGACCCTAGCTAACCAAAACTCGCAGTTAAGGTACCAACCGTCATCGCCCAACCATCAACGAGCACAAACACCATTAACTTAAAGGGCAAGGAAATAATCAAAGGAGACAACATCATCATACCCATCGACATCAAGACACTCGCCACTACCAAATCAATCACCAAAAAGGGAATATAAAGTAAGAACCCAATTTGGAAGGCAGTTTTAAGCTCGCTTAATACAAACGCAGGCATTAATACAAAGAATGGAATTTCATCGGCGGTTAACGTGACAGGCTCATTGGCAATCTTAAGCATCTGCTCTAAATCGGTTTCGCGGGTTTGCGCTAACATAAACTGTCTTATTGGCACTTCAGCACGAACAATCAGTTCAGTTAACTCTATTTCACCTTGGTCATAAGGCAAGAATGCATCTTCATAAATGACCTCACCAACGGGGCGCATGATAAATACCGACAATACTAGCGCGATCCCAATAAGTACCTTATTCGGCGGACTTTGCTGCAAACCAAGTGCTTGCCTTAAAATCGCCAGAACGATAATGATCCGTGTAAAACTCGTCATCATCATCAACATCGCAGGAATAAAGCTTAGCATGGTCATCATGGCTAAGATTTCTAACTTGACGTTGACGGTCTGCGACTGGTCGCCATCCGCTAGTGTAAATAGCGTTAAGCCATCATTAGCATAAACATTGGGTGCTAATAAACATAACAGTAGCAGAATGGCACGAACCATATTAGTCGTTCGCTCCAGTCAAGCTAATGGCTTCTACTTCAAGCAGTCTCACACCATAGCGGCCATTCACTTCAACCACTTCGCCGCGACCTAATAAAGCACCGTTAACACGAATATCAAGTGGTTCACCCACCATACGATCAAGCGCCACGACATCACCCTCTCCCATTTGGGTTAACTCACCCAACGACATTTCAGTGCTGGCGAGTTCAAGGGTCACCTGAACAGGTAATTGATGAAAAAAAGACATATCTTTTAATGCCTTAGGTTTTGGATCTGGTTGAGACTCTACCAAGGTATCTTCTAGCAACAAGTCATCATCAAGTAAGAAATCATCATCTTGTAAAAGTATATTTTCAGGCATGGGTAGTGTCCTCTGAGCGAAACGCTTCCTGGGTAAGTTTGGCAACCATTTGTCCATCATCATTGTGGACAGTGGCATAGAATAACGGTCTGCGACCTATAGTAACGGGGCATCGAGAATGTAAATTCATCGGTAAAATATCACCCACTTTTAATCCTTCAAGAGACGTTACAGGCACCAATTGATGACCAAGTTCTAATGTCGCTTTAATCGGAATTTGTCTTAATCGTTGGCTCAATTTAGCGGTCAAGTCAGTTGCCGCTTGAAACTCACTTGGCTGTTCAGCCATTAACCCAAGAGCAAACTCTGTCATGCATAACATCATTGGCGGGCCAACATGCTCTGCAGGAAAACTTAATGTCCATGCCAGCGGCACTTCCATAGGAGTGGTATTCACGACCAGCTCAAGATCTAAGCCGTCATCTTCGAGTTCAGTAATGGGCAAAACATCTAACGCAGAACGCATTAACCGTTTTACTAATCGAAACTCCGACAAACTTGGTGCTCTAAGGGGCGACTGAAGCGGGCTTGAAAAGCTGCCGTAATAACCACTGGCCAACTGATCTAACGTACATTTGTCAATCCGCCACCATGCAAGTGGTGTGCGTCTATAGCTCATTAAGAACCAAGCATGATTCAAGTCAGGGACAACTGGACTAAGCTCTGTAGATAACTCTACTTTTGATAACGCATGATGACCTTGGCCAATAATGGGTCCTAATAAGTCATTAATATTATCTAGCAACGAACGATGACAGCGCTCTAATTGAAGCACAAGTCGACTACGGGCTAATTTCTCTTGAACTAGCGCGACAGTTCTGACTTTCTGAAGTTGCTGTTTTTTTATTAAACTTGCTTTGGCTGTGGTTTTCATTTTAATTTAAAACTCACTTCAACATAAATACATTTATTCATGAACGTTTAATACTAGTAATAATTTGTATCGACAAAAACAGTTCCAAAGGAAGTTAGTCGAACTAAAATTAACCAATCTCGTCAATTAAAAACTAAATCGACATTTTTTTGACGTAATAATATATTTTGACGAATTACATATGAACAAAAAATATTAATAGAACTTCTAATGGCGACCATAAATCAAAAAAACAAAACAACCAAATAACAATAAAAACCAAAAAGAATTAATTCAAAACTAAAAGCTTTATATAAGGCGACTAAACTTTCAAAAAACTAAAACAAATTTCAAAATAAACTTAGATATTAATTTTTATTATAAAAATCAGCTATTTAAAAACTGAATACCTGACAAACATCTTAGTATGTCTATGTAAAACCAGTATTTCCGCAAGATACTACATCATTTAATTCATTAAAAACAACATAGAAAACATTATTAGCTCACATAGTTTGATTAATTTAAAGATTTACAAAAAATTCATTTGAATAGTTTTTTATTTAGTGTTTAATACTGCAAAACTTAATTAAACAATTCAATTTACAAATTAAAATAGGATGTTGATAGTTGAAAAAAATAATACCAATAACAATTATATCTCTTATTTTTTCATTAAACGCCTATGCTGATACCATAGAGAACACTTATAAGACTCCAATGGAGAAATCCTCTTGGGAGTTTTCCGGAAATATATTCAAGTGTGATATTAGCCACGAAATTGAAGGGTTCGGTAAATTTAATCTCACAGCAAGCCCTGGAGATGAATTAATCATTAGTTTGCAAGCCGATTGGTTGAAGTTACAAAATCAATCAAGTGAGATTTTGATTGAAAGCTCAACTTGGCAACAGCAACTTAATAAACCTTTCGCTGTCTCTGAATTAAATTGGCAAGGCAATATTGCTCACACCAGTCGAAATAGCTCTGCATTTCTAGAAGCGCTAGAACAAGGGCTGACATGGCAAGTGAACATAGATCCAGTCAGCAACGTTAAATATCAAGTTCGCTCAACACCAGTATCAACCCGAGGTGTGGTCAGAGAATTTAGACTGTGTAAGCAAGATTTATTACCGAAACCTTTTTCGTATGTTCGACGAGTTGATTTGCAATTCAATAGCAATTCAAGTCGTTTAGAAGAACAGTTCGAATCTGATCTCATTGCTATTGCGCGCTACATTGATGCAGATGCCAATATCACTGAAGTACTTATTGATGGTCATGCTGATGCGACAGGTGATCGATTAGTTAACTTACAACTGAGTAAAGAACGAGCTTTTGAAGTCCAGTCCAGATTGATCGAGCTCGGTGTACCTGCAAGTATGATTGAAGTGAGAAACCATGGTTCTAGGAATCCTATTGCCAGTAATAGTAGCACCCAAGGGCGTGAGTTAAATCGTCGAGTGATGGTGAGATTAGTTAAAGGTAAAGCACTTGCATCAGTCCAGCCACACAAGGCAGTTCGATGAAGCAGCAATATTCAATACAATTAGTTGATACCCAACTATCAGAAGCCGGGGCCACTTTGCTGCTAGATCATGGGTTTCAACTGTGGAATACACCTCATTCTCAGCCATGGCTCAATTTAGTTAATTTATCTGACTGTGAACCAGAACAAGTCCCCCAGCGCTTGTCTATGTTCCCAAGTAAAAACCAAATAGCATTATTAGACCCAGAGCAAACAGAACTTGCTGGGATAGCGATGCAATCAGGCGTGCAGGATTATTTATTATTGCCTATTGATAATCAGCAGCTCATCTCTTTACTAAATCGCCTTAAAACAATAGATAAAACAGACTCAGAAATCATTGCTTCATCAGCAGTAAGCCGCCAACTACTCATGCTAGCGCAGCGTGCTGCAGTGACCAATGCCACTGTATTACTGACCGGCGAAAGCGGTACTGGTAAGGAACCTCTTGCACGCTATATTCATCGTCATTCAAACCGCGCTGATGCCCCATTTGTTTCAATCAATTGTGCGGCAATCCCTGAAAGCATTTTAGAATCTATTTTGTTTGGTCACGTTAAAGGGGCATTTACAGGCGCTGTTAACGATCAATCAGGTAAATTTGAGCAAGCCAATGGCGGCACACTTTTACTGGATGAAATAGGTGAAATGCCGCTGCTGTTACAAGCCAAATTGCTACGAGTGTTGCAAGAGCGAGAAGTTGAGCGTTTAGGTAGCCACAAGTCGATCTCTTTAGATATTCGCGTCATTGCCTCGACCAATAAAGACTTACGCTTAGCGGTAGAAAATGCAGAATTTAGACAAGACCTTTTTTATCGGCTTGATGTGCTGCCATTAAAAATTACCCCGCTTCGTCAGCGCCGTGAAGATATCTTACCGATTGCAGAGCACTTTTTAGATATTTACCACAATAACAATACTGAACAAGCATGCTACTTCAGCGACCAAGCACGCAATTTACTGCTAAGTCATGACTGGAGCGGTAATGTCCGGGAGCTTGAAAATACCATTCAACGCGCGTTAGTCATGCGTCGAGGTCAAGCAATTCAAGCGGTTGAACTTGGTATAGAACAACCACAATCGTCGCAAGTGGCTAGCCAAGATTCAGGACTGAAAGGCTCAAAACGTCAAGCTGAGTTCCAATATATTCTCGACACCTTAAAGCGCTTCAATGGTCAACGAAATCTCACAGCAGACTCATTAGGTATGACGACCAGAGCATTACGTTACAAGCTGGCTCAAATGCGTGAACAAGGCATTGATATTGAGCTTGCCCTTGGCAAAGTGGCTTAAATAACCCTCTTACTCTTAGTACCTTAGTAATAGATAGGAAAATAGATGTCTAATGCAACTATGGTGAACGCACCTATGGTGAATGTTCAATCTTTGATGGATCAGATGAACGTACATTCAGAAATGGCTAAAGGCGCCATCAAAGTAGCCGCTAATCCGCGCGACTTTGGTACTCAAACGCCCTCTTTTACTGAATTGATGGAACAAAAAGTTGCAGCAGTAAACACTGTTCAAAATACATCTTCTGCGTTAATGCGCGCTGTAGATAGTGGTGAAAGTGATGATCTTGTTGGCGCGATGGTGGCCTCACAAAAAGCCAGTTTATCTTTTTCAACCATGATCCAAATTCGTAATCGCTTAGTGCAAGCATTTGATGAAGTAATGAAAATGCCAATTTAAATGTAGAGTTTTTAACGAGCTCAATATCGATAAATCCCTATAGATACAAAGCATTTTAGCCCAAGGATATTAGAAACAATGCCTACAACTCTTACTCAGCCTAACCAACCTGTTACTGATGTTGGTGAGAAAGCATCGCCATTTAAGACGATAAAAGAGAAATGGACTAGCTTTAACCAAGGTGACAAACAAGTCGCTGTGTTAGCAGTATTTGCCATTGTAGTGGCCTGTGTCATCGTGTTAATGCTCTGGACTGCTAGCCAAGGCTATCGCCCGCTGTATGGCAGCCAAGAAAAGGTCGAAACCGCGCAAATCATTGAAGTACTGGAAACCGAAGGAATTAGCTATCGACTAGATACTAATTCAGGTTTAGTGCTTGTACCTGAAGATAGGTTAGGCAAGGCACGGATGATCTTAGCGGCTCGTGGTGTTAAAGCCCAAATGCCGATGGGAATGGAATCACTGGGTGATTCTGGCATCGGTACGAGCCAATTTATGGAGCAGGCAAAATATCGTTATAGTCTAGAAGGCGAATTATCTCGCACCATCATGGCGTTACGTTCAGTTCGTACTGCACGAGTTCATCTTGCTATTCCAAAGAAAACCTTATTTATTCGCCAGCAGCCAGAACTACCATCAGCATCAGTCATGTTAGATCTTTATGCAGGCAGTAATATTCAAACAGAGCAAGTCGAGTCAATTGTTAACTTAGTCGCTGGTAGCGTCACGGGTATGACTGCCGAGCAAGTTCAAGTCGTCGACCAACAAGGTAATCACTTAAGCTCTGCATTAACGCTCAACAATGACATTACCCAAGCTCGTGACCGTCAACTTAAATACACTCACGAACTAGAACAAAACTTAATTAATCGCGCCTCTAGCATGCTGATGCCAATTTTGGGACAAGAGAACTTTCAAGTTCAAGTGGCAGCACAAGTTAACTTCAATCAAGTTGAAGAAACCAATGAGTCACTAGATCCACAATCAGTTATGCGTACTGAACAGCAAAGTTCAAATGAAGTTAACGGCGATATGGCTATGGGCATTCCTGGGGCATTAGCCAACCAACCGCCTGCTCCAGCTGTTGAGGGCGAAGACAATAATCAGCGTCGTAACCTCACTCAACAAACGAACCGTAACTTCGATGTCGGTCGCACTGTCACGCACACCCGTTATCAGCAAATGCAGTTAGAAAATATTTCAGTTTCAGTGCTACTGAACAACCAAGCGGCTGGAGAAAATGGTTGGACTCAGGCACAACTAGACTCAATGAGCAGCATGGTTCAAGACGCCATTGGTTTTGCGGCAGTACGTGGCGACCAATTCAGTATCAATAGCTTTGATTTTGCGCCAGTAAGAATCGCCGAATTCCAACCTATGCCATGGTGGCAAACTGAAGGTTACGAGTCATACCTTCGATACTTCATTGGTTTATTACTGGGTATCGGCTTAATCTTCTTCGTATTAAGACCATTAGTGCGTCACTTAACTAAAACTGTTGATTTAACAGCACTTAAAGATATCGAAGAAGAGAAAGACAGCCTTCAGTACCAAGAGGCTAGCTCAGCTAAATTGGCAAATAGCAGTGACGATGCACAATCACTTGCAGATGAATTAATGGGATTAGGTCAGCCGCAAGCAGATGATGATCTGATGAGTATTGGCTTACCAGAGACTAGCTCGCCACTGAAAGTGAAAATGGAACACCTTAGCGTATTAGCAGAAAAAGAGCCGGCACGTGTTGCCGAAGTCATCGCCCACTGGATCAGCGATAAAGACGCTAAACAACAGTAATTGCTGAACAGGAAATAATAAAATGATGAATGAACTTGATATCAATTTAGATAACCTAGATCAAGCCGCCATGATCCTGCTTAGCATGGGCGAAAAAGGCGCTGCACAGGTAATGGCGCATTTAGACCGCAATGATGTTCAGCATCTCAGTCATAAAATGGCACGGCTATCTAGCATTACTCAAAACGAAGCTGATTTTGTCATTGGGCGCTTCTTTAAGCGCTATCAAGAACAATCAGGTATTGCCAGAGCCTCGCGCTCTTACCTGCAAAAAACCTTAGATTTAGCCTTAGGTGATCGTGTGGCTAAAAGCCTAATCGACAACATCTACGGCGATGAAATTAAGACATTAGTAAAACGCTTAGAGTGGGTAGACCCAAAACTACTGGCACGTGAAATAACCAATGAACACAGTCAATTACAAGCTGTTTTATTAGGTTTACTGCCACCAGAAAGCGCCGCGCAGGTGTTATCAGGATTACCAGAAGCGGGTCAAGATGAACTATTAGTGCGTATTGCACAACTTGGTGAATTAGAACGTGGCGTGGTTGAAGAATTACGTCATTTAGTTGAACGCTGCATGCTGATCGCGATGGAAAAAAGTCACACTCAAGTGTCAGGTATTCGCCAAGTTGCCGACATATTAAATCGTTTCGAAGGTAATCGAGAGCAGTTAATGGAAATGATTAAACTCCATGACCAAAAACTCGCAGGTGAAGTCGCTGACAACATGTTCGACTTTATTATTCTTGGTCGTCAGAAAGCTGAAACCCTACAAGAAATCATGGCATTAGTACCTGCCGACACCTTAGCCCTCGCGCTTAAAGGGATTGAGCCAGAGCTGAAAAAGACCTTATTACGTGCCCTACCTAAGCGTATGTCGTCTGCTATTGAAACTCAAATTGAAGCCATCGGTACCGTACCATTAAGCCAAGCTACCGCTGCCCGTAAAGATATTATGGAACTGGCTAAGCAAATGATGGATGAAGGTCAAATTGAACTGCAGCTGTTTGAAGAGCAGGTTGTTGAGTAATGAGTAAATTATTGAACCAGCAAAAGAGTGCCCTAATGAACAAGTCACACGGCTCCGATATTCGATTTCGCCTCAATGGTGAGCGCATTCGTCGCCATCAATTTAGTCCGTTACATGCTAATGAAACCGATCCAGCTGTAGGCGAGCCTTCTTGGCAGGATTATCAACAAGCATTTGATAAAGGCTATGATGAAGGCGTCGTAAAAGGCCACGAGGCAGGTCTAGTTTCAGGTCATGAAGAAGGCCAACAATCTGGATATGCCGCCGGTTTTAATCAAGGTCGTATTGAAGGTCAGCATAAAGGCAAAGATTTAATTGATGATCAATTGAATCAACTCATCGCGCCACTTGCAGCCATGAAATCTTTGCTAGAAGAAGGCCATAGTCAACAAATCATGCAACAACAAGAGCTGATTTTAGACTTAGTACGCCGTGTATCAATTCAAGTGATCCGTTGTGAACTCACCTTACAACCGCAGCAAATTCTTGCGCTGGTCGAAGAGACATTAGCCGCCATTCCTGACGACCCCACTGAAGTGAAAATCCACTTAGAACCAACTGCAGTGAACAAGCTTAAAGAGCTGGCTGCAGATAAAATTCAAAACTGGACCTTGGTTGCAGACAGCACTATTAGCGCAGGAGGTTGCCGTATCGTTAGCGAAAAATCAGATGCTGACGCCTCTATGGAAACGCGATTAAATGCCTGTTTAGACCAAGTAGAAAACCATTTAAAACGCACAGATATCGAGCAAAAACTGGCGCAATCAGCAGCACAAGAACCAGTACTTGAACCCGCTCTTGAGCCCACAGACACTGAAACTAACCTAGAAACCGATAGAGGCCAAGGTGAAAGCTAGCGCCAAGTCAGCTATCGTCACATCCAGTCAATCTAGCGCCACAATTTTAGATTGGCCAGCGGTGCCTGTAGCACAAGTTTACGGTAAACTGACCCGTGTTAACGGACTGCTACTTGAAGCGGTGGGTTGCCAACTTGGCACAGGCGATCGTTGTAATATTGAATGTCGTGACGGCCGATTAGTCGAAGCTGAAGTCGTCGGCTTTTATAAAGATACCGTTTGCTTAATGCCCATTGAGCAAACCTCAGGGTTAATGCCTGGGGCGCGCGTCATGCCCATCGCTGAGCGCAGCCAAATTCCAGTAGGCAAAGGCTTATTGGGTCGAGTGTTAAACGGCTTAGGTCAGCCATTAGATGACTTAGGCCCACTGACTCAAGTTCAACAAATTCCTATGGTGCCAATGAGCACCAATCCACTCAAACGTAAACCGATTACTGAACCGCTAGATGTGGGTATTAGAGCGATCAACGCCCTGCTGCCAGTTGGCCGTGGTCAACGCTTGGGTTTATTCGCAGGCTCTGGTGTGGGTAAAAGTGTCTTGCTAGGGATGATGACTCGATTTACTGAAGCTGACATTGTCATCGTTGGCTTAATCGGTGAACGTGGCCGTGAAGTGCGAGAATTTATCGAACAATCTTTAGGTGAGGAAGGTCGAGAGCGTTCAGTGGTAATCGCCGCACCAGCTGACACAACACCATTGATGCGTATGCGTGCCATGCGTTTATGTCATCACATTGCATGTGCTTATCGCGATCAAGGCAAGCGAGTGCTATTACTGGTTGACTCCCTCACTCGTTATGCCCAAGCACAACGTGAAATTGCCTTAAGTTTAGGTGAGCCACCAGCTACCAAAGGTTATCCACCTTCAGCGTTTGCTCAACTGCCAAGCTTGGTCGAAATGGCAGGTAACGGCCAACATCCTACAGGCACCTTAACCGCTTTTTATACTGTATTAACCGAAGGCGATGATCAGCAAGATCCTATTGCAGATGCAGCCAGAGCGATTCTGGACGGCCATATTGTATTAGACAGAAAATTAGCTGAACAAGGGCACTACCCAGCGATTGATATTGGCGCATCAGTGAGCCGACTCGCTGCACAAGTAGCCAGTCCAGATAGCTTGTCTCACGGACAGGTATTCAGGCATTTAAACAGTAAATATCAGCAGGTCAAAGAGTTACTGCCGTTAGGTGGTTATCAACCAGGCCAAGATAAAGAACTGGATATTGCTGTTCAGGCTTACCCGCAAATGGCAGCATTTTTACAGCAAACAACCCATAGCCAAGCGGATCATCAGCACAGCATCACTCTGCTGCAATCCTTAATCGAAGGCTTAGGCTATCAAGCGCCAATTGCTGAATGAACCATGTTGCATTAACGCTTATCTATTACAAAATGGGCCAAATTAAATGAAACAGCTTTTACAGTTATGCCAACAAGAAGAAAAGAAACTGCATCAGCTTAGTCAGCAAAAAAATGCCAGCCAACAACGATTGATTGAAATAGGTCATCAGCAACAACAGCTTTCTAGCATGGTGAGCCAATACCATGCATACCCCCAACAATGTGCTAATCCCTTATTGATGCAAAACAGCGTGCAAATGATTAACGCTATTAAGCCACTACAGAAAAAGCTCACCCGCCAAAAGATTCTATTGGAACAAGAACACCAAAGAGTGGATAAGATCTGGCGTAGCCAATTAGGACGCCAACAAGGGATTAATTGGTTCTATCAAGATCGCTTGAAACAACGACAGGCTCATTTGGATAAACAAGAGCAAAAGCAATTGGATGATTTAGCCTGCAGGTATCAGCTTAAGTAAACATACTTAAATGATGTTATTCATTGCCAAACTTCGTTTGGATAACGTTGCAGCTCCCTTCTCCCTTACTTTATTAACACTCAGAGGTTACTTTGAATATAAACTGGAATGTCATTTTGAGTAATCTTCATAAATGGTCAGCAATCACTTGTATAGCAACAACTCTGTTATATCTCTTTCTAGTGGTGAACTTAACCTACGTAGGAGTAAAGGTAACGTATTACTCAATCCCCATAATAGTATTGAGCTTTGGACTAGCTTACATATCAAGAAACCACAGAACTTACTTTAGAAGTAAAAGTAGCTAACTTTCATGGTGTAAGGACTATTTGTATTTTCAAACTTCGTTTGGATTAGATCAAAGTCGTGGCGCTTCGCCCTCACCAAATTCAAGTTTTCGTGATTTCTTCCCGTATTTCCAAACTTCGTTTGGATTAACGTCGTGGGTTTTCCACCCACACCCGAGCAAGAGGGAGTGAACGGCAACTCCCTCTTGCATCACCCTCGCCGCTCCGGCGAAATAATCTGAAAAACGATTATTTCCAACGGAGTCTGATCCAGCTTTCGACGTCATTTGTAGCCCGCTTTGGCAAGCTTTAAAAATCACTAACGCTTCCGATGGGTCGTCCCTTCCCCTCGAAAGCTAGTTGACCATCCATGGTCAAACTCACGTAATTTTCTTGCTTACCTCAATTCAAATTGAACATACAGATAAGATAAAAAGACCCAAAAACAATATTCTTTATGCTCTTTACCAAGCTAAACGAAACGAACCTGCGGGCTCAACATTCTCCGTTGGAAGTGTCCGAATGCGTTGAGCTAATTTGCGTGATGGAGGCAGGTCATTCTCGTGCATCCATGCACTACATGACATTCAGTCTTCCTGCCTATCGACGCCGACATAGCCTCAGATTGAGCCAGGGATGGCGAATCTGAGGCGATAGCAAATTCGCTCTATAGCATGAGGAACAACACTTCGTCGGAGCGGCAAGGGTAATGCAAGAGGGGGATTGCTGTTGTTTCCCCTCTTGCTCTGGTGTGGGCGAAGCGCCACGACTTTGATCTTAATTAAGCTGGATCTCAACAAGCTCTATTTGCATCTAGTATTTAAGAAAAATAGGATATTATTAATCAATAACTTACATAGAATATTTAGCAAAACATTAGATTCTCAGGAGCTTCAATGAGTAATTGGAACAAAAATGGAAATTCAACTAATAATCCCAAAGCATTTTATATTGGTGTAGGGATAGCTATTGGCTCTGGTATCGGTGTGGCGCTTGGGAATGTGGGCTTGGGTATTGGAGTTGGTACAGCGATTGGGGCAGCTCTCTCCTTGCAGAAAGACAAAGAGAGAGACGAGTAGCAACCTTTAAACTTGCAACAAAGAAGACTTTACACTCCCTCTGCTTCGCTTATTTACTGGAATACTTTAGCCCTTTTTCAAAAAGGCTTTACCTAGCATGCCCATAGTCATTTTGACTTTCTGGTTGCTTGTTCAATAAAGAATTAATCACTTCTTGTTGGCTGACTAACAGCTTGCCATTTTCTTCATTAAACTGTTGGCTTTCTCGTACTAATTTCACCAAGTTGCGCCACAATAAAAGTACTTGTTTCTGACTGGATTCTGGGAGTCTTGCTATTAAATCTTCCATGCCTTTACTGTTACCAGTAAAGCCTAACGCGACCAAGGTAATAGAGCGTTTTTTGGCTCGCTCCATTAGCAATTCACATAACTTAGTTTGCTCTTCATTATGGGCTGCTAAGCCTGCATTATCACGGCGTTGCATTAACTCGCGTTGACGAACTAATAATGCATGAAGTTGTTTATAACCGTCGATATCCAAACGTACGCCGCGCAGTAACCCCTGCACTTGCTCTCGCTTAGATACTTGCTCTGGTTTTATTTTCTTTTTTGCAGCAGAGTTTTCACTATTAACCATGATTTTGCTTCATCGCCTCTGCAATTTTTTTCACATCTAAGCTGAAGGTGCCAGTTTGCAAAGCTTGGCGTAACTCAGCGACTTTATCAGCATCAAAATCACTGATATTCGCTAGCTCAGGTTGTGTTTTTTCTATGAGTTTCCAATCATCACTAACGGTACTTTGCGCAGGCATTTTACGGGGTTTAAGCTCAGCGACTTCAGTTTGCCCTGAAGTATTAGCCTTGCTCTTCGTTGTCCCCATATCCGCAGTCACTGGACTCGATATTTTGTTGATATCCATAATGGTTCACCATGTATGTCGTCGATATCTATATATAAGCGGCGCAATAAACCAGAAACTAAAATAAAAACATCAGAAAACGCACTGATATTTCACTATCAATGCGAGAAAGACAAAAACGATGATCAATAACTGGAAATAGTATTAAAACAGGGTGGTTACTCTACCCTTTTCAGTTGGGTACACATGGATAATTTTACCCGAACTTAAGTTCCTCACTCGGATAGTTGAGCCTTTGCCACCTGACTCTAATGCCTCACCTGGCATGTTAGCGTAGAAACCATTCATTCTTGCTTCAATCACCACCCGGTCACCAATATTAATCCATTGTGGATTAGTGACTTGGCTAGCTTTAATTGCTCTAAACCTTCTGACTTTATGGCTGACTTGGTTGCCGATGAGCTGCGACTTTTTAGTGATTAAATCTCTATCTGAAGCTGATAACTTAAGCCACTGTAATTCAATATCAGTAGCAGAGATCTGCTCACCTCGCGCCAATGGTCTATTCGCTACTGGCACATTAGCCGTCACGTCCACTCTTGCCCTGATGAATAAACTCCAACCTAAAGCATCACAGGTTGCACGGCGCTGCACATTGCCAAAAGGCAACCTTGACCCTGTCGCAATATAAACCTCATTGGGACATTGTTGTAAATTTGCAGCGCCCGAAGGCAAGTTCACTTGAATCGTTTTTTTAATGCTTTCAAGTCCTGCTTGGCGCTGCCAATACTGCAGTTCAGCCTCTAAGACCTTCACCAAAGAACGCTCAAGTTGTTGCGTCGCTGCAATGTGATCTTTAGCACTGCTTGTCAGCGGAAACAAACAGGAACACATGACGACCGCATAGGAAACGGCAGTTCCGATCTTATCTTTTAAATAGCCATAAACCATTGATAAAACTCACCTTAAACTTTTGGCACACTAATTGGATATACGGGACATATATTGAAATTGTTCATACCATACTAGGAGTTTTAATGGCTATCAACCTCGACACCGCCTTAGGCATTCACGCACAAACGTTAGATTTTCGGGTCGAACGTAGCAAGATGCTAGCAGGTAATTTAGCCAATGCTGAAACTCCTGGTTATAAAGCTCAAGATTTAGATTTCAAAGCGGTAATGACTCAAATTAATGCAGGAATGGAAGTGGGCCGTGACTATCAAACAGCGTATCGAGTCCCTTACCAAACCTCTGCAGATGAGAACACAGTAGAACTTGGAAAAGAACAAGCCAGATACTCGCAAAATGCCATGGACTATCAAACCAGTCTGACATTTTTAAACATGAAGATTTCCGGCTTACGCTCAGCCATCGAAGGGCAATAAATCTAAGCGCAATACTTAAAGGACAATAGGAACTGATATGTCATTTGGTGAAATTTATAACATTGCTGGCGCAGGTATGCATGCACAGACAATTCGCTTAAATACCGTTGCAAGTAACCTTGCCAATGCCGGTGCAGCAGCAGAAAACCCTGATGATGCTTTCCGTGCATTAAAGCCTGTGTTTTCGACTATTTATAATCAAACGCAAGATGGAAAGGCCGCTGGTGCACATGTGGAAGTCGCTGCCATTGTGGAAACGGACGCCCCTCTCGATATGCGTTATGAACCAGACCATCCCTTTTCAGATGAACAAGGTTATGTGGCCTACTCTAACGTCAATACCGTTGAAGAAATGGCTGACATGATGGCTGCAAGTCGCTCATTTGAAACCAATGTTGAAGTGATGAACCGTGCTCGCTCAATGCAGCAAGGGCTATTACAGCTAGGAAATAAATAATGAATGTCACGCCAAGTACTACGAGTAGCGATCCAGCCACTACTGCCACAGACGTCATGAATTCACCGGGTAACGATGCATCATCTATCCGCAATGAATTCATGACATTAATGATTGCACAAATTCAAAATCAGGACCCTACAAATCCGATGGATCCTGCAGACTATGTCAGCCAGCTGGCCCAGTTTTCACAAGTAGAAAGTCTTGAGCATATGCGTGCAAACCAAGCGACAAGCATGGTGATGATGGAAAATTTAGCCATCGTTCAATCAGCGCAACTTGTGGGTAAAACCGCAATGGTACCAGCCTCTGAACTTGAGCTAGATATCGAACCAGTAGAAGGTAAAGTCTACTTAGGCAATGCGGTTGAAGAACTCTCTATCGATATCTTAAATGAGCATGGCGATGTGGTTCACACCTTAGAGCTTGGCTCACAAGAGCCTGGCGATGTGGCCTTTACCATTGATCCAGAAGCACTCGATTTACCTCCTGGCGAATACAGTATCGAAGCGAATATGACAGCAGATGACGTCACAGAAACAGCCGATACCTTCATTGCCGCAACCATTGAAAAAGTTCACTTTGTCAGCGCATCAGGCGTAATGATGGCCGAATTAGCTAACGGACTCGGGACGGTTTCTGTCCTCGAAATTTCCGAAGTTTCATAACTCGAATTAAAAGGATTACCCCATGTCGTTCAATATTGCTTTAAGTGGTTTACAGGCTACAACTCAAGACCTAAATACTATCAGTAATAACATTGCTAACGGTTCAACTGTTGGTTTCCGTAGTGGTCGTAGTGAATTTGCTGCAGTTTATAATGGCGGCCAGCCAGGTGGTGTTAACACCATGTCGACCAGTCAAAACTTTTCAATGGCTGGCAGTTTAGCTTATACCGGTCGTCAACTTGATATGGGCATTCAAGGGGATGGTTTCTTTGTACTGAATGGCCAAGATGGCACTACAATGTATTCACGTGCGGGTATGTTTAACCAAGACGCTAATGGTTATGTCACTGATCCTGCTGGAAACCGTTTACAGGGTTACAGTGTGGGCCCAGGTGGGCAACTGCAAAATGGCAACGTAACCGACTTGCAAATTCAAGCAGGATCGCTGCCCGCTTCAGCTACAAATAAAGTCGGTTTAGTCTCTAATCTCGATGCTAGAGTTGATGCGATAGATATTAATGATCCAGATTACATCTTCGACGCAGATGATGCCTCTACATATCACTCATCAAGTACTGTAACGACTTATGATTCCCAAGGAAATGAGCATGCGTTAACCCAGTACTACGTAAAAACAGCTGATAATGAATGGCAAGTTTATTATATGGCAGATGGTGAAGATGTCATGCCTGGTGGCCACCAGCTTAAGTTTGATGAAAATGGCATATTAGATGAAGACTCACCATCAGATTTTGATCTAACAATTGCAAACACTGGTGGTGCAAATCCAATTAACCTCAATATCAATTATGACAAAAGTACCCAATATGCTGCTGATTATAACAACTCAAGCCTAAGCCAAGACGGTTACACTTCTGGTGAGCTTAACGGCATTCGCCTTGATGACGAAGGTAATTTGTATGGTACTTACACTAATGGCGAGCAGCAATTACAAGGCCAAGTGGTATTAGCTGATTTCAATAATCCAAACGGTTTAACACCTATTGGCCAAAATGCTTGGGCTGCAACTAACGCTGCAGGTCAACCAATTGTTGGTTCACCAACTACAGGAACCTTGGGCTCTATCAATGCTGGTTACCTTGAAAGCTCAAACGTCGATAACACCGCTGAGATGGTTAACTTAATGACAGCACAGCGTAACTATCAGTCAAACGCAAAAGTGCTAGATGCTAACTCTACAATGCAACAAGCATTGCTGAACGTCATTTAAGGGTAACCCATGGATAAGATGCTATACACCGCAGCCACTGGTGCAGCCAGAGTCATGGAAGCGCAAGCGATCAGAGCCAATAATTTAGCCAATGCTGATACCACTGGGTTTAAGGCCGACCTTGAACGTGTTAATGCCAAAGTCATTACACCAACAGGAAACAGCTTGCACACTCGCGTATTAGCGCAAACTGAAACCAGTGGTTTTAGTCAGCAAGCTGGCACTTTAAACCCAACGGGTCGCACGTTAGATTTGGCGATCAGTGATGCAGGTTTGTTCAGCGTAATGACTGCTGACGGTGAAGCATATACCCGCTCGGGCGTTGTAGTGCCTGATGCCCAAGGTCAATTAACCATTGATGGCCGTCCAGTGGCAGGTATCGAAGGGCCAATTGTTGTACCTGAATACCGTGAGCTGTTTGTCGGCGATGATGGCCGCATCAGTATCGTGGCAGACGCAGGCAATATCACTGAAGAAATTGGTCAACTGAAATTGGTCAATCCTGAACTGCAGCAGATGACCAAAGGTCAAGATGGCTTGTTTTATAGCAATAATGGTTTGCCTTTAGAAGCAGACGAAGAAGTCCATGTTCGCAGTGGGTTTCTCGAATCCAGTAACGTCCAAGCGGTCAGCGAACTGATCGCATCAATGGATTTAAGTCGCCAATTTGAAGTGCAAGTTAAACTCATGCAAAGCGCAGAAAAGCTGTCTGAAGCAGGTAATCGATTACTACGAGATGCGTAAATAATCGTTTCAGCGATCGCCGCTTCTTCGCAATGACATAAAAAGAATTTGAAGGAATAACATCATGCAGTCTGCATTATGGGTAAGTAAAACAGGTTTAAGCGCTCAAGATACTAAAATGACCACCATTGCCAACAACTTGGCAAACGTAAACACAACAGGTTTTAAACGTGACCGTGTGGCATTTAACGACTTGTTTTATCAAGTACAGCGTCAACCTGGTGGTCAAGTAGACGAGCAAAATGAATTACCATCAGGCCTTCAATTAGGTACAGGTACTCGTGTTGCTGGTACTCAAAAAGTCTTTACTACTGGCGATATTCTTACTACTGGTCAGCAGTTAGATATGGCCATTCAAGGCCAAGGGTTTTTCCAAATCGAAGAAGCTAATGGTGACTTAGGCTACACCCGTGATGGCCAATTTTTCCGCAGTAGCGATGGGTTAATGGTGACATCACAAGGTTTGCCTTTAGTACCGAATATCGAAATACCTGAAGATGCATTAACTGTCACTATCGCCTCTGACGGTCAAGTGTCAGCTCAAATGGCTGGCCAAGCTGAAGCACAAGAACTAGGCCAAATCACCTTAGTTAATTTCACTAACCCAGCAGGTCTTGAAGCACGCGGAGACAATTTATACCGTGAAACTGGTGCTTCTGGAGCCGCGATTGAAGGTGTTGCTGGCGATCAAGCCATTGGCCAAATTCGTCAAGGCTCTCTTGAAGGTGCGAACGTAAACGTGGTTGAAGAGATGGTTGAAATGATCTCGACCCAACGTGCTTATGAAATGAATGCCAAAGTGGTGTCTTCATCTGATGACATGCTTAAGTTCTTGAACCAAGCACTGTAATTTGGGGTTAAATCTATAACGTTAGTGTTAATGGATAACACTAACGTTAATCGATAAGACTAGCTCTGATTTTTAGACTGAAACTGACGGTTATTATGCGCAAAGCAAAGAGTTTAATAAGACATAGTTGGATTGCGATAGCACTACTACTGACTGGTTGTGCATCACATCTTCCTGAACCTGAAACGGCACCAGGAAAACCAGAATGGGCGCCACCTGAAATTGACTACAGCTTGCCTGAAGCCAGTAATGGGAGCTTATATCGTCAGGGATATATGTTGACCTTATTCAAGGATAAACGTGCCTTTCGTGAAGGCGATATCTTAACGGTGTCATTGGACGAGAAAACCTATTCAAGCAAAAAAGCCGATACTAAAACCAGCAAAGACAGCTCGATGTCTATAGGCGCTCAAGGTTCAAGTGGCAATAGCAGTTTTGCCGGAAGCGGCGGCGCTGACACTGGCCGTTCATTTAACGGCACAGGTTCGAGTACCCAGCAAAACCAATTAACGGGCTCGATTACTGTCACTGTGGCTAAAGTCTTACCTAATGGCGCGTTACTAATCCGTGGCGAAAAGTGGCTTAGATTAAACCAAGGTGATGAATACCTGCGTTTGTTAGGTCTTATTCGCACCGACGATATTGGCACTGATAATACCATTTCATCACAACGTATTGCGGATGCACGGATTATTTACGGTGGCCAAGGTGCAATTTCAGATAGCAACCAAATGGGTTGGGCTTCACGTTACTTTAATAGCCCATGGTTCCCATTGTGATAAATCTACGACTACCAACCAAAGTCTTTATAGTTAATTTTGTTAGTGCCCCACTATTAGCACTGACATGGAGCGTTAAATGAAACAAGCCATCGCATTTTTCGCGAGTGTCCTAATGACCATCATGTCATTGCAAGCCACCGCCGCGCCGCAAAATGAACAAGCTGTTCAGAACCGTTACTTAATGGATATTGTGGATGTGCAAGGTATTCGTGATAACCAACTTGTTGGTTACGGTTTAGTTGTGGGCTTAGATGGCACAGGTGATCGAACTCAAGTCCGCTTTACTAGCCAGTCTATCGTCAACATGTTGAAGCAATTTGGCGTACAAATCGATGATAGAACCGACCCTAAGCTTAAAAACGTTGCCGCTGTTGCCGTTCACGCCAACATTCCTCCACTTGCAAGCCCTGGACAAACCATTGACGTCACAGTGTCATCTTTAGGTGATGCGAAAAGTCTCCGTGGTGGAACGCTGTTAATGACCCCGCTTCGTGCAGTTGATGGTGAAGTTTACGCTGTTGCACAAGGTAATTTGGTCGTTGGCGGCGTGTCAGCACAAGGACGAAATGGCACTTCATTAACGATAAACGTGCCAACCGTTGGCAGGATCCCTAACGGCGGTTTATTGGAAGCAGAAATCCACAGTAACTTTAATGAAACTGAACATATCGTATTAAACCTGCGCGACCCAAGCTTTAAAACCGCACGTAATATTGAACGTGCTGTGAATGATTTATTTGGCCCAGATGTCGCTGAAGCAGATAGCAGTGCAAAAGTATTGGTGCGCGCTCCGCAGTCAAATCGTGAACGCGTCACCTTTATGTCGATTCTAGAAGAATTACAAATTGAGCAAGGCCGAAAATCCCCTCGAGTGGTCTTTAATAGTCGTACAGGCACGGTCGTCATGGGCGGTAATGTGGTTGTTCGTAAAGCGGCAGTAAGCCATGGCAACTTAGTCGTTTCCATTGTCGAGCAAGAATTTGTTAGCCAACCCAATGCACCATTTATGGGCCAAGGTCAGGGGCAAACCGTTGTGGGTAGTGACAGTGAAATCGACATAGATACAGGTGATGGTCATATGTTTGTTTGGCCAGAAGGTATTGCCTTAAATGATGTTGTTCGTGCAGTGAATAGTCTAGGAGCCTCTCCAATGGACTTAATGGCAATTTTGCAGGCGCTTGATGAAGCTGGCGCGCTTGAAGCTGAACTAGTGGTGATTTAATGAAATTAGACAATAACCACGGTTATTTAAATAACCTCAATGCCAAAGACTTAATCGAAGCTAATGGTGAGCATGGCGCATTAGAACTTGTGAGCCAACAATTTGAAGCCCAGTTCTTACAAACTGTGCTGAAACAAATGCGCTCAGCTTCCGATGTGATGGCAGATAAAGACAGTCCATTATCGTCTCAAAATGATGGCATGTATCGTGATTGGCACGATGCTGAACTTGCAGGCCGTTTAAGCCAGCTACAAAGCACTGGCCTTGCGAGTGTCATGACAAAACAATTGTCAGCAGCGCTTAAGTCTGCCCCTGATAGTGTCGCTTCTAATAACCAAACCGAACAAGTCACTCAAGTCGTGAATAATACCGCCCAAACGCCTGTTATAGCTGAACCTAATTCAGTTGTTGCTGTTAATACTACAGCCATGCAGCCAGCGCTAAATATTCCACTAATGGCCAAACCGAACAAATAACAACAGCGAAGCATGCCCCTTAGCGGTTATATATTCGTTGTTGTGACATGAGGATTAGATATGAGCATGCTCAATATTGGGATGTCAGGCATTAATGCCAGCATGGCAGCACTTAATGCGACATCAAATAACATCGCCAATGCGATGGTGCCAGGTTACTCACGCCAGTCAGTATTAATGAGCTCAGTGGGCAGTAATACCTATGGCGGTGGCATGGGCGTCATGGTTGACGGCGTTCGCCGTATTTCAGATCAATACGAAGTCGCACAAATGTGGAAAACCACCAGTGATGTGGGGTTTACCAGTGTTCAAGCAAGTTACTATACCCAAGCTGAGCAAATCTTTGGTTCTGAAGGCAACAGCATTGCAGCCGGGTTAGATTTATTGTTTGCATCACTTAACTCAGCCATGGAGCAACCCAATGAAATTGCTCACCGTCAGAGTGTCCTCAATGAATCCCGTGCATTGACCCAACGCTTTAATTCCATCAGTGACGGAATCGAATCACAACTTAAACAAGTCGAGGGCCAAATTGGCGCCTCAACCAAAGAAATTAATGCGCTACTAGAAACCATTGCCAGCTTTAATGCTGAAATTCAATCTGGCGGTGATAACCCGCCAATGGCGTTACTTGACGCTCGCGATGCTGCGATTGATGAGTTAGCCGTCATTGTTGATATACGGGTCGTTGAAGACTCTCAAGGGATGAAAAATATCTCTCTTACTCAAGGGCAGCCATTAGTTTCTGGCACCAAATCGTCAACACTTTCTACTCAACCAGATCCGAATAATCCACAAGTTTCACAAGTGAGTATTCAGTTTGGTAACTCAAGTTTTCCTGTAGACGAAACCACTGGCGGCAGCTTAGGTGCCTTGTTGGATTATCGCGATACTAGCTTAGCTGAATCGATGGAATTCATTAATGAATTAGCTCAAACCGTTGCCGATGAGTTTAATGCAGTACTACGTAACGGTACCGATTTAAACGGTGACTCACCAACGATTGATTTATTTACCTACGACCCAACAAACCCAGCGGGTACGATTAAAATCAGCGATGGTTTTACTGCCGAAATGCTAGCGTTTGGTAAAGATGGCACCCCAGGTGATAACGACAACTTAAAAGACTTAGTCGAACTCGCAAATACCGAGTTTACCTTTGACTCAATGGGCGTGACGACCACCATGGGGGATGTATTCGCCAGTAAAGTCGGTGAATTAGGCTCTGCATCTCGTCAAGCACAAATGTCGCAGGACACCGCATTAAAACTGCAAATGGAAGCCCAGTCTCAATGGGCAAGCACCAGTGGTGTCAGCATGGATGAAGAAGGTGTTAACTTGATTATTTATCAACAATCATATCAAGCCAACGCCAAGGTCATCTCAACTGCTGACCAATTATTCCAAACGCTTTTACTGTCTATCAAATAGAGGAGTTCTGCTATGCGCGTTAGCATGATGAATATGTACAGCCAAAACCTACAAAGCATGCAGCACTTAACCAGCGATGTTGCTAAGGTTAATCAGCAAATGGCAACTGGCAAGTCCATTTTACGCCCGTCTGACGATCCCATTGGTATGGCTAAAGTGATTACCACTCAACGAGATTTAGCGGCGACTTCGCAGTATCTAAAAAACACCGAATCGTTAAGCACCAGTTTAGACCGCTCAGAGACATACCTCTCTAGTATGACCAATCTGCAAGCGAGAATGCGTGAGATCACTATTGGTGCTAATAATGGCGCGCTATCTCCTGAAGACAGAGCGGCATATGCGGCGGAACTTAGTGAGCTATTAGAGTCATTTGTCGATGTGGTTAATGCTAAAGATGATGGCGGAAATTACTTATTCTCAGGTAATGAAACTGGTACTGCTCCAATTGGTATTGATGCCGATGGTAACTACTTCTATCAAGGTGATGATGGCCATCGTGAAGTACAAATTTCAGGTTCTGCTTGGATGACAGGTAACGTGACAGCACAGGAGTTTTTATTCTCTGGCGGCGGCACTGATATTTTAAACCAAACTAAGCAATTTATTGATGTATTGAACGATCCCAATCTTGCGCCTGGTGATGATACCTTTACCCAAGCAGCTGAAGATATGCTGCAATCGTTAGATGATTCATTGGCTTCGATTAGTGGTGCTATCACTGATATCGGTGGTAAGCAAAACGCCTTAAGCTTAATGCAAACCACCCACACTGAACGTATTTTATTTAGTGAAGAGGTTATCGGTGAAACCGAAGGATTAGATTACGCACAAGCCACAGCGGAATTTAATTTGAAGTTGACCACATTACAGGTGACGCAACAATCTTTTGTGCAAGTGAGTCAGCTATCATTGTTCAATCACATGTAAGTTAGTAGCCAGTAAAATCCATGCTTAAAGGTATTTCGGAAAGTTTAAATGTATTGCAGCGCAACCAAACGGTTGCGCCTGCACCTACTGCTGTGCACGACACTCAGCCAGCGACGGCGAAAGCCGTGCCATCGATTCCAACTCATAGGCTTGCCAGTTACCAAAAATGGGCCAAGGTAACCCAAGGTCAACATGCGATATCAGCCAATCAAGTGGCTGAACAAGGGTTATTACGTGTTTCACAGCTATTAAAGAAACTGCAGGTTCCCTTGAATAATGCCAGTCCACAATCTGGGTTAACCGAGCAACAAACTGATACTGCAAAACAAATTCAGCAGCAGCTTGTTGCACTCGATATTAGTTATCAGCAACAGCCTTTAGTGGATCACCAGCTCAATCTGATAAACGCCAACCGCCCTGCTGCTAAGCACTTTTTTCAATTAAAGTCAGTTGACCTAGTGGGAGTTAAATCCCGTGATGAGCGAATCACCATCCAGTACGGTGACAATAATGCTCGCGCTTTTTTACCTGCGCATCAAAATAATCAATTTTTAGCTAAACAGCTCACCAATGCGTTTAAAGATATTGGCATTAGCGTGCAAGCCCCAGCCCGAAATGCCGCCATGCTGAGTACAGATCATGCACAATGGTTACAAATCCAATCTGGGTTATTAATGTCCGGTCAAGGTCAACGTTTGCCTGCAGGTGAAGCTCGTACGGTCAAAGTGGTCGAAATTCTGTCATGGCAAGATCCCAAAGAGTGGCGTTTTGACAAAGCCGAAGATGTTAAGCAAACCCAAGTTAAAGTGGTTAAAAGCCAGCAAAAAGTTAATCAGCAACTTGTTGAGCTTCGCAACAGTAAACAGAAAGTGCAACAACAGCTCAAGCGAGCTAATCATCAAGAACAGCTTCATGGCAACTTGGATACAAATATGGCTAAATTAAAAGAGTTAATGCAGCCAAATCCATTTTCATCCCAAGTCACCTCGTTAATGGCGCAAGCTAACGTCAGTCGCGATCATGTTTCATCTTTATTAAAAACTAAGCAATAGCACTAATTTTAAGTCTCAGTCACTTTTATTAGGCAAGTTTCAATTAACGCCCTCATCTGTATATAAAGCCTATCAAAGTAGGCTTTATCCTCTATATCCCATCACCTAGAACTGATTCAAACATCGAATTTCATAAAAATTTGCTAATTATTTTAGTCCGCGGATTAAGTTTCGTTTTCCAGTGTCGTTTTAATTAGTTGTAACACCAATAACTTTAATTCTATAGGAAGACATTATGTTATCTGTTCATACTAATACTGCTTCGAACATCGCTCAAAACTCAGTAACAAAAAGCAACGATCTAATGACTAACGCTATGGAGCGTTTATCAACAGGTCTTCGCATCAACAGTTCTGCTGACGATGCTGCTGGTCTACAAATTGCTACTCGCTTAAACGCGAACGTTACTGGCATGGAGCAAGCTAGCCGTAACGTTAACGATGCAACCTCTATGCTACAAACTGCTGATGGTGCATTAGAAGAGTTAACGACTATTGCTATGCGTCAAAAAGAACTCGCTACTCAAGCAGCTAACGGCGTGAACTCAGCTGAAGATTTAGATGCATTGAATGATGAGTTTGCTGAGTTAAGTGCTGAAGTTGACCGTATTATCGGTGATACTGAGTACTCAGGTAACAACCTATTCACTGCTTTAGACGATATCGATTTCCAAATCGGTGCAGGTTCTAACGAAGTATTAAACGTAACTCTAGGTGCATCTGCATTAACTGGTCTTGCTGATGACTTAACAACAGGTGCTAACGCTGCAATTGACAACGTTGATGCATTTATTGATTCAGTAGGTGAAGAGCGTTCAACACTTGGTGCTAACATCAACCGTTTAGGTCACACAGCGTCTAACCTAACTAACGTTACTGAAAACACTAAAGCTGCTGCTGGCCGTATCATGGATGCAGATTTCGCAGTTGAATCAGCTAACATGACTAAAAACCAATTATTAGTTCAAGCCGGTACTACTGTACTTTCTAACGCTAACCAAAACACTGGTCTAGTAATGGGTCTATTACGTTAATAACACGTATTTAGTCTACAAAAAGGGCCTTATGGTCCTTTTAATTTTAGATCAACCAATGTAATGCCTTTTTCAAACTTTTAAGAATAAATCCCCCAACACGCTAATTTTATTAGTAAAAAACACTAATAAAACTTTAGCCGTCAGTTATCCCTGTCGCCTTTATTCATTGTTATAAATTCTTTTTCGACACTCGGTGAATCAAACGGAAGCTCAGCTTCCATTGTGTTGCACAAAACGGAAGTTGTCTAACCGACATAACAATCGAAAAAACAACAAATAGCTATTAAACAATAACTTAACCATTGGCATAAAGATTGCCATTTAAGTCCGTTAGACAATAGGAGTTGCCATGATTTCAGGTATGAGTGCCGCCTCATTTGCCGAGCAATTAGTTGCTGCAGAGCGAATGAGTAAAGATGTTTTATTTAAAAACAACTTAGACAACAGCAAAGCACAAATTGATGCTTATAAAATTTTAGAACGTACCCTAAATCAAATGACCAGTAACTTGGACAATTTGGGTGATGATGCTTTTGAAGGCAAAAGTTCAGAAATTAGCGATGATAGTGCCACCATCACAGTAGACAGTGACGCACCAACAGGTGTGTACGATTTATATGTGAAGCAACTTGCTCAAGCTCACCAAATCACCAAGTCGTTTGCAAGCGAAGATGAAATTCTACCAACAACAGGTGTAGTCAGCATTGATGTCGGTGGTAATACCATTGAAATTGATATGGCTGAACTTAACTCGACAGGTACTCGCACCGTTGCCGATCTACGTGACGCCATTAACAACCATCCAGATAATCCGGGGGTTCAAGCCTCATTAGTGCGAACTGGTGGTCAAGTTGAGTTAATGCTTACCTCTGAAGAAACTGGCGCTGATAGCACCATTACGATGGAAATGAATGGTGTTGACTGGGGTACTCAAGAAAGAATAAAGGCACAAGACGCAGAGTTTACCCTCAACGGCATCGATATCACTAGCAGTACAAACTACCTAGATAACGTAATTGATGGTGTCAATATTGAGCTTAAAAAAGCCCACGCTGTAGGCGAAAGCGCCACTATAACTATTGCTAACGATATTGAAGGCACTGAAAAAGCCGTTAATGACTTCGTCGATTCTTTCAACGAATTAATGACCCAACTAAATCAACTGACTCGTTCAATGGGCAGTTCGGTTTTAGACGATATCAATGATGATAAAGAAACTGATGACGATGATGAAGATGATGACGATGAGAACTCATCTGTTGGTGAAGACCAGATAGGGATCCTAAAAGGTGATTCTAGTCTGCGTATGCTGCAAAACAGTGTCCGTAATGCCATCTTCAATGAAGCACCTAATGGCATGCGCCTTTCGGATATCGGTATTGAAATGGGCCGTGATGGCAAGTTATCTGTTGATGATGACAAACTATCTCAAGCTATTAACAGTGACTCAGCTTCTATCAAAGAAATGTTTACTGCCGATGGTGGCTACATCGATAACATTAATTCGATTATTGATCCGTTTACTAAAAACAACGGCTACATCGATTTAAAACAGAAAAATCTCGACTCTCAAGTAGAGCAAATCGAAGACAACATGACTCGTCACGATAACCAAATGAGTCAACGCTACCAAATTTTACTCGCCCAATTTACCGCAATGGAAAACACCATTAACAAGCTAAACACTGCTAGTGGCCTATTTTAATTAGGAATAAATGAACAATGTTGAACGAATATGATCCTTTTAATGCTTATAAGCAAACCACGTTAGATGCCAGAGTCGCCTCGGCAAATCCCCATGAAATGGTACGTATGTTACTGGATGGATTGTTGGAAGAAATTGAGCGAACCAGTGGCTATATGGAACGACAAAGCTTTGAAGATAAAGGTAAAAGCGTCAATAAATGTCTCAACATTGTTCATGGTCTAGATTCCATGCTTGATCTTGAAAATGGTGGCGAAGTCGCCACCACGCTAAATCGCTTATACGACTACTGTAGTCGCCAATTAGTGACTGCTAGTGTTGAAAATAGCATCACAGAGCTAACCCCCGTAATTAAGGTTATTACCGATGTCAGAGCCGGCTGGGCCAACCTCAACTAGCCAGTGGCAACAATTTGAAGTTGCCCTGGTGAAATACGCCAATTTAAAAGATTGGAAAAAAGTAGAAAAGGTGAACGAGTTAATGATGATGGCGCTCACCGTTCAAGGTAAACCTAAAACAAAGTCGCAGCTATTAGCAAGACAATCCTTAGCTAAAGTTCATCAACAGGTGATTGCGCAAGCGAATGCTGAGAAAGAATCTCTCAGTAAAGAAATGAAACAGTTCCAAGCAACTAAAGATGGCATTTCAGCTTACAAGCTGACCAGTCTGTGTGGTGAAATTTATGATTAGTTACATGCCAAATTTAATTTCAGTAACAGGGGCAGCGAGCTCCTCATCTCAACAACCAATGCGCCCACTTGATTCAGAAATGAATGAACATGGAGTCATGGGATTTGTGATGCCAGAAAACCAAGCCTCTCAATCAGGCTTAGTAAAGACAATTTCATCTCAGCCAGCTGCAATATCATCTATTCCTGAACATCTTATGGCTGAGTTAAAGCAGCACCCTCAACTGCTTAATACTCTGAATGATCAAATCACTCTTGCGCCTAAATCAGACATTGGCACTGCAGCTGATTTATCTAATCTAGCATCGGCACAGGCTAAGCCACTTAGCCCTGAACTTTCGGCATTGCTAGCAAGTTTACATAAGCAAGCAGGCAATATGAGCGCAAACCATACTGATATGAATGCGAGATTTAATCCGCAAGCATCAGTGCTATCAATGCAAGGGACTCAATCATCACTCCCAGCTCAAAATGGATTATCTTCAAATTCCATAGCTCAGAACAGTTTGCAGACAACAGCTGAAGCTCCTATGTCAGTTGCAACGACTGTCTCTGGTCAAGCTCATTTTCAGCCTGCTGTTATCAATGTCACCGATGCTGCCAACGCTGAATTAGACAGTATTAATCAAGTCATTAACCAACTAACTCAAACCAATACTAAAGGCCAAAGTGTCAGCCAGTGGGGACCTGTTTCAGTGTCTCAATCTGCGCCAATGCTCCAACAAGCCAATGAAATGATGTCTCCGCTAAGAGATCAACTCAGGTTTCAAATAGATCAGCAGATTAAATCGGCTGAACTCAGGTTAGATCCCCCAGAACTTGGCAAAGTTGAGCTGAATATCAGACTCGATGGCGACAGGTTGCACGTGCAAATGCACGCTGCTAATCCAGCGGTTAGAGATGCATTACTTATGGGGTTAGATCGTTTGCGTATGGAGTTAGCCATGGATCATGGCGGACAGATTGATGTGGACTTAGGTCAATCTCAGCCAGAACAACAAGCGCAGCATCAACAAGCACCACAGATCCACAATAACAATATTGAATTTCAATCAAGTGAGCAAAACCAAGCCACTGAATTAACTCAACAAGATCAGGTTGATTTACTCGCCTAAAAAGGAAAATAAGCAATGGCTATTGGTAATAAAAAAGTCGGAAAACTCAGTGTATTAAGTCTCGTTTTCCTAACATGGTCAGCGGGAATGTTCTATGTCGGCTGGAAGTCGCCAGAAATCATTGGCGAGCCATTCGGCGCTTTTGAGCCAGCTCCTAAAGTCGCAAAATTCTATCCATTAGAGAAATTTATTTTCTCTGTGCCAGGAAAAGACACTTCTCATTACTTGTTGCTAGAAATGGCGTTAAAAACTCGTTCAGAAAATGCAGACCAGACAATTCGCGAAGCAGATCCGTTGATCAAAAACGCCTTAATGGTGATGTTTGCTGAAAAAGATTACGAACAACTTCAGGCTAATAACCACCTTAAATTACTACAAAAAGAAGCTCAGGTATTACTAGCAACGGTACTAAATGAAAATAATTTTGCCATTGAATTAGATGACGTTCTGTTTACCAGAATGGTTGTCCAATAAAGAGAGACTGCCATATGCAACCGGGTCAATTAGCGTATCAAGAAGCGTTCGATGAGAAAAATGTCCATCGATTATCTGAAGCGCAAGTCATGAAGCAATACTTACCTTTAGTTAAAAAGTCAGTTTCGCACTTAAGGACACATTGCGGCGCTGCATTGGCCATAGAGGATATGGAACAGATAGGGATGATGGCCTTACTAGAATCAGCAAGGCGTTACCCTGGTGAATATGACAATGGGTTTATTTCATTTGCAGGGCAAAGGATCCGAGGTGCAATTTTAGATGAGTTACGTCGTCAAGATTGGCGCCCACGCCCTGTGAGACAGCAAGCCCATGAGCTCAACGATACCGTAAGAAAACTGATCCGAGAATTAGGCCGTGAACCTACAGATTTAGAAGTCGCTGAATGTTTAGGCCTAAATAAAGAGCAGTATCGAGATCGTCTATTTGCGACTCAATCTGAGTCGATGAAAAGTCTAGATGAGTTGTTAACAGATGGAATCAATTTTAAGGACAAAAGTTGTTTTATTGAGCAATTAACCAATAAAGACACTTTATTTAAGGCAATTTCAAAATTAAACAAAAGAGAGCAAGTAATCCTGTCGCTTTACTATCAACATGAACTTAATTTAAAAGAAATCGCTGCGACTCTTGGATTAACTGAAACTCGAATATGCCAACTACATAAACAGGCTATTATGAACCTTCAGAACATATATCAACAGTGGGAGCGATAATACCAGGCAGGAAATATGAGCAAGTTAATTGGGATATCGATCATTATTTTTTCAGTATTTGGTGGATATGTATGGGCTGGAGGCAGCCTAACCTCATTATGGCAACCTGCTGAAATATTGATTATTTTTGGAGCTGGACTGGGTGCATTAATTATTGCTTCACCTCGTTCAGTTTTAGATGAAATGGTTGACCAAGTTAAAACTGTTTTCTCTACCGATAAAGAAGATCCTGAACTCTACCCGCAATTATTTGGCTTAATGGGTATGTTAATGAGCCAAATTCAATCTCAAGGCCTTAAAGTCCTTGATGAGCATATTGATAAACCGAACGAAAGCTCACTATTCCTGATGTACCCTGCGGTACTTGAGCACCCTCATGTACTGCAATTCCTAATCGATAACCTTCGTTTACAATCAATTGGCAAGCTATCTCCACATGACTTAGAGCACATGCTTGCTGAAGAAATAGAACGCATTGAAGAAGACAGTCTTCGCCCTTCCCATGCCTTAGCCAAAATCGCAGAAGCCATGCCTGGCTTTGGTATTCTAGCGGCGGTCATGGGCATCATTATAACCATGTCTAATATTGATGGTCCTATTACCATGATTGGTGTCAAAGTCGCAGCAGCATTGGTGGGTACTTTTATTGGCATTTTTGCCTGTTACTGTTTCTTCGACCCGCTTTCAAAATCCCTTGAACATTTAGTTGACCGCAAAACTTCGCAACTTAGATGTGTGGCAGCAGCGCTATGTGCTTTCGCTAAAGGCAAACCCCCAATGCTAGCTTTAGATGCCGGCCGTAAACAAATTCAATCAGAGAACCGTCCTTCATTTATTGAACTTGAGCGCTGGATTGAGGAGCAACGTGGCTAATGGCAATTCATCAAGAACCGGTCATTATCAGCCGGAAAAAGCGTAAGAAAAAACACGCAGCCCATGGTGGCGCCTGGAAAGTGGCTTTTGCAGACTTCACTCTCGCGATGATGGCACTGTTTATGGTGTTGTGGATCATGCAAGTGGCCGATCAAAGAGAGCGAACTTTGATTGTGCAATATCTTAAAGGTGACATGTATTCTTCAGGCCCTATTAATCCATTCGATTTAAGTAACTCTTCTTCGATTATTGATCTAGATGGCGGTATGAGTATCGAAACTTCAATCGTGCCAACCTCAGGGCAAGGTAAAAGTGAAATCGCAATTAGCAAGCGCCATGCTCTAGGAGAGCAGTCATCTCCTTCGGGTGACGGAGTTGAGCTTAACTCTATGCTGCCAGGCCAATTTGAAACCCAAGCCCAGCTTGAAGTATTAGCCAAAGAGTTGGACCAGATTATTTCCAGCGTCAATATGAATGCCAATGTGGACTTACAGATTGTGCCTCAAGGTATTCGGATTTTAGTACACGATAACGTTGAACAATTTATGTTTACCCGTGGAAGTGCTGAAATTCAGCCGTATTTTGAAGACTTGCTTATCGCTTTAGGCACACTACTTGGGCAAATCAATAATGGGTTAAGCATTTCAGGCCATACCGATTCACTGCCATTTGCAGGCAGTACCTTTACTAATTGGGAACTATCTAGCCAGCGAGCATTATTAGCAAGACGGATACTTGAGGCTGGCGGTATTGACTATAAACAAGTTGTCCAAGTCACAGGAATGGCAGATCAATCTCCTTATGTACTGGATGATCCTGCTGCGGCAGCTAACCGCCGAATCGAGTTACTGGTGCTAACGCAAGAAGCAGAAGAAAACCTCAGAATGATGACTGGACTTCAAAGTCGCCACTCCGAGGGCAACAGTAATATTAGTGGCAAAGTCGATAAAGCGATACAAGCAGCTGAAGACAATATGCCTAGAATGCGGTATCCAAACTAATGACTGAAGAACATAAAGCCAGTGCCGAATTTATTGCCCGTGAGCCGCGTACTGACTCATCTGAACCAATTAAGGTTGATAACCGCGACCATATCAGACTGAGCCTACGGGATTCTTCAGAAGAGCTCTCGCAAGCTTGTGATGGTATCAGTGTAAAACTGCATAAAAAAGGCTGGTTTCTCATGGAAGAGATTGGCATCGCGAATATCAAAGATATTAGCTTAAGCGGCGTAGGATTGATTACGCCAGCAACACTCAAGCTAAATCAAGTCATTTGGGTTGAAGTAAAACAATCTTTTTTTGCGTTCACCATCATGCGTCAATACCCAGTAAACCAAAGGTTGAACTTTATCGGCGGTAAGTGGAAGTCGAGTGATCAGGACAAAATAAACAAGCTATTAATTGAGATCAACAACCAGAAATCTCAATGATTCACCGATTTATTTTGCAGCGTTTTTCCTACATAAAGATAGGGAGGTATTGTGCGGACCAGAGATAAAAGAAAAGGACCTGATGGCCTTCAAAAAATCTTCCTGTATTTGATATTACTCGAATGGTTTTTACTCATTTACACCACTACAACCATCAGTAGAATGACCTTTAGGCAAGGGCTATTAACCTTAGCTCTATTGCTAGGGTTTAATTTAATTCTAGGCAAACTGTGCACTAAAAGAGCGAAAAGAACCACTGACGGTTACATTATTTATCCAGTGATATGTGGTGGATTGTTATCTTTTTTATTGTTGGTTTATTTTATTTTTTAAGCGCTGTAATCCAGCGCCTAAAGTCATCATAATATTGCCTATCAAATGCGATTAATAACCCAATTTACATCTATTTTCACTCGATGAGCATGGCACAACAGAAGCACTGATCCCTGTCAGTGTTTCTTGGGTTTCAACCATAAATCCACTCAATTCAACAAGCTGTTTCATCTTGATAAAGTCATGACTTTGCTGCGACTCAAACTGAAACTTATCGCCTAATGTAAATAGTTTTTCCTGGCCTAAAACAAGGTGATTACTGTTAGCATCTTTAATCTGCAAAAACCTAAAATGTAACTGATTGTCCGTATCAATAAAATCGACTTCAGCATAGCTCTCTGAGCCGTCAGCAAAGGTAACAACAATTGGAGGAGATAAGTTTTTCAACGGCATATTAGCTTGAAGGCTTGCTAACTCACCTTGTTGCCAGTTTGTCTGAAATGCTGAATATTCATATTGGTATTCTTGTTGCCAATTAAACATCACCTTGCCGATAACATGACTACTCTCAATCAACTCCCAAGCCGTGTTAGCGACTTGAGGATCAACCTGTATATATTGGCTTTTAAAAAAGTCCATTTGATATAATGATTCAGCCAATAAAATGACCTGCTCGCGCGCAATATTAGTGACTTTCAATGACATTACCAATGAGCCATCTTCCATTTTACAGTAACCTTTAGTCGCAGACTTTCCATAGTCACTGCATACTTCCACTAGCAATTTTTTGACATCAAATTTGCGCACATCGAATTGATTAAAATTAATCACATTAACGACTTTTTGCTCTCTGTCTTTTAGGGCTGATAAAGCGGCTTGGCGGTATGCTTGATTTGAAGTGCAATGGTTACACTGGATGTTCACAACAGTATTAAATACATTTGCAGCAGCATGATGACTCAACAGCATCAAAAGCAAAACCAACGCTATGAACAATCGATTCATTGGGTAAAAATCCATTTTTACTGGGTTAATGTCAATTTAGGCTAAATAATCAAACGCTAACAACCGTCTAAGTCTCTTGCAACTATTGGTATTTCCCCAATAGCTTTTGGCTCTGAATATCGTATCTCGCAATCATTCACTGAGTAATCGGCTGCAGGTCTAATCCGTAAACCCGTTAGTGGGTTAATAGAAAACGAGGTAATTTCGAAGTCCTCTCCGTCCACAATATTAATTGCGCGAGCAATACCTGCTTCCGTCTGCCTTGGATAACCATAGGCTAATGTTATATTTTGTCCTTCAGCCTCAATAGTATTTCCGTTACCTGGTCCTTCAGTTTCATCACAATCAGCACTGAGCACGCAAGCCGCGTAGATTAAATCTTTTGCACTTCCAATCGCACCAGATACTCCTTGCATTTGTCCTGCGTAAGCATCTTCTTTTAACGAAATAAACTTAGGCGCTGCAATGACAGCCAGTACCGCCAAAATGATAATGACCACAACTAGCTCAATTAAGGTAAAACCACTTGAGAGATTTTTTGAGTTTTTAGCACAAAATGAAGCATTAGCATTGACGTAGTATTTCATATTAACCGTAGCGTCTGTTTTTCTTGCAAGCATAGTCTTTCCTTACAACACCAGAATTTTATCTTATCCATATTGCTAACTAGGGCCTGTTGATCTTTGCTGGTTAAGTTTTGTTCGAAATAAAAGCGTTTTAATCGAGGCGAATGAATTGATGCCTAGTCATCTAAGCACCTTTTATTCACAAAGATGCATTCAACAAAGGGTAAAACGCTTTTAGTCGAACCCTTCGGGCAGCGTTTGTTGGTCATTTTTACTGCGTTATCGACTTTTTATGTAGAATAACTACACCACAAAGTCTCTGCCTTGTACAAATGACCAACAATTCGCTGCAAAAACAACCTCGAAAGATCAACAGGCCCTAGCAACCGTCACTTGATTTTTACCTTGGTGCTTAGCTTGGTACATGGCGGTATCTGCACGATGAATTAAACTGTCGGTATCTTTATCTGTGCCATTAGACAATGCCAAACCAATACAAGCACTGATAGCAATGACTTTATCTTCAATAATCACAGGTTGCGAAAACAATTGCAGTAACTTTTCTGCAGCGCATTCAGCAGCTGAAATCGAATCCATGTTTGGCATCAAAACAATGAACTCATCACCACCGTATCTCGCTAAAATATCATGAATAAATAAGTGTTTATTGACCTTATCTGCGAGTGCTTTTAGTAACTCATCACCGATGCGATGACCATGCTGATCGTTTACGCCTTTAAAGCTATCTAAATCAATAAACAGTAATGAAAAGTGCTTGTTCTGTTGTAATAATTCAGCAATTTTAAACCGAATAGCAACTCGATTTGCCAAACCAGTCACAGCATCATGATTAGCCAAGTGCAGCGCTTTCGCTTGAGCTTCTGCTAAGTCAGCAGTGCGGTCAGCAACCCTGACCTCTAACTCTTCACGGCCGTTAATTATCTCTAATGACATTTGCCTAAAGCTATCAAATAACTTGGCAAATTCAGCGGTATGGAATCCGCGAGGATGACGTTGAATCCCCTTAGCACTGACATCTGTAATATCTCGAGTTTTCGCAGTCAAAATATCAATTGGGCGAGTGATGAGACCAACGATCCACCAACTAAAAATACTGCATACTATCAGCGACACGAGTGCCACTAATAAGGTAAATTTGATAACAATAAATGCACTCTGATCTAACTCGATTAAGGGTTGTGGGATCATTACGCCCCAACCAGTGATTGGTACCACATCAAAGCCTGCAATCATGTCAGCTTTTACCGCTGGTGAATAAAACTGACTAACTCCACTTTCCCCATTCATCATCTGCTGCACAATGCTCACTTTACTGATGTTTTTAGCCTCGGCTTGCCACTGCCTATTAGGGTGAGCTAATACATTACCTTGCTTATCAACTATGGCTGCATGACCTTTATTGCCAAAGATAACTGCAGATTGTAATTGCTCAATATACGTCGCATTCATCGTGGCCAACCAAATTCGCATATCTGCTGTTTGGCGGATCATATACAAGGTTGGCTGTTTAACCCCATTCTTATGAATAGGCGTAAAATGTGCTTGAGATAAATCCGACAATTCAAATGGGTTAGCTGGGTCTGTCAAACTTAACGGTTGAGACTGCGCTTCACCATACACGACCGCTTCACGTTGACCTTGCTGATTAAATACACCGATAGACACAACATCAATGGTATTAAGTAAGGTAAACATATCCTTAGCAACACCTTGGTTATTATTAATATTAGTCACAGTCGTGAATATTGCCAGTGCATCCATGGCATAACGATTCAATGCTTTAGTGATATTTTGGGCAAGTAACAAATGCTTGTCATGCACCATGTTGTATTCGTTTTCGAGGGCTGAATTAGCAGACCACAATGAAATTGTTGTAATAGGGATAAGTGACGTTAGTATCATCACCAAAAATAATAAATGGCGAAAAGGTAATTTCATCGAGATTCCATGCTCAGGTTATCTTATCAATGCGTCTAATGATGACGTTTCAATTGTTTTATCACGCGGCATGATCACTACTAATGCCTACCATTTTAACCTGCAAATAATTGTTACAAATTAAGGGGCGCATTGTTACATACGCTCAAAGAGTGTTCAACCATAAGCTTACAAATCTGAATAGTTACTCTAAAACACATATTGAGGCTAAGTTAATTATGAAATCTTCAAAAATTAATGCCTTAATGAAAAACACTGCAGCCAAATCGTTGCAGTGCTGATCCAACACAAGATGAGAGTGATAATTAATGATGCCAAACCATCAATTAAATGATGGGATTAGCTCTGTGAATCAGTGGAATTGGATTCAGATTGGTAGTGTTTACCATTGATACGCTCAATAATTTGGGTTGCCGTTAAATCATGCACCACATTAATCACTGTTGATGCCGCATCTGTTATTGCGCCTAGTACCACTAAAATTGGGATCACCTCTAAAGGTAATCCTAAAGTGGTGACAATGAATATCTCACCAAGAAACGCTCCCCCAGGCACTCCGCCAATCACAAATGCCGATAAAACTGAAATCAATATTGTTAGCATGAACACATCACTGGTAAATTCCATTCCTAATAGCGAGTAGATAAACACTATTTTCAAAGCGGTAATCATCGCTGCACCGCCTTTATTAAGATTCACTAATAATGGCAAGCTAATTTCGGCAATTTGTTCATTTAAGCCCATTTTGCCTGCACTTCTGATATTGACAGGCAAGGTCGCTAAAGACGAACTAGTACCTAATGCTGTGACAGCGGGCTCAAGCATATTCTGCCAAAAACGTTTAACGCCACTGAAACCTCCGCCGACCCAAGCGTATAGGGTTGAACCCAAAGTTAGGTAAATTAGGGTTGCGACTAAAAATAGCCCAACAGCCCTTGCAAACGTACCCATTAATTCTGCATCTTGGCTTGCCATAGTGGCGGCAAAATAAGCTCCTAAACCTAATGGAGCGAGATACATTAATATCGCAATAATCTTCATGATGACGGTATTTAAGCTATCTAGCAGCGCAGATACTTTTAAACCATCTTCACCCGACTGACCAATAGCAATGCCGCTAATAACCGACATGATGATCAGCGCTAAAATATTCGATTTTGATAGCAACCCAACAAAGTCATTAGTAGTGAGTAAACTCACAAAGTCCATGCTGCCAGCAGTTTCGACCGTTTCGCTCAGTTCCAGCGTGACGCCTTGAGCTGGATCGTATGCAAGTGCCAATAAGACAATGCCGATGGCAGGAATCATCGCCATGACCACTGACACCCCCATTATCGATGCGAGAATTGAGCCTAGTTTTTTTAAATCTGTCATTCTCGCAATGGATGCCATCACACTTACTGCCACTAAAGGCACGATAATCATAAACAATAGATTCAGGAAAATTTGCCCTATAGGTTTCAACTTAATGGCAAATTCGGGCAATACAAACCCAAGTAACCCGCCAAGCAGTAAAGCAGATAATAAAATGATTGAAGATCGATAAGCTTGAAGGGCATTCCACATAAATTAGGTCCATTTAAAGGTTGTGCTGCTAGATATTGCACTTAATAGTCAGAATAATAAAAAAGCCTGCAACTTGCAGGCTTTATATACTATAGCACCAGTTTAACGATGGCCGCGTCCTCGCCCTTCTCTTGCCATACCTGATTGACGGGCTTGACGAGAGCGATTCAAGCTTTGATGATCAAACCCTCCACTTGGACGACTACGATTGATTGAGTTATTCATATTCGATGGACGTGAAGAAGGCATCGTTGACGGCCTTGACGAAGGTAACGTCGACGGACGAGTGGATGGCAACGTGCTAGGTTTACTGATGTTACTAGGTTTACTGATATTCGTGGGCTTGCTCAAGTCCCGAGTAGCAGGAGCCGTATTCCACTTGCCATCGCTGCGGTTCTCCCACTTACCTTGATTATCACGAGCCACATTACCGTGTTTATCAGCAAACACATCATTACTGCGGTTCTTATTGTAAGTGGCTTTTTTCAAGTTCTTATTGGCGACAGCAGGGCTCGCTAAACGATCCCGAGTGGCTGGGCGGTTATACAAATTATTCTGCTTACCAATTCTATTACCATTAATATTGGTAGAATTGATTCGATTAGACACCTTAGTTCTATTACCCACACTAATACTGTTACCAATATTAATATTGCCTGTATTAATCACCACAGGGCGACGGTATCCACCACCATAATAGCCACTGCAGCATCGATATGGACGGTGATAGCCGTAGCCACCTCCCCAAACAACACCAGCACGGAAAAATCCATTACTCCAGCTCACGCCCACATTCCAGCCAGTCCAAGGGTTATAGCCTACATGTAAGCCCCAGGTCGGTGGACGAGGATAATAGTAACGCCCCCAATATGGCGGGTAATACCAACCCGTACCGTAAATAGGCACGCCATAATATGGATAAGACCACATATAGCCTGGGGTATAACCTACATAGACCACTTCCGGAGTTGAGTCATAAACTTGTACGTAAGTGGTGTTATAGACAGGTGAACTTGCCGGGATTTTTGCAATTTCTTCATTCGGAATATCATCAGCAACAATCCAAGGGCCTTTTGCTGATGCAGATGTAAACCACACCCCATTGTCGACGGCGTAATAGACTTTGTTGATCAATAAAACTTGGGTTGAAGTGTTAACAGCGTAAGAAACTGAAGTGCCTGTTACCGCCTCAAATTTAGGCTCGCCATCATATTCCACCTCAAGTTTGGCTTCGTCACGTTTAATCGCTGCTGTTTGCGGAATTTGCGCATCTAGCATGGCTTGATTTGCTTCATCAGTGCCCGCTACTGACACTCTTAAACCACCGATATCTGATTCTGGCGGAATATCTTTGAAGCTTTCAGGTAATTTATCCCCGCGCACAAATGCCCACGGCCCAGCTTGTTTTTTTGATTTAAACCAGCGACCTGACAGTAATACATACATATCACCTGATGATGTTTCGCGGATCCAAGCTGTCTCGGTATTACTTACATAAAGTAGCTTGCCATCAATTAAACTTTGCCAATTGGGCGAGCCATCAGTTGCTATCAATTCCGTAGGGGTATCAGAGGTAATGATATGCGGCGCATTGGCAGTGCTTTTAGCGGGTTCATCCTCCTCGGTATTCACCATGCTGACCAAATCTTCAGGAGGATACAATGTGACTTGCCATGGCCCCATAGGATCTTCAGCGACATACCAATATGTGCCACTACTTAAATAGAGTTTTTTCGACTGGGTGTCACGGGCAACCGCAAAAGGGGTATTGAGAATGCGTTCATAAGGGCTATTTTCGATTTCCCTAAATTGTGGCTCACCATCGTAAGACAGCAAAACACTCAAGGTAGAACTGAAGATAATCTCAGGCGCATCATTATTTATATTATCTAAGCTGCGTTTTTCTTGCTCAGCCGTTTCTAAGCTGGCTGACAATCGCTCCATTGAGATTTCAAAGCTTGTAGTGGCTAATGCCTCTGAAACGGTATCGGTAAAGGTCTGTTGATCTTCTTCTGTTGAAGATGGCCAGCGCACTTCAGTCACCTGAATATTACGCACCGTTGTTACATCGTCAGTGGTATCAATTCGGGCACTAAACCAAAATGCACCAAATACGGGATCTGGTTGATTTTTTACCTCAAATGACATCGCTGCACGACTTTGTAATACATTACCGTTAAGGGATTCTGGCTGTGGTTGGTAAACCACTAACGTGCCGAGTTTAGTATCAACTTCTTGTGGCCACTCAAGCGCCTGTGCAAAAAAAGGCAGCAACCAAAGCATCAAAATTCCAAAAGCTAACCTGAATAACGAACTCGGTAATCTTACTTTCATAACAATTCCTTAGCTGCTGCTTATCTATACACTATAGATAGCACAGTTGAACAAAGTTTAAACTAATATGACGAGGTTATTTACATTTAGCTATTATAAACGACCAATAAAAAAGCCCTTACTGAAACCAGTAAGGGCTTTTTCGTTAACGGCAGCTGAGTTTAATCAAACTGCATCTGCGTTAAACAACTTCTACTTATAGAGAGTAGTAAAGTTGGAATTCCATTGGGTGAGTAGTACGAGATACTTGCTCACACTCTTCAGACTTAAGTGCAATGTAAGATTCAATAAAGTCTTTACTGAATACATCACCTTTAGTTAAGAATTCGTGGTCAGCTGCTAAGTTCTCTAGTGCATTCTCTAGAGACGTTGCAACTTGTGGGATCTCAGCCGCTTCTTCAGCAGGTAGGTCATATAGATCTTTATCCATTGCTTCACCTGGGTGAATCTTGTTTTGGATACCGTCAAGGCCAGCCATTAGCAATGCAGAGAATGCTAAGTATGGGTTAGCGGTTGGATCTGGGAAACGTGTTTCGATACGACGTGCTTTAGGGCTTGGTACCACTGGGATACGGATTGAAGCACTACGGTTACGCGCTGAGTAAGCTAGCATTACAGGCGCTTCGAAATGAGGAACAAGACGCTTGTAAGAGTTAGTGCTTGGGTTAGTGAATGCGTTCAATGCACGAGCGTGCTTGATGATACCACCAATGTAGTAAAGAGCGAGTTCACTTAAACCAGCGTACTTGTCGCCAGAGAATAAGTTAACACCGTCTTTAGCTAAAGATTGGTGAACGTGCATACCACTACCATTATCACCAACAATTGGCTTAGGCATGAATGTCGCTGTTTTACCGTATGCATGAGCAGTGTTATGAACCACATACTTCATGATTTGGATTTCATCAGCTTTGTTTGAAAGCGTGTTGAAACGTGTAGCAATTTCGTTTTGACCAGCAGTAGCAACTTCGTGGTGATGCGCTTCAACCACTTGACCTAATTCTTCAAGAATTAGACACATTGCACTACGAATATCTTGTGATGAATCAACTGGTGCAACTGGGAAGTAACCACCTTTAACGAATGGACGGTGACCTGTGTTGCCGTCTTCGTAGCTAGTACCTGAGTTCCATGCAGCTTCTTTCGCATCAACTTTAACGAAAGTACCTGACATGTCAGTACCAAACTTAACGTCATCAAATAAGAAGAACTCTGGCTCTGGACCAATTAATACTGTGTCAGCAATACCAGTAGACTTTAGGTACTCTTCAGCTTTCTTAGCAATTGAACGTGGGTCACGTTCGTAACCAGTCATTGTAGCTGGCTCTAAAATGTCACAACGAATAAGACCAGTTACTTCTTCAGTGAAAGGATCTAATAAGAAAGAAGAAGGGTCTGGCATTAATACCATGTCAGATTCGTTGATGCCTTTCCAACCGTTGATAGATGAGCCATCGAACATTTTGCCATCTTCAAAAAAGTCTTCGTTCACTTGATGAGAAGGAATAGAGACGTGCTGCTCTTTACCTTTAGTGTCTGTAAAACGTAAATCTACAAACTTAACTTCTAGTTCTTCAATTTGTTTTAGGATTGATTCAACTGACATTCTTAAGCCTCCGGTAGGGTAAAGGGTTGTCCCTTAATGTAATCTTGTTATTCGTCAGATGTAATATCTGCTGTTCGAATTTGTTCAGTTAAAAGCGAATTCCATGCCAGAAAGATAAGTCACTGATTTTTATTCCAATAAAAATATCTTAGTTTCATACAACGCCAATAACGCACAACTTCGGTGCACCAATATGCGCACTAATGGTGCAAAAGTCCATTTCAGTGCAATCGTATTGCGTGCTTAATTGATCTAGTTCATTAAAGCGTCACTTTATTGCGGCATTATGATCCTTTTTGATTTTTATCTTCTATCTTTAAGGTTTAAATTTTTACAAAAAAACAAGTGTTCAAAAATAATCCTATCTACTCAGGCCTTGGTGGAGTAGAATGGCACGCTTTTTTATAGTGGCTATACTTATTAGCCCCTATAAACTCCTATTTTTTATTTGATGGTATAGAGGTTTTATCCGTGTTAGAGAATTTACGTAACATCGCCATTATTGCTCACGTTGACCATGGCAAAACGACCTTGGTAGACAAGCTATTGGCTCAGTCAGGCACCCTTGAAAGTCGAGGCGAAGCCGCAGAACGTGTAATGGATTCTAACGATCTTGAAAAAGAACGTGGTATCACCATTCTGGCTAAGAATACTGCCATCAAATGGAACGACTACCGTATTAACATCGTAGACACTCCTGGTCACGCCGATTTCGGTGGTGAAGTAGAGCGTGTTCTATCTATGGTAGATTCTGTTTTATTATTAGTAGACGCAGTTGATGGCCCAATGCCACAAACTCGCTTCGTAACTAAAAAAGCATTCGCACAGGGCCTTAAGCCAATCGTTGTTATCAACAAGATTGACCGTCCTGGTGCTCGTCCTGATTGGGTTATTGACCAAGTATTCGATTTATTCGACAACTTAGGTGCTACTGACGAACAGTTAGATTTCCCTATCGTTTACGCTTCTGCATTAAATGGTTTCGCGACATTAGATCCTGATGAAACAAGCGAAGACATGACACCACTTTTCCAAGCTATCGTTGAGAAAGTATCTTCTCCTGACGCTGATGCGGAAGGTGAATTCCAAATGCAAATTTCTCAAATCGATTACAACTCATATGTAGGTGTTATCGGTATTGGCCGTATTAAGCGTGGTAGCATCAAAACTAACCAACAAGTAACTATTGTTGGCGCTGATGGCAAAAAACGTAACGGTAAAATGGGCCAAGTATTAGGTTACATGGGTCTTGACCGTCACGAAGTAGAAGAAGCTAACGCGGGCGATATCATTGCGATTACCGGTTTAGGCGAGCTTAAGATTTCTGACACTATCTGTGCACCAACTGCTGTTGAAGCACTGCCTGCGTTAACTGTTGATGAACCAACGCTAACCATGACTTTCCAAGTAAACACTTCACCGTTTGCTGGTAAAGAAGGTAAGTATGTTACTTCACGTAATATCCTAGAACGTCTAGAACAAGAGTTAATTCATAACGTTGCATTACGTGTTGAAGAAACTGAATCTCCAGATCGTTTCCGTGTTTCAGGCCGTGGTGAATTACACTTAGGTATCTTGATTGAAAACATGCGTCGTGAAGGTTACGAGTTAGCTGTATCACGTCCAGAAGTTATCGAAAAAGAAATCGATGGCGAAATGTGTGAGCCATACGAAACACTAACTGTTGATGTTGAAGAAGAGCATCAAGGTAGTGTTATCGAGAAGCTTGGTACTCGTAAGGGTGACATGCGCGACATGCAGCTAGATGGTAAGGGTCGTGTACGTATCGATTTCGTTATTCCTAGCCGTGGTTTAATCGGTTTCCAAACTGAATTCATGACTGCTACATCAGGTACTGGTCTTATTTACCATTCATTCGACCATTACGGTCCAGTGAAAGGTGGCGATATTGGTCAACGTGCTCGTGGCGTATTGATTTCTAACGCAACTGGTAAAGCACTGACATTCGCATTGTTTAACCTTCAAGAACGTGGTCGCCTATTTATTGGTCACGCTGCTGAAGTTTACGAAGGTCAAGTAGTAGGTTTACACGCTCGTGCAAATGACTTAACAGTTAACTGTCTGAAAGGTAAGCAACTTACTAACATGCGTGCATCAGGTACTGATGAAGCACAAGTACTAACTCCGCATATCGAAATGACACTTGAGCAAGCGCTTGAGTTCATCGATGATGACGAATTAGTAGAAGTAACACCTGAGAACATTCGTGTTCGTAAGCGTTACTTAACTGAAAACGAGCGTAAGCGTCACAACCGTGGTTCTTAATCGTTATTAATCATATTAAATGATTCAAAAAACCCGCTAAGGCGGGTTTTTTATTGCCTATAACTTACTCATTCTCAAAATTAAAGCGTCATATTCATCAAGTTTATTTTTCTATCTAACCTATAACGTTTCATTATTTTATATTCAAGTTAAATGCATTTATATTCATTAACATATAACCTTATTTAAATTTGAGCCTATCCAACAGGAGAGCAGTAATGAGCGTAATTAATCAGGTCAATGTGGCCACACAAGCCAATGTTTATTTTGATGGCAAAGTCATCAGCCGCACCATTCATTTCACTGATGGCAGTCATCAAACCTTAGGCGTCGTATTGCCTGGAGAGTATGATTTCGATACCACACAAGCAGAAATCATGAATATTACCGCAGGTAAATTTGAGGTTTTATTGCCAGAAGCCACTGAATGGAAAACCATTGCCGCAGGAAATCTATTTGAGCTAGACGCCAATGTTAACTTTAAGATCCGTACATCTGAAGTGAGTGAATATCGCTGCCAGTACAAGTAATTAGCTGATATTTATGTCTGTAATGAACTAAAGCGGTCCACTAGTAATTGCTGATTTTTTGTTAAAAAGAGGCTAGTATTAAACTGAATAAAGCTAAGGTGAAGGAACCTCCAATGCGCTCGACTCTAATGACCAGTTTAATGACTAGCCTAATTATCAGCCTGATTTTATCTAGTATGGCTATCTCAAACAGCCATGCAACCGTTTATCGTTGGGTCGATGAAAACGGTAAAGTCCATTATAGTGACGAGCCCAAAGAGAACGCTGAAGCTGTTGATTTAAGTGCAAACACTCAAAATAATATTTCAGTCAGTATTCCGACTGAAACTGAAGTGATGAAAAAAAGCGCTGAGCCTATCACCTATCGCGTGCGCATTGTTAACCCAACTCAAGAAGAAACCATCCGTAATAACCAAGGTAATTTCACTGTTGTGGCCAGCGCCGCACCTGAATTACCAAAAGGTTACCTGCTTGCTTTATATATTGACGACATCCTTTATGGTCAACCTCAACCCAGTGCAATATTTAATGTCACCGAAGTGAATCGCGGCGAACATAATTTAGTGGTTAAAATTTTGACCCAAAACGGCAAAGTCCTTGCATCTAGTTCTGCTAGAAAGATATTTCTACATCAGGCATCGATTCTAAATAAGACTAGACCAACACCTAGAACTTAATAAATAATATATTATTCATATAGATAGTATTATTTAGTTCAAAAATTTGTGATTTGATTGTCGATGTAGAATAAGTTGCACAACGCACCAAATCGGTGCAACATGATGGTGCAACCTCATAATGCAGGACAATTGATGGACACAAATAATCTGCTGAATCATTTAGTTACCGCAGTTTTCGTTATTGATAGCGAATTACGGCCTCGTTACGCCAATGCTGCAGCAGAACAACTGCTTGGTGTTGGTGCAAACAAGCTACTTGAACAGCGCCTCCCAGAGCTTTATCAGTTTATGGGGGTTGAAAATCAATTACTTATTGATTCAGTCAATGCCAACCAAGGCATTACTGTCAATACTGCTGCGCTCATAACGTTAGATGGCGTGCACCATATTATTGATATCACCCTAAGCCCTATGGAAAGCGAAGATAACTTAAGCTTATTAGAGCTTCGACAGGTGGATCAACAACACCGGATTCATCAGCAACTTAATCTCGATGCACAACAACAAGCTGCACAGTTTTTAGTACGTAACCTTGCCCATGAAATTAAAAACCCTTTAGGGGGGCTTCGTGGTGCTGCCCAACTACTTTCACGAGAACTCGCTGAACCTGAATTAAAAGAATTTACCGATCTCATCATTGAGCAAGCTGATAGATTACGCAACTTGGTCGATAAGTTATTAGGACCACAGCGTCCCACTCAGCACACTGAGCACAACATCCACCAAGTGGTACAAAAAGTATTAAAATTGATTGAGTTAACCTTACCCGAAAAGGTCACTCTTTCTCGCGATTACGACCCTTCCATTCCTGATATGAGTATGGATGCCGACCAACTGCAACAAGCCGTGCTTAATATTGTCCAGAATGCAATTCAAGCTTTAGAGCAGGACGGGGGAGAAATTTTAATTCGAACTCGAACTCAACATCAGGTCACTATTGGCACTCAAAGGTTCAAGTTAGTGCTAGCGTTATCCATTATTGATAACGGTCCTGGGATCCCTGCCGAGTTGTTGGATACTCTGTTTTACCCGATGGTGACAGGACGTGAGGAAGGATCAGGTTTAGGGCTTTCAATCGCACACAATATCGCTCGATTACACGGAGGTCGAATCGATTGCGTATCGGCGCCAGGACACACAGAATTTACTATTATCCTGCCATTACAATAACATGCCATTGATGGCTATAGAGGAAGTAACATGAGTATAAGCGAACAAGTTTGGATCCTCGATGACGACAGCTCAATTCGCTGGGTATTAGAAAGAGCCCTACTTGGGGCTAAAATTTCTACTGCCAGTTTTGCTGCCGCAGAGTCACTGTGGCAAGCATTAGAAATCTCGCAACCCATTGTGATTGTGTCAGATATTCGTATGCCAGGTACAGATGGGCTTACCCTGCTTGATCGCTTACAAATGCATTACCCGCACATTCCTGTGATCATCATGACTGCGCATTCAGATTTAGACAGTGCCGTTAGCGCCTACCAAGCTGGCGCATTTGAGTATTTGCCCAAACCGTTTGATATCGATGAAGCCATTGCTTTAGTTGAGCGTGCACTAACCCATGCAACAGAACAAGTTCCTGCACCAAGTGCAGAACCAGAAGTGGTTAAAACACCTGAAATTATTGGTGAAGCGCCATCCATGCAGGAAGTGTTTAGAGCCATTGGCCGCCTTTCTCGCTCATCGATTAGTGTGCTCATTAATGGACAATCAGGTACAGGTAAAGAACTCGTCGCTGGCGCGCTGCACAAGCATAGCCCGCGAAAAGACAGCCCATTTATCGCACTTAACATGGCTGCGATTCCTAAAGATCTTATCGAGTCAGAATTATTTGGCCACGAAAAAGGCGCCTTTACTGGCGCGGCTAATGTTCGCCAAGGCCGCTTTGAGCAAGCCAATGGTGGGACCTTATTTTTAGATGAGATCGGTGATATGCCTCTTGATGTGCAAACTCGTTTATTACGAGTGCTTGCTGATGGGCAATTTTATCGTGTTGGTGGTCATATTGCAGTGCAGGTCGATGTTCGGATCATTGCCGCAACTCACCAAGATTTAGAGTTACTCGTGCAAAAAGGTGACTTCCGTGAAGATTTATTCCATCGTCTCAATGTTATTCGAGTTCATCTACCACCATTATCCCAGCGCCGTGAAGACATTGCTCAACTAGCAACACACTTCCTCGTCTCTGCAGCTAAAGAAATTGGTGTTGAACCTAAAGTACTCACCAAAGAAACCGCAACCAAGTTAGAACAATTGCCATGGCCAGGTAACGTCAGGCAACTTGAAAACACTTGTCGTTGGTTAACTGTAATGGCTTCTGGCCAAGAAATTCTGCCTCAAGATTTGCCGACAGAGTTATTAAAAGATCCTGTCAGTGCTGGCGAAAGAGTCAATGGTGTATCAGATTGGCAAGTGGCGTTAACCCAATGGATAGATGAAAAATTAGCTGCTGGCGAAAGTGACTTACTCACCGAAGTTCAACCAGCCTTTGAGCGGATATTATTAAAAACAGCGCTTAAGCATACTCAAGGCCATAAACAAGAAGCAGCAAAACGCTTAGGTTGGGGGCGAAACACCTTAACGCGTAAATTAAAAGAATTAGAAATGGATTAATTTACGGCAACCGTTAAAACAGAAAAAGGATAGCGAGAGCTATCCTTTTTATTTTCACTCGCTTTATCTTATTTTTGTTAAAGAGCGCCAAGCTTAAAACTGGTAATGCAGCCCTAATGCTAACTGCGAAGTGTCAGCATCAATATCTAGCAATTCAGAACGATCGGAATCTAAATCACCACTGGCATAATCATAACTTAAACGTAAACGCAGAGATTCGGAAACGGCGGCAGTTATACCAACACCGTAAAGCACATTAACACCACTCCAATCGGCAGTATCAAAGCCTTCGTCATAATCGTAATCAGGATCAACTTCGAGTGCGCGAATCGCTAAGCCCACTTTACCGAAAACAGAAAAAGTGTCATTGATAGCCCAAGTAAATTTCGGCGCTGCTGAAAACACGGCTAGACCAAGATCAACACGACCATCTTGTAGATCATTTGTCAGCACCCACTTTCCTTCAATGCCAAACCAATGATTGAAATTATAACCACCATAAGCGCCAAAACCTGCACCTGAATCGTCAAAACTGCCGACATCCAGTTGCACATTACTCAGTTCACCACCCACATACCAACCTGTATCGCGGGCCTTTTGCTCTTCGGCTGCGGCATTAAAAGATAAACCAACCATTAATATTGCACTTGCTACTACAGATAAACGTTTCATCATCATTCCTTAATAATTTTATCAGCGCAGGCAGCATAGCAGAAAGAACCGTCTAATCAATCACTTGAAATGTAGGTATTTGTTCAAAAATGTGTCAATAACAATAAGCTAATAAAAAAGGAGCATTGCTGCTCCTTCCTATCATTATCTAATCGATTAATACTGGCTTAACGATTTAAAAGCCTGAAGCAGACTAAATAATCATGCTCAGTACGCCCACAATAATAAAGGCGATAGTCCCAAGTAATGTCTCCATCACGGTCCAGGTCTTTAAAGTGGTTTTCTCATCCATTTCCATCAAACGACCCACTAGCCAAAAGCCCGAATCATTGAAATGAGATAACACTGTCGAACCACCGGCAATCGCAATCACGATAAAGCATAAATCAAATTGAGTTAGTCCTGAGGTTGCTGCCACCATTGGTGCAATCAAGGCTGCTGTAGTGGTTAAAGCAACGGTTGCAGAACCTTGCGCTACACGTAAACACGTTGCAATGACAAACGCTGCGACAATAAGAGGCATCCCTGTATTTTCTAAAGCACCTGCCAGCGCTTCACCAATACCGCTGGCACGTAAAACGCCACCAAACATGCCACCAGCACCTGTAACCAAAATAGCGCCACAAATAGGTGCTAACGAATCACCACAAAGTTTTTCAAGATGCTTCATCCCATAGTCTTTGGCAAACACAGCAAGACAAACTAACAAGGTTATTAGCAATGCAATGGGGGTTTTACCTAGCATTCGTAGGCTTTCAACCCAAGTGGCACTGCCATCTATCACGCCAGCAACACTCAAGGTGTTTAAGCCTGTATCTAGGAAGATCAGCAATACTGGCAACAGTAAGATCATTAATACAGTAATGAACTTAGGCTTTTTAGCAGGGTCAATCACGGTCTCAGAACTTAAGAAGACCTTAGATAGAGGAATATCAAACTTCTTGCCTGCATATAAGCCAAACAAATAAGCCCCTATATACCAGGTTGGGATCGCCACTAAAATACCAATCATTAGTAGCATGCCTATGTTCGCCCCAAGCAAATCAGCTGCGGCAACAGGTCCAGGGTGTGGCGGCACAAAAGCATGCATAACAGCGAATGCACCTGCAGATGGCAGTGCGTATTTTAATGGTGAGCCGCCAAAGCGTTTGGCCACACTGAATATAATCGGCATCATCACAATTAGGCCCGCATCAAAAAAGATCGGGAAACCAAATAGCAATGATGCAATACCCAATGCCAGTGGCGCTTTTTCWGCGAA
>NZ_VKHR01000115.1 GCF_009663145.1 Shewanella sp. TC10
GTGCATCTTGGATAGTGGTAAAGCMWKGCTTTRCCACTATCCAAGATGCACTTCAAAACCTCACTTCAACAACAGGTGCTATGACGACTCAGGAAGTACATGGTTTTACCCCTGCAGCTTCGTCAATTAGTTTACGTAACGCGGGTGCAAGTCGTACTCTAACGCTTATTGATGGTAAGCGTTTAAACCAGTATCCAAAACCTGCAGGCGGTACCGATAACTTTGTTGATACTGCAAACTTGCCTATGGAAGCTGTAGAGCGCATTGAAGTTCTTCAATCTGGTGGTTCAGCCATTTATGGTGCTGATGCTGTCGGTGGTGTTATTAACATTATCTTGAAAAAGGATTTTGATGGTGTAGCTCTTAAGTATCGCCACGGTGATACCACTGAAGGCGGCGGAATGAATGACCGCATCGCATTATCATTAGGCTCTTCGAGTTCAAAAGGTAACGTTTCTACTTTCATCGAATTTAGTAGTAACGAGCAACTCAAAGCAACTGATCGCGAAAACTTCGGCCTTCACACTGATAAAGTTCCGCACAGTGATTACTCACAATACAGCTCATACGGCGCTCGTATTGCAGGTTCTGGAACAGGTGCTCGTCAACTTTCACCACAAGAATGTACCGATGGCGGGTTCTTCTGGGATGACGCTCGCAGCATTTGTGGATTTGACCGCTCTGAATGGCGAGATCTTGAGCCAGAAAGCTACCGCTTTATCAGCACCACAAACTTTAATTACGAGTTATCTGACGATGTTACCTTTTTAGGCCGTCTAGACTTTGCTAATGCTAAATCGACCACTAACTTTGAGCCTATGGCCATTGATGACTACGATATCAATGTTAATGGTGACGACTTAACAGTGAGCTACGGCGATCTGATGAGCAAAACATTTAGCAAATCAACCGGTCTTGGTGGTGATTTCGCTAACGCAACAGATGGCGACTACTACTACGTTCGACGTTTACACGAGTTTGATAACCGTAGTGGCGAAACCAACACCAACAATTACTTCTTCTCTGTTGGTCTGCAAGGTGTGTTAGCTGATGAATATGATTGGGATATGTCAGCAAACTACGGCCGCACTAACGTTGATGTATATCGCAGCGGTTTTGCCACTGTAGGCGGCATGTTTGATTACATTACTGCGGGTGAAAATGGTAATTCGTTACTTGATAACATCTCTGATGAAGATGTAGAAGCGGCTTCTTACTCGCCATTTGAGCGTGCTCAGTCTACTCAAAAAAATATCCAAGCTAACATCACAGGTCTTGCATTTGAAATGCCTGAAGGTGATGCCATGTTTGCGTTTGGTGCAGAATACACCGAACAAGATTATCAAACAGAATCTGATTCTGAAACACAAAATGGTTCAGTATTAACCACAGGTGGTTCATCTGGTTCTGGTGAACGTGACTTCTGGGCAACATACGCAGAAATTAGCGTACCTGTTCTTGAAGATCTCACCGTTGCAGCTGCGCTTCGTTACGATCATTACAGTGACTTTGGCGGTAACTTATCACCACAAGTGACTGTAGAATACCGCCCTGTTGATGAGTTATTAGTTCGTGGTTCTTGGAGCAGCGTATTCCGTGCACCAGATATGCACCGTGTATACGGTGATGCGACAAACGGCTTCACGACAGTTATCGACTTTAAGCAGTGTGCAGCAATGGGTGGACAGCCTGGCGTTACTAACCCAGATCCAACCATCAATGAAATCTGTAATGAATTACACATTGATACCACAACTGGTGCAAACAAAGAGCTAGAAGCAGAAACAGGCTACACAGCTAACATTGGTGCTGTTTGGGGCGGCGATAGCTTAGAAGCATCGATTGATTTATGGGAATGGAAACTTGACGACATGGTAAGCGATATCAGCGCTTCAACTGCCGCACAAGAATACGATACCTATGAAGATATGATCACTCGTGACGCAAGTGGCACCATTACCCACATCAACACTGTTGCACAAAACCTAGCGTATCAAAAAGTACGTGGTATTGATTTAACGGCTGGCTACAGCTGGGACTTCAATGACATGGGTGAGTTAAGAGTTAACTTCAATGGTACTTACATCTTATTATCTGAAGGTCAGCTAAACCCGACTTCAGATGTAGATGATGATATTGAAGATGGTGGATTACCTCAGTACCGTGCAAACATGATCTTTAGTTACTTCATTAATGACTTTGAAACCACTTTAGGTGCTTACCATACAGCACGTATGCATGGTGTTTCATACAGCTCATTCATCGATGATGAGGACTTTAACGAAGAAGACTTAGAAGTGGCTTCACAAACTAAGTGGAACCTAACGTCTGCTTATAACTTCACT
>NZ_VKHR01000048.1 GCF_009663145.1 Shewanella sp. TC10
ACTTAGGCTAATTAAACAAATCAGGGATTTTATATGTTTAGCTCAATTCGTTCTTATCAAGGAATTCACCCACAATTAGCTGATAATGTTTATGTAGATAGTGCAGCGGTAATTGTTGGTGACATCGCTTTAGATCATGATGCCAGCATTTGGCCAATGGTAGCTGCACGCGGTGACGTTAATATCATCCGCATAGGAAAGCGTAGTAATGTTCAAGATGGTTCAGTCCTTCATGTCACTCGTAAATCTCCAGCGAATCCTGAAGGTAATCCTTTAATCATTGGAGATGATGTGACAATCGGCCATAAAGCAATGCTTCATGGTTGCACTGTGGGAAATCGTATTCTTGTTGGAATGGGCGCTATCATTTTAGATGGTGCCATCATTGAAGATGATGTGATTCTGGGAGCGGGTTCGCTTGTGCCACCAGGTAAAGTATTACAAAGTGGCTTTTTATATGTTGGTAGTCCTTGTAAGCAAGTGCGCCCATTAACTGAAAAAGAATTAGCGTTCTTGCCACAATCAGCTGATAACTATGTCAGATTGAAAAATGAGTATTTAGTAGACCTACAGCAATCTAGCTAAATTACATCATCAAACGTGAATAAACCCGTGCTCATCGAAAGATTCTGATTCGATGAGCGCTTCCGCTATATCTTCTATATCAAATCTTACTTGCTCAAACGCTGCTAACGCTTCTTTTTCATTTTGAATAGTTAATGATGCCAGCTTTTCTAACCTTGAAGTGTCAATCAAGCATGTCACATTCATGCCTTGGACTTGAGCTATCAAGGAAAGTTTTTTTGTAGCTTCATCCCACTCAATAATATCTGTAAAAATAATACTCTGATTCATTTAGACTAACCCTTATGACAATTGCGAACGCAATACTTGGTGCACGGCGGTTGTTGACGGCATCACACCACGCCAAATATTGAAGCTCTGGGCAGCTTGACCCACTAACATTCCTAATCCATCAACCACTTCACTCGCCCCTTGTGATAATGCCCATTGATTAAATAGTGTGACTTCTGCGCCGTAGGACATGTCATAACATTGGGTATGAGTTGAAATGATACTTTCAGGTAAACTTATTAATTCGCCAGCTAAACCTGCAGAGGTTGAATTGATTACAAGGTCAAATGAGCTAGTTAGTTCATCTATTGGTGTTGCGATAACATCGCCGAATTCAGTAAAGAGTTCTGCAAGGTGTTGCGCTTTACTAAAGGTACGATTACAAACTGTTAGTTTTACGCCAGCCTGCAATAAAGGTTTAATGCAACCTCTTGCTGCACCACCAGCACCGATAAGAAGTAGATGCTTACCAGAAATATCACCAAAGTGCTGAATAACATCAGTAACTAAGCCTATGCCATCAGTATTATCTCCACGGATGCGGCCATCTGGTAAATATATTAGGGTGTTAACCGCACCAGCCAATTTAGCTAATTCACTTAGTTCATCGCACGCAGCAAAGGCTTGCTCTTTAAAAGGGGCGGTAACATTTGCCCCTTTACCGCCACCAGCAAAAAACGCCATTAATGATTGAGAGAATTGATCAACAGGTGCAAGAATCGCTTGATAGCTCATCACTTGCTGAGTTTGTTTAGCAAACTCGGTATGGATGTATGGCGATTTACTCTGTGCGATTGGATTGCCAAATACAGCATACTTATCGGTCATCAATATTCTCTCTTTCATTTATAGCTTGGGTTAACTCATGCTCTCCTATTTATTGGTATAGGCCTGAGGCATTGAGGATTTAGTCATATAACGATCGCGCAATTCATCTTGGCGGCTTTGAGTGCTTTGCTCTTCACCACCAATCCACATTTTTTCAATATGGCTACTGTATTCGAACGGGTCACCGCTCCAAAGTACAATATCTGCTGGCATGCCAACTGCTATACGCCCTGCGTTAAGGTTAAAAGTATCAGCAACATTACTGGTAATCGCGGCCATGGCATCATCGTAAGTCATACCGTTGGCTACCGCATTGCCTGCACTATAACGTAATGCGTAGTTACCATGTGCATCGCCAGGTGTAGCTAACACGACTTTGACGCCAGCTTTACTTAATTTACCTGCGTTATCCAGAGAATTATGCAAAGAATCAAAACTTTCAGGAAGACTTCGCATCGCATCCATAACAACGGTAATATTTGCCTGCGCTAATTCATCAGCCAAAGTGACTGCATCAGCAGCCTCAAGCAACACTAAATCGAGTTTAAAGCGTTGTTTGAGTTTAATCAGTTGCATAATATCGCTACCGCGATCTGCATAGGCTATGAGTGGCTTATCACCTTTGAGCACAGCATTGATGATGAGTTCTTCTTTTGTTGGCTCTTTTGCATCGTCTTTGTCCGAGGTTTTACTTTCGGCTTTGGCGAGTGCCTTTTCCCGCTCCTCTAACTTATTAATTAAGTTTTGCATTCCGATAATACGCGAACCATCATGCTTAGCACCAAGCGAGACAAACAATGCTTGCTCTGTAGCAACAACGCTGTCCCAATCACCAGTAAGCGTGACTTCTATTGTCTGACCTGAAAATATTGTTTCGCCACCACCTGGCGCTACGACATTACGGGTAATGCCACCTTTTCTAGCAAATGGAATAGCGACACTTTTAGGGTTAAATGCCAAACTTGGATCGAAAGTCATATCCGCGGCTTTGTCATTTGTGTCTCGAGTCATTTTTTCTTGGCCGACTTCAACTAAGCCTAGAGAATTCATCGCACCAATAAAGCCTGGAGTTAAAATACCGCCTTTAGCATCAATAATCGTATCGGCATTAACAACCTCTGGATTCAGCTGAATGATTTTTCCATCTTCAATGATGACTGAGGCGTTAGTTAATACCCCTTGCTCTGTTGAGGTATATATTTTGGCATTAGTTACAGCCAATGTTTCAGCTTGCGCTAAAGAAGGTAGCAACCCAGCAAGCATTGAGATAGCAACGAGAGAGTAATTAAAATGTTTCAATGTCTTGCTCCTTATTGTTGACCTAACATAAAGTCACTTTTAGCGCGGTAAGCGTCGTCATTTCTATCAAAGACTTTAGCGCCATCGATATACACTTTGTCTGCCTGAGCATAAATGCTAAACGGGTTACTGTTCCAAATCACTACATCGGCATTTTTGCCAACTTCCAGTGAGCCCGTTTTATCAGCAATCCCCAAAGACTTAGCAGCGTTAGAAGTGATCCAACTAATGACATGTTCTTCAGTTAACTCAAAACCATTTTGATTGGCGCTATACATGATTTTGGCCGTTTCTTGGTTTAGGCGTTGTATTGTTGTGCTCGAATCAGAATGGACAACAGCGCATGAATTTTTGACCGCATCAACCATTGCAACATTTTCAACGATCATATCATTGGCTTCCATTTTAAAGCCCCACCAATCAGGCCACATTGCTGCGCAGTTACCATTTTCAGCTAACAAGTCAGCTATTTTGTAAGCTTCGATTGCGTGATGGAATGTACCTGAGTGGTAGTTAAACTCTTTACCTAAGTCCACCATCATCGCCATTTCTTCAGCCTTGTAGCAATGGTTATGAATGAGGATTTCGCCTTCTAATACCGCTTTTAAAGTATCTTTGGTTAAATCACGATCAGGTGCTTTAGCATTTAAGCCTAAGGCATAGTCAGCTTCATATTTATCCCAAGCTCGTTTATATTCAGTTGCCTCAATAAAGGCTTGACGATAACCCGCCATGTTGCCCATTCGAGTCATAGGGGCAACTTTTTGCCCTCTACCATAAGCCCCTTTAGGGTTCTCACCACAAGCCATTTTTAGACCATATGGCGCGTCAGGAAACTTCATTGCTTGCATGGTTGTTGACGGGGTGTTTTTTAAAGTCACACCACGGCCACCAATTAAATTGGCAGAACCGGGTAAAATCTGGAGCGTAGTAACTCCACCCTCTCTAGCTCGATTAAACGCAGGATCTTGTGGCCAAACGCTATGTTCAGCCCAAACTTCAGCAGTATTCGGGTTTGTTACTTCATTACCATCATTATGTGCATCAGCACCCGGGCTTGGATAAACCCCTAAGTGAGAGTGAACATCAATAATGCCTGGGGTAATCCATTGACCAGTCGCATCAATAACCAGTGCATCTTTAACCAAATCAGCTGACAAGTTGGTACCAACCGCTTTAATTTTACCATCTAGCATCAATACATCTGCACTTTCTATCTTTTCACCAGTACCTGTCAGTACTGTGGCATTAGTAAGTAATGTCGTCGTGCGCGGTAATACTTGATAAGTACTCGGATAAGGATTCTTATTGATTGTTACTTGAGGATCTTGTTGTTGGGTTTGATTGCACCCCAACAATGCAGTGGATACAGCGATCACCACCAAAGACGGCGCAAATTTGGCCATTACCTATACTCCCTTTTATTATTATTGATGTTTCTTTGTTAATTTAACCAAGTTATCAGCTTAAATACAGCTAAGCATTCAATTGATTTGTAGCAATACATTAACAAACTCAATAATCCAATACACTGCCGCTCTATTACCCGTCATCAAAAATATCGTTATAATCTCGCTAGATTTCTAATAAGCGAGTGCTGTAATAAATGAAGTGGTTAAGAAAATTATTTGCTATCAAGGAAACTGACAATACAAACTATGATGACCGTGATGAAACTCAGTCAAATGCCTATGAATTAATTGGTGGTGAGAAAACTATCCGTTTATTGGCAAAAGAATTTTATAAACAGATGCAAAAACGTAAAGATACTGTGCCTTTACTCGCCATTCACCGCTCGCCTATTGGAGATTCCGAACAGAAATTGTTTGAGTTTTTAAGTGGCTGGTTAGGTGGTCCACAACTATATCAACAAAAGTATGGTCACCCAGCGCTTCGAGCAAGACATATGCCGTTTGCGATTGATCAATCAATGGTCGATCAGTGGCTCACTTGCATGGAGCAAGCCATCATCAAAGTAATAAAAAAGCCTGAACATCAACGAGTGATTTTTCAGGCCATATCAACACTTGCCAACAACATGCGCAATAAAGACTAGTTATTTAACTGTAACCAATCTTGTGGTTTAAGGTAGCGCTCGTATAATTCAGATTCTTGAGAATCTTGTTCTCGCGTAAAGGCGTAAAACCATATTCCCAGCGTACAAATGATGATGGCATCGACACCATTTACTTATTACAGCTATTGTTAATCCCCTACAAAGACTAGCTCTCTAGCTGTAACCAATCTTGTGGTTTAAGGTAACGCTCGTATAATTCTGCCTCTTGAGAATCTTGTTCTCGCGTAAAGGCGTAAAACCCTATTCCCAGCGTACCAATGATGATGGCATAGACATCATTTACTTAGTACAGCTATTGTTTAATCCCCTACAAAGACTAGCTCTCTAGCTGTAACCAATCTTGTGGTTTAAGGTAGCGCTCGTATAATTCTGCCTCTTGAGAATCTTCTTCGGGCGTAAAACCATATTCCCAGCGTACCAAAGGTGGCATCGACATCAAGATAGATTCGGTGCGCCCTCCGGTTTGTAGACCGAACAAAGTGCCTCGGTCATAAACCAGATTAAACTCAACATAACGGCCACGACGGTATAACTGGAACTGACGTTCATCATCGTTGTATTCGAGATCTTTATTACGCTCAACAATTGGCGAATATGCAGTTAGGAAACCACTTCCCACAGCTTTCATAAAGTCGAAACTTTTCTCAAAACCATGCTCATTGAGATCATCAAAGAACAAGCCACCAACACCACGAGTTTCATTTCGATGTGGCAGGAAGAAGTATTCATCGCACCACTTTTTATATTTCGGGTAAACATCTTCACCGAACGGCGCACAAATGTCTGCTGCAGTTTGGTGCCAAGATATAACATCTTCTTCAAAAGGGTAATAAGGCGTTAAATCAAAGCCACCACCAAACCACCAAACAGGATCGGCTCCCTCTTTACGAGCAATAAAAAATCGAACGTTTGCATGGGTTGTCGGGATAAATGGGTTTTTAGGGTGAATGACTAACGACACTCCCATTGCTTCAAAACTACGTCCAGCCAACTCAGGTCTATGAGCTGTCGCAGATGCCGGCATAGCAGCTCCCATTACATGGGAAAAATTCACACCGGCTTGCTCAAATACTTGGCCATTGGTTAATACACGACTGGTACCACCGCCACCTTCAGCACGCTCCCATGATTCAGCTTGAAATTTCGCTTTTTCATCCAAAGCCTCTAAACCTTCACAAATGCTCGCTTGAAGAGATAACAGGTATTGCTTTACCACTGTGGCATCTGGTATTGCCATATCAAATTCCTTATTGTCCATTGCGTAGTATGTTGCCACTACGGGCATCGATAATTGTTGAAGGTTGACGTTGTGAGCCTAACTCACCAAGTACGAGTGCACTCACATCTTCAGGAAAAGACTGCTCGATTTCAGTTGCTGACATTGCAGGCTCTTGACCTGCTAGGTTGGCACTGCTCGAAACTAAGGGCTTATTGACGCTATCACATAATGCTCTGACAACCGGATGCGCTGACACACGCACAGCTATCGAATCAAACTCACCACATAGCAGTTTACTGACCCCTGTTTTGATTGGCATAACAAAGGTAAACGGGCCAGGCCATTTGCTAAAAGCAAAAGCTAACTGTTCTTGAGTTAATTGGGATTCGTCAATATAGGGCTTAAGCTGTTGGTAATCACTGGCGACTAAGATAAGCCCTTTTTGCCAAGGTCTTTGTTTTATATCCAATAACTTTTGAATAGCGATAAGGTTATCAGGGTCGCATCCTAGGCCGTAAACAGCCTCTGTTGGATAAGCAATAACCCCTCCATCAACAAACACCTTATTAACTTCAGATGGTTGCAATCGCTGCATGAAATACCCTTTAACCTTATTAAATTAATGGCAAATTATACAGACTATATGGATATGAACAAATACTGATATACGCTTAAGCTAATGAAAAGCTTATAGCGGACGTTTATATTTACAGGATTTTTGTGGGCACTCTAAGCGACTACCTGCAGCACCTTTGCGCTCAACTAAAATACCAAAACTACATTCTGGGCAGGTTTCATTATGAGGTGGATAATTGACGAGATATTTACACTTTGGATAAGTATTACACGCAAAAAAAGTTTTACCGTATCGGCTAGTACGAGACTCTAATTGACCTTTTTTACAATGCGGACAATTTATCACTTCAGCTTCGGCGTCATGATCATGCTTCTCGATATGTTTACATTCAGGATAATGAGTGCAGCCGATAAATATACCGAAACGCCCTGACTTAACCGCCAGTTCATTACCACATTCGGGACATTCAGAGCCTTCAATGACTTGAGTTTCAATTGACTCATGTTGTACTAATGGTCGAGTGAAATCACAGGTGGGGTAATTATTACACCCGACAAAGCCACCATGTTTACTATTTTTAACCGAGAGTTCGCAACCACACTTAGGGCAGAGTTCAAACTCTTTTTCTAAAGCATGTTCGTGCACGGTAAATAGCTGCTGATCGATTTTAGACATGTTGCTCTCAATTAAAATGTAAGACAGAAACTAAGCTCAGCCTTTCATATGCTGTAAAGAATATAGTAGCAAAAATGAAGATCAAAAAAGGAGGCCTAGCCTCCTTTTTAGTCACTTCATCACAAATAGTGAAACCTTAAGAATGTAAACGGCCATCTGGCTGTTCGAAGATAAGGTCTTCCATCTGCTCATAAGCTGATTCGTTGCCTGGCACATTAAATAACACCATCAACACCACCCATTTTAAATCTTCCAAGATTAAGGAGGTTTCGTCTAACGCCATCACACGGTCAATGATCATTTCACGGGTTTCAACGGTCAGCACTTGGATTTGTTCTAAGAACAATATAAAGCCTCGGCTTTCAACATCCAATTTTGCCATTTCATCTTTAGTGTAAATACGAAACGACTGCTGAGCATGATTGCACAAGTAAGGCTTATCACTTTCTTGTAAATCTGCTAAACGTTCTAGCCACGATAAGGCTTTTAAAATGTCAGCTTGGTGAAAACCCGCACGGGTTAACTCTTTGGTAAGCTCATCTTCGTCAACTAATAGCTCAACTTCACTATGGACATAGTTCTCAAAAAGATACATGAGGATATCAAACATATGGTTATCTCCTCTCTAGTCTGACGTAACCACCAGGCACTTGCGCAACCCAGCCCTGTAATTCAAGTTCAAGCATTTCTACTAACACCAGATCTATCGACTTCCCGCTATGCTCGACTACCCGATCTAAACTGGTAGTCTCATAACCTACACTAGCTAACAGCGCAGAAAATGGCAAATTTGTTGTATTATCTTCTATATGGTGACGATTAGCGACATCTTCAAGGTGAAAGCTTGTCAATGTGGACAATTCTTCAACAACATCCGCAGCACACTCTACTAATTTAGCCCCATTTTTTAACAAATCATGGCAACCCTGACTATATCCACCAGCCACAGACCCCGGCACAGCAAACACTTCGCGGTTTTGCTCCATGGCTAATCTAGCAGTAATAAGTGAGCCACTCTTACGAGTCGCCTCAACCACAATACTACCAAGAGAAAGGCCACTAATAATTCGATTTCGCTTCGGGAAATTCCCTGCAAAAGGGCCAACTTGAGGCCAGTACTCACTTACAACACAGCCAGAGTGTTGAATTTGTTGGTATAAGTTGCTGTGCCTTTTAGGGTATATATAATCGACACCTGTGCCTAACACCGCAATCGTCACTCCATGATTACCTAAGGCCGCTTTATGCGCAGCGCCATCAATACCTGTTGCCATGCCGCTGGTTATTGAAAAACCTAATTGAACGAGTTCAGCAGCGAGTACATTCGCAGTATTTAAACCACCCACTGAAGCATTGCGACTACCGACCATGCCAATTGATGGTAAAAGTAAGCTTTCAATTTGTCCTTTTACAAACAGTATTGAGGGCGGATCGGATATTTGTTTTAACAAGGCTGGATATTCGGGATCAGAAAAACAAACGATGTGGTGATGGGAAGATTGCTGTAGCCACTCAAGTGCGACTTCTATTTTGTCAAAATCAACCTGACATTGAGACAGCAGCTTTGCCGATAACGGCAAAGACTGCTTTTCAAACTCTAAACGTTGCCTTAATTCCTCAACATCCATTTGAGTTAACAATTGTTGAATCCGAGCGGGTCCTAGCCCGGATACTGCACAAACAACTAGCCAGTCGACCAGTTTTTCAGATATTTATTCGCCTCTTAAGTCAGTCGTTTTTGGCGTAATTAATTTATCATCAACTCGCACAGGGTGCTCATTGGCAACAATGATCGCCATGCTGGTCTTTTCAAACACTTTAAACACCATCAACTTACCGTGATAAATATCAGGCATAGTGAAAACTTCATCGTCAGAAATTTTCGCTTTTAAACTATCGTAAGCAGTTCTATCTAGTGTTGGAACAGGAACTCCATCACCATTAATAACGATCTGCTCGCCATCGCGATAAATGGCAAATACATGCCCAGTTTCAATATTATCTTGCTCACCTTTGTCTAAGTAAACGATATCCAGTTTACCGACTTCGCGAATGTCTTTTTCAATCGCAATAACGTTAGCAGGAACCGTTTCTGGTGCAGCTTTAGGCATAAAGTAAGCAGACATCAGCGCTTCATCTTCAACCGGAGCAACTTTAAAACCTGCTTTAGACTCTCGAAGATTACTCAGTAGCTGCACTTTTGAAATATCACCAGATTCAGTGACACGACCACTGGCAGTTAAAATAATTTCTTGCCCTAAAACGTCACTAGTTTCTTTGTCGAGAAACTCACGGCCCTCTTGATAAACAGCTAATTTTTCACCTACAGGTAAATTAGCATTAATATAAACCACATCATTCATCACATGATTCCTAGAAGGGCTTTCTCCGCCTAAAATCATAGGTAAACCTTCAACCCATTCAGGATCAACAATACGGTTTTGAACTAAATAAGGTTGAATGAGTGCAAGGTCAATGGCTGGAATTGGGCCACCTTTGTCACTAATACGCCCTTCTGGTCCTTTTTTGATATGCTGTTTCAATACCAAACGTGGTTGGCCATCGATAAATACCAGCGTTAATCTGTCGCCAGGATAAATAAGGTGTGGATTCGCAATCTGTGGGTTTGCGCCCCATAATTTAGGCCAGCGCCAAGGGTCGTCTAAGAAAAAAGCAGAGATATCCCATAGGGTATCGCCTTTCTTAACGATATAAGAATCAGGGTGGCCTGATTTTAATGTTAATGTATCTGCATTAACCAGCAGTGTACTAAGTGTCAAAAACGCGAGTAAAAATATCCGTTTCATGGTTCATTCCATGTGTTTAGCTCTTTATTAGAGCTTTTGCTGTTATTGATGGTCAGTAAGGATTAAAATTAACCCATTATCTAAGCCAGTATAGCTAACTGGCTGAAATTTGACAGACTTGTTAAGAGTTTATATATGCCATTATTAAAAGTTTTACGCTTTCCAGATGAAAGATTACGTACTGTAGCCAAGCCAGTAACCGATTTCGGCGACGAACTACAAACCCAAATTGATAACATGTTAGAAACAATGTACGAAGAAAAAGGCATTGGTTTAGCAGCAACTCAAGTGGACTTCCACCAGCAATTGATTGTGATGGACTTACAAGATGATGTTGAGCGCCCAACGATTTTCATTAATCCTGAAATCGTTGCCAAAAGTGGTGATTTCACTAATGAAGAAGGTTGTTTATCGGTTCCAGGTATTTATGCCAAGGTTGACCGCTCTGAATTTGTGACTTTCAAAGCATTAGATCGTCACGGAGAAGAATTCACCGTCGAAGCTGATGACTTATTTGCAATTTGTATTCAACACGAAATGGATCACTTACAGGGCAAGCTTTTCGTCGATTACCTTTCAAAGATGAAGCGTGACCGTATTAAGAAAAAGCTTGAGAAAGAAGCACGTTTAGAAGCCAAAGAAGCATAGGACTCCATTTGAAACCGTTAAATATTATCTTTGCTGGAACCCCTGACTTTGCAGCTCTGCATCTGCAAGCTCTGATCGACTCAGAACACAATGTGGTTGCTGTTTACTCACAGCCAGATAGACCTGCAGGTCGAGGCAAGAAGCTACAGGCAAGCCCGGTAAAACAATTGGCTATCGCTAATGATATTCCTGTTTATCAACCGCCATCATTACGCAAAGAAGACGCACAAGCTGAACTTGCGTCTTTAAATGCCGATATCATGGTCGTTGTCGCTTACGGCTTAATCCTGCCAAAGATAGTATTAGATACTCCTCGTTTAGGGTGCATTAACGTTCATGGTTCCATTTTACCTCGCTGGCGTGGTGCTGCTCCTATTCAACGCGCTTTATGGGCGGGCGATAGCGAAACTGGCGTAACCATTATGCAGATGGATATCGGTTTAGATACCGGTGACATGCTATTAAAAACGTCATTGAAAATTGAAGATACTGATACTTCGGCCACTTTATATAGCAAGCTTGCTAAGCAAGGTCCTGAAGCACTTATTGAAGCGCTACAAGGTATCAGTGATGGTTCAATAACACCTGAAAAACAAGACGAAGCACTCGCTAATTACGCCGAAAAACTGTCGAAAGAAGAAGCGCAAATAGATTGGACCAAGAGTGCTAAACAGCTGTGGCAAGAAATCCGTGCTTTTAATCCTTGGCCAGCAAGTCACTTTACCTTGCAAGGTAATACCATCAAGGTTTGGCAAGCGAGTTATTCGGCAGAACAAACAAAAGTAGCGCCTGGCACAATTATCGAAAGTAATAAACAAGGCGTAACCGTTGCCACTGGCGGCGGCACCCTGCAGCTACAAGTCATGCAGCTTCCAGGTAAAAAGCAGATGCCAGTTGCTGATATATTAAATTCTCGCGCAGAATGGTTTACACAAGGCACCAGCTTTGTGAGTGCTGATGAACAAAAAGAGGCACAAGCTTAATGAATGTTAGAGCACTAGCAGCCAAAGCTATTTTTAATGTATTAGAAAAAGGTATCTCGTTATCTGTTGCCTTACCCGATCAACAACAGCACCTAACTAATGGTAAAGACAAAGCCTTACTTGCTGAGCTTTGTTATGGCGTCATGCGTCAACTACCGCAGTTAGATAAATGTGTTAGCGACTGTTTAAGCAAACCTTTTAAAGCCAAACAACGTATATTGCATCAACTGTTGTTAGTTGGATGCTATCAATTGTACTTTACCCGTATTCCTGCACATGCCGCTATTTCAGAGACTGCAGAAGCCTGTCGTCAGATGAAGTTTGATGGCCTGGTCAAAGTCATTAACGGTGTATTACGTAATATTCAACGTAAAGAAGCCCCACTAAACACTGACAACGACACGTTAAAGTACAACACTCCAGCTTGGTTTATTAAGCGCCTTAAGAGTGCCTACCCAGATAACTGGGCAGACATTATTGAACAAAGCCACCAACGCCCACCAATGTGGCTTCGCAACAATCAATTGTCTCAAACTCGCGATAATTATCTAAGCCAGCTTGCTGAACATGAGATTGAAGCTTCTGCGGGTGATAGTGATGATGCCATTCTATTAGCCGCGCCAAAAGATGTGATGCAACTACCTAGATTCGCTGAAGGTTCTGCATCGGTTCAGGATGGTGCAGCTCAGTGGGCAGCAACACTTTTAGCCCCTCAATCAAATGAGCTAGTGCTTGATGCTTGCGCCGCTCCTGGCGGTAAAACTTGTCACACCATTGAGTGTGAACCCAGTATCTCAATGGTTGCTGTAGATTTTGATGCCAAACGTTTAGAGCGAGTGCAACAAAATCTGGACAGATTAAATTTAAAAGCGCAAGTTATTCATGGTGATGCAGCAGATATCGATAGCTGGTGGCAAGGTGATAAGTTTGACCGAATCTTGCTAGATGCGCCGTGTTCAGCAACAGGTGTTATCCGTCGTCATCCAGATATTAAATGGTTACGCAAAAATAATGATATTGAAGAGCTCGCTTTATTACAGCAGCAAATTATCGACCATTGCTGGAAATGGCTAAAGCCAGGCGGCACCATGCTATACGCCACGTGCTCTATTTTGCCGCAAGAAAATAGCCAGCAAATAGAACAGTTTTTACAACGCACACCAGATGCGTCATTAATTCCGATTGCCCAGCAATTGTCAGCTGAAGATATTGGCTGGCAGATCCTGCCAGGTCAAAACAATATGGATGGCTTTTATTACGCCCGTTTAGTTAAAGCGGTTTAAGCGTGTTATAGCAGGGATACCAGCACAGCAATGAAGATTATTATTTTAGGCGCAGGACAAGTTGGCGGCACACTGGCTGAAAACCTTGTGGGTGAGAACAACGATATTACTCTGGTAGATAATGACCGTACTCGGGTTAAATATTTACAAGATAAGTTCGACCTACAAACCGTTATCGGCCACGGTGCTCACCCAAGCACGCTGAAAAAAGCCGGCGCCGAAGATGCTGACATGCTCATTGCTGTGACCAATAGTGACGAATGTAATATGGCAGCATGTCATATTGCCTATAGTCTATTTGGAACGCCGACTAAAATTGCTCGTATCCGCTCTGAAGCCTACTTAGACCTTCAAGAAAAACTGTTCATCAACACTGAAGTCAAAGGTAGCGATGCCAAAACCCGTGGTGGCTTTGTTATTGATGAGCTTATCGCACCAGAACAACTGGTTACCTCTTATATTGAGCGTTTAGTGCAATATCCTGGCGCGTTACAAGTACTACAGTTTGCTCGCGGTAAACTAAGCCTTGTTGCAGTGAAAGCTTATTACGGTGGTCCGTTAGTCGGTAATGCACTGGCGGCGCTACGTGAGCATATGCCGAATATTGATACCCGGGTCGCAGCTATTTTCCGTAAAGGCAAAGCGATTATGCCTCGAGGAACAACGATTATCGAAGCCGATGATGAAGTCTTTTTCGTTGCAGATACACGCCACGTTCGAGCTGTAATGAGTGAAATGCAAAAGCTGGATAACTCATACCGAAATATCATGATTGCAGGCGGTGGTAATATTGGCTTTGGCTTAGCTAAGCGACTACAAAAGAATCATTCAGTCAAATTAATTGAGCACAGTTTGGAACGAGCAGAAAGCTTGTCTGAAAAGCTCGAGAACTGCACCGTCTTTAATGGTGACGCCTCAGACCAAGAATTACTGCTTGAAGAACACATAGATCAAACCGATGTCTTTATTGCTGTCACTAATGATGACGAAGCTAATATTATGTCTGCCCTACTGGCAAAACGTATGGGCGCCAAAAAGGTCATGGTGCTGATCCAACGAGAAGCCTATGTCGATATTGTTCAAGAAGCCAATATTGATATCGCGATTTCTCCCCAGCAAACAACGATTTCTGCATTACTGACCCATATACGCCAAGGTGATATTTGTAATGTATATTCATTACGACGCGGTGCGGCGGAAGCTATTGAAGCGATTGCACACGGAAACTCTTCAACCTCTAAAGTTGTTGGTAAACAAATCAGCGATATCAAACTTCCACCAGGGACGACTATTGGCGCAATTGTGCGAAATGATGAAGTGATCATGGGCCACGATAAAACCATTATCGAAGAAGGAGATCATGTGATTCTATTCTTAGTGAATAAGAAGTTTATCGGCGACGTCGAAAAACTGTTCCAACCGAGTGCGTTTTTCTTTTAGCTACCCATGCTAAATTTCAAGCCGCTACTGTTTGTTGTTGGCATATTTCTATCTATTCTCACCGGTTTCATGCTGGTGCCAATGGCTTTTGCACTTTTTTATCACGAAGAAACCATTGGCGACTTTATGATGTCCGGTTTATTCAGTGGTTTAGTCGCCATTTTATGCATTCAAACTGGGCGCACCAAAAAAGTTAACCTCAATATTCGTGACATGTTCTTGCTCACCACAATCACATGGTTAATCGTCAGCTTTTTTGCCGCACTGCCTTTTACTCTTTATCACGGCATTAACTATACCGACGCCTTTTTTGAAACCATGTCAGGGATCACTACAACAGGATCGACTGTGTTATCGGGGCTCGATGACATGGACCATAGCATTTTAATCTGGCGGTCACTGCTTCAATGGCTAGGTGGTATCGGCTTTATAGTCATGGCAGTGGCAATTCTACCATTTCTAAATGTTGGTGGTATGCGCCTATTTAGAACAGAATCTTCAGACTGGAGCGATAAAGCAACGCCTCGCACCCAACACATGGCTAAGCACCTTTTTAAGATTTATGTGTTGTTAACCGTCCTGTGCGCACTGGCCTATCATTTATCGGGTATGCATTGGTTTGAAGCCATTAATCATGCCATGACCACCCTTTCAACTGGCGGTTATTCAACCTCCGATAGCTCCATGTCAGCGTTTACTCCTTCTGCCCATTGGATTGGGGTATTGTTCATGGCAGCTGGCGGCCTACCTTTATTAATGTTCGTTCAATCTATTCAGCAACGCTCGGTTAACGTTTGGAACGATGAACAAGTCAAAGGCTTTATCAAATTCATCGTGTTTGTCTCAATCAGCCTCGGAACTTGGCTATGGCTAAAATCTGACATGGCCTACTTGGATGCTTTACGATTATCGAGCTTCAATGTGGTTTCAGTTGTCACCACGACAGGCTATGGGTTAACGGATTATCAAGCATGGGGCGCATTTGCCAGCCTGACTTTTTTATTTTTAATGTTTGTCGGTAGTTGCTCAGGTTCTACCTCTGGCGGGATTAAAATTTTCAGATTTCAAATAGCACTTAAAGTCATGCATCAGCAATTGACTCAACAAGTTCACCCACAAGCTGTAATCAAAAAGCGCTATAACAACCGCACCATAGATAATGATGTGATCCGTTCGATAGTGGCTTTCATTATGTTGCTCTTTATCGTGATTTTATTGATTGCAGTGACGCTAGTTTTAACGGGGTTAGATCCAGTAACGAGCATTAGTGGCGCCATTACTGCAGTCACAAATGTGGGACCGGGATTAGGACCTGTTATTGGCCCTGCTGGGAATTTTTCAAGCTTACCAGATGTAGCTAAATGGGCTTTAGCATTTGGAATGTTATTAGGCCGCCTTGAGATTATCACTGTAGCAGTGTTATTTGCGCCTAATTTTTGGAAATATTAACCAGCTGCGGTTAACCACTCTCGTTGATAAAAAGTAAAAAGGTGATGCATTGAAAGCATCACCTTTTTCTTTGCTGAACATATTGTATAAAGCGTTTTAGCTAGTTGCTTCAGCTTCAACTAAGCTGACAATATGATTGCCGTAAACTTTTACATCATCCCAGTCAGTGTAATCAATCACGCTTGTGGGGTCTGTTGGTCCATCGGTCATTTTCATGATTAAGCGAATGGCTAAGCTGTCATACCATGTCCAAGACGGGTAATTTACTTTACCAGGAATAATCTTCACATCTTGTGGTGTCCAAGGTGAAAGTTCCATGAACTTTTGCAGATACTTATTGTTCTCAGGAATGCGTTTTTCTGGCTTACGAGCAACAACATTAACGCAAAAGAAGCTGTTTGGTTTACTGCTTAACTCTGCTTGGTAGCGAGTTACAAATTCAAATACTGACTTATGGTAAGAGCCGTAAAGAACACAAGCACCTAGCGCAATAGCGTCATAACTAGCCCAATCAATGTCAGCATGATTATTATCAAGAATATTGACCACATCGCACTGATGGCCACTATGGACAATCTGCTCAGCTATCGCACGACTAATTTGCGCCGTATGACCGCCTCTTGAGTAATAAATCACTAATGTTTTTGCCATTTTTACACCGATGGTTGCTCTGGTAGGCAATCATTGTGGCAAAAAAATCCATTGCAATCGTGCTCTTTGATCACAAATTAGAAATGACTCATATATTTGAACGATAAAATTGAGATCTGTGTAAGCCAGCAGTATGATGCCAATTAGGTAATAAATTTAATGTATATAGTCAGGTAAGGTAGATAGATGTCTGAAAATATTGATGTAGATTCGATGTTAGGTAACGCGGAAATGGCAGCCAGATGGTTAAAAGCTATTGCCAACCCATATCGTTTGATGATCTTGTGCTTATTACTCGACAAAGAACACAGTGTGACTGAACTCAACGAAAAAGTGCCACTGAGTCAATCAGCTTTATCTCAACACCTTGCAGTTATTCGCGCACAGGATTTAGTTAATACACGTAAAAGCTCGCAAAATGTTTACTACACATTAAAGAATGAAGAAGTGACTGAAGTGATTTCGATTTTGCATCGTTTATATTGCGCTAAGTAGCGGCTTTAAATCTAATACCTATAAAAGAAGGCTGTTATACAGTTCTATACAGCTTACCTATCTATCTGGCTTTGACTGTCACTCAAAGCCTAGCTTTAAATCCATCTAAAAGTTTCAACCTTTATAGCTGTTTAAATTCGTTGGCAAACTCATCTACTTTATTCCAATCTGTAAATTCGTATGTGCCACTGGTATCGGTAGGCCCTTTGGTCATCCACATAATGAAGCGGATCATGACTCTATCGAAGGTTCGATATTTAGGGTAATCAATTTTTCCCGCAAACACACCCAACAGCTTTGGCTTCCAGCTTGTTAAGGTTAAAAACTTTTGCATATAAGGATTAGTTTCAGGAGTATTCTTTTCTGGCTTTCTGGCCACCACATTCACGGTAAAAAAAGCGCTGTTCACTTTATCTAATGTCGCGGCATGTTGATTAATAAATTCGAATAACGCAGGTCGGTGCTTACCATAACGAATACTTGCACCAATTAAGATTTTATCAAAACTGTCTAACACTAAGCTATTTGCTTGTTCAAGAGAGCTCAGGGTAACTTGCTGTTCAGCTAACTCTAGTTGCTGTTTAATCTTTTCACATATTGCTAATGTTTGCCCATCAACAGTTGAATAGATGATTAAATTATTCGACATATTCATTCCTTGTAAATGGTCATTCCCAGTTAGGCATTAACACATTGGTTGGGTTAGTTTTTCCAAAAGGTCGGTGTAAACAGCACTAATAAGGTAAACACTTCGAGACGACCAAATAACATTGCAAGTACTAAGACCCATTTAGCGCCATCAGTCACACTGGCATAGTTGCTCGCAACATCACCTAAACCAGGGCCCAAGTTATTAATACTTGCCGCAGTCGCACTAAATGCTGTTATGGCATCCATCTCCATCGCCATTAACAGCACCATACAAATCACAAACACTAACGCATAAGCAGAGAAGAACCCCCACACGGCATCAATCACACGATCAGGTAATGCCGAGCCACCAATACGAATAGAATACATGGCTTTAGGATGAATAAGTCGCTTCATCTCGCGCGAGCCTTGTAGCAGCAGTAATACAAAGCGGATAACTTTCATGCCACCACCAGTAGAACCAGCACAACCACCAATAAAGCTAGAGAAGATCAGTAAGATTGGTAAAAATAATGGCCATGAATGAAAACTTTCAGTACCAAAACCAGCTGTCGTTGAAATAGAAACCACTTGGAAAAAAGCATAATCGAGGGTTTGCTCTGGGGTATCGTAAATACCTGAGCTATATAAAGTCGCAAAACAAATCGCTGTTAATGCCAGCTGAATACCAATTAAAGCCTTAAACTCTGCATCGCGAAAGTACACTTTAAAGTTAATTCCGCGCCAACTAAAAGCCGCAAAGTGCAAACTAAAGTTCACCGCAGCAATCAGCAAAAATACCGCACAAATGACGTTGATCAGTGGACTATCAAAATAGCCAATACTGGCGTCATGGGTTGAAAAACCACCAATAGCAATGGTTGAGAATGAATGACAAATCGCATCAAACGCCCCCATTCCTGCAAAATAAAATGCTGTTGCACAGGCGACTGTTAGTAACAGGTAAATATACCAAAGAGCTTTAGCCGTTTCGGCAATTCTAGGCTTCATCTTACTGTCTTTCACTGGGCCGGGAATTTCAGCTTTATACAGCTGCATTCCACCAATACCTAACAGCGGTAAAATCGCTACAGCAAGTACAATGATACCCATACCACCCATCCACTGCAGTAGATGCCGGTAAAACAAAATAGCTTTAGGTAAGTCATCGAGGCCAACAATCACTGTTGCACCTGTGGTTGTTAATGCAGAAAAGGATTCAAAAAAACTGTCAGTCCAGCTGAGATTAGGTTCGGTGGAGAAAATAAAAGGTAAAGCACCAATGGAGCCTAGAACGGTCCAGAATAGCACCACAATCAAAAAGCCTTCACGGGTTCGTAAATCGCCTTTTTGTCTGCGGTTCGGGTACCACAATAAAAAACCTAAAAATAAGCTAACACAAAATGCCTGAATAAAAGCAGTTCCGCCACCATCTTGATAAAGAATGGCAACCAATGCTGGCGGCAACATGGTGATAGAAAATAATCCCATCAACAGGCCGGTTATTCTGATAATTGTTTTATATTGCATTTATTATTGCACTAGTTTGCATGGCATTGGTTTTAGACCGTGTAAATTTCACAGTTATATAACCTTATATTCTGGCATACTTTTTCCCACCATCAAACGTTAAACTTTGCCTTAAGTTGACCTTGAGTTTGAGTCGCCAGTTCACGATTAAAGTCATCATGAAACGCTTTAGCAATTTCAAACTCAATTTCTATCATATCAGTAAAGTTTTTATTGATAATAATGCCATCAAATTGATTTATCAGATATTCCACATTATTAAGCTGAGGGTAACTGCACAGTAATGATGATGGGTAACGTATATACTTGGTGATTGTCGTCAGTTCAGTTAAACCTGACTTTATTCCAGAAGAATATGCGCGAACTAAACCACCGACGCCAAGTTTAGTTCCACCAAAATAGCGCACCACTATCGCACCAATTTCACCAATACTTGAGCCTTGTAATGTGGCTAACATAGGTCGACCCGCGCTACCTGCAGGTTCACCATCATCGCTGCTGCCTATCGCGATACTATTTTGAGGATCGGACGCCACAAAAGCATAACAATAATGGTTAGCACCTGGATATGTTATTTTTATGTTAGTAAGTGCACACTTCAGCTCTGCTTCACTACTGCAATGAAATAGTACAGTAATGAAGCGGCTGTGTTTAATGTCTTCCTCAATCGTCAGCGTTTGATTAGGAATTAAGTATTGTTCAGTCAATCAGGCCAAGTTCTCGTGTCATATTTTCATTGTGATCTTGATGAACAATAACATTATCTTCGATACGAATACCGCCAAATGGGCGTAATTCATTAACCGTATCCCAATTTACTTGCGATTGGCGTTTATCGGTTTTTAACTCGCCTAATAATGAATCAATAATATAAATACCAGGTTCAATCGTAAATACTTGGTTAGCTTGTATTTCACGAGTGCATCGCAAAAATGGATGCCCATCAGGTGTTGGAATATGAGTGCCACGCTCATCACGTGAAAACCCGCCCATATCATGAACTTGTAACCCCAACATATGGCCTAAACCATGTGGGAAGAACACGCTAGTGATACCCTGCTCAACCAAACCTTGAGCATCACCAGTAGCTAGATTAAATTCCAACATTAATTCAGCTAATTTGACATGAGTGGTTAAATGAAGATCGGTATATTTAACCCCTGGCTTCATTAAGTCGACAATCGCTAACTGCATCTTGTTCATTTCAACAATCAGCTCATAAAAGCGATTTTTCTCAAATGAATAGGTACGGGTAATGTCAGACGCATAACCATTATAGTTAGCACCTGCATCTATCAAAAAAGATAATCGTGGTGACGGGATCTGATGCTCAAGCGCTGTGTAATGTAAAATGGCAGCATTTTGATTTAAGGCAACAATATTGCCATACGGCACTTCATTTTCAGTTTGACCAATAGCCGATAAATATTGCTGCTGAATTTCAAACTCGCTGCCACCATTATAAAAAGCATTTTTAGCCGCAAGGTGTCCCTTAACAGCAATTTGGTTAGCACGGCGAAGACACTCTAATTCATATTGTGTTTTATCGGCTCGGTGGTAATGCAAATAATTTAAAACAGAATCAGGATTGCGCCTAGTCATCCCTAATACTTCAGCAACATCAAGGTGCTCACCTAGATATGCCCAATCTGCAATATTTTTAGGTAATAACTCAGCAACGCGGTCAGCTTTGGTTAATAATTTAATATCAAAGTGTTCAGCCCAAAAGTCACTAGGCTCATCGCTGACTTTATGCCAAAAATCCACTGGACGATAAAAAATTAATTGTGGCTTATCAGTGCCATTGGCCACAATCCAACAATTAGGGTTATCCAATACAGGCAACCAAGCTTTGAATTGAGGATTAACTTTAAACAGGTAGCTTAAATCATCTAAAAACTGTCGATGAGCTTGACCGGAATGTATCACTAAACCAGCAAGTTGTTCTCGAGAGACAATCTCGGCAACCCGACGATTTAATTCTGCAATGTGCGCATGATAAAAATTAGCTAGCTGATCCATTTTTGCTATCCCTGTGATGTTATTTTTCTTGTTTAAGAACATGTGAAGTGTATCACAAAGGGCAAAAATGCCTCTAGCAGATAAAAATTTAAACGTACGTTTAAATTGAGTGTTGTAATTTGTCTCATTTCGTCGCACACTGTTTGGCAACTGGTCAAATGATGGCCGTCGCTGCTGTGATAAAAAGCTAGATATCAAAGCTAAATAACAACACAGTAATTGTGATGTGGAAGTCGCTTTTAGCAAAAAGGAAGCAAGCAATGATCTACCAAAGTCCTACAATTCAAGTAGAGTTATTAGAGGATAACATTGCCAAGTTGTGTTTCGATGCACCTGGCTCAGTTAACAAATTCGATAAAGAAACTCTCTCTTCATTAGATGCTGCTCTTGAAAGCATCAAGCAAAACACTAGCATTCAAGGTTTATTACTAACATCAGGTAAGAGTACCTATATTGTTGGTGCCGATATTACTGAATTCCTAGGTTTGTTCGAACTAGACGATGCAACACTATTAGCTTGGGTTGAACAAGCGAGTGCAGTATTTGATAAACTTGAAGACTTACCTTTCCCAACAGCCTCTGCTGTTAACGGATTTGCACTTGGTGGTGGTTGTGAAGCCATTCTTGCTACTGACTTACGTATCGCAGATACCAATGCTCGTATCGGTTTACCAGAAACCAAGTTAGGTCTTATTCCAGGTTTTGGTGGTACAGTTCGTTTACCTCGTGTAATTGGTGCAGATAACGCCCTTGAGTGGATCACCACAGGTAAAGACCAACGCCCTGAATCGGCATTAAAAGTAGGCGCGATTGACGCAGTCGTTGCTCCTGAAAACCTTGAAGCTGCTGCACTGCAAATGCTTAAAGACGCCATCGCTGAAAAACTTGATTGGCAGTCTCGTCGAGACCGTAAACTTAAGCCACTGACCTTACCAAAAGTTGAAGCAATGATGTCATTTGCTACAGCTAAAGGCATGGTGTTTAAAGTTGCTGGTAAACATTACCCTGCTCCAATGATGGCAGTGAATGTTATTGAACAAGCTGCAACACTAGCTCGCGCTGAAGCGCTTAAAGTTGAAAACCAAGCCTTCATCAAACTGGCTAAAACAGAAGTTGCGACTTCACTGATTGGTATTTTCTTAAACGACCAATTCGTAAAAGGCAAAGCTAAAAAAGCCGGCAAACTTGCTAAGCAAGTGAACAGTGCTGCAGTATTAGGTGCGGGCATCATGGGCGGCGGTATTGCTTACCAAAGCGCAAGTAAAGGCACGCCAATTGTCATGAAAGACATTGCTCAGCCAGCATTAGATTTAGGTCTAGGCGAAGCAGCTAAATTGCTTACAGCCCAAGTAAAACGTGGGCGTTCTACCCCAGCTAAAATGGCAGCGGTTCTTAATAACATCACTCCAGCTTTAGATTACGCCCCAGTTAAAGATGCTGACGTCGTCGTTGAAGCCGTTGTTGAGCATCCAAAAGTAAAAGCATCTGTCCTTGCTGAAGTTGAACAGCATGTGGCTGATGACGCCATCATCGCGTCAAACACTTCAACCATTTCAATTAACTTACTAGCTAAGAGCATGAAGAAACCTGAACGTTTCTGTGGCATGCATTTCTTCAACCCTGTGCATAAAATGCCTTTGGTTGAAGTTATCCGTGGTGAAGACTCATCAGAAGAAACTATCGCTTCAGTTGTTGCTTACGCAAGTAAAATGGGCAAAACCCCTATCGTTGTTAACGATTGTCCAGGCTTCTTTGTTAACCGTGTATTGTTCCCATACTTTGCTGGTTTCAGCGGCTTGTTAGCCGATGGTGCTGACTTTGCTAAAGTAGATAAAGTAATGGAGAAACAGTTCGGTTGGCCAATGGGCCCGGCTTATTTACTTGATGTTGTTGGTCTAGATACAGGTCACCATGCACAAGCTGTTATGGCTGAAGGCTTCCCAGATCGCATGGGTAAAAATGGTAAAGATGCTATCGATATCATGTTTGAGAGTGAACGCTTTGGTCAGAAGAATACTAAAGGTTTCTACTCTTACTCTGTTGACCGTCGTGGTAAACCTAAAAAAGACTTAGATCCAACAAGCTATGAATTATTGGGTAAAGAGTTTGGCGAACTTAAAGAGTTTGAAACTGACGAGATTATCGCTCGTTGTATGATCCCTATGGTGATTGAAACAGTGCGTTGTTTAGAAGAAGGGATTATTGCTTCTCCTGCAGAAGGCGATATGGGCTTAGTTTATGGTATTGGTTTCCCACCATTTAGAGGCGGTGTATTCCGTTATCTAGATACTATGGGCGTCGCTAACTTTGTTGCAATGGCAGACAAATTTGCACACTTAGGCGGCTTATATCAAGTGACTGATGCAATGCGCGAGCTTGCAGCCACTAACGGCACATACTACCCAGCCTAATTAGCAGTAAAGGAATAACATCATGAAAAACGCTGTAATCGTCGACTGCATTCGTACTCCAATGGGCCGCTCTAAGGCTGGAGTATTTAGAAATGTACGCGCAGAAACCCTTTCTGCTGAATTAATGAAATCATTATTAAGCCGCAACAGTAAGCTTGATCCAAATGACATCGAAGATGTTATTTGGGGCTGTGTGCAGCAAACATTGGAACAAGGTTTTAATATCGCACGTAACGCTGCTTTATTAGCAGGCATTCCAAAAACAGCCGGTGCTGTTACGGTAAACCGTTTATGTGGCTCATCAATGGATGCGTTACATCAGGCAACCCGCGCCATTATGACAGGCCAAGGCGATACCTTTATCGTTGGTGGTGTTGAGCATATGGGTCATGTACCAATGAACCATGGTGTAGATTTCCACCCAGGTCTTGCAAGTAACGTCGCTAAAGCCTCAGGTATGATGGGCTTAACCGCTGAAATGCTTGGTAAAATGCACGGTATTACCCGTGAACAACAAGATGCATTTGCAGTACGTTCACATCAACGTGCCCATGCTGCAACTGTTGAAGGTCGCTTTGATAGTGAAATCGTTCCAATTGAAGGTCATGATGCTAACGGTGCATTAATTAAAGTGACTCACGATGAAGTCATTCGTCCTGAAACATCACTCGAATCACTATCAGGTTTACGCCCAGCGTTCGACCCTGCTAATGGTACTGTGACTGCTGGTACTTCTTCAGCGTTATCTGACGGTGCTTCTGCAATGTTAGTTATGGAAGAAGAAAAAGCTAAAGCATTAGGTCTACCAATTCGTGCTCGCATCCGTTCAATGGCTGTTGCCGGTTGTGATGCAGCAATCATGGGTTACGGCCCTGTTCCAGCAACTAAGAAAGCATTAGCACGTGCAGGTCTAACTGTTGATGATATGGACGTGATTGAATTAAACGAAGCTTTCGCAGCTCAGTCGCTTCCATGTGTAAAAGACCTAGGTCTTACAGATGTTGTTGACGAGAAAGTGAATTTAAACGGTGGAGCAATTGCATTGGGTCACCCACTAGGCTGTTCAGGTACACGTATTTCTACTACCTTGATCAACTTAATGGAAGCTAAAGACGCCAAGTATGGTCTTGCAACTATGTGTATTGGCTTAGGCCAAGGCATCGCAACGATTTTTGAGCGCGTTGAAAGCTAATCGCGATTCAATAGAACGCTTAACATTGAAAGCCGCACCTAGAAGAGTGCGGCTTTTTTATTTGGAAAGTGCCCCATTCAAATAAATGTTTCACGTGGAACATCCTGTGTTAGTTCACGAAATACTAATAAAGCTCAGTTTCAGCACTTGCAACAGGTTTTAACCAGAGTAAAATTAGCGCAATTATTGATAGTGAGTCGTATATAGAGTTGGTATGAGCGAAATATTTTCTACTGCAGAACATCATTTAGATGCCCTTGGTTTACGTTGTCCAGAACCTGTGATGATGATCCGTAAAACAGTTCGTAAAATGGCTGAAGGTGAAACTTTACTTATTACAGCTGATGACCCAGCAACAACCAGAGATATTCCAAGCTTCTGTGAATTTATGGATCATACTCTTATTGCAAGCGACACTAAGCAAACACCTTATAAATATATGATAAAAAAAGGACTCTAATCATGTCTACACTAAAAGCAATTGCTTATAAAACAGCTAAAAAAGGCAAAATGAATCCTGTCTTTTGTGCAAATGTAAGCCTGCTTCGTGGTGTAGAAAATGATGTGTTCGGCCGACCAGGCAAACGACAAGTCACAGTCATGTCAGTTGAACAATGGCAACAAGCCTGTCAGGAAATCAATACTGATTTAGACTGGCTAACGAGACGAGCTAATATTTTAATCGACGGTTATCAGTTTAGCGCTGATGATGTCGGTAAAGTGATTTCAATTGGTGATGATGTTAGCTTAATTATCACTGGCGAAACCGACCCTTGTGCCAAAATGGAAATTGCACACCCTGGTCTTGAGCAAGCATTGCTACCCCAATGGCGAGGTGGTGTTACCTGTAAAGTTATCACTGAAGGGCTAATTCAAGTAGAAGATACGGTTCGTATTCGATAAGCTAACTTATTAACAAAAATCCGATTTGCAAAAGCTATTTAACAAAAGCTGATAATCAATAGCCGTTAAAATTGCCATTTAATATTCATCAAACTCAGAAAACTCCTCTTCAATTTCTAGACAGCAAGCTAAACCATCAACACTCTTCTCTATTCATCCTGAACAATCTAAATAGCTTTTGTACTGTCATCATTTGAAACAGAAAAACTGTTTAGTTCTTGCTTAATTTATGCGATAAATATCATCAGTTTTATAACTCGCAAACAACACTAGATTGATAAAAGTGTAACTCTACCCTATAACGATAATCATAAATGGACTGTGCATGTTTACCTCAAAAATCAAACCTCTCTACACTGCTATTGCGCTTAGCTTAGCGAGTGCTTCATTAGCTGTTAACGCATCCGATGAAACTGAAAAATGGCAAGTAAATGCTCCTGCAAATGCGCCTTTAGAAAAACTTCAAATTGATGTTACTGAAGGTACTTGGATGAACGTCAGTGTTTCTCCTGACGGCAAAACCATTGTATTTGACTTATTGGGTGATATTTATCAAATGCCTATCAGCGGTGGCGAAGCTAAAAAAATAGTCTCGGGAATTGCGTGGCAAATGCAGCCAGTGTATAGCCCAGATGGCAAATCAATTGCCTTTACCTCTGATGAAAATGGCGGTGATAATATATGGGTAATGGATGCTGATGGCACTAATCAAAGAGCTGTAACCTCTGAAACGTTTCGTTTATTGAACAGCCCAGCTTGGAGCCCAGATTCACAATATCTCGTTGCCCGTAAACACTTTACAGCAAGTCGCAGCCTAGGTGCTGGTGAAGTGTGGATGTATCATGTCGCAGGTGGTGAAGGCGTTAAACTAACAGAAAGACCTAATGATCAAAAAGATTTAGGTGAACCCGCTTACTCACCAGATGGTCGTTATATTTACTTCAGCCAAGATGCTACACCAGGTAAAACATTCCACTACTCAAAAGATTCTGTAAAAGGAATTTATAAAATTAAACGCTACGATACTCAAACGGGTGATATCGAAGTATTAATTGAAGGGACTGGCGGTGCAATCCGACCTACACCAAGTCCTGATGGCACTAAGCTAGCCTATATTAAGCGTGATGGTTTCCAGTCGACACTGTATTTATTAGATTTGAAATCAGGCAAACACACTAAGCTTTACGATAACCTTGACCGTGATATGCAAGAAACATGGGCTATTCATGGTGTATACCCAACGATGTCTTGGACACAAGATAACGAAGAAATCGTATTTTGGGCCAAAGGTAAAATCAATAAATTAAATGTAAAAGACAAAGAAGTAGAAAATATTCCATTCTCTGTTAAAACGGAATTAGATGTTCAACCTTCTGTTCGTTTTACTCAAAACCTTGATCAAGATGAGTTTGATGTAAAAATGCTGCGTATGGCACAAGTATCCCCTAACGGTGAGAAAGTGGTATTTGAAGCATTAGGTAAACTTTGGATCCGCGATATTGAAGACGGTAAACAAAAACGTTTAACTCGACTTGATGATGATATAAACGAACTTTTCCCACAATGGTCACGTGATGGTAAAAATATCGTCTTTACCACTTGGAATGACCAAGACCAAGGTACTGTTAGTATCGTTAGCGCCAAAGGTGGTCGCAGTAAAGAATTAACCAAAGAGCCAGGTAAATATGTAGAACCGACCTTTTCACCTGATGGCAAAGTTGTTGTTTACCGCAAAGCTAAAGGCGGTTACATGACACCGCGAACTTGGTCACAAGAGCCAGGGTTATATAAAGTCGACGTCAAGAAAAAGAACAATATAAAAATTACCGCTAATGGTTATCAACCACAATTTGGTGCAGATAACTCACGCGTATACTTTATGGATCACGGTGAAACTCCTGAGCTATCTTCAATTAGCTTAGATGGTTTCGAAAAGCGTACCCATTACACTAGTGAGCACGCTACAGAATTTAGAGTGTCACCAAATGGTGAGCACTTAGCTTTCTCTGAACGTTTCCGAGTATATGTAACTCCATTCGCTAAACATGGTGAAACTGTACGCATTAGCCCGAAAGCAACTAATTTACCAGTAACCCAACTTAGTGTACGCGCAGGTGAAAGTATAAGTTGGAACAACAAGAGTAACGAGCTTTACTGGACCTTAGGCCCAGATTTATACCAAGCAGCTGTTGATACTCAATATACAAAAACTGATGATGAAGTAAAACCGACAGTCACAGCAATTGGCTTTAAAGAAAAAGCCGATGTTCCACGTGGAACAGTCGCTTTTGTTGGCGGAAAAATCATTACCATGGAAAATGATCAAGTCATTGAAAATGGTGTTGTCATCGTTACTGACAATAAAATTGTTAGTGTCGGTGATGCAAGCGTAGCCATCCCGAAAGGTGCACAGGTTATCGATATTAAAGGTAAAACTTTGATGCCGGGTTTATTTGATGCTCACGCACATGGTGGTCAAGCTGATGATGAAATCATACCTCAACAAAACTGGCAGTTATACTCTGGCTTATCGCTTGGTGTGACAGCGATTCATGATCCATCAAATGATACCACTGAGATATTTGCGGCTTCTGAGCAGCAAAAAGCCGGTAACATCGTTGGCCCACGTATATTCTCGACTGGTACTATTTTGTATGGCGCAAATGCACCTGGGTATACTTCTCATGTAGATTCACTAGATGATGCCAAGTTCCATTTAGATCGCTTAAAGAAAGTCGGTGCTTTTAGTGTGAAAAGTTATAACCAGCCACGTCGTAACCAACGTCAGCAAGTAATCCAAGCTGCGCGTGAACTTGAAATGATGGTTGTGCCTGAAGGCGGTAGCTTACTGCAACACAACTTATCAATGATTGCCGATGGTCATACGACAATTGAACATTCTCTTCCAGCAGGTTCAATCTACAGTGATATCAAACAGTTCTGGAGCCAAACTGAAGTTGCCTATACGCCAACATTAGTTGTCGCTTATGGTGGTATTTCTGGTGAGCATTACTGGTATGACAAAACTGACGTATGGGCTCATCCTCGTTTAAGTATGTACGTGCCGAGTGATATTCTTAACGCTCGCTCTATGCGTAGAACCAAAGCACCAGATGCCCATTACAACCACTTTAATGTTGCTCGCGTTGCAAATGAACTGAATGAAATTGGTATTCATCCAAATATTGGCGCTCATGGTCAGCGTGAAGGTTTAGCAGCACATTGGGAAATGTGGATGTTCGCCCAAGGCGGAATGAGCAATATGGATGTATTAAAAACAGCCACAATTAATCCAGCGAAAACCTTTGGAATGGACCATCAAATCGGTTCAATTAAAGAAGGAAAATTAGCTGACATTATTGTTATTGATGGTGATCCATTAACTGATATTCGCGTCACTGACAGAGTGACGTACACCATGGCAAACGGTAAATTATATAACGCCGAAACCATGAACCAGTTAAATGGTGAAGAAATTAAGCGTAAACCGTTTTTCTTTGAAACAACTAAATAATTAAGCCTATTTGTTGAGTATAAAAAAGGGATGTTCCACGTGGAACATCCCTTTTTATTTACATATCGAACCTGATAAATATTACTTTCCATAACGAAAACAGTCTGTTGAATGGTCATTAACCATACCTACAGCTTGCATAAATGCATAACAAATTGTCGGTCCAACAAAATTAAAGCCCAGTTTTTTGAGTGCTTTAGACATAGCCTCAGACTCAGGCGTTTGTGCAGGCACTTCTGACATAGACTTGAAATGATTTATCTTAGGTTTACCACCAACAAACTCCCAAAGGAATTCAGAAAAGTTATTTCCTTGTTCCACAAAAGCCAAATAGGCTTTAGCATTTCGAATGATAGAATTCACCTTTAAACGGTTTCTAACAATCCCAGGGTTAAGTAATAACTCCTCTACTTTAGCTTCATCGAATGTGGCAATGATTTTAGGGTCGAAGTTAGCAAACAAGGCTTGGTAATTATGTTGCTTTTTTAAAATAGTAATCCAAGACAATCCCGCTTGTTGACCATCAAGACAAAGCTTCTCAAATAGTTCAATGGGATCATAAACTGGCCTTCCCCAAACGTTATCATGATAATCAATATAAAGCGGGTCGTTGCTTAACCAAGCACAGCGTTTCTGATCCATTTGTATTGCCCATTTAAAATTTTAATCTCTACGTTAAAAAATAACCTACATCTGCATTAATCTACAAGGTATAATCAAAACCATTTTCTATTTTCAGCCTCAATCAGTAGATAAGCGGACATGACGACGAAACACGACGTAAAGACATTCCAGGGCTTCATTATGACCCTGCAGGAATACTGGGCGCAGCAAGGTTGCGCAATCGTTCAACCATTGGACATGGAAGTGGGTGCAGGTACATTTCACCCAATGACATTCTTACGTTCATTAGGCCCAGAGCCAATGAGCAGTGCTTATGTACAACCATGTCGCCGACCTACCGATGGCCGTTACGGTGAAAACCCTAACCGTCTTCAGCATTACTACCAATTCCAAGTCGTGCTAAAGCCTTCTCCAAGTAATATTCAAGAGCTTTATCTTGGCTCATTAGAAGCCTTAGGCGTAGATATGGGCGTACATGATGTACGTTTCGTTGAAGACAACTGGGAATCGCCAACACTAGGTGCTTGGGGTTTAGGTTGGGAAGTCTGGTTAAACGGTATGGAAGTATCGCAATTCACTTACTTCCAGCAAGTGGGTGGCTTAGAGTGTAAACCAGTAACGGGTGAAATCACCTATGGTTTAGAACGTCTAGCGATGTACATCCAAGAAGTTGATAGCGTTTATGATCTTGTTTGGACTGACGGCCCTATGGGTAAAGTCATGTACGGCGATATTTTCCATCAAAATGAAGTTGAGCAATCAACTTACAACTTTGAACATGCTGATGTTGAAGTGCTATTTAAGCAATTTGATGATTGTGAAAAAGCTTGCCAAAAATTATTAGCACTTGAAAAGCCTTTACCATTACCTGCTTACGAGCAAGTAATGAAAGCCTCTCATGCATTTAACTTACTTGATGCTCGCCATGCTATATCAGTTACGGAGCGCCAACGTTATATCTTGCGTGTTCGTACTATGGCTAAAGGTGTTGCAGAATCTTATTACCAAGCACGCGAAGCGCTTGGTTTCCCAATGTGTAAGTAGAGGTAAAATATGAACGTTGAAAACTTACTCATTGAAGTGGGTACTGAAGAGTTACCACCAAAAGCATTACGTAAACTGGCTGAATCTTTTTTAGCTAACTTTACCGAAGAGTTGACCAAAGCAGAACTAGCCTTTGCTGATGCCACTTGGTATGCCGCGCCTCGCCGCCTAGCGATTAGTATTCAGCAATTAGCTGTAGCTCAAGCTGACAAAGTGGTAGAAAAACGTGGTCCAGCTGTTGCACAAGCATTCGATGCTGAAGGTAACCCAACTAAAGCCGCTATGGGCTGGGCTCGTGGTAACGGTATTACCGTCGAGCAAGCTGACCGCCTTAAAACAGATAAAGGCGAATGGTTATTACATCAAGCAAAAGTGGTTGGTGTTGAAACTAAGTCTTTAATTGCTGCTATGGCGCAAAAGTCACTTGATAAGTTACCTATCCCTAAGCCAATGCGCTGGGGTAGCAATACCACACAGTTTATCCGTCCTGTTCACACCGTAACCATGTTATTAGGTGATGAGTTAGTTGCTGGTGAATTATTAGGTATTGAATCAGCCCGAACGGTTCGTGGCCATCGCTTTATGGGCGTTGATACCTTCGAGCTAGATCATGCAGACAACTACTTAACTGAATTAGAAACTCGGGGCAAAGTTTTAGCTGATTACCAACGTCGAAAAGATATCATTAAAGCAAATGCAGAAATTGCAGCCAAAGAAATTGGCGGTGTTGCAGAGCTTGAAGATGAATTACTTGAAGAAGTCACAGCATTGGTTGAATGGCCTGTAGTATTAACTGCAAGCTTTGAAGAAAAGTTCTTAGATGTGCCAGCTGAAGCCTTGGTTTATACCATGAAGGGCGATCAAAAATACTTCCCAGTATTTGATAAAGCGGGTCAGTTATTACCGAACTTTATCTTCGTGACTAACATTGAATCAAAAGATCCTCAGCAAATTATTTCCGGCAACGAAAAAGTGGTTCGCCCTCGCCTTGCTGATGCTGAATTCTTCTTTGAAACAGATAAGAAAGAGTCATTAGAAACACGCTTAGCAAGCTTAGAGTCTGTTGTTTTCCAAAAGCAATTAGGCACAATTAAAGCCCGTGTTGAACGTATTTCTGCTATGGCTGGTTACATTGCCACCAGCATAGGTGCAAATAGTGAAGAAGCTGCTCGCGCAGGTTTACTGTCAAAGTCTGACTTGATGACCAATATGGTAATGGAGTTTACCGACCTTCAAGGCACTATGGGCATGCATTACGCCCGCTTAGATGGTGAAACTGAAGCCGTTGCTGTTGCGTTAGCAGAGCAATATAAGCCTAAGTTTTCTGGTGATACTGTACCAACAGCACCGATTTCAATCTGTGTTGCGCTGGCTGAAAAGTTAGATACCTTAGTGGGTATTTTTGGTATTGGCCAAGCACCAAAAGGCGCTGCTGATCCATTCGCACTTCGCCGTGCTGCTATCGGTATTTTGCGTCTGTGTTTAGAAAACAATTTACCGTTAGATTTAGTTGATTTGATTGCTAAAGCAAAAGAATTACACGGTGAAAACCTGACTAACGATAAAGTGTCTGAACAAGTTCTTGAGTTCTTTATGGGCCGTTTCCGTGCTTGGTATCAAGATCAAGGTGTGGGTGTTGACGTCATCTTAGCCGTGCTAGCTCGCAAACCAACTGCTCCAGCAGACTTTGAAAGCCGCATTAAAGCCGTTGCTCACTTTAGAACATTAGAGCAAGCCTCTGCACTTGCTGCTGCTAATAAGCGTGTATCTAACATCTTGGCTAAAGTTGAAGGCGAAATCCCTTCAGCTATTGATTCAGGGCTTTTAGTTGAAAGTGCTGAAAAGGCATTAGCGGAGAAATTAGACGAGTTACAACCACAACTTGCACCTTTATTTGCAGCAGCTAACTATCAAGAAGCATTAGCATTATTAGCAAGCCTTCGTGAAAGTGTTGATACTTTCTTTGAAGATGTAATGGTAATGGCTGATGATCAAGCATTGAAGAATAACCGCTTAGCGCTACTCAATAGCTTACGTGACCAGTTCTTACATGCCGCTGACATTTCGCTACTTCAGTAACAGCTCTAGCTGACATTGATAAGCCAGTAAGCTTTATTAAAAACGCGCCTTAAGGCGCGTTTTTTTATGCAAAATTTTGAATACTGATTAATTTTTTAATTAAAGGGTTATTAACTTTTTGTGCAGCTTTTCAAAAGTTACCTCATCAATACCCACTTGAGCTAATAATTGACTCAGTGCTTCTGCGGTTAATTTATCAACTTGTTTTAACATCGAACATTCACTAATAATATTTGCCCGCCACACAGCTAACGCCATTGGATCTGTCGGCCGATGATGAGTATTTGCAAGTTGTGCTAAAGCTTGTTCGAACTGAGTGGGTAACTCCTCCCAATGCTTCACTAATAATGCACTCAATACTAAAGACTTAGTTGTCATCACTTGTTTAAACAAAACCGAACTAGGTTGCTCACCAGGTTCAGCTAGACGAAATGCTTCAATCATCATCTTAAAAATCGCAATTTTGCCAACATCATGCAATAGGCCCAAGAAAAAGGCGGTATCACTATCTTGCTCTGAAAGCTCATTTGCAAGAAAAGCTACTTGCATTGAATGACGCCAAATTTCAGCACCAAAACGCCTAAAGTAAATAGGCTTTATATTGATCATTTCTTTCATCAAGCTAGTGCGTACAAACAGTTGTAACTGCTTAAGTCCAATTTGCACTACCGCCTGTTGTAAGTTGGTAATATCTTTATCTGAGCGCTTAAATGCACTTGAGTTACAGAGTTTTAAAACTTCAATACTCAATAATGGATCTTGTTCAATCAAGTTCAATAGCGCTTTGGTATCCACATCATCCTCAGCCAACTTTCTATCTAACTCAGATATACGGCTCGGCAACTTTAATACTTTTTCGGCAATTTGCTGTGGCGAACTGAAAGCTTGTTCAATTTTTGCCAGCACATTGCGCTCTAAGTTATTAGCCATTGCGCCAGTATCTTGGTCGCTAACAGGAAATAATAAACTATAAAACAGCGCTGAAGAGTCAACCGTAATCGCCAACGAAGCCGCTTTGTTAGCTACATTACTGACTGTAGATTTTTGCGTATTTACAGTGGAGGCTTGAACCGTTTTACCCTTAGATAAAACATTGTGCTGCGGATTCAATGCTTTCGCTTCGCTGACTTCTTGATTAGTGCGAACATTGAACATCTTGTTAAACAGTTTCTTGAACATGGGAAATACCTATACTACAGGTAACAACTTGATATATTTGGTTTTATAAAGCATAAAACAAAAATGGGCACCTATCATTAGGCGCCCACTTTAATTAACTAACTTGTTTTAAGATTAAACATCTAAGTTAGCTACGTTTAACGCGTTCGTTTCAATAAAGTCACGACGTGGCTCTACTTGATCACCCATTAGAGTGGTAAAGAGTTGGTCAGCACCTACTGCATCTTCAATGGTCACACGTAACATACGACGGGTTTCAGGATCCATTGTAGTTTCCCACAATTGCTCAGGGTTCATCTCACCCAATCCTTTATAACGTTGGATATAAAGACCACGCTTAGCTTCGCTCATCGTCCATTCAAGCGCTTCTAAGAAAGTTTCCACTTCCTTCATACGCTCACCACGTTTGATGTAACCGCCTTCTTCAATCATACCGTCCAACGCTTTACCTAACTTGGCAATCAGCGAGTAGTCGTTTGACTGGAAGAAGTCATAACTAAACAAGTAATTCGTATCAATACCGTGCTTACGAATCGTTAAGCTAGGTAGATAAGCTTTACGCTCTGGATCTAATACTGGCTCAATGCTGTAGATAACACCGTCAGACTCAAGTTCAATTAAGTCTGCCACGAATGCATCACACCACTGCTTCATTTGACCTTCATCTGATAGCATTTCATTGCTCACACCTGGATGATGGATCATACGATTAGTAATAGACTCAGGGTAACGTTTAGCTAAACGCTCAATGATTGCTTCAACTTCACGATATTGGCTCACTAAACGCTCTAAAGGTTCACCAGTCATACCTGGTGCACCCGCAGTCGGGTAAATATGTGTGCCATCTAACGCTTGAGTAGTTAGGTACTCAGTTAATGCTGGTTCATCTTTTAGGTACTGCTCTTGCTTACCTTTTTTCACTTTGAATAAAGGAGGCTGTGCAATATAAATATAGCCGCGCTCAATCAACTCAGGCATTTGACGGAAGAAGAAGGTCAATAGCAAGGTACGAATGTGCGAGCCATCGACGTCGGCATCGGTCATGATAATAATGTTATGGTAACGGGTTTTCTCTGGGTCGTAATCGTCACGACCGATACCACAACCTAGTGCAGTAATTAGCGTTGCCACTTCTTGCGAAGATAACATTTTATCAAAACGTGCTTTTTCAACGTTTAAGATTTTACCTTTAAGCGGAAGAATCGCTTGGTTTTTACGGTTACGTCCCTGCTTGGCTGATCCGCCAGCAGAGTCCCCTTCCACTATGTATATTTCAGAAAGACCAGGGTCTTTCTCTTGGCAATCTGCAAGTTTACCTGGCAAACCACCTAAATCTAATGCGCCTTTACGACGAGTCATTTCACGAGCTTTACGAGCCGCTTCACGGGCACGTGCAGCATCAACAATTTTGCCAACAATTAACTTAGCATCAACAGGGTTTTCTAATAGGTAATCATTTAACTGCTCACCCATTGTTTGTTCTACCGCGCCTTTCACCTCACTAGAAACCAGTTTGTCTTTGGTTTGTGAGCTGAACTTAGGATCTGGTACTTTAACTGAAATAACAGCAGTTAACCCTTCACGAGCATCGTCACCCGTGGCATTGGTTTTGCCTTTTTTATTGAAGCCTTCACGCTCCATATAGTTATTTAAGTTACGCGTTAGTGCACCACGGAAACCCGCTAAATGAGTACCACCATCACGTTGTGGAATGTTGTTGGTAAAACAGAAAATGCTTTCTTGATAACCATCATTCCATTGCATTGCGACTTCAACAGTAATGCCGTCTTCACGCTCTTGGGTGAAATGGAACACATCTTTATTGATTGGTGTTTTGTTACGGTTTAGGTAATCAACGAATGCGCTGATACCACCATCGTATTTAAAGAATTCGTTACGGTCGTCACGCTCATCGACTAAGCGGATACCCACACCAGAGTTCAAGAATGATAATTCACGTACGCGCTTGGCAAGAATATCAAAATGGAACAAGGTATCTGAGAAGGTTTCTGGGCTTGGCCAAAAACGGATATGAGTACCGGTTTTATCAGTATCACCTACTGGTGCGATTGGCGCATCTGGCACACCCATAGTGTAAAACTGCTCATAAATGTGGCCATCACGACGAATGGTCATTTGCAGTTTTTCTGATAACGCGTTGACTACTGAAACACCAACACCGTGCAAACCACCAGAAACTTTGTATGAGTTATCATCGAACTTACCACCAGCATGAAGTACGGTCATAATAACTTCTGCAGCTGATACCCCTTCTTCTTCATGGATAGCAACTGGAACACCACGACCATCATCGGTAACAGACACTGAGCCGTCAGCATGAATGGTAATAGTAATGTCATTACAGTGACCCGCTAAGGCTTCATCGATAGAGTTATCGACCACTTCGAATACCATGTGATGAAGACCCGTACCATCATCTGTATCACCGATGTACATCCCTGGTCTCTTACGAACTGCATCAAGGCCTTTTAAAACCTTAATACTCGAAGAATCATAACTATTCTCTGACATATTTCTCTCTCGTTTTTATTCAACTACCGTGACTTGCCCATGTTCCACATGAAACATTTTACTTGGCGGGCTTGCCAGCGAATCGACTATTGCAACAGGATCAATCGCTGTGACAAAAATTTGTGCACCGGTTTCGGTTAACTGTTTTAGCAATAGCTGCCTATGTTGTGCATCCAACTCAGATGGAAGATCATCCACAAGGTAAATACTATGCTTGTTTTGTTGTTCTTGAAGCAATTTGCCTTGTGCAATACGCAGTGCACAGACTAATAATTTTAACTGTCCTCGGGATAATGCATCCTGCACAGGGAGGTTGCCAACACGTAATCTTAAATCAGCTTTGTGTGGTCCACTGCCTGTATTTCCCGATGATAAATCTCTGTGATATTGAGTTTCGAGTAACTCTGCAAAATCCGTTTTGCTATCCCAGCCACGAGTAAAAGAAACCTTAATATCAACTCGTGGTAAAAACTCTTCGATTATACCCTTAAGTAGCTCATTTAACGAGTCTACATAGTGATTTCGTATCGAAGTAACTTGTTCAGCATACCGCACCAATTCCTTATCCCAAAATTGAATTGTGGCATAAGAAGAACCATCTCTAAGAAGTTGATTTCTTTGCTTTAAAATTCTTCTCGTATTCACCCATGCTTGATAAAAATTTACGTCTGCATGAAAAGCGCCCCAATCAATAAATTGTCGACGCGCTTTTGGGCCTTCAAATAGCAAAGAAAAACTTTCTGGGGTGATAACTTGAATAGGTAAAGTTTCTGCTAAAACAGATAAACGCTTCACTTTGTCGCTATTTAATTTAACGTCAATATCACCATTTCGAAAACGTCGTAGGCCTAATTTGGCTTCACCAGATTCCATTTCCAGCTGGGCAAACAAGGTTAAACTGTCTTGTTCAACATTAATCACTCTTTGAGATAAATGGCTTCGAAAAGAACGCCCCATTCCCAAAAAGTATATCGCCTCTAATATGCTGGTCTTTCCACTGCCATTTTCACCATAAATCAGGTTTAAACCTGGCTCAGGTTGTAATGATGCCGAAAGGATATTTCGAAACTGGGCAATATTAAGACGGGTTAAGCTCATGAGTGGTAATTTCTCAAACCTATCAGCAAAGAGGTAAAACAAAAGAAGGTGCCCTAATGTAGCACCTTCTTGTCGCTGTAACTGCAGAAGTTACAGTAAGTCGACTCTTTAAAATATGTTCTATAAACGCATAGGCATCACGACATACATTGAATCTTCTTCTGCATGGTTTTCTATCAACGCACTCGAATTTCCATCAATCAGCGTGATTCTGACATCGTCACTGGCTAAGTTGTTTAATACATCTAGCAAATAACTCACATTGAAACCAATTTCTAAATTCTCAGAATTGTATTCAACGTCGATAATTTCTTCCGCTTCTTCTTGCTCTGGGTTATTGGCAGTAATGCGTAATAAACCGGGCTCAAGCTGAATACGAACACCACGAAACTTCTCATTCGATAGAATAGAAGCACGGGTTAATGCTTGCTTTAAGTGATTACGGCTCGCCACGACAATCTTATTACCACCTTTAGGTAACACGCGGCGATAATCAGGGAAACGGCCATCTACAAGCTTACTGGTAAATACTGCATTATCTGTTGTCGCACGAATAGCACTATCACCAATGGCAATATTAATCTCTTTGTCTTCACTTTCTAACAAGCGCGACATTTCAACCACACCTTTACGCGGTACGATGACTTGTTTTTCTGGTAATTCGATACCAATATCGCGATGGCTCAATGCTAAACGATGTCCATCGGTGGCAATCGCTTTTAATGAAGTCCCCGATGTTTCAAATAACAAACCATTGAGGTAATAACGTACATCTTGGTTTGCCATTGAGAATTGGGTTGAATCAATAATCGACTTAAGTGTGCCTTGCTTTAGGCTGAACTCTATCTCGGCTTGAAAAGCTTCAACATTTGGATAATCAGACGACGGTAATGTCGCTAACGAAAAACGGCTACGGCCAGAGCGCAATAACCATTTGTTTTCTTGTTGTTCAATTTTGATTTCGACTTGTTCAGGAAGGGACTTGACGATATCTAAAAGCTTTTTAGCTGGAACAGTCGTACTACCCACTTCAATTTCACCTTGTATAGGCGCTTGCCCTACAAGCTCAACTTCTAAATCCGTACCTGTCAACTTAAGTGAGTCTTCACTCACTTCAACAAGCAGATTTGATAAAATAGGTAAGTTATGACGTCTTTCTACAGCGCCACACACTAATTGAAGTGGTTTTAATAGGGCATCCCTATCAATTGAAAATTTCATTCGTCTCAATTTCCTGATATTAAGAAGATAATGTACGTATCAAGTTAGCATAATCTTCTTTAATGTCATGACTTTCTTCACGCAATTGAGCAATTTTTCTGCATGCGTGTAGTACGGTAGTATGATCACGACCGCCAAAGGCGTCCCCAATTTCAGGTAAGCTTTGGTTTGTCAGTTCTTTTGATAATGCCATTGCGACTTGACGAGGTCTCGCAACACTACGAGAACGACGCTTAGATAGCATATCTGCCATTTTGATTTTGTAGTATTCAGCGACGGTCTTTTGAATATTATCAATGGTCACTAATTTTTCTTGTAGCGCTAATAAATCACGTAATGCTTCACGGACAAAATCAATGGTAATCGGCCTGCCAGTAAAATTGGCATTTGCAATAACTCGATTTAATGCACCTTCAAGCTCGCGCACATTTGAGCGTAAGCGCTTAGCAATAAAGAACGCCACTTCATCAGGAAGGTTAATGCCGCTCTCTTGTGCTTTACGCATTAAAATTGCCACGCGGGTTTCAAGTTCAGGTGGCTCAATAGCAACCGTTAGGCCCCAACCAAAACGAGATTTTAAACGATCTTCTACACCGTCAATTTCTTTCGGGTATTTATCCGATGTCAAAATGATCTGATGATTACCCTCTAATAGTGCATTAAAGGTATGGAAGAACTCTTCTTGAGAACGATCTTTATTGGCAAAGAATTGAATGTCATCAATAAAAAGCGCATCAACACTGCGGTAATAACGTTTGAAGTCTTCAATTGCATTATTTTGAAGTGCTTTAACCATGTCCTGAACAAAACGCTCAGAGTGCATGTAAACCACTTTAGCATTGGGATTATTCTTGATAATTCCATTGCCCACAGCATGAAGTAAATGGGTTTTACCTAAACCGGTGCCGCCATATAAAAATAACGGGTTATAAGCACCGCCAGGATTTTCTGCCACTTGAAGTGCAGCAGCTTTACCTAATTGGTTTGATTTACCTTCAACGAAATTATCAAACTGATAAGTCGGATTGATGTTACTGCGATGGTTTGCATGCTCAACCGGCTCAGCTTGAGTATTAAATGCAGTACTGACTCGTTGCTTAGTTTGAGTACTTTGCGTCGGTCTAACTTCTGCCTTAACTGGCGCAGGTGTTTTTACTGCTGACGGACGGCTACCAATATCAAAGCGCAGTTTAGGGGCATTTCCACCTAACTGTTCAGTAAAAAATTGATTAATGATATTGATGTACTTATCTCGAACCCAATCAAGTACAAAACGATTAGGTGCATAAAGTACCAAAGTATCGCCATCCATTTCAGCTTGTAGCGGACGGATCCACATACTGAATTGCTGCGCAGAAAGTTCGTCTTGCAGCCTGCCGATACATTGTTGCCAAAGTGAAACCGCCACTTAATATTCCTTAATATCGTTTGTTGAAGGAGGGGTATTCTATCGTTAGATCTCAATGATCGCTATCGATAATAAAATATTTATCCCCAGCCGGATCATTGTATGTGGATATCTGTGATCTTTAAAGATCAAAAACGATCCAATTAATCGTATTTGTTCGCAGATCCTGCTTTATTAACCGATCACTCTTGATCTATAATAGCCGCGCTTTGATCTGGTTAAACTACCTTTGATCCACAACATGTAGTGTTGATTCACAGAGTTATCCACATCCTGTGGTGAATATTTGCAGTTTAACGGAAAAGTAATTAGGTAAAAATTGTGCATATAGCTACTTTCCTTGTTGACGGTAGTGATTAAAGTGATTACAATTCGGCCTCTTTTTTGCCCTTACCTCTTATTTTAAGAATGTAAGGTTTATTAACTACTAAATATACGGATTGCCAAAATGAGTAAACGTACTTTTCAACCAAGCAACCTGAAGCGTAAGCGTTCTCACGGCTTCCGCGCACGTATGGCCACTGTAGGCGGCCGTAAAGTGATTGCACGTCGTCGTGCAAAAGGTCGCGCTCGTTTATCTGCTTAATCGGTAGATATTCATAGTGACTAGCTATGCTTTTACGCGGGAGTTACGTCTGTTAACTCCCGCGCAATTTAAATCTGTATTCTCAAACCCTATCAAAGCATCTTCTGCTGAAATTACTCTGCTCGCGATACCTAATTCAGAACAACATCCTCGTATTGGATTAACAGTTGCTAAACGTTTTGTTAAAAATGCCAGCGACCGTAACCGTATTAAGCGAATAATCAGAACAAATTTCCGTTTAAATCAGCATGACATCCCAAATCTTGATATTGTTGTCTTGGTTCGAAATGGCGTGGTCGATATGGAAAATGCAGAATTACATAAGTTAACAGAGAAGTTATGGCGCAAACTCAGTCGTCGTTACAAAGGTTAGCCATTAAAGTAGTTCGTGGTTACCAACTTCTTATCAGCCCCATGCTGGGACCTCGCTGCCGATTTCATCCAACGTGCTCGTTTTATGCTATTGATGCAATAAAAACGCATGGAACTGCGAAAGGTTGTTGGCTTGCAGCGAAACGCATACTAAAATGTCACCCTTTACATCCCGGCGGAAGTGATCCCGTCCCCCCTAAAAATGACAGGTGTAACAAATAGGCTATGGAATCTCAACGCAATTTAATGCTTATCGCACTACTGTTTGTCAGTTTTTTACTTTGGCAAGCATGGCAAGACGATAAAGCACCACAACCGACAGCAACACAATCGGTTGTTCAAACGAATAACGTACCTTCGTCAAATATAGGCGATGTACCCGATGCTGATTCAAGCATGCCTGTTCAATTACCGGCGACTCAAAATCTGATTACAGTTAACACTGATCAGCTAAACATCAAAATCGACCCAGTCGGTGGTGATATTGTTTATGCTGCACTTGTTGACCATAAAGTTGAAATCGATAGCGATGAAGCTTTTGTTCTTTTAGAGCAAAACGGTGCATTCAATTATATTTCTCAAAGTGGCTWAATCGGAMG
>NZ_VKHR01000004.1 GCF_009663145.1 Shewanella sp. TC10
ATTCCTTAATGCTACAGCCTTCACTGCAAAGATACTTATAGCCCGCTAAAGCTAATCCCATTGTAATAATGGTAACGGACGTAATTCTTCAATATCAAAAGCAATCGTATGCTTGCTAGAAACATTGAGTAATTTTAACTCTAGATAACTGATCGCKRAKTCTSKACGGGAAGATTTGCATTCTGGCAAGCGTTAAATTTGAATCAATAAAAAAAGCTCGGTTTAACTCCCACATTCTAAGAACAAAAGCTGTCTAAGGCATGAATTTTAGCTAAAATTTGTTAATATACAATTTGAACCTTATATAGTGGGCAATATAATTTGCCTGATAGCCTAATTACTAGAGACCATTATGGATTTGAACGCCATTCGTCAACTAGCTGATAATGACATGCAAGCCGTTAATCAGTTAATTTACAAACAACTTGAGTCTGATGTTGCATTAATAAACCAACTAGGTTTTTACATTATCAATGGTGGCGGTAAACGACTTCGCCCACTACTTTCAGTATTAGCAGCGCGTGCTATTGACTATAAAGGTGAAGAACATCTTAAGTTAGCCGCTATTATCGAATTCATCCATACAGCCTCTTTACTGCACGATGATGTAGTAGATGAATCTACATTAAGACGCGGCCGTAAAACGGCCAACGCGCTTTTTGGAAATAGTGCTAGCGTCCTAGTTGGAGACTTCTTATATACTCGTTCGTTCCAAATGATGACAGAACTCGACAGCATGAAAGTGCTACGGGTTTTAGCTGATACCACCAATATTCTTGCAGAAGGTGAGGTTTTACAATTAATGAATTGTAATGACCCTGAAACCACTGAAGAGAATTATATGCGAGTGATTTACTGTAAAACAGCTAAATTATTCGAAGCCGCGACCTTACTCACAGGTGTCATTGCAGATGTGAGTAAAGAGCAACAAACCGCATTAGGCGAATACGGTAAGTTTCTCGGTACTGCATTCCAGCTAACTGATGACCTACTTGATTACACTGCGGATTCTGAAGAGCTTGGAAAGAATATTGGTGACGACCTAGCAGAAGGTAAACCAACTCTACCTTTAATCTATGCCATGGCACACGGCAATGACACAGCGAAAGTGTTAATTAAAGAAGCCATTGAAAAAGGTGATGGTACCAAGGCAATTGATGAAATAGTCGCGGCATTAAAAGAATCTGGCGCTCTTGAATACACGAAGAAAAAAGCAGATGAAGAAGCAGATAAAGCCATTGCTGCCCTTGCGCCAATAGCTGATAGTGAATATAAAACTGCTTTGATTTCATTAGCCAAAATTTCAGTTCAGCGTAATAACTAATTATACGCACAAAATAAATCTGAAAATAAATGCCCTGCACTTTAAAAGTTCGGGGCATTTTTTATTGCTATTAACGGCGCTGACAGTTTCAGATATATTCAAACATGCCAATTAATTGGAGTTTCCCCTAGGTCACTCAATAGCTGATTTGTTTTCGAAAAATGCTGGCAGCCGAAAAAACCACGATACGCAGATAATGGTGATGGATGGGGACCAGATAGAACATGGTGATGCTCTGCAGTAATCAACTTACCTTTTTTAATCGCATGTGCGCCCCACAACACAAATATAATAGACTCCTCACGTTCATTAAGACATTGCATTACATTATCGGTAAAAGTCTCCCATCCAGCCTTTGAGTGTGAGTGAGCCTTACTTTCTTCAACCGTTAATACTGTATTGAGCAACAACACACCTTGTTTGGCCCAATGAGTTAAGTTACCGTGTTTCGGGATTTCAAAATCTGCAATATCTTGCTGAAGTTCTTTATAAATATTTACCAATGATGGTGGCGTTTTAACTCCAGCTTGAACCGAGAAGCATAAGCCATGAGCTTGGCCTGCACCGTGATAAGGGTCTTGCCCAAGGATCACCACTTTAACCTTATCTAGCGGGGTTAAATCAAACGCATTATAGATATCTTCCGATGGCGGAAAGATGACTTTATCAAGTCGCCTTTGATTAGCTAGAAACTGCTCAAGCGCGACAAAATACGCTTTCTTTTTCTCTAGTGCTATAAACTCTTTCCAACTGCCCATCAGATCACTTACTCCACTTAAATAGCCAACAACTCGCATAAAAATATTTTTTAACTTAAAATTAATTTCAAAATAAAATAAAAAGGATGTTCATTGATGCCCAAAAAACTGAACACCAAAAAGACATTTGGTTTTACCCTAATAGAATTAGTCGTTGTTATTATTATATTAGGGGTCATCGCCGTTATCGCATTACCCAAGTTTATCAATATTAAGCAAAATGCTGAAGTTTCTACAGTCCAAGGGACTGGCGGCGCTTTTTCCAGCGGTATTTCACTGGCTAATATGAAGTGGGCAGCGTTGGGAAGTTCTGGCCCTGCTGATAATCTTCAGATTTTTGAAAACGCAGGCACTGATGGTCAATTAGATATAAACCAATGGGGATTTCCGGCTCAAAATTGGCCTCCTTTCGAATCCTCCCCTCGACTTAATAACGAGAATGACTGCATGTCTGTTTGGGAAACCATTTTACAAGATGCCCCTTCAATTTCTGACACAGCTGCGCCCGAAGACACAATGTATCTCGCCACCTACATTAATCCAGATCAATGCCGGTACATCTATAATCCTCTGCCAACACTGTCGATTTATTATGACTCCCGCAATGGACAAGTGATCACAGATTCAGACCCTAATAGCTAATTGTTACTTTATTCTGTCAGCAAAGTAGGTACACTCTTTGCTGAATTTTCAAAAATGATGAGTAGAGTTCATGTCAGAAGAAAAAACTGAAACAACAATGTATCAGCTTGCTGATCAATTTATCGCGCTAGCAAATCAACTGGGCCAAACAGAAAACGATATCGGTAAAGTGGGTACAGCATTACGTTTTGCAGCCGCACGTTATAATGCATTCGAAGCAGCAGTAAAATCATCTAACTTAGAAGCAGAAAAAGAAAATGCGCTAAGCTGGTTTACTGAAGAATACAAAGGTATGTTGAACGAAAATTTAAACGACCATATTAAAAACCCGCCAGGTGGTCAAAACGCTGCAGAAGAAAAGCCTGACGACTCAGTACAAGTATTCAAAAACTAATTGAATAATCGTAAAGTTATTGAATAACTATACTTAAAAAGCCATCTCTCGATGGCTTTTTAATGTGCTAAACATTCTTTTCAACTTGTTCTTACGCTCACTAAAACAAGTTAACAATAACCCGCAAAGCAAGCAAAATAAGTACTATCCCTGAAAGCTTATCAATTAATGCGGCCTTATCTCTAAGCCTCGATAAAATGGGCCCATGAGAAAGTACTACCGCAATGATGGTATACCACAGCCCATCAATCACCAGCGGTGTTAATACAATTAACGTTTGCCCTGTTAACGTTTCAGCGGCTAAAACAAATTGACTAAATAACGCTAGAAAGAAAAGTAGAATCTTGGGATTAAATAACGAAATAGCCAATCCATCCCGAGCTGCTTGCAATAATGTACTCGACTCTCCGGATTGTAATTTTTGCTCCATCCCGCCTTTAGATTGCAGCGCCTGAAACCCCATCCAAGCAAGATATAGTGCACCGACAATGGCGATGCCATTAAACACAATAGGCGATTTTTCTAGTACAACAGCTAAGCCTAGTAAAGTGACTAGGGCGTAAACTCCAATGCCAATTGAATGCGCCCAAGCGCAAACAACACCATGTAAACGACCTCCAGATAAAGTATGTCTTAACACCATAGCTAAGCTAGGCCCTGGCGACATCGCACCTAAACAACAAATGGCTAATAAACCTAACCATGTACTAAATGCCATTTTGTTTTCATCCTTAATGAGTTATTTTTATTGGGTTGAAAAAGCCGTACGGTATCATGATTTTGCTTTAACAGCATTCAGTTAACCTCAATTTAAGCAATTCTTGATATAGTCATAGGCACTCACCTCTTACTTACTGAGATAAAGACATGTCATTAATGCTACCCATTCTTCTTGGGCTACTGCTCGCAGGTATTGCAGTGCTCATTTTTTTTAAGATTAAAGGCAAAAATATACCAACAACCATAATTGTATTGTTGGGTTTCATGACGATATGCTTTACCGGTGTGTACGCCTTTTTACAAAAGACTGAAGATTATAATGCTTATCAGCGATTACAGTGGCAGCCTCTTAACCCTGAACAAATAACCCCGTTAGTAGAACAAGGTTATACCGTATTTGTTGATATATATGCTGACTGGTGCTTACCATGCAGGGCGAATAAAGCTAATGTCACTCGCCGTGAAAAAGTCGTCGATGTGCTTGATGCTGATAATATTATTTTGATGAAAGGTAATTGGACTGAGCCCAACCCTATGATAGAAAATTATGTCGGTAATCAAGGGGGAATTGGAACACCATTCAATAAAGTCTATGGTCCTAGTCACCCTAAAGGGATCATATTACCGGTAGAATTAACGATAAATGCAGTATTCCAAGCCTTAGATGCAGCGAAGTAATCGCTTTTGATTTAAAAAAAAAGACTGCTTAAGCAGTCTTTTTTATAAATAACATAACTTTAGAACACGTAACTCAATTTACCGTAGTAGAATCCACCATTGTAATCAAATGGACCACTTTCATAGTAAACCGCACCTAGCACACCTTGAGTACCATCTTTAAGTTCCTGCGCCTCTTGATCAAACAAGTTATTAGCACCAACAGACAGAGTCAACTGTTCAAACATGGTATAGCTAACCTCTAAGTCGACAGTGACTGCAGAGTCGGCTGTTTCAGATCCCCAGTCAGATGTGTCATCAGCATGAGTTGCATAGTATTCACCAAAGTAATTACCACGTAACGAGACACTTAAGTCATCCCATGTTTGACCCCATGTTAACGTCGCACGGTGAGCAGGAATACCGTCTTCTAAACGACGAACCTTACCTTCATCAGTCGTTTCCGGATCGAACTTATCAACACTCGTATCAGTCCAGCCATATGCAAGGCTAAACATAGTGTCACCAGCAAGTAACTCAGTTTCATATGAACCTACAATATCAATACCTTGAGTGGTTGTATCAAAATCGTTGGTATAATAAGTTACCGCAGAAATTAATTCTGGGAACTCAACACCTGCATCACGTAGGTCGTCATAATCTTCCGGCTCGACCGCAATTTGACTTGACTGAGCAATACGTCCTGTTACTTCAATGTTGTAGTAATCAACAGTTAAGAAGAAATCTTCATACTCAAATACTGTACCAATCGCGTAGTTGACAGATTCTTCTGGTTCTAAGACTTCACCACCATAATAAGCCGCTAAAGGATCTGTTGGCGGTGCAATAAATGTTTGTATTAAGTCGCCATTTACAATTGATGTCTGGGTATTAACAACATTTTCTTGCCCAACAGTCGGTGCTCTAAAGCCTGTACTGTGAGATGCTCGCATAGACCAATAATCAGTAAATGAATATTGGGTTGAGATTTTATAATTTAACGTATCACCAAATGTCGAGAAATCTTCATATCGAAGTGCAACACCCAATAACCAGTCATCAGTTAAATAGGCTTCAACATCAGCATAAATACCAATGTTGCTTCGATCATTTTTACCCGCTGCTTCTGGACCAAAGCCCTTAAAGCCATGTGAGCCGATATTGAAACCTTGATCAGCATATGGACCTGCTATCCACGAAGCCTCTTCACCTTGTGTGATTTCAAATGACTCTTCACGCCATTCAAAACCCGTAGCAAAGCTAATATCTTCAAGAGAACCTAGAGTAAAGAAACGAGAGAAATCTAAGTTTACAGTGGTCTCTACTTGCTCATAGGCACCAGTATCAAAATCAGTTTGGGTATCTTCGGGATTCGCAGCAAGACCGAGTGAAGGATTTAAAGAATTATAAAGGCTAAAACTAGATTTGTTCGATCCCGTACCGGCACTAGCATCATAATTCCATTCACCCAACTCACCTTCAAAGCCGAAGAAGAAAGACATATCTTCAATCGTACCGGCAAATTGTGGCGTGTAACCACCTGGACGAACTTGGTTCATAGAGAAACAGTTAGGATCCGCAACCATCGCTGCATACTCAGGCGTATCAAGTACATTAGGAACATTAGCAGGAACAACATTACAGGTAGATTGGTCTCCATTAACTGCACCGACTAATAAAGTTTCTCCACCGTCAACAGAATAAACATTGCCACGATTATGAGGGTTACGGTAATAGAAACCACCAATCGCTTCTCTAGAAGACACATTACCAAATGCGTAAACCCTGTGTTTATCATTAAAATCAAAACCAAGATTAGCAAAAACAGTGTAATCATCGTTTATTTCTGGGTTACCCCACACTTGCGCAGGATCATTGACAAAAGTGTTGCCCCCAGCAATTAAACCAGCAGCATCCGGACGCTGTACACTTCGACTTGTAGCATCAGCAGTTTTATATTGAGCACTGATATTAACGAAACCTGCATCTGTTAAAGGTAAGCCAATGTTGCCGTCTATAGTTGTTGTTGCACCATCACCTTCATAGTATTCACCTTGGCTGATGCTAATAGAGCCACCTTCAGCACTATCTTTTAACTGGAAGTTCATCACACCAGCAATAGCATCTGAGCCATATTGCGCCGCTGCTCCATCACGAAGAACTTCAACTTGCTTTAGTGCAATACTTGGAATAACTGAAATATCGGGACCTTGGGCACCATCATTGATACCACCACCTTGGAAAGCAATCACTGAAGCTCGGTGACGGCGCTTACCATTTACTAGAATCAAAGTACTGTCAGATGGTAAACCACGTAAGTTTACAGGACGCACAAGAGTTGCTGCATCACTAATAGGTTGTGCACGTGAGTTAAACGAAGGCACTGAGGTTACCAGCATATCAATCATGTCAGTTGAGCCATTTTTTCTTAAGTCATCAGCACTAAGAATATCAACTGGCACAGGTGACTCACCCACAGAGCGAGGTGCTGCACGGCTACCAACAACAGCAATTTTTTCTACGTTGTCTGCGACTTCTTCATCTTCAGCCATTGCTTGTGTTGATATAACAGAGCCTGCTAAAGCAACTGTTACGGCAAGACTCAGCGAATTTAAGCCAAACTTCCTTTTTTTAAGATTCGTCATCATTTGTGTCTCTTTATTATATTTATGTGCTTGTGACAGGTGTTTAAATCACACTAGTTGATTAAATTTCTGTCTCTCCCAAAATGAAGTAACTCCATTTGCATTTACACTTTTATAACAAATGAAACCTAATTGCTAACAATTTCTATTATTAGTCAAAATAATCAACGGCTTTCAAAGCGATAAACAGTCAAATAAACTAAATAAATTATAAATTGGCGCCAGATTCAGGTGAATAAACCACAAATAAGCCATAACTTAATTAGCAAACCCTACAAAACAAACCAGATTCAGTTGAAAAAACCAACAGCAGTACTTTAGTTGCATTAATCACACGATGCATATAGTGGAGTAAAAACTCTATAATAATTAACGTGATAATTCGAAATTACAGTTATTTTTGTTGACCTTTTATACAAAACAGCTCTAATCTAAACGCTCGTTTGATTTACCCATAAAAAATAAACTATTAGGTGGTAGGCATGACATATGACGCAGATACAAAGCTTGATCTCAATCAGTACCAATCTCTGGTCGACTTAATCGAGCAAACTTGCCAACGTTATGGGGATAATGTGGCTTATGCTTGTTTAGGTAAACAAACCACTTTTAGTGAAATTGAACAGGCATCTCGTCAATTTGCAGCTTACATTCAAAACCAAAGCGCATTAGTTGCAGGTGATCGTATTGCAATTCAGTTACCTAATATCACTCAATTTGTCATTGCAGCTTATGGGGCAATTCGAGCTGGGTTGGTCATAGTCAATACCAACCCGCTTTATACCGAGCGCGAGTTAATCCATCAATTCAATGATTCGGGTGCAAAAGCATTAATAGTACTATCTGATCTGCTACCTACGCTAAATAACGTAATTGAAAAAACCGATATATCACTGGTTATTAGCACCCATGCTTTGGATCTAAAAAACCCGCAGGCACAACCGGAAACCCCCTTTGCCAAAATTGAATTTAATCAGATGTTAGCTCTCGGTGAACAAGCAAAATTCTCCCCCGTAAAGCCTCAACAAAATGATTTAGCAGCGCTGCAATACACTGGCGGCACCACAGGCTTATCTAAAGGTGCGATGCTGTCTCATCGCAACATGCTAGCCAATTCGGCACAGGTTAAATCTCGTATTGCTAGTACCATGACACCTGGTAATGATATTTTTGTTGCCCCCCTGCCGATTTATCACATTTACGCCTTCATGGTTAACCTTGTGCTTTATTTTGAATCAGGTAGTTGTTCGGTATTAATTCCGAATCCGCGTGATATTGGCGGACTCATTAAAACCATGGCAAGCTACCCTTTTACTGGGTTTGCAGGTTTGAACACTTTATTTGTGGGTCTATGTCACCAACCTGAATTTCAAGCACTCGATTTTAGTAAGTTAACCATTACTATCTCTGGTGGTACTGCTCTCACTAGTGCAGCCGCTGATATTTGGCAAAAAACGACCCATTGCATGATCTCAGAAGGTTATGGTTTATCGGAAACCTCACCCGTTGTGAGCTTGAATGCACCTGGGTTCCAGCAACTGGGCACGATAGGTAAGCCAGTACTGGAAACAGATGTAAAAATCTTGGATATCAATGATGAAGAAGTCCCACTGGGTGATGCTGGCGAATTAGCCGTAAAAGGGCCACAAGTCATGCAAGGTTACTGGCAAAAACCAGATGAAACCGCAAAGGTAATGACAGCAGATGGATACTTTAAAACCGGTGATATTGCGGTAGCCACTGAAGAAGGTTTTCACAAAATTGTCGATCGTAAGAAAGACATGATTATCGTATCAGGCTTTAACGTCTATCCAAACGAAGTCGAAGACGTATTATCTCAAAATGAGTTAGTACTTGAGTGCGCTGTAGTAGGTGTAGCCGATGATAAATCAGGTGAAGCAGTTAAGGCAGTCATCGTACTAAAAGAGGCTTCAATTGATGAGGCTCAAACTAAACAGCTCATTTCTGATTATTGCCGTAGTCAATTAACAGCTTATAAAATCCCTCGCATTATTGAGTTCACAGAGCAATTACCAAAAAGCACAGTGGGTAAGATTTTACGTCGCGAGCTTAGATCCTAAATCACGTTAATTAGCCTAAGTAATTGAGCTAGGATTTAAACGAACAAAACAGCCTTAATTTATTAAAGCAAAACGCCGTTATCAGCTGATTGATGACGGCGTTTTCTATTTTAGCTAAGTTAAGCTAAGTTAATTAATGCCCTAATTAACTCTGCTCAGTCAACAACTGCAAACTGGCAAACTCTTTATAAACATCACTGGATAGCATTAACTCTTGATGGGTACCTTGCGCAACAACTTGCCCTTTCTCAAGCACGATAATGCGATCAGCATTAATCACAGTAGCCAGTCTATGAGCTATAATTAACGTAGTTCTGCCCGCCATTAAATTATCCAAGCCTTGTTTTACCTTAACTTCACTGACCGCATCTAAAGCACTCGTAGCCTCATCCAATAACAATATCGGTCTATCAGCTAATATGGCTCTGGCAATGGCTATTCGCTGTTTTTGGCCGCCTGATAGCTTAACCCCGCGCTCACCAAGGTAAGTATCATAACCATCTGAAAGCTCTCTTATAAACTCATCTGCTTTTGCTGTTATACATGCTTCCACCACTTCTTCTGTGCTTGCATCTACTCGCCCGTAGCGGACATTTTCAAATACACTGGTGGCGAAAATAACGGACTCTTGCGGGACTAAAGCATATTGCTCCCTAAGCTGCTGTAAACTCAATTTCGAAATATCAATATCATCTAACATCACCTTACCCGATTTAGGCTGATAGAAGCGTAGCAACAACTCAAATAAGGTGCTTTTTCCTGCGCCACTTTCGCCAACCAAAGCCACCCTTTCACCCGCTTGAATGCTGAGATTAATGCCCTTAATGACGTCTTCTTTATTACTAGGGTATGAAAAACGAAGTCCTTCAAGGTCAACATTGCCATTAATTTTTGTAGGCAACGCTATAGGTGAGGCCTCTTGAGGAATATCAATAGGTGTGTGTAGTAATTCAATTAACCTTTCAGCCGCCCCTGACGCCCGCTGTATCTCGCTAAAAACCTCACTAATTGTTGCTACAGAACCAGCAGCCATCACCGCATAAAACATAAAGGCTGATAACTCACCTGCGCTGATATTATTTTGCATCACATCTTGAGCACCTACCCAAAGCACCACAGCAATTGCAGCAATACTCAAAAACATCACTGACGATATTAAAATAGAGCGAAATAAAATACGCCCTTTGGCCGCAGTCATGACTGACTCAACTTGGGTATTAAATACTGTGCGATCTTTAGACTCATGACCATAGGCTTGCACTGTATGGATCTCATGGAGAGTCTCATCGATGTAAGCGCCTAAATCACCGACTTTATCTTGGCTTTTACGAGAATACTGACGTACTTTCTTACCCAAGAAAATGACCGGAATAAACACCATCGGCACGGCAAGAAGCACTAAACCTGTCAGTTTAAGACTGGTAATGGCCATCATCACCATCGCGCCAATGACTGTCACAGTCGAGCGAAAAGCCATCGATAGACTACTGCCAACCACACTCTGTAATAATGTGCTATCGGCAGTGAAACGTGAAATAACTTCCCCTGTGCGCTGTTCGGCAAAAAAAGCAGGTGATAAGTTTAAGAGGTGGTTGTATACCGTTAATCTAATATCAGCGATAACTCGTTCACCAAGCCATGTCATTAAATAGAATCGACAAAAAACGGCTGTCCCACTAATTGCAGTGATACCTAGAATGAATAAAACAATTTCATTTAAGCGCTCAGCATTGTCTGCAACAAAGCCTTCATCAACCATCATCTTTACGCCTTGCCCCAATGACAACCATGCGAAAGATCCAATAAACAAAAACACCACCGCAGCCAGTACTTTCATACGGTATGGCTTTAAAAAGGTCATAATCCAAGCAAGTACAGAATGTTGAGAAGAAGATGCAGCTTTAATGCCTGCAGCTGATGAGGTAATTTGTGTTGTCAAAATGAACTCTCATAAAAGCATAGTATCAGTCGCCGAATCACTGACTAGTAATCATCATTGACTAGTAGCATTACTGTTTAGCAGTATTTCTGGCTGATAGATGAGGTAAGAACAATAGAGCGACTAAAGCTCAATATATTTCAAAAATTAACGCTATATAAACTATAGCGACAAACAAAAAACTCTAATACAAGAGTTTAGGTTTCACAGATAAAGCCTGACCTTCACATTCATTGTCGGAATGTAAAAGTCAAAATAGTCGCGTCTTTATTCTTTCACGCTTGAATCGATGGCTTTTAGCGAGCGTAAAAATATCCCTAACCCACCGACACTCAGAACCAAAATAACAATCAGGTCAAATGCACTCATATGACTAAAGCGGAAATTAATAGAACTGATTACACCGAAAATAAGACCGACTAACGAACCAAAAGTCAGGATCCAGCCCAAAATATTTTTGGCGTTATAAAACATAAGCCCGATACCGAACATAAATGGGATCATTATCATCCCACTGGTTAAGCCAATCCCACCCACATTGTAAAGGCTGTGACTAAAACCAAACGTACTAGTGACTTTTATTGCTTTTAATAACATATAAAAGCCGCCACACATCATAATTAAACCGATAAAAAATGACCCAATACCGCCAGAAGTACCACCTGCACCGTTCATACAATTCCTTTGTAATAACTCAACTTATCTATTAATTGATGGTACTCATTGGCCACTTCAATAGCAAACCTAAGCACTGCGATAATAAACCTAAGCACTGAGATAATAAATAAATCACTGAGACAACTTACGATGAACTTACCTCGCACAACTCAAGCTAATCTGCGATAATTACTGGCTATTCATTGCGTACGTTTTAGGTAAAAAATAATGATTGTTAGTCAGTTTTCATGTGCAGGTATCGAATTAGATTTATACCGCTATCCCAAACAGCAAGATTCGAACCTTCAGGCATGGGACGCTGCTGACGAACATCTGATAAAACACATCGTAGACGAAAAAATAATACCAACAAAAACGGCCATTATTAATGATAGCTTTGGTGCTTTACAGTGTGCATTAACCCATATAGACGCTGCTTGGCCACTTGTTGTTGAAACCGATGCAAAGACAGGTTTATTAGGCGCATTGCAAAACTTAACCGATAACCACTTAGATCAAGTCAACATCAGTCGCTATAATAGTCGCGAATTATTACCAACCGATACACAGTTGGTTTTAATGAAGCTTCCTAAGAACTTGACCTATTTTACTCATCAGTTACAGCGTTTATCACAAGTGTTACCTGAAGGCATTCAAGTCATTATTGGTGCAAAAGCAAAAAATATTAACAAGTCTTTGCTAGCACTAATCGAGCAAAACCTTGGCCCTGCATCTGCAAGTTTAACCTGGAAAAAAACGCGCGTTATCACTTGTGTAGCTGACGGAAAAGTACGTCCAAGTGTTAAAGAGGTGACTTGGCCCGTAGATGAATTAAGCTTAACAATCAGCAACCTAAGTAATGTTTTTGCAGCAAATAAACTGGATATTGGCGCACGAATAATGCTCGATAATATGCCAAAAGGTGAATTTAATACCGTTATCGATTTAGGCTGTGGCAATGGTATTTTAGGTTTAAGAGCGGCTCAACTTTATGCTGATGCAAATATTCACTTTGTGGATGATTCAGAAATGGCTGTAGCTTCCAGTGAGCATAACTGGCAACTTAATCAACTCCCAGCAGAACGAGGGCATTTCCACTGGGATGACTGCCTCACACATTTAGACAGTGAAATCAGTGCTGACTTGGTACTATGTAATCCTCCATTTCACCAAGGTGAGGCAATAACAGATCATATTGCCTGGCAAATGTTCCTAGATGCAAGAAGAAGACTTGCGCCTGGAGGACTATTGCAAGTGGTTGGCAATCGCCATTTGTCATATCACATCAAACTGCAGCGGATATTTAAAAACTGCAAAACAGTTGCTTCTAACGGAAAATTCGTCATTTTACAGGCTCGTAAATAATATTACTTTCCGCTTTTTGTTTTAAACAAGCCCCTTAATAAATCTTAAACTAAGACTATGAGCAGGGTAAACTGGCTCATAGTCTTAATTTAAAGCGCTTATTTTAAAGCTCTTAATTTAAAACTCTTAAGCAAAAGCTGATAATTTAAAGCTTTTAAGTTAAAGCTCTTAGCCTCACGGCCTGTTGGTCATTAATTTGTGTCGACAAGAAAGTCGTAAACCTAAACAACACAAATTTGATCATATAACGCACTAACTAACTTTTTAATCAGCATTAGCTATCACGCTCAAACTCCTCCCACTTCCCCTAATATAGGACTGATTAACCTTTCTTTTAAAATGATCTTAACCAGCATTAAATTGGTAATACAACAAAGCAAAACTGGTTGACACAATATATATTGCAGCGCTATTGTGAACGATAACAAGGTAATAAAAATGGCATTTACCCTCGAAACGCCAAACAATAAATGATTAACATTAACAGTTTTATTGATTAAGTTTTAACTAAAAAAAACACTAAAACACTAACCAAATCAACATGAATTTTCCTGTTGTTGGCTATAATTGTATTAATTTTGTTTCAGATTTAGGTTTGGTGCTTAATCAGAAATCCATGTTCGCAGTGTTTAAAACCCACTTTTAAGTTCGATACAAAGGATCAAAACTTCGTTACTGATTTTAAACCTTGATAAGAATAATCAACACATTAGATAGAGAAACACTAAAAATGAGTAATAGCACCCTAAGCTGTGACTAATACTCATTGTTTTAATCGGGTAAGTTCGTTCCAATTCATTCCCCCCTCGATTGGAACGAAGTAAAAAGGCCTCTCATTGAGAGGCCTTTTTTACATTTATAGATTTAAATAACACTTAATTTCAAATTCTTATCAAAATTTCACTTATAACGATTTAGGCAATAAAAAAGCCTTTCGTTTAGAAAGGCTTTAATCGAAATAACTTAAAACTCAGCGATAAAACACTCGTTATCCTATACGGTTCACCAAATTATCAATCGAGTACAAATCGCGCTTTTCGCTATTTTTTCGACGAACTTCTTCAAGAGACTGCGCTTCTACCGTATCAAAAAGAACATTAATTAAACGGTTAAAATGCCTATGCATTGCAAGTCTAGCTTCTGATGCATCATTCGCTAATAACGCTTGATAAATAGAAGTGTGCTCATCAAGGGTTTTCTTATTATCCTTGCTACATACACTGGCATAGTCAGTGATAATTTTCTGACTTGAAGCACGCAGCGCCCATAAATTTTGAAACGATTTAATTAAAGCGCCATTTCGCGTGGAGTTAGCAATAATTTGATGGAACATTTCATCCGCTTCTTCAACGTATGACTTATTCTCCATCATTATCAGTGTCTTGTTTAACTCAACCAGCTCTTCTTCTGTGATAGTGTTCGCTGCAAGTGCTGCAATTTCACCTTCAACAAGCGCACGCGCTTGGGTAAGTTCAAATGCATTAATCTTACTCAATTGGTCAGCTTTATTAGCAGAGTGTAAAACATATACACCAGAGCCAGTTTTAACTTCAATTTTCTCACGCACTTCCAGTGCAATTATTGCTTCACGAACTGTTGGTCGACTGACATCAAACTTTTCAGCCAACTCCCTTTCTGGAGGTAAACGACTTCCAGGAGTATATTCGCCGCTAGCAATAGACGCTTCGATCTGTTCTACGATGCGCCAAAACATACGCCTACTCTTCATCTTTGGTCCTTCAATGGTTTAAACCAATTTTCTTGTATTACTAACATGATATCTATTTACCTAGTCAACGCAAATCCTATTTTGAAAAATTATTGTCCTAGAACAGTTTTCATGTAAACCCTGATTTGGTTAGTAAAATGTTATTGGTAATAACAATAGCACACATTTAAGAACTTGTTGGTAACATAAATTGGTTGACAAGATATATAACCATTGGTTAGTTTCTAGTTGACGCAAAGTTGTATTTAGAGATCTTGTTTAAATGATTGTGTTCACACTAAATTAAATAAACGATTAATCTGGGGAGATTAACGTGAAACTTAATAAAATAAGTCGCGCATTAAGAATAAACAGGATCAACGTTCAACCGAAAAGTGCCATATACAGCTCTGCTCTTTTAACTTTATTAGCTTCGCCGGTTTTCGCACAAGATGAAAATGAAGCCATTGAAGTCACTACTCCGACAGCACAGGTATCAGAACAAAACCCTGAAGTAAAAAAAGATGAACCAGAAATGGAAGTCATCAAAGTGACAGATTACTTATCACTATCACTTAAAGCGCTGAACTTGTTAGACGAGCCACAAATTATGACTCGTGGTAACGACACAACTGTTTCAGACTACTCTCGCTCTGGTTCTAAATATTTCCTTGGTGCAAAAGTTAAGTTTTAACCTTAAGTAAAACTTAGTCGTGCAACTCCTACCTTAATGATTGAGGTAGGAGTTTATTTACATAAAAAGTAGCAATAACTGTAGAAACAAAAGATTAAAAACAAAACTAAATCAACGATAACTAAAAGAGAGTCATGATGAGTTTTTTAAGCCAAGTTACACATTGCTCAGCATACAATGACAAGTTGTTCTCAACCCCTATAAAGTTAATCCTCAAATTCGCCTTAGCTTTGAGTATTCTGCTAGCTATAACTTCAGTTAACGCTGAAACCTATACCGTTAAAAACCAAGCAGAGTTTAAACAAGCTGTTGCAAAACTGACCCCAGGTGATGACATCATACTCACCAATGGTGTTTGGCAAGACTTTGAAATTCAGTTTATCGGACAAGGCACACAAAATGCTCCTATTCGCCTTTCAGCTGAAACCAAAGGCAAAGTCATCCTTACAGGGCAATCTAATTTATCGTTAGCCGGTGAATACTTAGAAGTTTCAGGCTTAGTATTTAAAGACGGTTACACCCCAAGTAATTCGGTGATTTCATTTCGAACTAGCGAAGACCAATTTGCTAATCATTCTCGAGTAAGTGAAGTGGTAATCGATAATTTCAACAATCCAGATCGTCACGAATCTGACTTTTGGGTTGCACTTTATGGCAAGCATAATCGTTTTGATCACAACCACCTCATCGGGAAACGTAATAAAGGCGTGACATTAACAGTGAGGTTACGCAGCGAAGCAAGCCAACAAAATCATCATCGAATTGATCATAACTATTTCGGCCCACGCCCTACCCTAGGTTCAAATGGCGGCGAAACCATACGTATCGGTACCAGTCATTATTCGATGACTAATTCGTATACTGTCATCGAGAACAATTATTTTGATCGCTGTGATGGAGAAGTTGAGATCATCTCAATCAAAGCGGGCCAAAATATTGTAAGAAATAACACTTTCTTTGAATCACGCGGCACACTCACAATGCGTCACGGTAACGGTAATCAAATCGATAGTAATGTTTTTTTAGGTAATAACGTGGATCACACGGGGGGAATTCGAATTATTAACCGAGACCAAACCATTACTAATAACTACTTAGAAGGTTTAAAAGGTTATCGTTTCGGTAGCGGATTTACCATTATGAATGGCGTGCCCGACTCACCACTCAACCGCTACCATCAAGTCGTTAATGCCAATGTTAACCACAACAGTTTTATCAATGTAGACCACATTCATTTAGCGGCGGGTAGCGATCAAGAGCGCTCTGCTACACCAAAAGATTCAAAGATAAACAGTAATTTATTCGTCAATAATAACCAACAAGCGCCATTCTCAATTTTTGATGATATTTCAGGCATCGCTTTCTCAAATAATCTGTCTAATGAGCTCACTAACAACCAGATTACTCAAGGTATCAAGCCCACTAAAATCTCACTAAAACGAGCGGATAATGGGCTGCTATACCCAGATAATGATGATAATGCCGTTTTTGGCGCATCAAAGACAATCAAGCCCACCTTAAAGTCGCAAACTGGCGTTTCTTGGTACCCAAAATCTGAGCCTGAAAGTGCCTTTGATTCTGGTCAAACCCATACAGTTTCGACTGCCGAGCAACTGCTCAATGCAATAAACAAAGCCAATGATGGCGATATCATCAGCTTGCAAACAGGCCAATATCACATTGGTAAAATTATCGAGATAAACAAAACTATTTCTATCATTGCTGCAAAGGCGCAAAAACCTACAGTGACCTTTGGCCGAGCCAGTTTATTTGAAATACAAAATGGCGGTAACTTAAAGCTCGATGGCTTAACTATCAGTGGTGAGTCTAGCCCAGACTCATCAGGTAACACTTTAGTTAGAACCAGCAAATGGGGCATGCTCACCAACTATCGTTTTAGTATGTATAACAGTGATATTAGCCACTTAAATATTAACCATTCATTTAGCTTTTTTGATTCAGGTTCCCGTGCATTTGCCAGCAATATTGAAGTCATCAACAACCGTTTTAGCAAGATTACAGGTGATTTATTTAGGCTGAATAAAGAAACAGATGATCGCGGAATTTATAATGTTGAATACCTCACCATCAATAACAATCAGTTTAATGACATCGATGGCGCACTGGTGAAACTTTATCGCGGTGGAACTGATGAAAGTACCTTTGGCCCTCATATCAGCTTTAACAATAACGATGTGAATAACGTCGGCAAGGGCAAACGCAATAAGACTCAAGCAAGCTTATTTCTTCATGGGGTTCAAGTAACTGATATCAACAAAAACCATTTCAATAGTAGCGCTTACATCAATATTGAACATACCACTGGGGAACCAATAACACAGGTAACACATAACCAATTTAACAACACAGGTGAACCTAAGGTCACCGAGCTTTATGCCGTCGGTGAGTCAACGGCAACTATGACTGATAATCTCGTAACTCAATCTGATAATACAGCGTTGTAAATATGAAAAAACCTCATTTACAACTCATAACTAAAGCTGCTCAGTTGATTGCTGCAATTGTGTCGTTAGCTATCACATTATCAACTCAAGCTGCGATTACAGTAAACCACCCGACCTTGGTGATTAATCTACAAGACGTCATTGATATGCGCGCGGCGATAAAAACACCAGGTGCATTTCAACAAGCGTTTAATAGCAAGAAGTCACACGTTGAAAGCTATATTGCTCACGCCATTACTGTCCCTGTACCCGCTGACAGCGGCGGTGGCTATACTCATGAGCGCCATAAGAAAAACTACCAACAAATGTATGATGCGGGCATCTTATTCCAGCTCACTCAAGACCCTAAATACGCTCTATTTGTTCGAGATATGCTATTTAAATATGCCGAGCTTTATCCTCAATTACCTCGCCATCCCAAGCGTAAAAATAGCAATGAAGGTAAACTTTTTTGGCAAGGCTTAAATGAAGCAATGTGGCTGGTTTATACCATTCAAGCCTATGACTTTATTATTGAGTCACTGACAGAAAGTGAACGACAAAAAATTGAAACTGGTGTTCTGTTACCTATAGCTGACTTTCTGTCTTTTCAGTCACCTAAAACCTTTAATAAAGTCCATAACCATGGTACTTGGGCTACGGCTGCAGTAGGAATGACTGGTTTTGTTTTGGATAAACCTGAGCTGGTTGAAATAGCATTATTAGATTTAGACAAAGCAGGAAAAGGTGGATTCCTTAAACAGTTAGACGAGTTGTTTTCGCCGGACGGCTATTACAATGAAGGTCCATACTATCAACGTTTTGCACTACTCCCTTTTGTCACGTTTGCTAAAGCCATTGAGCAAAATCAACCACAGCGAAACATCTTTAATTACCGTAATGATATTCTGTTAAAAGCGATTTATAGCACGATTGAATTAAGCTACAACGGTTTATTTTTCCCGATAAATGATGCCATTAAAAGCAAAGGCATCGACACCATGGAATTGGTTATCGCTGTTAGCATTGCTTATGGGCTTAATACTGATGCTATTAATGATAAAAGCGGGCTCATCGATATCGCCAAGCAACAAAACCGAATTTTACTCACTGGGGATGGGCTCAAACTTGCACAGGCAATTGATGCTGAAACTGAATCAACACAGTCTCATTACCCTTTTACATCTAGAAAGTTTCATGATGGTAAAAATGGTGATGAAGGCGCATTAATTGTCATGCGCCAACAGGTTAATCAAGCTGAACCTAGCCAAGCACTGGTATTTAAAGCTACAGCACAGGGATTAGGTCATGGTCATTTCGACAAATTAAATTGGCAGTTTTACGATGCAGGAGCAGAGATTGTCTCAGATTATGGCGCTGCACGATTCCTAAATATCGAAGCTAAATCTGGCGGTGGTTATTTACCAGAGAATAAAACTTGGGCTAAACAAACCATTGCCCACAATACCCTAGTGGTCGATGAGACAAGCCACTTTGATGGCAATACCAGAGAAGGCAATAAGCACCATCCACAGGTAAATTTTTATCATAGTGACTCACAAGCAACCTTAGCTTCAGCAAGCATAGATACCGCTTATGATGATGTAAGCTTTACCCGAACGATAGCACTCATTTCAGTGAATGCTCATGGTATCGAATACCCGCTGGTGTTTGATGTCTTGGATGTCGATAGCGTTAATCAGCACCAATATGATCTCCCAGTTCATTATCAAGGCCAGTTTATTGATGCAAACTTTCCGCGTCAGTCGTTTACTAACCAGCTTAAGCCATTAGGTGAAAATGCTGGTTATCAACACTTATGGCTAAAAGCGACCTCTCAACCTTTTGCGACTGAAACCCCTTCCCGAGTTGATAGTGATTTAGCTAAGAATATGTTGACTGATAACGCTTTAGCAAAAGTGACTTGGTTGAATGACAACGGCCACTTCTATACCCATAGCAGTATCAATGACGGTTCGACCCAAGTCCTATTCACCCAACTTGGCGCTAATGATCCCAATAATAATCTTCGCAACGAAAAAAGCTTTATTCAAAGGGTAAATAACCGCGCACAACACAGATTTATCAGCGTGTTAGAACCTCACGGCGAATACAACCCTGCAGCAGAGTACACCTTAAATGCCACCAGCAGATTGCAATCATTAACCTATGATCGCCAGGACGACATCAGTGTCATTGGTTTTAGTTTAACAACCCAAACCGATGCAGCGCAGCAATTCGTATTGGCCGTGTCTCATAAACAGGCTGACGATAATTTGAAAAACAACAAACAAAAATCAAACAACCATTCCATAACTAATAGCTTTTCTTACCTCAGCAAGCCATACAGCTTCAGCGGAAGATACCTGTTATTAACCATTACGCAGTAGGAGTTAACTATGAAACAAAGTGCACATTTTTCATTTGGAAATGAAACGGAAATCGAAGATATAGGTGGCGGCCTAAAGCGACAAATGCTTGGGTTTAATGAAGAGTTAATGGCCGTAAAAATTTGGTTTGAGAAGGGAGCAATTGGTTATAACCATGCCCACAGACACTCTCAAGTGACTTACGTTGTGGAAGGCGAGTTTCACTTTAATATTGCCGGCGTGACTAAAATTTTAAGAGCTGGTGATAGCTGTTTAATCCCGCCTCATGCCGACCATGGCGCAACATGCCCAACTGGCGGTATTTTGATTGATACCTTCAGCCCTGCACGAGAAGATTTTATTGAGGGATTAACATGAAAATAAACAATCTTCGATGGTGGGTCATCCTGCTTATCGCTTTAGCGACCGTTATTAACTATATCGATCGCTCTGCGCTAAGTGTGCTTTGGCCTGACATCGTTGAAGATATATTCCCTAATGAAACGGCTTTAGAGCGCAAACAGATATATGCAAATATTTCGATTGTTTTCATATTATCTTATGCTTTTGGTCAGGCCATATTCGGTAAAATATTTGACTGGATTGGCACTCGCCTTGGCTTTGTTCTGTCAATTGGTGTTTGGTCTCTTGCGACTGCGGCTCATGCCTTTGCACAAGGCATGCTGAGTTTCAGTATCTTTAGAGCAATCTTAGGTGTCGCTGAGGCAGGAAACTGGCCAGGTGCTGCTAAAAGTAATGCTGATTGGTTTCCAACTAAAGAGCGTGCATTAGCCCAGGGAATATTTAATTCAGGCGCCGCCATTGGCGGGATTGTATCTATTCCACTTATCGCTTACATGACAGTTTATTTTAGCTGGCAAATGGTGTTTGTAGTAATTGGTTTAGTCGGCCTGCTTTGGTTAATCCCTTGGATTATCTTGGTTAAAGCGCCACCTAAATCACATCCTTGGATTACTGAGGAAGAACGCCAATATATTTTAACGGGTCAAAAATGTACTAATACTGACGATGAATTTGATGTGGAAGAATACAACCCAACGACCACTAAACTGCTTTCTCATAAGCAAAGTTGGGGCGTTATTATTGCATCTGCTGCAATCGATCCTATTTGGTGGTTGTTTGTTTTCTGGATCCCTATCTACCTCAATGAAGTATACGCAATGGATGTTAAGTCTATTGGCATATACGGCTGGGTACCTTATGTCGGCGCTATGCTTGGTGCATGGTTTGGTGGGCTATTGGCACAAAACAGATTAAAAGCCGGTTGGGATACTAACAAAACCCGAAAACTGACCATTACCTTAGGTTGCTTGATCATGCTGCCTGCATTGTTGTCCATGGCAAGTCCTGGTGGGCCAACAACTGCAGTAATGATTATGGCCGTCATCTTATTCGGCTTTCAAACTGCCATTGGTAATGTGCAAACACTGCCAAGTGATTTATTTGGTAAAAAAGCGGTTGGCACCTTAGCGGGAATTTCGGGAATGGCAGCCAAATTAGGGGCGTTAGGATTAACAGCGTTAGTCCCTTATTTAACGGCTGACGGTAATTACACTCCAGCATTTGTCATTGGTGCTTCTTTAGCAATTATTGCGATAGCTGCAGTGTGGATATTGATACCTAAAATTGAACCAGTTAGTCCAAAAGGTAAATAAAATAAACGATTTAGCAAGACATTATCTTTATCGTTAATCTTGATTATCGTGTCGATATATTCATTGAAAACTACTCATTGCTCAGTGGATATATCGACATCGGTGATCGATTTGATATTGATAATTTAAGCTGGGGCTGTACCCAAAGAGCCCTTTTTTATTTTCATGAGGTCTATTTAACACATACTCAACCCCTTCCGAGCCTGTGTTAAGTAGGCCAAGTGAGTTTCCTCACTTAGCTTTAACTTAAAGCTTAAATTTCATCTCTATGCTTTACCGCGACTTCGCTGCTAGTTATTGATTCAGATTCAACTTGAGCCGGGGGCGAAAACAGCACCGCAAACCTTTGTTTGAATGTAAGTCCTGTCTGTGTCACCTCTATAAACATATCTCGCCACTCAGCAAAGCTGACAATGAAAGGGTTAAAACTGTTAATCGGCTTAGTAATGCCGTAAACCACGGTTTCAGCTTCAGGCTCAAAAGTTGAAAATAACTTATCCCAAATAATCAGCACACCGGCATAATTTTTATCAATATATTGCGGGTTTTGACCATGATGAACTCTGTGGTGAGATGGGGTATTAAAAATGAGCTCAAACGGGCCAAGTGATTTTATCGCTTGAGTGTGAACAAAAAATTGTAACCCTAGGTTAAGCAGCACAACAAACACCACCCAATTAGGGTCAAAGCCAATGACGACTAAAGGAAGCCAAAATAACCACATCCCTGCTAGTGGGTACATTAGGCTTTGTCTAAACGCGGTACTGAAGTTCATGTTCTCAGAGCTATGGTGAACCACATGAGCAGCCCACATCCAACGGACTCTATGACTTGCACGATGGAACCAGTAATAAAAGAAATCCTGTAGCACCATTAGCACTATAAAACTCAGCACACCCATTTGGATATCAAATAGCTTCCAACCAAATACAGCAAGGTAAACTTTAGCTATCAATAAACCTGCAATAATATCAGTTAACTGGTGCATACCAGCTAAGCAGATATTACAAAATACTTCCGCCTTTTTATAACGTGCAGATATTGGAAGTTTTTGGCGTTTATCTCCTAAATACCATTCAAGAAAAATACAAACGAAAAAAATTGGCGCTAAAGCCAATAACAGCATTTCAGGGTGATTGATGATTGAGTTCAAATCCATTGAAAACCTAATATTATTTAAATTGTTTTATGCGGATAATTAATCGCTACCACTTTGCAAAATGATCTTCGGTTAAACCAAGCTGATTATGTAGTAAATGTTTGTGGCCATTATTATCAATAATATGGCCACTAAAATAACCTATGTACTGCCTAAAATTGCTTTTCAGAAAACCAAAATTGAGTTTTTCGCTGCGGCAATTAAGCGCCCTAAAAGTCAGATCGACTTGACCACTACCAGCACTTATTTGCCAATAGTCATCACTTAAGTGACGATTAAAGTCGAACTTAACAGCTGGCAATAAGTGACGCTCCCCATTAATCCACAATACGTTTTCTGTTGCACCAGTTTCATTGACGCCAGCAGCTAAATTTAACCCTAACACTCCATCTTCCACTTGTGCATTAATAGAAGCCCAGCGCCAACTGGTTTCACGGCGCATATAACCTGCAGAAAAATCATAACCGCCTAAAGCAAGGTTTAACGGCTGTGGCTCATCTTTAACCGTTAAACTGCCCGTCACTTTTAAACCATTATGCTTTTGAGTATAAGTCCAACCGTTATAGCCTGTTGGAGTACATAAGCTCATCGGTAAACTTAATGGCAACGGGCACAATTGCAGTTCAGCATTAATATCATCCGTTTTTATTTTTAGCTGCCATTGGGCATCTTTAATTGAAAACTCAATTCTACCTTGGCGATGTTTTATTCTTGCTTTACCGTGCTGAGGAGAGCCTGATACCGACATCCCCCAAGATAAGGGTTTTAACGCTTGAGTTTCGGTCAACTTATTCTTTGCAATATCATAAAGGTAACAAAAACTACTGCCTACATAACGAATATCAGCAATGGCGACGCCAATAATGTATCTCGGGGTAGTAATATTGATAAATTGAAACTGTTTATAATCGAAATATTTAGCGAGCCAAGAGCATGGCTTATCCATTTCGTTGAAGTAATTAAACTGTTTAACATCTAAGTCAGCAACAACACCGTCAAAGTGTCCATAAATAGGCTGGCCTTCTGAGTTCATTAGCTTGTCTGGCGCAAGTTGCAAATGATCCAATGACATACTGCATTCCATGATTTATCTAAATTAAAAACGTCTCAATTAAAGAGCAAAGCGACAGTAAGATACACCCAGCTCGATAATTTAATTATTTTTACGTCACTCTAACGTGAATAAATTATAAACATAAGTCAACGTTTACCTTTCTGCTCACCACCAATACTTTTGCACCCAAACTTTCTTTCATTGGTGCTAAATTTATTGATGTCCCTTACATTGACAATATCTAATAAACCGCTTTGTTTTGACTGGAATAGCGCTAAAAATCTGTTATTCTGAGCGCACCATTTTTTACTTTTTTTTACCATGAAATCACTGTCATTACTCTTGTGCTCCGCATTATTTTTATCAGCTTGTGCTAGTCATACTCCGACCCATATTGCACTTAACCCGAATGTGCCAAATGTCATCACTAAAATTGATCGTTATGACACCGTGGCGGTAAATACAATTGATGTCCGAAAAGCAAACTTCATCGTTCGATTTAATAATGGCGATGACGCTGCAAAATTAGTAAGTCCAAGCGAACCGATTAGACAGCAACTTGATGACGTATTTAAAAAGTCGATGAGTAAATCCGGATACCAAGTGGATCCTGCAGCCAGAAATACAGTTGAGTTCCAGTTAGATTACCTATTAACTGATGTCACCGAGTCAACGTTTGGATTCGAAGCAAAAACCGATTTAACCATCAATGTCATTGCTAAAAATCAAACCCAAGAATTCACTAAAATTTATAACGCAAAAGGCCTGTTAAAAGGACCTTTTAGCCCAGACTTTGCTACGTTAGAGCTTGATATGAATAAGCTAATTGATGAACTCACTACTAAAATCATTAATGATCCTGAGTTACATCAATTTTTACAAAGCTAACTCATAAGCAGAGTTAACCCAGCCAATGAGCTGAAATAGAAAGTTATCAACCTTATACAACAGATTAGGAAGACCTTATGTTTAAGCGGATTGTAGCCAGTGTATTTTTGTTTTCATCAATGATGGCAAATGCAGCCATCGATATTCAACCTAATACCCTTTACCCACAAGTCGAGTTTGATACGACTATGGGGAAAATTATTGTTGAATTAGACCGCACACGCGCACCACTCACTGTCGATAACTTTCTGACTTACGTTGTGAAAGGTGAATATGACAACACCATTTTTCATCGAGTGATTGCTGATTTTGTTGTGCAAGGCGGCGGATTAACCACGCAACTAGAAGAACGTGAGTCAATGGAGCCTTTGTTTAATGAATCAGGTAATGGCTTATCTAACAGCATAGGTACTATCGCCATGGCGCGGGATAATGACCCGCACTCAGCAACTCGTCAGTTTTATTTTAATGTCGGTGACAACAAAAACCTCAACCCATCAAAACGTCGTTGGGGTTATGCCGTATTTGGTGAAGTGGTTGAAGGCATGGCTGTTTTAGAAGCAATATCATATGTGCCAACTCAGCATAATGACCACCTCAATTGGCCTGATTTTCCTGTAAAAGAAATTCTATTAAATAAAGCAACTTTACTTTCTAAGTAGTTTTGCTTTCAAGTCTGTTTACTCCGGCTAAATTGAACAGATAGCGGCTTAGCCATAAGCCACTGACTAATTCAAAACTAGGTCAAAACTAGATAAATATAAATTAATTTTAAATGATGTTTTGATAGCCTTAAGTAAAAACGAATATAAAAGTGGAGTGAAATATTGATTTCATTCCACTTTTTTATAGCCGTTTATGGTACGACTTATTTCAAAACTAGATAAAGCCTCTGAAATTCCATTTACACTGTAAACTTGAGTCGTTATTCCACAATCCTGACTATACTTAAATTTACCTGTAAGCTGCGGTGCCTGTGTATAGTGCATTAGTGTTTAGAGCATTATTTATCGAGTTGTTAATCATCTGCAGCTTATAAACCTTGTCTTATTCGATAAATAATTTCGATTAGTTTTAATTCAGTCTTTAGTCAATGGAAAACAATAAAAAAGGATGTCATCAATGACCCCAAATGACTTTATAGAAACCAAGGCGCCTCAATTGGCCTATTATGGAAAAGCATTTTTAGATAACCAATTGGAGCATAAAGAACTCAAGCTGTATATGTGGGATGTACTCGAGGAATGGCAAAGTATTAGTGTAGACACAAGTGATAACTCACCCTCTCCCACAGACACAGAAAAAGTATTTTGGCATTTACTCCACTGTTTTGATGAATGGCCAGATATGGTTATTAGAGGTAATCAATACTTACGGCAACAAATTCATGACTGCTGTGATTACATTAATATTGGTGGCGATATGCCCCATGGATGTATCGGTATTAGGCCCACAAGTTGACCAATATGTTCAATTACAATGCTTTTAATTAACAACCCTTTAAATTTCCAATCAGAATGGCTTGAACCAATCAGCTACGCAACATAAGCTAGAGCCATTCTCCTTCAATCAGTTGCCTCAATGTCAGAACTGTTAACTCGTACCCGTGAAGCCTTATCTGTTTATTATCACAAACGTGTACTTATCATGTTATTACTGGGCTTTTCTGCTGGTCTACCGCTCATGTTGGTATTCTCAACTTTAAGCTTTTGGCTTCGTGAAGCGGGGGTTGATCGCGCCGCTATCGGATACTTCAGTTGGATTGCACTCACCTACGCTTTTAAATGGGCATGGTCACCGCTGGTTGATCGGATGTCTTTACCCATATTCACTCGGCTATTTGGACGGCGACGAGGTTGGATGATATTCGCCCAACTTGGATTGGTCGCGGCAATTTTAGGCATGGCGCAAAGCGATCCTTTAGTCGATTTAGAGCAACTCGCTATTTTTGCACTGATATTGGCATTTGCTTCTGCAACCCAAGATATTGTCATCGACGCTTTTCGAATAGAGTCAGCCCCACAAGAGATGCAAGCCGCGCTAGCTGCGGCTTACCAAGTGGGTTACCGTGGCGCGATGATAGTTGCCACTGCAGGGGCTCTCACCATTGCCGCATGGGTTGACCCAGGGAACACAGAATACAACTTAGAAGCTTGGCAAACGGCTTATTTTGTCATGGCCATGCTGATGTCCGTTGGCTTAATCACCACATTTTTCAGCAAAGAACCACAAGTAGACACCAAAGATGCTGATGAGCAAGAAAGCCAATTAAAAGCTAAATTTGCACAAAAGTACCCAACAAAAGTCGCTGGTGCTATGGCATGGCTATACAGCGCAAGTGTACTGCCATTCCTCGACTTTTTTAAACGTTACGGCAAATCAGCTATTTTGATTTTATTGCTGATTTCTTGCTATCGCATTTCAGATATTGTCATGGGCATTATGGCCAATGTGTTTTATGTGGATATGGGTTTCAGTAAAGAAGAAATTGCCTTTTTAAGTAAAGTCTATGGTTTGATCATGACGTTACTTGGCGCCGGAGCAGGCGGAATTTTAATCATGCGCTATGGCACGATGAAGATATTATTTGTCGGTGCTTTATTGGTTGCTGTCACCAACTTACTCTTTGCATGGCAAGCTTACATTGGCTATAACGTGCCATTCTTAACCTTTGCCATATCGGTTGATAATTTCAGTGCTGGCATAGCCACTGCTGCCTTTATTGCCTACCTTTCAAGCCTCACCAGTAGCGGCTACAGTGCCAGTCAGTATGCTTTACTGTCTTCAATTATGCTGTTGTTCCCTAAGTTTATTGCCGGATTCTCAGGGGTATACGTTAATGCTTATGGCTATGTGAACTTCTTTATTGCCGCAAGCTTAATTGGCTTCCCAGTTTTATTGTTAATCAGCTTAATACAACGTTACCCACCGCCTGAGCAACAAGTAGAAAACGCCACTACTGAGAGCGCTAATGAAGATAAGTTAACTGATACTGCTGAGCAAAAAAGTTAACTCGTTAATCAAGCGCTCTCTTACACAAAAAGCCCAACATCATGTTGGGCTTTGTTTTTAATATCGTTTAATTAGCTGCGCGGTAAAAGAGCGTTATCAGAGCAGTTATTAGGGCCGTTATTCAAGTTTACCAAAGGCCTTTGGCTTTAACCTTACTCGCTCGCTGTAGCTGAGTATTAAGCTGTTGAACTTCAGCTTGCTCTTCTGATGATAAAGTTTGCTTACCATTGGCTGAGTTTTGACTTACCTGCTCGCTAAGAAGCGTCATTTGCTTTTTAAGACCATTAAACACTGATAATAAGCTTTGTTGATTTACATCGATTGCTGCTAGTAACTCAACCTTCTGATTTTCTATCGAAGTTAATACATCAGACTTATCTTCAGCTTCCAGCTTATAAGGTTCTTGTAAGTTAGAAGGTTCTTGTAAATTAGAAGGCTCTTGTACGTTAGATACCCCTTCTAAAGCACCAGAAGAGAGCTTAGAAACAGCTTCAACAGTCATTGTTAATGATTCTGATTGCTCTGCTATATCAGTCAGTATTTGCTTACTCTGAGACTGTAATTGATTCAGTTGCTCAGAAAACTGACCAGACAGAAGTTCAGCTAATTGGTTGACTGATTGCTCCAACTGCTGAGCATTATTGTTTTCACGCTCAATTTTTGCAGACTCTTGCGAAGCCAACTGCTGTTGATATTTCTCAGCCTGCAGTGCTTGCTGAGCAACAAAGTCTTGCTGATGCGCTGACAAGATTTGTTCAAATTTATGCCACTGACTGTCATCAAGCTTCACATTGCTTTGTTGCTCCTCAGAGTCAATTTCTGCTGGAGTATTTAATTCACTATTAAACAATGCAACTTGCTGAGTTAAGGTTTTAGCATTGACCTTACTTGGCCTGTATTGCTCACTCACAAGTTTGGGCAAGTCTGCTGACAATTGATAAAGGTACAATCCTGACAAATAGATATCACGATGAAAAATACTTCGTCGCTGCTGAGCAATATCTTTTTCATCATTGCGCGCTTTTTCACTCACTTGCCAAGCACGTAAGTTCTCTATGGCATAACTATGCTGTTCGTGAAGTTCTGGCGCTAAATTGAAGGTACATTGAATGCGCATACAAGTTACCTATTTAAGCAGCTGCAGAGTTATCTGTATTGGTATCATCACTTTCATCAGCATGGCTTTCTGCTGCATGACTTTCTGCTGCATGGTAACAGCAAATCTCTCGTGATAACGCTTCTTGAGGTTGATCAAGTAACACGATTTTCTCGCCAAGGCTTGGATAAGCTTCATGCACTGCAGCCTCAATTAAAGTCGCACCACCGCCCACTAAGTAAACTCTATTGGGATTGCGCATAAATGTTTTCGCTTCGTAGGCAATGGCATTACCTAACTCTTCAATTTTATGCTCAATTCTCTCAAGCACCCAATCAACTTTGGTTAAATCATTAATCACTTCACAAGCAAACTCACGATTATGACGATTTTTAATTAACTCGTTGGCCACGAGGTAACTCGCGTCACTATCGGCTGCTGCTAATGCCTTTCGCGCCGCATCAGTCACCATTGAAACACCTATAGTCGCATTGCCATATACACTCGAGACATCATCAAACTCACCTACAATCACGCCCATATCAAGCGTGGTACCGCCCACATCAATAACCAGAGATTTAGTGAAAGCGTTAATTCCAGAATCGACTAATGTTGTAAGTACTGCAGGTAAACTCTCTGGCAACACTTCAACATCAACGATTTCAAACAACTCGCCTTTGTTCAGCGAAATGTCACGTAACAGGTTAGCCTTTTTACGTTCGATATTGGCTTCATTCTTCTGGCAATCATCGGCGTTGTAATACTCAGTGATTGGCAAAGTCACTAGAATACTAACCGGGCAAGGTTTAATGCCTGTTTGCAGTAGTGCATGATGCACTGAAAGTAGGTTTAAATCGTCATATTGGTATGCAACGTGAGTGGTCGATAACGCTCTGTCTGAAGTGGCATCAAAAGTGTACTTGGTTGAGCCAATTTGATAATTGAAAATCTTTTTTCCACTGAGTAATGCTGCACTCTTCCAATCTTTACGAAAAGAGTTAGGGGACGTGACACAATGCACCTTCTCGTCTTTTATCCAGCTAATTTTTACATTGGTAGAACCATCGTCGATGGCGAATTTCATTTTTGCAGTGGTCATAACTCAGTTCTTAACGTCGCAATTTAAAAGTATGCAGCGTCAAGGCGACACTAAACGGCCGTAACTGAAATAAAAATATGGATTTGTTTCTAATAAGCTCTATCTAACAAGCTCTAAAAGAGAGGCTGATTTTAAAGGTGCAATAAAAAATACTGTAACACCAGAGCATTACAGTATTTTTTAAAAATTAGTTTGATAAAAAATTAATTTAAATGATTAATCACGAAAGTTATTAAACTGAAATGGTTGGCCTAATTCAGATTCTTTCGCTAATCGCATCACAGCTTGTAAATCATCACGCTTTTTACCCGTAACACGTACAGAGTCACCTTGAATAGACGACTGTACTTTTAACTTACTGTCTTTAATTTGTTTCACTAGCTTTTTAGCTACCAGGCTATCTATTCCTTGTTTGAAGTTCACTTTCAAACTGAAGGTTTTGCCACTATGAACTGACTTTTCATCGACATCCATTGCTGATGGTTCAACATTACGCTTACTTAATTGAATCCGTAAAATGTCTACTAGCTGGCGACATTGGAAGTCGTCCTCAGCTTTCAACGTCACCGTGTGGTCTTTATGTTCAATATCGGCATCTTTGCCACGAAAATCGAAACGACCAGCAAGTTCACGACGTGAATTTTCTACCGCATTTCGTAACTCAACTTCATCTACTTCTGAAACAATGTCCATTGATGGCATAGTAATTCTCCCATTTAATCTATGAGGTAATACTAGCATTTTACTTGATAGCGCAAACCCTCCATAAAATAGAAAACAATAATTAACTGGAAAATAATGACTTTGCCAGCCGCATTTTTTATTATTGCTCAATACAGTCTCATTAACTCAGGCGAAATAAACGACAACATGAAATTAAAACTCTTTTTTACAGCCGCATTTGCTTTAGCTGTACTTGTTGTCAGTTACCTCGTTTTTTCAAAACCCAACTACCCTGTGACGTTTAACAACATGGATAAGGTTGGCCATACCCTAAGCTTTTTCGGATTGGCGTTTCTCGCTTACTTTGCCTTTAAACCTAAATGGTATTGGATGTGTTCAGTATTGACCTTTTACGCCATTCTTATTGAAGTCATTCAATCTCAAATTCCCTATCGCAGTGCTTCTGTGGCTGATGTTGTGGCTGATATTATTGGTATTGTTTTGTTTTACTTATTTTTATTTGCCTTTAGAAAGTATCAAGCAGCTAAGTTATTTCCGAAGCGTTCGTCAAAAGCATCATAAGGGCACAATTAATGAGCCACCAGCACACTCCTCCTAACATTGCGGTTGTTGGCGCGGGTGCTATTGGTATGTTGATTTACCATCAACTAACTGCATCCACCACGCCTCTTTTATTGGGTAGAAACTTCACCTTAGCCACTGCAGAAAATCAGGCTGCGCAATTAACCCTTGAGCCGTTTTCAGGTAAAGTACTCTCAGCAGACGATCTAGCACCAGATGATCTAGCACCTGAAACACAAGCATGTTTAATAAATAACCTAGAGACTGTAACCCCAGAGCAACTTGCGACTATTGAGCTGGTTATTGTGTGTGTAAAGTCTTATCAAGTCGCAGCTGCAATAACGCCACTAATTGAAAAACTGCCAAACAACACAAGCTTATTATTGCTGCATAATGGTATGGGGCCGCACCTTCAAGTGATGGATGCTTTACAAAAGCAGTGTCGCAATGACATTAATTTATACCTTGGCACAACATCCCAAGCAGCCTTAAAAGTGTCAAACCTGCATGTTCGTCAAACTGGCACCGGAAAAACTGTTATTGGCCACTTTCATGGTTCAACCTTAGCGCCTCAATTGTTATCTCTGCTACTTGCAGCCATACCAAATAGTCAATTGAGCTCCAATATCTTGCTTGCGCTATGGCAAAAGCTCATTGTCAATTGTGCTATTAACCCACTGACCGCTATTGAGCAATGCAACAATGGCCAACTTGCTCAGGTTCAGTATCAAGCACATATAAATGCTATTGCCAAAGAATGTGTCGATGTTGCTCTAGCTGATGGCATTAAGTTGTCATTAGCTGATTCTGTAGCGACTATTAATCAGGTCATTCAACTGACCGCAAACAACTTCTCATCCATGCACCAAGATGTGAAACATCAACGTATGACAGAAATTAAGCAAATTAATGGGTTTGTTGGCGAGCGGGCACGCAAACATCATATTTCAACGCAGATTAATGATGCTTTAACGGCAAAAATTAATCAGATAACTGAAGATAAAGCTCAGTGATATACGCAACTAAAAATGCGTCTGATAAGTTAAATCCGTCAATGCCGATACCAATCCCTTTTAGCCATAAAATTCTGTTGGCTTATCTGCTCACCGGGGTATTAGCTCTGCTCAGTGTTGCTTTTTTCGACCGAAGCATTGCTGAATTTATGCATACACACAGTCAGTCCAACTTTTTGTTTGAAGGCTTTTCTAAAATACCATTATTGCTAGAAATATTAGCTGCAGCTATCGTGCTTTTGAGTTTTCATGCGCGCTATCAAACAACACTTTTTCATATACGCCGGATCATTATTCTTGTGGCAATTATTGCCAGTAGTATTCGAGTCGCAGCCAAAATAATATTTGGCCGAACTTGGCCTGAAACCTGGACCAAGGATAATTTGTCATGGATTTCTGATGGTGTTGAAGCATTCCACCCCTTCTCACTTTCAAATAGCTTCCATTCTTTTCCATCTGGTCATGCTTTATTGACCTTTGCCTTTGCCAGCTTATTTTGGCGCTTTGCTCCTCAATATCGACTAGTGTGGTTTTTGTGCATGATTGCGGTCATCATTGGCCAACTCGGCCAAAACTATCATTACTTAGGGGATTTACTGGCTGGAGGATTGATTGGCACCCTAGTGACTCATTTGACGATTAATCGCTATAGTCAGTTTTTTCAGGCGCAAAAAAAGGCTCAATAACGAGCCTTTAATCATTTTATTTTGGTAACAGCTTTACATCAGCTGGTTAAATATCAATACCAAAGCCAACGATAAATTGATAATCGTTTTCCTTAGGTGTGTTGCCATCGGAATCAGGTTGCGGACTACCTGTATGATCCCACACAAATGATAAATCTAAATCGAACATATCAGTCAGTTCAATTTCTAACGTTGCTAATGCATGATGAGTATAACCACCTGAGTCGTCATTACCGTACTGCACTCTATAAGACGTCACAAAATCGATATCACTGGTAATTTCTGTGTCGTAAACGGTTTCAATAACCACTGTTGCAGAGCTACTATCAGTTTCAGCACCATCTTCAACATTATCAAATTTAGTGTAGGTATAAGCGGGACCACCTGAGATGCTCCACTCGGTTTTTGAGTTATCTATGATGTTATAACCTAAACCAGAACCAACAGTGACCTTATACTCAATATTTAAGAACTTATCGGTATAGATTTCGGCAAAAATAGGCCTGATATAAAACTGCTTTGATAAGAACCAATCAAAATTAGTATTGATACGGTTATTGTTAATTTTCTCTTCGCTGTCAGATTTAGAATAGTTACCCAAATAATCAATATTGAAACGGGATTCAGTGGTGCGGCGAACCGTTTTGGCTATTGCGCTGTAATCTATTTGGTCAGTATTACCTGAGCGAAAGTTTGCCCCTAATGAAATCTTGCTAGACCAGTAATTTGACTCTGTTTGCTCGCCTGCAATAATCGTCAACATTTGGCTGCGCTCAAACTCTTGACCATCGATATACATCTTGCCATCTTTCACTACCAACTGGCCGCTTTTAGTTGATAAATCTAAAAAGCCAATACTGACAACACCAGCACTTTGTAGCTCTTTGACATCCTCCCAGTCGATAAAAATTGTGTCTAGCTCATCACTTTCAAATTCTAGTTGGTCGTCATAGAGGTTTTTAATCTCCCCCTTTAACAATTCTAACGAGGTAAATTGTAGCCAATCATACTCAGTATCTTGAGGCAGACTCAATTGCTCTGGCGTAAATGGAATGTCATCCTTAGTGGGGATTGATTGCGAATTAGCAACCAGTGGTTCGACCGTTTCAGCACTGGAAGCATCAACATCTTGCATAATACTTTCAGCGCTAATGGTCGCAGAAAGTAGGCTTGAACTAAACACTAACGATAAGCTTGCACAACTTAAAGCCATGCTCCACTTAGTGGCGAAACGCGATGCTTTTTTACGCGCAAAACGCTGAGTAACAAGATCCATAAAACACTCCCTGAATAATGATTTCTTTGTTTTATCTTCGCCAGTATAGTACGAAAAAACAACAAATTGAAATCACAATTGAGAGTTAGGAACTAATGAAATTAATCGAATGAGTCAATGCATTAAGCCTTAAGTCCACATAACTAAAATCGCGGCTACAGCGATCAGTACTAAACCCAATACTTCATTGATTTTAACTTTTTGTTTTAGCCAAAACACACTAATCAGCATAGTGAAAAACACTTCAATTTGACCTAGGGTTTTAACATATGGCACTTCTTGCAAGGACATCGCGCTAAACCAACCAATTGAAGCAATACAACTGCAAATACTAATGAGGATGGTCAACCTAGGCCGCTGCCATAAAGCGTGTAACGTCAGTCGATCTTTAATCCCAAGATAAGTCACCAATATCAAGGTTTGCAAGCTAATAACAGATAACAGCACCCAAGCGGCGCGGTGGGTAAAAGGAATAGAAACTGCAGAATCGACCATTAACAACAAACTCGCCTCTCGCACCCATAGCGAAGTAAAAGCAAATGCCACACCGCTACCAATACCAAGGACAACAGTGTTTAGCGACAAACGCCTAACTCCCTTTTGTGTGCTCAGTAACATCACTGCCACTGCGCCAACAATAACCCCGACCCAACCTAATAAACTTAAACTAGTACCAAAAAAGACTACACCTAAAATAGCAGCGACCAAGGCTTCACTTTTAGCAAACCCAGCGCCAACAGCAAAGTTTTTTAATTGGAATAGTTTAACCATCAAACCAGTGGCAAGGATCTGCATTAGCGAGGCTCCAATAACAAAAGCATAAAACTGATGACTAAAGCTCGGGATATCACTTGGCTGAAATTGATAAAGACTGAATAAATACAATGCGGCAATGGGGCCTGCCCAGATAAACCGTGCGAGTGTGACACCACTGACCTTAACTTGCTGACTGAGTTCGCTTTGAAAAGCATTGCGCCATGACTGCATAAAAGCGGCAAGTATTGTCAGTGCTATCCACATAGATTTATCCCAATAATTCAGAGCTTTGAGACAGATAAAGTATCACATTACCTAAATAGTAACCTTGATAACTTGTTCTAAGTTAGAGGAAATAAATTGGGTTGGCTCTAGCTCTAGTTATTCAAATGGAGCAATCAAGATAGGACGTAATTTATACTAAAGTGCGACCTATCTTTCTGAGGAAGACAAACTAACTGAAATAGCATAATGACAAACTGAGATGAGAAACAACTTAAATAAGCTTACTGGAAAGACCTAGTGAATACGACGCCACACTTCTGTTTCTTTAACCCCATTCACTTCCCCAACATGATGCCAGTAATCCACATCTACACCATGTTCTTGTTTGGTTTCAATCCAACCTTTAAATTTATATCGCTTACCATGGTGTTCAGCACGTGTCCCCTCTTTAATGGCTTCCACATAATAATCACCATCGACTTCAAATTTACCTGCAAGGTAACCTAAGAACACGCCATTCTCGGTATTAGTAAATGAGAATATGTCATCTTTTATCGACTTTACCGCAACCAAGCTTGAATTATCAGCAGTTAACACCTCACCATCGGGTTGCACATATTCACCTTTAATAAAGTACCAATTGCCGTTAAATGAATGGGCAAAACTATTAAAACTAATAAAAGTGGCCACGAACGCGATGAGTAATGCATGCTTCATATCAATTCCTTTTTAATATTGATTTGATGAGTTTCTTTAAAGATTTACCAAAGTAAAACAACTCGTTAATGAACAGCTATAAGCCATAATTAACGAGCAAGCATCAAAAGATAACAGCTTGCCCTTATCAGTCAACCGCTCAAAAAGTCTAAGACATCAGCTTAAGTGCAATATATGGACTAAATTTGGCAGCCATAATAAAGACTCAATAAACCAAAGTAATTCCGTTTTATATCATCGCTACGCATACAGCTAAGTTAATTGTCTAATAACGTGCAGTGGCTAATGCATAATGGTGACTAGATTAGAAGTTCACTAGCTTGTTTTTGGACAGAAACGAGTTTGTAATACCGCAATCAAAGGCGAGCGATAGCGAGTCCAACACCGAAGGGGCGATTTGGGCTTGCTTTGTTAAGCATTATTTCAACCTTTTAAAATAGACCGCGATAAGAACCACCATTAAAACAGGCATGACTAAAGTAGCTACGACCCAAACCCCTGTATATATAAGTACAAATTGATTAACTAAGGCGTAAAAAATATATGCGTACGCTGCTAACCTCTTCATCATCCAGAGACCTATAAAAGTGGCCAAACCAATTAAGGTCGCAATAGCTAAAAAGTATGGATACCAGGCCCCTACTATTGTTGCGGAATCAGTAAAAATAATTGGTAGAGAAATTAATCCCCCAACGAAATGAAGAATACAAACTATTGATATAAGAGCTGGTCGCTTCTTGGCTTCAATATCCAACTGTACTTCAGGTATTGACTCACTAAGGACTTCTTTGCTCAAAACAACCTCTCTATTGCCTGAATGCTTAACGCCTCAAACACCGGCTTGGTGAAGTTGGCGGCTTTTTTGGAACAAAAAGGGTGATAGCTTTTCCAAGTCCGCGTGCTTTGACTTGTTAACCGTTGCTTGGCACCAAACCATTTAATAACCATTCTTCCAGTGAAGAAGCCAATTGATAAACTTCACCATCTGCTTCCCATTCTATAATTATTTTTCCTTCAGGATCTATTGCGATTGGGCTTCCAGAGCCGTCCCAGCCAATGATAAAGCACTTGCCAATAGTCCAACCGTTTTCAATAGAGCACTCTTCATCAAATTTAGTGTGAGTTGAATGCAATTCATCGATGGAATCGACCCATTCTGAACCTATGATTCCTCCTCCGCAGTTTAAGAGAAACCATTTATAGTCTTCTGGCATCGCTCGACATACGTCCTCGAAGTCTTCGATCTGTTCGTCACTTGCTGGAGGATAAGAAATACCCAGCTCTCTAGCTTTCCAGAGTTCGAGAATTTTTACCTTAGATTTTTCGTTGATCATAAATTCACGGTTAACGCCAACAACACATGACGTGTTTTAAGTTGATTGAGTGAAGCGAAAGCAGCTTAAAACCGCTCCTGTGCTTGTTTTTGTTAGGAGTATTTGACAGATAAAATTTGGTCTATTTGCGGCTTTGTATACTTTTCCTCTGCCACAACCTCATCTGAATCTCCGTCATGATGATACTCACCTTCATCAAATGCTAAATAAACATCATAAGCAGGTGACGGCAATGCATTGTTGTTTGAGGATAAAAATACATCCTCAGTCAGGAAACCAAAAAGCCAATTGGCAGCACTATCACTAAATTCAAAGTCATAAACCTGCTCTTTGTAACCTTTAGCAAGAGTTATAGCGAACAAGTTCACAAACTCAACCAGCGTCATACTTTTAGACTTTGCAAATTCTACAGCCACATCGAAATCCAACTCGTCTTCACTCGCCTGACTAAGAATATGCTCTAGATTCACAGAAACCTCCTAACGCTTAACATATGGGGATTTTACGAGCGCTTTTGGCCGAAGGCCAGCGAGTAAAATTCCCACCATGATGTTTTTGTTATACACCCGTTTGTCTACCTTTTTGCCAATGATCTGGATAAGTACTTTTAAATACGATATTCAAATACTCGTAACGACTAATATGTTTTTTTAGATACGATCGCCTAAAGTAAAGTGCAGCAAAAAATGAGCATGATGTATACAAAAAGAATATTAGTAAAAAAATGGCGAACGCTAACAATTTCAGATTAGATACAAAGTCACTATTTCTCAATGGTTCGTTAATATCAATCCCAACAACGTCCAAATATTTAAAAAAGACTAAATAGGTAATGAAAAAGCCTACGACCGAACCATACGTGCCAACCTTCGACGATTTTTTATAGAAATACGGCTTTAAGTTCATTTGGCTTCGAATTGCACGTCCTAAAATACCAATCTCCCTGAGGGTGTATAACGCCCAATTAAGGGGCTTTTTATAGTTTGCTAAAATGTTGAACGAAGTGAAACCAGCAAACTGTAAAAAGTCCCACTTAAATTGCTTGTTATATACCTTATTCAGAATATCCATCAATTGGTACAACGGTTAAACGCTGCTCAAAAGTATGAAGCTTTAATAGATCTAAGTTTTTGGAATTAACGAAAATTACAAATGTCTCAATACTTCCAGTACTTGAATACGGATATAGAATTGTGCCTTTTGGCAACTCTCCAATAGCATCAGGAGAAGACTGCAAAGTTAACGGCTTCGTTAATTCAACTGCGCCTGATTCTAACAATTGCCACTTTTGCCAAAATGCTCCTGCGTAAAAGCAGAAAATAAAACCTAGAGTAATGCCAATAAATTTCAATTACGCCTCCATGCTCGACAAGGAATATAACAGCTTATTAGCGAGAATTCCGATAAACACCCCTAGGCTAATTACCAAACCCCTGTCACTTTTAGGCTTATTTTTTCAATATTTTTAATAACTTAACAGTCATTAAAATTTAAATCAATCGACTAAATACTGGATAAAACCGAGAATTGAGATAACCGAGAATTAACTTGGGTCGTTATGTAAACTCCCCTTAGAGTAAAATTAATATTTTTCAATCACATAGATTTATCAGGTTGGTGAATCCGAGAATTCTTGCTTTTACATAACGAGAAGCAAATGCTCTCAATTGCAGAGTTTTAATTATAACTGTATATCCACACAGTTAAATGAAGAAGGTAATCAAAGAGAACACAGGCTTAAATTAGTTGGGTCAGAGTAAAATTTATTCTAGGGTGGTTTGACACATCGGAATTAAATTTTTTGTTTAGTTTTATTGGCAAGATTGTCTTATATCACGACTTCAATCTAACCCATTGCCTGCCGCAGGCTTATGTGCAGATACAACTGCGAGACGCTGCAAGTACGTCCCTGTAAGCTCTGCCAAAACATCCATGTTTTGGAAGCTCGCTGCTGCATCTGCACTGGGATTATTGTCTCTTCGATTTAAACTTTATTCGCGTCAACTTAAAGATAAAAAAGATACAAATCTAAAAGACTCAGTTTGAATTGAGGACGCAGAGAAAATAGCGTGAGCCTGACAGGACGTCAGGCTAGCTTTCGTCGGGCCATGGATGGCCCATCGGAAGCGTTAGCATTTTCGAATAAGGCCGAAGCAGTCTACAAGTGAGGTTGAAAGCTAGATGATTCTCCGTTGGAAATTTTGCTGTTTAAATTTCGCCGGAGCTGCGGGGTGTTCTAAGAGGGAGTCGCAGTTCACTCCCTTTTAGTCTGGTGTGGGCGAAGCGCCACGACTTTGATTTAGACGTTGACCTAGACTTTGAATTTAGATGTTTATTCGAATCTAGAAATCAATAGCTGCCGAATGCTGTAACTAATAATGGAGCAAAAACGAGTTAGCGACACAGGGATTATTATCTCTTTGATTCAGCTTTTTAGTGACAAAGTTTGAAGGCTGATAGGTTCGATAAAATTTGAGGTCATCGAAAAAATGCTGTGCGTTTGACTTGGATACCAAGCTTGTTTTCTTTAAGCCACGGATGTCCGAACGGAAGCGTTAGGGCATTTCGGCAATGATCTAAGGCGGCTAAAAATAAAGTCTAAAGCTGGATAAATCCTCCTTGATTCTGGTGTAGGCGAAGCGCCACGACTTTGATCTTATGACCAACTAGAATATCAATATACTTCCTAATCCTATCCAAACAACGTTAAATTCAAGCCACAAAAAAGCCCTGAACTTAAGCATAAGTTCAGGGCTTTTTATAGAATCGATTATCTACTTACTGGTATCAATTGGCTCAAACGACTTAACCAAATCATCTACCGCTTTCATTTGAGTTAAGTAGTTTTCTAATTGATTTAATGGCAATGCACATGGGCCGTCACACTTGGCGTTATCTGGATCTGGATGCGCTTCAATGAACAAACCAGCAAGACCTAAAGCCATACCGCTGCGGGCAAGCTCTGTTGCTTGAGCGCGGCGTCCGCCAGCACTATCTGTACGTCCACCAGGACGTTGTAGTGCATGGGTTGCGTCAAAGATAACTGGGTAACCAGATTGCTTCATTTCATCCATACCCAGCATATCAACAACCAAGTTGTTATAACCAAAGCTTGAACCACGCTCACATAACATGATGTTGTCGTTACCCGCTTCGTTAAACTTCTTAATGATATGACGCATTTCATGGGGAGCGAGGAACTGCGGCTTTTTAACGTTAATGATTGAACCTGTCGCCGCCATTGCAACAACTAAGTCAGTTTGACGTGCCAAGAACGCTGGTAACTGAATAACATCAACCACATCAGCCACTGGCTGACACTGGTGAATTTCATGCACGTCAGTGATGATCGGCACATTGAAAGTTGATTTGATTTCTTCAAAAATCTTCAAACCTTCTTCCATACCTGGACCACGGTAGGAATTAACCGATGAACGGTTAGCTTTGTCAAAAGAGGCTTTGAATACATATGGAATGCCTAGCTTCTGTGTGACTTCTACATAATGCTCAGCAATCGACATGGCTAAATCACGAGACTCAAGCACGTTCATGCCACCGAATAAAACAAATGGTTTGTCATTTGCAATTTCAAGTTCGTTCAAACCAATGATTTTTTGTTCCATAGTCATATCTCTTTTATCAATACTCGTCGCGTTAAGTGTTTAACGAGACATAAAAATAAGGGCTAAACGGCGATAATTTGCAGTAACTGACCACATAACCACGCCATATATGTTCCTACAGCATAACCTAATACCGCCAATAACACGCCAACAGGTGCTAATGCTGGATGAAATGCTGCTGCAACCACAGGAGCCGATGCCGCGCCACCTACGTTTGCTTGGCTACCCACAGCCATATAAAACAGCGGGGCTTTAATCAGTTTAGCCACAATCAACATAAAGCTGGCGTGGACTATCATCCAAATAATACCAATAGCGAAGTACCACAGGTTTTGCTCATCAGCGAGCTTTGATACATCCATGTGCAGACCAATGGTCGCCACAAGAATGTATAAAAACGCAGAAGCCACTTTTGATGCGCCAGCGGCCTCTAAATGTTTTACTGGGCTAAATGACAACGCTAAGCCGATTGAGGTCACTAGTACTACTAACCAGAAAAACTTAGAGGTTAAACTGTAGTCTCGAGTCCAAGGATAGTTGGTTTCAAAAAATGGCCCTAAGAAGTCTGCTGCAAAATGCGCAAGACCTGTTACACCAAAACCAATAGCAACGATCAGCATTAAATCACGCAGTGACGGAATACGGGCATTCTCGGCGTGGTACTTTTCAACTTTTTCCTTTAATGCTTCAAGTGCAGTTGTATCCGCCCCTGTTTTAGCATCAATCTGCTTAGCCCGAGAAGCCATAAGCAGTAACACTGCCATCCAGATATTGGCTACGATGACATCAACGGTCACCATCACAGAGAATATACTGCCACCTGCTTCATAAATTTCTTTCATTGACGCTTGGTTAGCGCCGCCGCCAATCCAGCTGCCTGCAAGCGTTGTCATCCCGCGCCATACCGCATCAGGGCCATTGCCACCTAAAACATCAGGATTAATCGCTGAAATGATTAACAGCGCAATGGGACCGCCAATAACAATCCCCACTGTGCCTGTTAAAAACATCACAATGGCTTTAGGGCCAAGACTTAATATCGCTTTTAAGTCGACACTTAAAATCAGCAGCACTAAACATGCTGGTAATAAGTAACGCGAAGCCACGTAGTAAAGCTTTGAAGTGTCGCCATCGACAACCCCAAAAGTATTCAATAACGAAGGTAAGAAATAACACAGCAAAAGCGCTGGGATAAACTTATAGAATTTTTGCCAAAAAGGATGTGCTGAAGAACTGGTGTAAAAAACGAAGCCGAGAATAACAGCTAATAGGCCTAATGCCGTAGCATCATTAGTGACCATAGGACTGGCAGTCATGAAAAATCTCCCTTGCGAATGCATTTCATAGTGAATTATTTTTATTGTTTTGTGCTTAACGCACTTATTTTTATATTTTTTATTATGATTAAATCTAAAGCCGATTAACTCATTGCGGTTAATTTATTGGCTGTTTTAGTTGCGCTATTTTTACTCGCGATGGATCACTTACTTAGCGAGCATTTTTCCTTCGATATTCGGTGCGGGTATTATAAAAAATTCAGGCTCAATAAATGAGCCTGAATTCACACTTTACCAAACTAAATCTAATGGTAAGTTTGCGGTCTATCGCTTAACTCTTTTAATTGCATCTTTACGATTTCAGTCACGGGATCATGTGGACTGCTATCAATAAAGTGCTGTAAGTCAGACATAGCCACTTTAATACAACCCAATTGTTGAGCAATAAAAGCACGTTCACGATTCAAATTAACGTCGTCAGGATGCCACTGCAGTAGTAAATTACAACACTCCATTGCTTGCTCAAATTGATGAGTCACAATACAGCCTGCTTTTAACTCATGCAGCATGCGCGTAATTAATCGTTTTAGCGAAGCAGTTTTTAGGTACTTTGGCTTTAACATCGCCGAGTTACCTAATTCACCACGCACTAAAAGGTGTAATTGATGACGACTTAGTTCCTGACCTGTTAACGGGTCGATATAGACTATGTTGTCATTAATACGAGAACGCACTACCGTTTGTCCCGGTAGCAATACCGCATCTAAGGTAATATCAAGTTGTTTAGCCAGTAAAATCATTACCGTCGCCAGTGTCGTACTATTGCCTTGGCGACTCATAATACAACTACCTAAATCGGCGGCTTCAACACTGAAATAATCTTCACGTGCGCAAAAACCTAAGTCGGTATAAAACCAACGAAGCAAGCCGTCTAAGCGTTGCTGTGGATTTTCCACATGCAAACTCATCACTGAGCCGGCAATTTCATACCAAGCCCAGAGTGCTTTTTTCTCTTGAGAAAAACCTAAATGCTGCGTAATTTCGAATGCAGTGTCGGGGATCTTCACTACATCATTCATTTGATGTTTAGCCATGAAACTCTATTAACCCATTAATACAACTTGTTTAAAATGAGCCAGCCTGGCAGCTAATACGAGCCATCCAATAGCGCCTAAAAAGGCAAAGATTTTAAAGAATTTATTGCGGTTGCCTTTTAAGGCCATTACACCTAAACCGATGTAAGCAAGTACTGCAAGAAGCTTCTCTGTCATCCACGCATCCACAAATGGATACTGCTTGATCATGAAGCACAAAGTCAGTCCTGACAATAATAAGAAGGTATCAATTACATGAGGCGCAACCTTAACAAACTTCTTATCCATTACTGGAGATTGACGCATATGCAGCACAAAGCGAGTAATAAAGAATATCACACTTAATAATATGAAGGTTAAGTGGGTGTGCTTAACTGCAGGATATAAACTGTAAAAGGTTTCCATTATTGTTTTTCTCTTTTGAACTACAGATAAAATGGCCGCTAGTTTACTCGATCAAGCGACCCTATAGCAATTTTAAGAAAACCTAAGCTTAATTGCCGCCCGCTGACAAATAATTCACTTATCTGACAGTGAATTAACTATGACTTAGGGTTCCACTGACCTAAAGTACAGCGATCGTTACTGCCAAAATCACGCACCGTGGCGACATTCTCATAACCTAGATCTATTAGTTTTTGCCTTACTGTTAACGCTTGCTCAAAGCCGTGTTCTAGTAGCAGATAACCGCCCTCAGATAAATGCGCTCTAGCATGCTCGGCAATATGAAATAAATCCGCAAAACCTTGCTCAGCAGCCGTTAGTGCACTTGATGGTTCAAAACGAACATCACCTAAGTCTAAGTGAACATCGGTTTCATCGATGTACGGAGGGTTGGACACAATCAAATTAAAATCTTGATGTTCTACAGCACTGAACCAGTCAGATTGCAGTATTTGAACATGAGCGAGATTTAAGTTTTCACGATTGGCTTTTGCTAATTCAACTGCATCACCCACTTTGTCGATAGCGGTCATCTGCCACTCTGGGCGTTCAGAGGCTAATGACAAGGCAATAGCGCCAGTTCCTGTGCCTAAATCCAATACTTTTGCATTGTTATTTAACGGCAAGTTAAGTGCTGTTTCGACTAATATTTCTGTATCAGGACGCGGGATAAGTGTGGTGGCATTTACAATAAATGGCAGAGACCAAAATTCACGTTCACCAATAATATGTGCAACAGGCATACCCTGCTTACGCTTTTCAATCATGGTTTGAAACGATTTAAATTGGTCTGCTGTGAGTACCTTTTCAGGCCAAGTGTAGATAAAACTACGCTGCTTATTAAGACAATGCAGAAGCAAAGCTTCTGCATCAATATTAGCCGACTCTGACGAGTCGACTAACTGGCTATAAGCCCATTGCAAAGATTCCGCAATGGTAGAAAAAGAAGACTGTGGCAACGTCTTTCCTTAGTCATTTTAATAGTCTTTTTTATAGCCATTGAAACTAGCTATTAAAACTTACTATTAAAGTAAGTCTTTTAAATTAATCGTCAGCTAATGCAGCAAGCAAATCAGCTTGTTCTTCTTGCATCAATGGCTCAATGATGGAGTTTAAGTCACCTTCCATAATTTCATTTAAGCGATAAAGCGTTAAATTAATGCGGTGTTCGCTCATGCGACCTTGTGGGAAGTTATACGTACGAATACGTTCAGAGCGATCGCCACTGGCGACTAAGTTACGACGAGTAGATTCTTCTTCACTACGACGCTTTTCATCTTCAACCGCTTGCAGGCGAGCTGAAAGAACACTCATTGCTTGTGCACGGTTCTTATGCTGCGAACGTTGATCCTGACATTCCACCACAATACCTGAAGGTACGTGAGTAATACGAATTGCAGAATCGGTTTTGTTGACGTGCTGACCACCGGCACCTGATGCGCGGAAGGTATCCACTTTCAAGTCTGCTGGATTAATTGAAATTTGTTCAGCTTCTGGAACTTCTGGCAATACCACAACAGTAACAGCAGAGGTATGAACACGGCCTTGAGATTCAGTTTCAGGTACACGTTGAACACGGTGTCCACCTGACTCAAACTTAAGCTTACCGTACACACCTTCACCGCTCACTTGAACAATCAGCTCTTTAAATCCACCATGCTCGCCTTCGTTAGCGTTCATGATTTCCATTTGCCATTTGTTCGATTCGCAGTAACGTGAATACATACGGAATAAGTCACCCGCAAAAATCGCTGCTTCATCACCACCTGCACCTGCGCGGATTTCAATAAAGGCATTACGATCATCGTTAGGATCTTTAGGCAGCAGTAAAATTTGCAATTCGTCTTCAAGACGGGCAATTTCTGATTTTGCTTCTTTGATTTCTTCTTGGGCCATCTCACGCATTTCTGCGTCATCTTCAGTTAACATTTCGTTTGCAGACTCAAGGTTATCTTGAGCCTCTTGAAATGAAGTGAAGCTTTTAACGATGTCTTCTAATTGAGAAAATTCTTTTGATAAGGCACGAAAGCGGTCTTGATCCGCAATTACACTCGCATCACTTAGTAATGCTAACACTTCTTCATTACGTTCAAGCAAGCCTTCCAGCTTGCGAATAACCGACTCTTTCATTTAACTCTATTACCTTAATTTTTATCTAAACCAAGCGTGACGCGTAATTGGCCTAAGGTATTCAAGTCTCCTTGACGACTAGCAGATGTTAACGCTTGTGTCGGTGCATGGATTAAGCGATTAGTTAGGCGATTAGCTAACTCTAAAATCACTTGTTCATTGTCACCACCTTGAGTCAATTTGTTCAAGGCGCGTTCTACTAGTTCGTCTTTAATTGCCAAACTTTGGCTACGGTATTCTCGAATACTATCTACAGACTCTAACGAACGTACCCACTCCATAAATACATGGGCTTGCTCATCGGCAATTATCTCTGCTTGCTCGGCGGCTTCTTTACGCGAAGCCATGTTCTGTTCAATGATGCTGTGCAAATCGTCCACAGTATAAAGGAAAGCATCGTCTAATTCGCCAACTTCTGCTTCAATATCTCGTGGAACGGCAATATCAACTAATAACATCGGTTGATGACGTCGTTGTTTCAGCGCCTTTTCAACCATGCCTTTACCCAATATAGGTAACGGACTGGCGGTAGAGGATATCACGATATCGGCTTTAGGTAGATAGTCAGGTATTTCTTGTAGCGTAATTGCTGTGGCATTGAACTCTTCACACATGGCTTGAGCGCGCTTAACCGTTCGGTTAGCAACCACAATGCCAGCAACTTCATTGTCTTTTAAATGTTTAGCAACCAGTTCAATTGTTTCACCAGCGCCAATTAACAATACGTTAGTGGTGCTCAGTGACGAGAAAATATGTTTGGCCATGCTAACAGCAGCAAATGCCACTGACACTGCTGCGGCGCCGATTTCAGTTTCGGTACGCACTTTCTTAGCAACAGAGAAGGTATTTTGAAATAGGCGATCAATCGTGACAGCGGTCGTACCCGCTTCTTTAGCTTTTACAAAAGCTTGTTTCACTTGGCCTAAAATTTGGGGTTCGCCCAGCACTAACGAGTCAAGTCCAGAAGACACGCGCATTAAATGCTTGGCGCACTCTTGATTCTCGTAGCTGTAGATACAAGGCATTAATTCTTCATGGGTCAAGTCATGATAATCTTCTAGCCACTCAATAATGTCTGCTTTAGATCCATTATTACAATAGAGTTCGGTGCGATTACATGTTGACACGATCACGGCTTCACCAGAACTAGTGCGGCTCGCCAGACTCTTCATGGCGTCATGAATCTTATCCGGTGAAAAAGCGACTTTCTCACGAAGGTCGACCGTGGCGGTTTTATGATTTATTCCGATTGCTACTAGGCTCATTTGACTCGTTTTAAGTTCTTCGCGGGATCATTAATTAGGCTATTCTACTTAATTGCCAAAACTAAAAACACAATTGGCTTAACAAAACCGAATAATTGTCTATATTTTTTCTAAATATTCTATCTTGTTAACAAAACGATAGGAAAGTTGACCAATTCTATTAAACATTATGATGCCTATAAACATCTAACAAGCAAAGCATTCTTACTATATTTACTTCTATAGGTTAATAAAAACCCAAAAATCAAAATGGATTTTTACAATACTGCTTTAGGTCAGTATTATAAAGTAACACTATATATAGGTAGCGAACTCTTTTGCGATATTTAACATTTTCCTTCCAACGCTTAATGCTGCTTTGTTGTCTATTTCTAGCAGCTTGTTCGGTTAAGCCTCCCCATACTCTGACCAATATTGACGTATCACAAGCCAGTGAAGCCAATGCCTGGGAAATACAGGGAAAGCTTGCGTTTCGCTCGGATGCCGATAAGTTCAGTACCAATTTGTTTTGGTTCCATGACAACACCTTTAACGAGCCGCAAGATGAATTAAAACTCACGACAGTTATAGGCACAACGGTTTTATCGTTAACTTCTCAATATGGTTTAGCCAGTATCGATGTACAAGGCAAAACTTATACCGATAGCAATCCGCAGCAACTGATTTCTCGGGTCAGTGGCATGCAGATACCGTTAAATAAATTGCCTTTGTGGATCACAGGTCAAGTCACTGATGATGATCAGGTTTTAGAATATAACCAAGATGGCACTATAAAAGCGTTCACCAGTAAAGATGTGGGTGAAGACTGGCAGGTTAAATTTATCAGTTACCAGCAACAGAGCGGCGCCAACGTCCCACGGTTACTACAAATTAATCGCGCAGATGTGCAAATTAAAATTCAGATTAACCAATGGCAAGCTTTAGCGCCTGTGATTAATCCTATTTAGCCATATATAGTTAGGTTAACTCATATTTAGTTAACCTAACTCGAGCTTAAGACATCACAAACCGGCTTATCTTAAGCTTGTATTTGCTTAACCAGACTTACGTTCAAACTTTATATTGTCACTAAGAAGCATTTTATGACCACAAACCTAAGCAACACTGTCAACATTTCAAAAAACTGGCCTGCACCAGCAAAGCTTAATTTATTTTTGCACATCACAGGTCAACGCGCTGATGGTTATCATGAACTGCAAACCTTGTTTCAGTTTATTGATCAATGTGATTATTTGGACTTTTTACCCACTGAAGATAAATCCATAAGATTACATTCGGAATTATCAAAAGTTGTCGCAGAAAAAGATAACTTAATTCTAAAAGCCGCAAAATCATTACAGGAATATTGCAATTATCAGGGTGGCGCCGAGATTTGGTTACGTAAAAACTTACCTATGGGTGGAGGTTTAGGCGGTGGTTCATCAGATGCTGCGACCACATTAATTGCCCTAAATAAGTTGTGGCAACTTAATTTACCTCAACAAACTTTAGCTGAAATCGGCCTTAAACTTGGTGCGGATGTCCCTGTTTTTATTAATGGTTTTGCAGCTTTTGCCGAAGGTGTTGGTGAGCGTTTAGTTAATGTTCAGCCAGCAGAATTATACTATTTAGTCATAGTGCCAAATGTACATGTATCTACTCAGGCTATTTTTCAAGATCCACTACTGCCCCGTAACACGCCTAAGTTATTAATAGATACATTAATGGATAATAAATGGACAAATGATTGTCAGAGCTTGGTCGCAGAAAAGCACCCCCAAGTTGCCAATGCATTAAGCTGGCTGGTAGAATATGCGCCGTCAAGAATGACCGGAACTGGCGCATGCGTCTTCGGTGAATTCGAACAGCAACAAACAGCGTTAGATGCTCTGGCAAAACTGCCTAAATCTATGCAAGGTTTTGTTGCTAAAGGCTTGAATCAGTCACCTTTGTTGACCCGATTAAGCCAAAGTTAACATATTTCTAAAAGTGTATTACGATAAAGTTTACTGTTTAGTTCACAGTCATTTATCCACATTTTTAGCCACTAACATTAAAGCCAACACCTGAGGTTCATAAAGTGCCCGATATCAAGCTCTTTGCTGGTAACGCTACCCCTAAACTAGCCAAAAAAATAGCCGACCGTTTATTTTGCAAACTTGGCGATGCAGTAGTAGGCCGTTTCAGCGACGGTGAAATCAGTGTTCAAATCAATGAAAACGTACGTGGTGCTGATGTATTTATCATCCAGTCTACTTGCGCACCGACTAACGACAACCTAATGGAACTTATCGTTATGGTTGACGCGTTACGTCGTGCATCTGCAGGCCGTATCACTGCCGTTATTCCTTACTTCGGTTATGCTCGTCAAGACCGTCGTGTACGTAGTGCTCGTGTACCAATTACTGCGAAAGTTGTTGCTGACTTCCTTTCAAGTGTTGGTGTTGACCGCGTACTAACTTGTGATTTACACGCAGAGCAAATTCAAGGTTTCTTTGATGTGCCTGTTGATAACGTGTTTGGTAGCCCAGTGTTACTAGAAGACATGTTAGGTAAAGAACTTGATAACCCAGTTGTGGTTTCTCCAGACATTGGTGGTGTAGTACGTGCTCGCGCTGTAGCTAAACTACTTGATGATTCTGACTTAGCAATTATCGATAAGCGTCGCCCACAAGCGAACGTTGCTCAGGTAATGCATATCATTGGTGACGTACAAGGTCGCGACTGTATCATCGTAGATGACATGATCGATACTGGCGGCACACTTTGTAAAGCTGCTGAAGCATTAAAAGAACATGGCGCAAACCGTGTTTTTGCTTACGCAACTCACCCAGTATTCTCAGGCAACGCAGCAGCTAACATTGCTGAATCAGTAATCGATGAAGTTATCGTCACCGATACTGTACCGTTAAGCCCTGAAATGCTTAAAGTTGAAAAAGTGACTCAGCTGACTATGTCAGCGGTACTTGCAGAAGCTATTCGTCGCGTAAGCAACGAAGAGTCTATCTCTGCGATGTTCCGTCACTAATAAGCAAGTTATTTGCTCGTCGTAAAAAAACGCACTCCATGAGTGCGTTTTTTATTGGCTATGATTTATTGCTCATGATTTGATATCTGTAGTTTGTGCTAATTGTTTGTGCCATTCGTTTATTACCAACCGTTTATTGCCAATAGTTTATTGCAAATTGTTTAGAACCAGTTACCCATCCCTGTTATCTAACCTAGGCTGAAAAACCATCTAGATAAATCCCTCATAACTCAGTACCCTATTGGGCATAACAATATTAAAAATTAAGCGCTCAACTCCATGTTCAATTTCAAACTAAAGCTCTGCTCATTGATAAGCTTATGTTTTATCAGCCTGCTATTACCTTCACAAGCATTAGCCCAGTGGCATCAAAAAAGCTTTAAAGTGATGGGAACTCAAGCCCATGTAGAGTTTTGGCTTGCTGATAATGATTCGACAATTGAAAACGCAAGCTCAGCATCTGAATTGATTAGCGCAGTCGAACAGGAGATGAACCGTATCGACAGGTTAATGAGTCCTTACAAAGCTGATAGCGAATTAAGCAAAATCAACCAACTGGCAGGAAAAGAGGCCGTTGTTATTAATCAAGAACTGTTTGATTTGCTGCTTGATTCACACAAGATTGCTGAGCTGACAAACGGCACATTTGATATCACTTACGCCTCAATTGGTTATCAATACGATTACCGCCAAGGGCAAAAACCTGCAGAAAATGAAATTCACCAAACCCTTGATGCCATTGATTATCGTGCAGTTATATTAGATAAGCAGCAATCTAGCGTTAAATTTCAAAACCAAGATGTCAGAATAGATCTAGGCGGCATCGCCAAAGGCCACGCAGTAAAGCAGTGCCTAGCCATACTTAAAGCCGCAGGTATCGAACATGCCCTTGTGAGTGCAGGCGGTGACACAGGACTATTAGGTGACAGGCGCGGTCGCCCTTGGTTTGTTGGCATTAAACATCCACGCGCGGCTGAAAAAACAGCAGTGCAATTACCGTTAAGTAATGAGTCAATCTCTACCTCTGGTGATTACGAGCGTTACTTCATCGAAGATGGCGTGCGTTACCATCACATTATTAATCCAAAAACGGGCGACTCAGCCAGAAAAGTGGTCAGCGTGTCCATCATTGGTAAAGACTCAACTTACGTTGATGCCCTATCGACAGCCGTGTTTGTAAAAGGCTTACAAGAAGGCATGGGGCTAATTAACCAACTTCCAGAATATGAAGCGATTATTATTGATAATCAGCAAACCTTGCATGTATCTAAAGGGTTACAAGAGAATTAGATAAGTGGTGGATTAATGGCATTTGCTTAGTTTTTCTGCCCCTACTTATTTGTAGGGACAAATATTAGTTGATTGATATAAGCAGCGAAGAAGCATAAGCAATGCATTTTACTTCCTTTGAACAACTCGTTATGTAGCAACTAACTCCGTATTGTAGCTTTTTTAAATAAAAAACATCCTGTTACTGCAAGAGTTCCGATTGCAACAGAATATAATGGCATTTCAAAAAAGAACATATTCATGGTTCTCTGGCCATCATGCTCTGTATTTGATGCCCACAATAGACCAATAACACAAAGAACTAACCAAGGTAAAAGAGCAATACTGAGGCGTAATATAAAATTACCGAGAGCAAACTTAAACTGATACCAAATTGCAATTGCAGGAATGACTAGAAGCCCACCATACCAAAATAAAACACTTCCTATTTCTATATAGAAAGCGCATAAAATTGCCAGTGTCGAGCAAAGTAAATTAATACTATTTTGTTTGAACATTCCGCTCATACCCATGCTGCATAACACTCTGATTTATATGGTTAATATATACTATTGAAATAATAAACAAGTTGATAGGTGGCAAAGCTAGTCCCCAAATAAATCCCCTAACATTACAACTAAAGCTATTAACTTATCTGATTTAGGTATTTTTCTTCTTGGGTTTTTAATTAAGTAACACAGGTTGATGTAAAATCAGAATCTAAACTTTTAGATAAATTATAATTACCATCATCCAAGGCTTATCATTCATTGCAGAATATCCGTAGCATATAACGCCATTTAATTTGTAAAGCATTAATTGGCTGGGCTTTTGGAGCCTTGAAATCAAAAGAACAACTTGCGTAATCTAATCAAAATTCTTGTTAGCTAGCATTACTTTTTTGTTGAAGTGCCTTTCGCCTTAAATGCCTTTTCATAGCTTGCGTCGATGGATACTTAGGCAAGGCTAGCCATAAAACAATGTATATTATTACTGGTATAGCTAAAAATAAACTTGAGATAATAAAAGCCATACGTAAACCATTCTTTCTCAGGTGATAATAATCAGCCAAGCCAGAGCAAACACCTCCTATAATGGTAGATTCACCACGAGTTAACACATTAACTTTTTCTAAATCCCGCATGCTATCTCCATTTGCCTGCTAGTATTTGTATAGTGCGTATACATATTTAATAAAAAGTATTTTTCCCCTGACCAAAGCAAAGCTATTGATCAATAAGTACTCTATCAAAGTCCTATTGCATAAACGAGCATCAATATTTCGAAGTGTTCAATTGTGAAGAAGGTTTATATCATTGCTTCATCTACAAAGTTCATTTGAATTAAGAGCAACGTCGTGGCGCTTCGCCCACACCAGAGCAAAGGGAGTGGACGGCAACTCCCTCTTGCATCCCCCTCGCCGCTCCGGCGAAATTTAAACAGCAAAATTTCCAACGGAGTCTGATCCAGCTTTAACCTTCTTTTGCAACCTTCTTCGGTAAGCTGCAAAAATCACTAACGCTTCCGATGGGGCGTCCCTTCCCCTCGAAAGCTAGCCAGTATCTTATGTGCAGGATGCACTAAATGCCTTGAAGCACATGGATGTGCGAGAAAGGCCATGTCTGGACTCACGCGATTTTCTTGCTTACCTCAATTCAAATTGAGCATTCATAATCTAAAAAGACACTCTAAGAGTTTGGGCTGAACAAATGAATCAGCCGACACAAGGAAACCATTGAAATTGCTGAAATGCGTTGAAGACTCTTTGTTATGAAAATAGCGTAAGCCTGACAGGAAGTCTGGCTAGCTTTAGTTGGCCATGGATGGCCTATCTAAAGCGTTAGCTATTTTTGAATAAGCATGAAGATTGCTCGCTTTTAAGAGCAATTTCGTAGGGGCGGCAAGGGATGTCGAGAAGGGAAATGCTGTTGTTTCCCTTTCGTCGGGTGTGGGCGAAGCGCCACGACTTTGATTCTAGTTTTGGTTTTCAGCTAAAATTAAAAACAAATTTAAAAACAAATTTGAAAACAAAAAAGCTCAGAGAAAACCTCTGAGCTTTTCAATTTAACCTGCAAAATAAACCGATATTTTAATCAAACTATCGGTTGAAACGCTGTCAGTGAATCCAGCATTGTGCTGTTCCCTAACCCTTGTCTTGGTGCCACCGTATTAAACTGGCCTTGTTCACCATGCAGTGCCATGTAGTTCAGTAACACCGTATCTACTAACAAGTTGACGTTATTCGCCGATGGCGCTGATGCAGTATCCACTGAGGCATCTGAGCGCATAAAACCAATCTGTTGACTTTGTGCCATTTGATCAGCATTAGCTCCCATCAATTGTGGTTTACCTGAAGGGTTATACACTAAGAAGAATGATGCCCCCGTAGATGAGTTATCACCTGTCCACTCACCCTTGCCTCGCCCTTCCATTGACTCATCAATGCGGCCATTACTGGCAACTGAGCCATCACTGAATACATACATCATCAAAGGTTGGTTACGACGAGCTGCATATTCCAAACATGCGCCCATACAACGCCCTGCACGTAAATCTCTTAGCTCACCCGTACCACGCTCACCAGTATGGTAATCAAAACCACCCATAGTGACTGTGCCGGCGCCAGAAAAACCATTAACTACTAGCTTCATAATCGAGGCAGTTTTTTGAAACTCAGATTCTGAGTCAAATTCGTTAATAGTAAATATGCCGCTTGGCCCAACAATATCAGGATCTAACACTGGGTTAAGTGTTGATGGGTCGCCAAATCGGTCTGCTAAATCCGCACTTTTGACATAACCGCAATTAACTAAGTCTTTAATCACATCATCGCGGGTGACTTGAGTATTCACAGATCCCATTTTTTGGGCACTGATCCGTTGAATACTTTCCATTACGGTAACGGCATCACGCTGTGACAGCAGACTGAATAAATCGCCAACATCCACTAAACCTGTTACGTCTGAGGGACGGTCAATCTTGGTAGGCCGCATACTTAAATCAATAAAGTTATTCGCTGCCATAGAGTTGCCGCCAGAATCAGTGCTGCGCGAGCCAATGAGTGGCATTAACGAGCCGTTAGCCCCCGCTGCTGCAATGGCATACATGGGGTTATGTGGGTTATTGCCAGTATCATTATCAGAGCGACACGGGATCACTGCGCCATTAATCCGAGAGGCAGTATCCGCTGATACTTTCTCTAAAATTCCCCGCAAAAATGAAGAGTCGGAATGAAAAGCCAACCCTAAATCTGTATTGATAAAATCAGACATACCAACATCAGGGTTAGCAATCGATGGCGCCATATCACCGGGTAAACCCAGCTTGTTATAACCCGCAGTAGAAAGAAAATCTTGCTGGCCACCAGCGCCGCCAACCAATACGTTTGAGCCGGCGATATTAGCACCACCTGCTAGGTCGAAACTGATAAACGGAATTTTACCAGCGCCTTGAACGCTTATTCCACACGAATCCCGCAGCGCTTCTAAATCTGCTGATAAAGCGGCATTGGCTTGGTTTGGACTGGCAAACATGCTCATTAATGATAAACCTGCGACCGCTTGACCACCTTTAACCAACCCGGTTGAGATGAACTCACGGCGAGTCATAGGTTTACGATGATCGGAAAACAATAAAGGACTGTCAGGATGGAGATGAGTACGTTTAGTCATATTGAAGTCCTTTCACACTGTTTTTAATCACACTGACTTTGTTGAGTTTTATATCATTCAAACTCTTTGCATAAGAATGAGCATTAATTTGATGACAAACCAAAGCAGTTAAATGAGTCTTGCTCATGGTTGCTAAGGGAGTCATATCGATTTGATTAGTCATTATCACTCTCCTATTGAATCAGCATAACGGCGCTGGCTAATACTGCCGCACACGAGGCTTTAGCAATGGTCTGAGTTCGCTCTGCGTCGCAATTTGTGCCGCAAACTGACAAGTTAGTGACCAAAGAATCAAGTTCGCCATACACTAATGCACTATCCGGTTGTGTCGATAAACTCAGCGGCATTAACTGGTTAATTAATGGAGTTAAAAAATTATCTCGGTTACTGGCACTAAGTGCATCTGCTGGCGCTTGAGTGAAGTCGATATTTGGAAACCAGTTACTGCGAATATCGTTATCATCGATTGCGACATCACAGTAAGCGATAGCAAGTTGAGTCACGCCCATCTGCTGCGCCGAAATAAAGGTGTCGATATTTTCAATACTCGGCAATTGACGCTTAACCAAATCATATGTTGTGAACACTTTGGCGGTATCTTGCGTAACACCAGTTAGCACGCTCATGGTATGGTTGATTTCAGCAAAGTTTCGCAAACCTATGTGGGCAGTTTCAGTGGTTGCCGGCAACTCATCTGGGGTGACAATAACCCCTGGAACCACCACATTGACATGCTCGCCAATTTGTTCGAAAGTTAAAAAGAATTCATCCTGACTTGCGCCCTTTTCAAGGCCGATAATCGTGCCTAATGCTGATAACGGCATAGGCTCAGCTAATGCTTGGCCACTGGTAATAGATAAGTCGAGATTTGAATATGCCTGACCTTGAGCGCTTTCTTTACCATTCATGCCAATGCGAATAGAGCGCATATCGAATGGTTCAGAGACTGGGGTGCCATCAATATTCACTAGCGAAGCGCCCGTAAACAAGTAGCTGTAATTATCGAACTGACTCACTTCAAACATCACGTAAGTTTCAGGCAAATCAATTAAATGACTAACCGAGAAAAGTAAGAAGAATTTCTCACCCACGCCCACATCATAATTTTGGCTAATCTGCTCTTGTTCTAATACACGGTTATAAATGGCTAATAAGCGAATGTCGCCTTGCCATACATGCTGATTAGATGCTTCACGGCCTAAAATTAATGCAAAACTGTCGTCCCACGAGGCCAGTGGTGCAATATCTTCATCAACCACCTCAATAAGATTACCGTTAATGTATATACGACGACCTTCTGTGGCGTTATAGGTAAGCACCACATGTTGCAGTGTCGCTTGCAATACTTCATCTGCATCTGGCGTACTTAATGCAGGCTCACCATTAACGCTTGAGCTTTCGGTTCGTAGCATAAAGTCGTAGTTATATTGAGTCTGACCTAAGGTAAAGTTACGGGCATCATCTCCTGCTGAATAAGTGATGATTCTGGCAGGGCCTTCTTGGGTCACATTATTAGGGGTAACCCAAGCTTCAATAGAAAACTCACCTGTTGAAGTGATTAAGTCATGAAGTTTTTTACTGTTCGCAGTGCTCGCTTGCGCTTTACCGTTAGTAAACGATAAGCCCCAACTTCCAAGCCATTCAACATCACCCGTCAGTGATAAGTTAGCTTCAGGCGCGATACCAGAAGTATCGTACGCTGTTGCACCCTCTCCAGTTTTAAATTGATAAAGGGCAATAACGTCAGTCTCAAATCGACCTCCACTTGAAGCCGTTATACCATCTGTCAGCCTTAGGGATTTAGATACCACCATCTCAGGCGATATTTGATCAAGTTCAATAGCATCACTCATGGCAGTAATGGCAGCCAACATTTCATTGCTATTTTCTTGGCAATTAGTCCAACAGTTATGGAACTCGCTACCTAAACGCACGACCAAACGCGATTGAGCAGGCTCATCGATATTGATGACATTTTTAGCCGACTCGTAAGCTTGAGTAATATCGTTACTGGCAAAAAATGGTGACTGAGCAAAAGTCGCTCCTTCGTTATGGCAATCAACGCAGTACTGGCTGACAATTGGATAAACATGTTGAGAAAATAAGCCGCTATCATCAGGAAAGCTTTTACTTGAACCTGGCTCTCGAATAACCGGCGCAGTTAATTCAATGGTATTGGCACTACTAACCCGTTCATCCGACCATAATTTGATCCACGAAATCATGGTTTCGCCACAGGCGCTGTCACTGTCTAACCAGCAGTTATGGCCACCAGCGACTTTTTCAACTAAACGAGATGAAACAGGATCGGCTAAATCCACCAGTGGATTGGTGGCAGCATAGGCATCATTAACATCTTCACGGTTAGCAAAGTATGGCGCTTGATTGCCTTCTGTATGACAAGCTCCACAACGATTTTGACCTGAAATGTTATCCCACAATGACACCTTATATTTTTGAATATCCTCAGTGGCAGGTGCAGGCCCTGTGTAGACATCTGAATCAGGGTCTTGCTGCTGAGGAGGATTACTTTCAACATCACCACCGCCACAGGCAGTTAATGCCAGTGACAGGGTTAATACTGAGAATAGCGATAGCTTTTTATGAATAAGTTTCACCGTTACTCTCCCATACAGTAATTGCCAACTTCAGCGAATACTCGCTTAAGTTGATAGGAATTTTGTTTGAAAGACTCAGTGGTGGCAGCTATTTGAGAAAGATCATCATTCGACTCTGCATCTCGTAAGCACACAGATTTAAATACTTTCTTAACTTGGCATTGGGCAAAAGCTTGGCTGTTGGCAAACTCTTCACCTAAGGATTTAGCTCCAAAACCTTTACCGTCTAGACTTTGATCCCAACCTAGTTTTTGGTTAACGCCCTCACGCCAATAGTTATTCCACTCATCATCTTCGGTGACATAACCATAGGGAAAGCTGGTTGAGTTAATGTGATACTTACCTTGCACTCGAGTGCCAGTATCAGGGTCTATTTGACCATTTTGATTGTAAGCAATCGCGCCACTATCACCTGCGGGATCGGCTTCGACATTAAAATCATACTGATAAAATGCAAACGCCTGTGCCAATGGATCCATGCCACTATGACAAGCTAAACAATTATTGATAAACAAGCGGCTATCGCCACCAGGGCTGCGGCTGACATCTTGACGGATCCTGTCGGGTGAACGGGTATTGTCTTTAAGCGGTTCAAGATCGGTACACAAATGGTTCATTAAGGTAAAACGAACCATGGCTCTGTTTGTACCTAAATAAAAGAAGGCCTTTGCCGCTGCTCGACTTGTAAGCACCCCTGCAGTCGCGTCGCTTGGCAAGCCGTTTAAGCTAGACTGACTGGTGCGCTCTAATCCATCTTTTAAATCAATAAACTGATCTTCTAATGCTTGGTAGTGCTGATTATTACTGGTGCTATATGCTGGAAGGTTAAGGCTATTGTCACCCACGTAAACCATATCAGCCTGTAATAACTGTCTAAAGTCGACGTCATCTCTTACCGCGCCTATCACTGTGGCGCTGTAATCATTTAGCGGCGCAAAGCTATCTTGATCAATATTGGTCCAAGGCGTAGCAAATAATTTGAGGGTGGTTGAATAAAATGCAGGGTTTTCCATGGCTAAATAAGCGGCTTCAATTGGCTTACTGTCACTGAGTAATGCAGCTATATCATTGAGAGTTTGCTCTGAGGCAGGCACCCCTGCAATTCGGTCATGTAACTGTTTTGCTTGTTCGAGGGTTCCTGCAGAGGCAGCTGCTGAAAAAACAACCAACCCAGCTAATGTAACAAGCTTAAAAACACCACTGCAACGCTGAGAATACACACTAAAACTACCTGAAAAATGCCGACTTATTTGCGTACAAAGTTGCCCCTTCATACTGTCTCCTTGTCAATATTTTTAGCTAACAAATGCTTTATGTAGCAATGGGATAAAAACACAGACAATGATCGGTAATCCTAAAATCATAAAGCTTATTGTTTTTATTTTGTTAACTTTATTTTTTTACTTGGCAAAATAAAATTTGCTAAAAAGTATTGAAACACTGGGGCTAGGGGGCAATAATGTCAAGAGTTATTACATTTTTACTATGTAACAATAACAATAATAACAATTATATATTAAGGGTAATAAATGAGGCCATTCGTAGGCTCTAATGCTTTAGGCTGTAAAGCTTTGCTGGCCTTTGTTCTTCTTTCTGGTTGCAACACCGACACTGCTATCAAAGATGAACAACCCGATCCTGTATTAGTCGAATACCCTGTCGTTTATATTCAACGTGATTTGATAGCACAAAGCGATAATGACGATCCCCAAGGCGCGAGCTTCCAGTCTCGAAACCCAGCCCAATTTAACCCTGGTGCACAACTCTTTGTAAAACGGAATGCCTTTACCGACTCCCCTGTCACCAACATCACCGCTGAATTATTCGCTGACTTGTTAGGCGAAGACGCCGCCCCTGAAACTGTTCAACGCATCGATATTCGAGACTTGTCTGTCTCTGATGATGGACAACAATTTTTAGTATCAATTCGCGCACCTGAAATTGAAGGTGTAGATGAAATGGAGCAGCCTAGCTGGAACATTTGGCGTTACCAGCTAGCTAACCAAACCCTTGAACGCATTATCACCAGCGATACCACGGCAGCTCAAGGTGATGATTTAATGGCATCATTCTTACCTGATGGTCGCATTGTATTTGCATCAACTCGCCAGCGTTTATCCCGCGCCATAATGTTAGATGAAGGTAAGCCACAATACACAGCCCTTGATGAAAGCCGTGATAATGAGACCTTCAATATTCATCTGATGAATCCTGATGGAACAGGCATAGAACAGCTAAGTTTTAATTTAAGCCATGATTTTTATCCATTAGTTCTGCAAAACGGCCAAATTCTTTATAGTCGCTGGGATAACATGGGCGGTAATAAAGGCATTAACTTATATCAAATGAATCCTGATGGGACTGATAACCAACTGATGTTTGGCTGGCATTCACACCAAGTTGATTTTGATGAACAAAGTGAACTCATTGAGTTTATCAAGCCACAACAACTGCCCAATGGTGACATATTAGTTTTACTGTCATCACAAGATGACATGAGTTATCAAAAGCGTCCTGTGGTCATCAATATTGAAGAGTTCACTGATAACCAACAAGCCACTGTGCAATCTGGCGCTAGCGATAACGCCATTAATGACTTAGAGATGAGCTTTGAGTTTAATTTTAACTTTTCAGATTTACTCTCTCCTTCAGGTCGATTAACTCACCTTTCCCCGCTACCCGATAATAGTCAGCGCTATTTGTTGAGCTGGGATTTATGTCGGGTCGTGATTGAAGAGCAAATCCGTGCCTGCGGTCAGTTAACAGACGAGCAGCTATTAGATCAAACCCTTGAACTTGCCGACCCCTTGTATGAGCTGTGGTTGCTCAATGATGCCGACGGAACTCAGCAGTTAGTGGCCGACAGCGAGGCAGGTAAAGTCATTACAGAAGCACTTGTGATGCAGCCTTCTTCACAACCTAAAACCTTTATTGCGGATAAAGTCATTGGTAATGAACTTGATCCACAATTACATGAAGAACTTGCCGCCGCGATTCATATTCGCAGCGTTTACGATTTCGATGGCCAAGACAGCACCGCTAATCTAGGTGGTATCGCTCAATTAAGCGATCCTTCCCTAACTCCAGCAAGTGAGCTACCTGCACGTTTTTTGAAAGTTGTCCGCGGCGTCCCTATGCCATCTGATGAGGTGAGAGATATTGCTAATACTGATTTTGGTCGAAGCCGCAATCAACTCATGCGTGAAATCATTGGCTACACGCCGATCCAGCCAGACGGTTCAGTAAAAATTAAAGTACCTGCTAATATCCCTGTAGCGATTAGTGTGCTTGATATTAACGGCCAACGTATTGGCGGACGTCACAGTCAGTGGATAAGCTTAAAAGCGGGTGAAACCCTGCAATGTACGGGTTGTCATACTGCTAACAGTCAATTACCCCATGGCCGATATGCAGCCCAAGCTGACAGTATAAACTCAGGTGCCATCGGCGGCTCAGCATTTCCTAATGCCAGTCAAAATATCATTCCAATCCAAGGCCAAACGATGGCGCAAGCTGATGCCATGGTCAATGGCATCCCAGAGTTAACATCAAGCTTAAATTACCAAGACCGTTGGACCAACCCTGATATTTCAGCCGTTAACGACAACATCAATATTGCTTACGAAAACCTGCAAACCCCGGCTCCAAATGGTAGCGAATGCTTTAATAACTGGAATACCTATTGCCGCATTCAAATCAATTACGTCGAACATATTCAGCCAATTTGGGATTTACAACGCCTTGCAATCGATGAGGTCACTTTAGAAATTCTTGCCGACAACACTTGCACAAGCTGTCACAACATTGTCGATGATAATAACCTTGCTCAAGTACCGGCGGGGCAACTTGAGTTACTGGCAACCCCATCAATAGATGAAGTCGCCCACCTCACCAGCTACCGAGAGTTATTTTTCAATGATGTTGAACAGGAAGAGATTGACGGCATCATCGTCGACAAACTCGTCGTAGTGCTCGATGCTGACGGCAATATTGTTTACCAAGTTGATGCCGAAGGCGAACTGATACTCGACGCAGAAGGTAACCCAATTCCTGTGATGACCACAGTGAATGTACCTGCCATTATGTCGACCAATGGCGCCAGAGCCAGCGCTAACTTTTTTGACACTATGAACAATGAAACCCATCAAAATATGCTGACAGCTGAAGAGCTTAAGCTATTAAGCGAATGGATAGATATTGGCGCACAGTATTACAACACGCCATTTTACTCTCAGGATTAACTTTAGAGCCAAACGAACAGGGACAGATGATGTTACAACAAGGAAGCCATGCTTAATTATCGCCTTATATTCAACACTGTGTTATCAGGTGCCTTACTTTGCCTGACATTATTGAATCCGAATCTAGCTCTGGCTGAATCTGCTGCGGCTAAATTAACCATCGATGTGCCTTTTATTGAACTTCACTCAGGTCCGAGTGCAGGTTATCCAGTGGTGCATGTGGTCGAGCAAAATGAACAAGTTAACGTATTACTTAAACGCACCTCATGGTTAAAAGTTCGTGATAAGCGTGGTATTGAAGGCTGGTTCCATGAAGATGATTTACTGGGTTTTAGCCAACATGGTGAAGCAGTCAATCAACAAGTGATAGGGACCGAAGCTTACCTACAACGAGATTGGGAAGCTGGAGTAATGTACGGCGACCTTGAAGGCGCGAATTTCTACCAACTTCAATTAGGCTATGTATTCACCCCAGTGTTTACCGCCGAACTGTCAGCGGGTAAAGCACTTGGCAGTATTTCCGACAGTGATTTATTTGAAGCCATGCTCATCAGCCACCCTTTTCCTGATTTACTCATTAGCCCTTACCTAGGTGTGGGCGGCGGCATTATCAACACTAAACCTCATAGTGTTATCGCTGATTCTGAATCACGTGATAGCACCTTAATGAGCGCTGCCGCAGGCATAAAATATCACTTAGCCCGTAACTTTATTTTACGTGCTGAATATAAATTTTCGTTGGCATTAACCGACCGAGATGAAAACGAACAACTTCAATCTTGGAAAGTAGGCTTTAGCGTATTTTTCTAACCCCATTAACGGAACATCAAAGTCGTCATGAAGGTAGCAATGAAAACAATAATAACAAACCATGCTAAAACCGCGTTTAAAAGCCTATCAACGATAAGTCTTTTAGCCTTTGGGATTAACTTCAGTGCAGGTGTGATGGCTGCAGACTCTCAGGCAAGTGTTGGCGTAAAAGCCGATGTTGAGCGCCGAGAAGTACTTGATGATGTACTTGATACTGAGAATTTTGAAGTGGGCATTCAAGGCGGCTTAATGTCGATTGAAGACTTTGAAAATAGTCCTTGGATAAGTGCACACCTTGGGTATCACATCAGTGAACACTTTTATGTAAAAGCGCGTTACGCGGTTGCTGAGGGTGGAGACACAAGTTTTGAAAAGCTTGCCAACACCGCGCCCCTTCTGACCGATGAAGAACGTGAAATGAGCTATTACGGACTGAACATTGGCTATAACTTTTTGCCTGGTGAAATATTTTTCAGTGAAGACTTAGTGTTTAACAGCGTGTTCTCTTTTGAACTGGGTGGTGGTAGCACTGAATTTGCTGGCGATGAACAATTTACAGTCAATTTAACCGCTAATTATCGAGTGTTTTTAAATGATTGGGTCGCATGGGATTTAGCAATGAGCGACTACATCTTTGACACGCAAATAACCGGTTCATCAAAAACCACCCATAACTTAACGTTTGCGACTGGTATTGCTGTTTACTTTTAGGACGGGCTTAACGCTCCCCGAATACTTAAAAGTCGCGCCATCGACGGCAGGCTAAATCATGAAAAACAAAATATAAGAAACAAATAAAGGATTATAAATGATGTTTTCAAAGCGCTGTTTTATCGCCTTATGTACCTTGTTAACACTGAGCTTGTCGATGCAAGCCCATGCATTATCTGAAGGAGACATGGCACCTGATTTTACCCTTAAAAATATGCAAGGTGAGAACCTTAACCTTTCTGAGCAGCGCGGCAATATTATTTTAATTAACTTTTGGGCTTCTTGGTGTGGACCGTGCCGTAAAGAGATGCCTGTATTGCAAAAGCTTGAGAATAAATATCAAGACTTAGGTATTGCGGTATGGGGAGTTAACGTTGAACAAGAGAACCAAGCTGGTAAAGATTTCCTCGCCGACCTTAATTTAAGTTTCGATATATTTTTTGATGAAACCAACTCCCTTTCTGAAACCTACGATGTAAAAGCGATGCCAACCACAGTGATTGTCGACCGTGATGGCAAAGTGCGATATGTGTTTCTTGGTTACCAAGACGGTTACGAGAAAAAATATGCCGCTGCGATTAAAAAGCTGATCAGAGAATAACCCTATGGTGAACCCAATGAGAAAACTAATCATCACAGCAACAGCCTTAACCTCGTTTCTGACATTATCAGGTTGTTCAAGCTTAGATATCGACCCTTGGGTTAAACCCTATGAACGTCAAAACTTAGCCGATCCCATTATGCGCTTTGGCCGTCACCCTATCGCGAATATGCATGTTGCTCACGTATTAGAAGCGCGTGAATCAGCCCGCGGCGCTGAAGGAACAGGAGGCGGTGGTTGTGGTTGTAACTAATATGAAGTCTCCTTTGATTAAGCTTATTGCTTTGCTGCTAGTGACCTTACACGTTCCATTGTCTTGGGCTGCGGTATTAGAGCCTGATCGCGCTGACGTGCTCTATCATAGCTACGAAGGCGGTGGGATGAAGATTGATGGGCCGTCAGTGTTACTTCGTAAAAAAGCCACTGAGTCATTAGCCTTCACTGGCTATTACTACCTCGATACCATTTCATCAGCCTCAGTCGATGTCATCAGTACCGCAAGTCCCTACACTGAAAAACGACACGAAGGCCAAGTTGGGGTTGAATACCTGAATGACAAAACCTTAATGTCTTTCAATGTACGTCAAAGTGATGAAGATGATTACTTAGCACAGTCGTTTAGTGTCAATGTTTCTCAAGATACCTTTGGCGATCTAACCAACCTAAGCCTTGGTGTGTCTTTTGGCGATAATGAGATTCGTCGTAATGGTGATGACCTGTTTGAAGAGCAAAGTCAGCAATACCGCATTCGCGCTGGTATCAGCCAAATCTTGACTAAAAACTTAACAGCACAACTCAATTTTGAAGCAATTGCAGATGAAGGTTACCTAAATAATCCATACCGTACAGTGCGTTATTTGGATAACAGCAATCCATCAGGTGTAGGCTATCAATCTGAGGTTTACCCTGAAACCCGTAATTCATTTTCAAGTAAATTATCTGCCAGCTATTTTCTACCTTACCGAGCCGCACTGTTTTTTCATTACCGGTATTTCAACGACAGCTGGGAAATCAACGCCAATGATATTGAGTTAGGTTACCGCCATCCTATTGGTGACTTTTTAGAACTTGAATTTAAAGTCCGCTATTACCAGCAAACCCAAGCCGAGTTCTATAGTGATTTATTCCCTTATCAAGATGCACAAAATTACTTAGCACGGGATAAAGAGCTCAGTGATTTTAATGATTTAACCCTGGGTCTTGGGGTCACATACCTAATGCCTGAAAGCTTATCTTTTGGCGACACTCGCTCAGAGGCCAGTTTGCAATGGGACTATATTACTTTCGATTACAACAACTTTAGAGATCCAACCGCTGATGGCGGTGTGGGAAATGAACCGTTTTATAACTTTTCAGCTAACGTAATACGCGCCTTTTACAGCGTTTACTTTTAATCATGCTGCGTACTGTTAGCCATTTACCCATTTTCAAGGCAGAGAATATGAATCAAGTAGAACAAGGATTTTTACACCAGAACATCATGATTAAAAGTGTATTTTCCAAACCGTTTATGTCTGGGCTGTTGGCAGCCATTGCACTATGCATCGCAGTTATTAATCCAAGCTATGCGAATGATGAAAATGCTGCCAAGGTTGAAAATAATATAGCTAATAGCGCTGTAGCGAGTGAGCTAGAAGACATTAAGAGCCAAGTTATCAAGCTTAACCGCGACTTATTTATCCTCGAAGAAGATCTATTGTTTCCAGCCAGTACTCAAGTGGCGGTATTTGTGTCAGTAGATATCGGGCGCTTTTTTACCCTAGACAGTGTCGAACTTAAAATTAATAGCGAGAACGTGGCTGGTTTTCTATATACCCAACGCCAACGTCGTGCACTGGAAAAAGGCGGCATTCAAAAAGTCTATATGGGTAATTTGAAAACTGGCCAACACCAGCTCACCGCTATTTTTACCGGTGTTGATGCTGAAGGTCGACCAGTACAAAGAGCCGTTAATCATGAGTTTGAAAAAACCGATGAAACCGTCATGTTGGAGCTAAAACTTGAAGATAATGCATCTAGCTATCGCGCTGATGTAAAAGTTGAAGAGTGGGTTTTATAACTGATTATGCCAGTTTACTTACCAAAAACTCATCTCTCGCTAGTGAGTTCAATGATTAGCTCAAGCTCATTATCAGTAGTTAGCTCATTGGTACTAGTTAGCTCATTGGCACGAGTTAGCAGAAGTCTTAAGTCTGCATTACCGCGCTTTATTGTGACAAGCTGCCTTATCTGTTCACTTTCGGTCAATGCCGCGCTATCTATAAGCGACCAGCCTAATACTGCTCAAGCTGATAACGCTGAAGTCGCATCTACTATCGCAACAGAATCAGCAGTAGCAACGCCGGAGCAGCAGGCAAGTTTTCGAAATAAACTCTATCGCCAAGCCTTATATTATTACTTCGAAGGCGACTACAACGCCGCATTAAGACAGGTTGCCTTTAATCGACAACGTTTTGAAGCCGATACAGCTAAAAGTCATTTATTTGAAGCAGGCTTACAGGTTTCTATTGGTTTACATCATCAGGCAACTCAGACATTAGCCACATTTGAGCAAGCATTAATAGATCAACAAGCTAAAGACAAACTGGCAGGAATATCGCCACAATCTACAGATAGCATCATTGATGACAAGCCTAATGAAACTAATAGTGCCAAATCTAACACCTCAGCAGCTGAGCTTAAATTAATTGCCCTTTTACAATTGTCAGAGCAACAAATCGAGCAAGGTAAATTAACTGCAGCCCAACGCACGTTAGGAAAAATAAATCAGCTACCAGCATCTTATGCCGAGCAATATCTGATTTTAAACCAATTAGCCCACTGGCCAGTAATTTACACAGCTACCGCTAACATCATAGGTGAAGCATCCAGCAAGTTTGCAGTTAACCTTGATGATGAAGCAGAAACCATTGGCTACTCATCGCTTTCTGCATACGTAATGCTTAACCAAGCATTACAAATGATTGAAGTCAGTGATTTTCAAGGTGCAGAACAACTGCTTACACGTCTTAAAAATATTCGTTTAGCACAAACTGAAACCAGTTTTTGGCAAGACTTGTTTACCGAAAAAAGCCCTCAATCGGTTAATAGCGATGTCATAAACAACCAGGCTGGTTCAAGTGAAGACAGCGCAAACGATAAAATGCTACAACAGCAAGCCATCAAAGATTATGCGCAACTATTACTTGCGCAAATGTATGTTAAACAAACGCAATATCAAGCCGCATTTGACCAATTAAAAGATTTCCCGCAGCTCAGTCCATATACAGAGTCGGCTCTGTTTTTATTTGCTTTTTCAGCTCAGCAAGTTAATCAATATACTACTTCAACAGCCCTGCTCGATTTATTAACCCGTCAATACCCACATTCACAGCTAGGCTGGCAGTCAGCGCTACTTTTATCGGCGCAAATTAAACAACAAAATACATTGGCAGAAAGTTTAACCAGCTACCAACAAGCCGAGCAGCTTTACCTTCAGCAGTTAGCCGATTTAGAACGCTTTCAAAAAGACATTAAACAGCATAAGTTTGTCAGTATTTTCGATAACCAAAATCCGCTAACGACGCAAAATGATAGCCAAAGCTTGTGGCTACAAAAAGCGTTAAAAAATCCTGAACTTAAAAACGATGTCGACACCTTAACCGAGCTAACATTACTCAAGCAAAACCTGTTTGAACAGCAACAAAAAAATGCTTGGATAAAGGAAACCATTGAGCTTAATAAGCGTCGCCAAACACGAATTATAAAGCAGCAAAAACAAACACCTTATGCTGAACTCATTCAGCAACTAACACTTCAACAGCAACAACTCAGTATCACTATTGCTGAAGCAGAACAGCAGCAAAATGCGCGTATTTTTGCCAATGAGGCAGAACAAGACTGGCTTAACCGAGTCAATCAAAGTCATCAAATAATCGCTGTAGTTAATGGCCAAAGAAATACTGAGGACTATCAACAAAGACTTGCACGAGTTGAAGCAGTATTAGATTGGAAGCTACAGCAGCAGTTCCCTCAGCGATTATGGCAACATAAAAAACTGTTAAAAGAAGTTGAGCAACAACTGATTATTGCCACTAAGCAGCAACAGCGTTTTGCACTGTTAGCTAATGCTCAGCAGCAAACTAACCCGTTTGAGCAACGTCAGGTTCAAGCAGAGCTAGCACTGACTAAGGTGACTAAAAATATTGCCCAACTCACAACGGCCACTGAGCAAAAAATTCAGCAAAAAATAGCCGTATTTGTTTCACAACAACAAAGCCAACTGCAGCAATTGTTACTGATATCTCGCCACGAAATGGCAGCTGTTTTAGAGCAAATGTCACAGATGGACTCAGTACCTATGGCAAGTTCAGCTCCAAAAGCAACGACTTCTTTAGTCAATACTAAGGAGGGATTGTAATGATTCAGCCTAGATTTAAATTATCAGTCTTAATCACTTGCATGTTAACTGCAGGTATCAGTGTTACTGGTTGTAAAAGTACCACTGATACACCAAGTGAACGTCAATCACAGCGGGCAACACTCACCGATTTAGCCAAACAACAACCTGCATTAAATCTGGATTCAGTCGTATTAACCAAAGCACAACGCACTCAAGCTTTAGCAAAGATATATCAGCAGCTGCTAACCCTAGAACCGAATCCTGAAGTGCGAACCAATGTTGAATATCGCCTAGTTCAAATCAAGACCGAAAACCTTGAAGAACAAATGTTTGGTGAGTTTGACGCTGCGCTTGATACATCAAATACCAATCCGACCGCACTGGCACTGAGTGCTGAGCAAGCAGCTTTAGCCCAGTTCAAACAAAATGATCAGCAGCTAGCCAAGTTAATTACTGAGTACCAAGGTTTATTACAGCGTTACCCTACTAGAACTGATAATGAGCATTTGCAATATCAGCTTGCAAAAGCATTAGATTTACAAGGTGAGCTAGATGAAAGTTTACTTGAAATGGAGTCCTTGCTAGCTCGCTACCCTAATACACAATACCTTGCGGAGCTTAACTTTAGGCGTGGCGAAATTTATTACAATCTGCAAGATTACCCTGCTGCAATTAGTGCTTATCAACAAGTTCAGTCGGCTGAAAATAATGACAAATACTTACTAAACAGCATCTATATGACTGGTTGGTCACTATTTAAATTAAACCGCTTACCTGAAGCCGATAAAACTTTCTTAGCTGTATTTGATACCATTTTAGCGAATCATATATCAGTAAGCCCTTTGGCAGACGGTGACCGTGATACTGGCAGCCAAGCAAACCCATTACACTCAACAAATTTTAGCTTTGACAGCCTGAGCAGCCGAGAACAAAATCTCGCGATAGATGCTCAACGTGTATTGAGCATCTCACTCAGTCAACAACATCAAGCTCATTCACTGGTAGAACTGGTTAAATCCCAACAGGCAAATACCAGTTACTTACACATTTATCAGCATGTATTATTTGATAATCTAGCTAAATTTTTGCTTAAGCAAGATTTACAGCATGATGCTGAATTGACTTACCAAGCCTATATCGATTTGGCCAAAGACAATATTTGGTCAGCGCGCTATTCGCTGGCATTACTTGAGCTTTATCAGCGCCAAGGCAAATTTGCCTCGATGCATAACCTTAAAAATGACTATATTGCCCAATACGGGCTCAACAGTCGCTTTTGGGCTCAAGCACCGATTGAGCAGCAACAAGAATTATTACCGCATTTACTGAGCTTTAGTGATGAGCATAGCCGCAGAGTTTATGCCAACGCCCAGCAGCAACTGGCTGGCACAAATCGAATCAATGCTTTTAAAGATGCGGCTAACGCTTTAGATACTTACCTACAATTAGCTAAGCTTCCTCAAGCAACACAGTTACTTACCAAAGATATATTAACCGATGAGTATCTTTACGCTGATGCCAACTTTGAAGCGCAGCAATTTAGACAGGCACTCACCAGCTATAAAGCCATTGCCTATGGTGAGCCATCAGCAGAGAAACTGCCAGAACAACAATCAGAACAACAAGCTGATAAAAAGCCTGAATTGACTGCTAGCAATCAAGAGCAATTAACTCCAGAGCGCGCGCGCCTTAAAAAACAATCAGCTTATGCCACAACCGTTGCGATTCGCGAGATTTTGCAACCTCTACAAAATAAAGCTGATATCGAAAATCCCCAAAGGCAACTTATTCTCGATGAAAGATTAGCATTAGATAAACAGTTTATTGCCCATTATCCAACTGATAAACGCGCTTTAGAGTTAGCAACTCATGCTAGTCAGTATTCTTTTGAAATGAAGAACTATCAGGATTTAAGTCAATTTACTGAATTTGTATTAGTCGCCCACGGTGTGATAAATCAAGCTGAAACGGTATCGGAAACAGATCTACAACTTGATCAACAGCAAGCCCAAATTAGAACCATTGACCTTAGCAATACCGCAGTAACTAATGCGCTACAGCATGGAAAAATGCTTTCCAGTACTCATCTAAAACAAGTACAAGTGGTTAGTCAGTTATATGCACATGGTTTATATCAACAAAACCAATATGTACTCGCTGAACAATCTTACAATTTAGCCCTGAAGTACTTAAGTGCTGATAGCAATAGTAACGCACAACAAAAACAAGCTCGTGCAGAAATGCGTGACTTATTAGCTTCTAGTATCTACTTCCAGGGGCAAGCCAATAAAACGCAAGCACCTGAACTTGCCGTAGTGGATTTACTGCGGATCAGTAACGTGGTGCCAGAATCTAAATATGCCATAAGTGGTGAGTTTGAAGCGGCAAATCTGTTGTTATCGCAGCAGCAATGGCAACAAGCCGTTGCTGTGCTTATTCCCTTTCAGCAGCGTTACCCTCAACACCAATTCAGTGCATCTATACCAGCTAAACTTGCCCAATCCTATGAAGCATTAGGACAATGGGATTTAGCCGCAGAGCAACTGTTAATTATTGTTGCTAACCAACCTTCTGGAGCGTTAAAACGTGAAGCTCAGTACACCGCAGCTGAGTATTATCTTAAAGCAGGTGAAACCGAAAAAGCACGCTTAACCTTCCGTACTTATGCAAAAACTTATCCTGAACCATTTGATATAGCCCAAGAAGTACGGTTAAAAATGAGCGGTTTTTATCAGCAATCTAACGAGCCAAACAAAGAGTATTACTGGTATCGCCAAATTTTAAATTTCCATAGCAAACAAGGTGCAAGCAGCAAGCCCGTTTCTGGCCGTGAAATAGAAATTGCCTCTATTGCAGCATCAAGACTGGCCCATGCCCATCAACAAACATTTATCTCGATTAAGTTAACCGCACCATTAAATAAAACCCTGAAGCGCAAGCAAGACGCTATGAAACAGGCCATTAGTTATTATCAACAAGTGCTAGATTTCCAGCGGGCACAATATGTACCACAAGCGACGTTTAACTTAGCTGAAATGTATCGTCAACTTGCTGCAGATGTCATGGATTCTGAGCGCCCTAGTGACTTAGATGAATTAGCGCTGGAAGAGTACGAAATATTGCTTGAAGAGCTCGCCTATCCATTTGAGGAAAAGGCAATTGAAATTCATATCAGTAACACTGAGCGGGCATGGCAAAATATTTATGACCAATGGATTGGCAAAAGTTTCGCAACCTTAACTGAGCTGTCACCTGCGTTATATAACAAACAGGAGGTGACACATGATGTCGTTGAATCAATTCACTAAACCTTTAAGCAAAATAGTAAATAGGCAGGTGAAGAATAAAGTGAATAAAACACTTTTATCAGCTCATATCGCCATCAAGTTATTAATGGGTTTCAGCTTAATGATCTTGTCAGCATGTTCAACGATGACAAATGATCAAACGAGTGAAAACCCAGAAACTAACGCTATTGATGCCCTAGATAGCAGTATGGTGGATATGGTCAACACTGATGCTGGCAATGCTAGTTCTGTGGCGAATGGCTCTGTAGGGAATGGTTCAAATAAGCAAACGGCAAGTAATGGGGCTTTAAATGATATATCAGCCAATAATTACAACTTATACGCAGAGCAAGCTCAGCAGCGTTTAGCCAATGTACCCAGTTCGGTGTTAACTCAATATCAAGACGCGCTAGCTCTGATGAAACAGCAGCAATTTGATCAAGCTGATGCATTATTTGATCAGGTACTCTTGGCGCAGCCAACCCTATCAGGTGCATTGGTAAACAAAGCCCTTATCGCTATCAATAAAAATGACTTTGAATTGGCTGACAGTCAATTAACTCAAGCTATAGCTGCCAATGATAAAAACCCCTACGCCTATCAACTCAAAGCACAGGTTGCTAGACAACAAGGTCGGTTTGAACAAGCTGAACAAGACTATTTAACCGCATTATCTATTTGGCCTAATTATCCAGAAGCACAAGTTAACCTCGCTATTTTGCTCGAGCTATACCGAGGAAAACTACTGGATTCGAGACGTTATTATCAATCCTATTTATTGCTAAAACCTGATGATGTTCAAGCCCAGCGATGGTTGGCTGGCGTTGAAATAAAAATTCAGCGAGCAGGACTCAATTTGCAAGAAGGAGAAGGATAAGATGCTTAGTTCATTAATCCCGATGACAACATACCGTGTTAACGCAGTTGTTATTGCTGTTATGGCACTCTTGCTGATATCAGTCATTAGCATTGGCCAGCTTAATGCCGCTGAAACCATCAGCACAGCAAACAAACCCTTATTAATAGAAAGTAAAGTCACCGGTACACAAGAGCAACCTAAAGTGCTCTACATCATGCCTTGGCAAGGCATTACTAATCCAATTGCAATTCAAGATAAAAACATGCAAATCACATTACCTGAATTTCGACCGATTAATCCCAAACACTTTCAAAAAGAAGTCAGAGAATTCAGTGCAGCTCAGGGAGTAAAACAATAAAAAACTTGGGCAAAGCAAATTAATAGTACTAATAAAAGCAATACTTTAACCCGTAACAGTAACACGTGAATTTACATTCAGGACGAGTCAATAAGAACACATTCGTTCAACTCAATAAAAAGGAAAATATCATGAGTTTTACCGACCATATCATTGCATTTTTACAAAATGGCGGACCTTTCATTTACCCTATCGCGTTGGTTTTAGTGGTCGGTTTGGCCATTACTATCGAGCGTTGGCTTTACCTCAGCTCAGCCCATAGAACCAATCAAAAAGCGTTTTCTTTAATCAAAGAAGCCCTTAAAAATGGTGATGTCGCAACCATTAGTCAGCACGCACAAAATAACAAAGCACCTGTTTTTGATGTTCTGCAATCTGGGATCGTGCGGATCTCACAAGCAAACCGCCGTGAAGACGTGGAATATGCAATGGAAGAAACCATCATGGAGTACATGTTAAGACTTGAAAAACGTACGCCATTTATTGCCACTTTAGCTAATATCGCCACATTACTGGGTCTATTAGGAACCATTATGGGCCTGATTGCAGCTTTCTCAGCGGTAGCCAGTGCTGATCCAGCTGAAAAAGCTAACCTGCTTTCATCAAGTATTTCAGTCGCGATGAACACCACAGCATTTGGTCTTATTACCGCTATTCCACTGATTTTATTTCATTCAACACTACAAACTAAAACTGCAGCAGTTGTAGATTCTATTGAAATGGCAGGTATTAAATTACTTAATTCATTGTCATTTACTAAGCAAGCGGATTCAGACCGAGGCTAATAATTATGAGACGCCGTCGTCGCCCCAATACCGAAGATGCAGAACTCGATATCACTTCATTTATGAATTTGATGATCGTGCTCGTGCCTGTGTTATTGCTTAGTTTGGTATTTTCACAAGTGCGGATATTAAACCTGCAATTGCCAGTTATGTCAGAGTCCCAACAAGCTGAAGATGAACAAGAGCCTAAAATATTAGAATTGGTCATCACTCAGCAAAGCCTTGAGCTTAACTACCCTGCAGGCATATTGCTAAAACGCTTTGAAGCCAACGAACAAGGTTATGATTTCAAGGCTTTATCAGTTTACTTACAAGACTTAAAACTGACCTTTCAGCAACAATCTATCGAAAAGAATGACATCGTATTGTTACTTGAACCCGATATTGATTATCAAACCATTGTCACGGCCATGGATACTGTTCGTTCCTATAAAGCAGTTGTTGCAGCTAGTTTAGTGGATGCTGAGTTGTTTCCGATGATCTCGCTAGGGGATGCCCCAGAAAATCTCTCCTCAGATACTCAAGAGAGTATGAATACGGGAGATAAATCATGAAGCAATCATCCAGAACTAAACGACTTGCAAAGCACCATAAGCGCTTTAAAGCCGGTGGTAAGCTTAACCTCGTTGCCCTCATGGATATTTTTACCATTTTGGTGTTCTTCTTGATTGTGAACCAATCTGAAGTACGAGTGCTGCAAAACATTGAAAAGATAAAACTGCCTGTTTCGATTGCTGAAGAACTGCCAGTTGAAAACCTAGTTATTACTGTTTTAGCAGATACAGTGCTAATTCAAGAACGTGCAATATGGCAAAACAGTGATGATAAACCTAACTTCAGTGAGCAAGAAAATACTGAGTTTATTGAAGCTATAACGACTGAGCTGAACTATCAAGCAAGTAAACGTGTTGAGCTAACCGAGTCAGAGTTAGAAAAAGGTCGTGCAGTAACCATTATTGGCGATAGTTCGACGCCTTATATGGCGCTGAAACAAATCATGGCTGCATGTGCTGAAACGGGTTACCGAAACATGTCTCTTGCCGTTGAGCGTCAAGCCAGTAAATCTGTTGAGGAGGGCTAATATGACAACAGCAAGTTTAGCCCAACCAATTAGTGGAACCAGTAATAGCTTTAATGATATTGGTGATTTGTTTAAGCCCAGCAAGCAAGATAGGCTGTTCAAGCAAATCTTAATTCTTTTGCTAGTGATTTATGCCGTTTTCGGTATAGGTGTGCCTTTTCTTGAGCAAGTTGAACTGCCAAGGGAAGTTAAAGAGCAACTGCCACCGCAATTGGCTAAAATCATGCTCAAAGAGAAACAACTTCCAGTGCCCGAAAAGCCTGAAGTTATTCCTGAACCTGAGCCAGAACTTGAAAAAGAACCTGATAAGCTTGAAGAAACGCCAGTCGATAAACCTGTTGAAAAGCCAATAGTACAGCCGACAATGACCCGTGAAGCCGCAAAAGAGAAAGCACAAACCTCTGGTCTTGCAGCGATGAAAGATGAGCTTTTCTCAATGCGTGAAGCATTTGACATTAAACCTGCCTCTCAAACCACACTTGAGCAAACTGAGGCGCAGGAAGTAAAAGTTAAACGCAAGATGTTAGCTGCATCGGCCAATACCCAAAGCGAAAGCTTAACCACCTCTACCGTCAATCAAACCGTTGCGTCAGATGCGTTAAGCACTAAAAACACTCAACAAATCAGGTTGGCAGAAGAGGAAGTATTAGCCACTCAAGGGGCGATTGCCGAGGAAGAGCAACTGGCTTCAGCAGGAAACCAGCGCTCTGAAGCTGCATTAAGACGCACGCTTGAAGCTAATAAAGCCAGATTATATGCTTTGTATAATCGAGCTTTACGCAAAGATCCTTTCCTGAAAGGAAAAGTGATGTTTGAGATTGAAATCCAACCGAACGGCAGTATTAGCCGTGTTGATATTCAATCAAGCCAGTTAAACAATGCCAAGTTAGAACGGCAATTAAAAGTTGTACTGCGCTCCATCGTCTTCCCAGCTGAAGATGTGGCAACAATGACAACTATTTGGGCAATCGACTTTTTACCTAGTTAATCGCCTTGTTTAATTTGCAGCTAATAAAAATACGGCCAACTGGCCGTATTTTTTTGGGTATTAGGATACTAAGTCAAAGCAGTTACACTATTTGCTTCATCACCTTCGCGCCTTCCCCATAACATTCGTTCGCCAATTGACTTTTATCGACGATAAAGCCCATTTTTTGCCAAAAAGGCACAGAGCCTTGAATCGCCACTAATTGTATTTGCTGATAATGATGTTGTTTAGCGATAGAAATTAACCGCTGCACCATTTGTTTTCCTAGCCCAGAGCCATTAAGCGATGCTGACACAGCCAAATCATGTAAAAACAAACTACTGCAGTTATTTTGTTCACAAAGCGGCTGATAAAGCTTAGGAGGTGTTTCCTCGCCCCAAACATGGGCTAGCAAGTAAGCACTGATTTTATTGTCTTCATTTTGAAACACAAAACAGCAATGGGGAGAATGCAGCCACTTGTCTCTTAATACTTCAAGGGACTCAGGCTCAATATCCATATAGGCACGGGATTGCAGTTCAAATATCTCTGGCCACAAAGATTCATTAATAGGATTAATCGGCATGTATTATTTACTCAAGCTATAAAAGGCTAGGGTTAGCTTACATTCTTCTACAAACAACAGAATCATTAAATACTAATCCACTTCTCAGTGACGCTTGTCAAATGAGAAGTGAGTGAACCAATAAATTTCAGACAACAAAAAGCCCGTCATAAGACGGGCTTTTGCTCTAGCTGTTAAGCTAAATATGGCTGGGATACCAGGATTCGAACCTGGGGATGCCGAGATCAAAACCCGGTGCCTTACCACTTGGCGATATCCCAAAATTTGGATATGTATCACTTAAACTAGGAAGGTTTACATATTGAAGAAAAATTTGATGGTACGGGAGGAGAGACTTGAACTCTCACACCTTACGGCACCAGAACCTAAATCTGGCGTGTCTACCAATTCCACCACTCCCGCATCAAATTTTCACCAGAATAAACTCATTTACATCATGAGTAAACTCTGTTTCTTGCTCTTTTCTAACTAAGTAGTAAAAGGTTTCCCTCTATCCTACCTTCAAAATATGGTAGCAATGGCGGGACTTGAACCTGCGACCCCAGCATTATGAGTGCTGTGCTCTAACCAGCTGAGCTACATTGCCGAAGATGGCTGGGATACCAGGATTCGAACCTGGGGATGCCGAGATCAAAACCCGGTGCCTTACCACTTGGCGATATCCCAATAATCTTTTACTACTTACTTTAAAATGGCTGGGATACCAGGATTCGAACCTGGGGATGCCGAGATCAAAACCCGGTGCCTTACCACTTGGCGATATCCCAATCTAAAGCTTTTTTGAAAAACCCGCTTAAAGCCAGTCTTTCTTAATAATGGTACGGGAAGAGAGACTTGAACTCTCACACCTTACGGCACCAGAACCTAAATCTGGCGTGTCTACCAATTCCACCACTCCCGCACTGACTCTGTTTAACATCCAGAACACGATGCTCATTTAACCTTGAGAAGGTAGCCAGTCATATTTCTAAAACCTTACGATTTTAACTAACTAGCAAATCTCATCTTTTACATCTTGAGAAGATGGTAGCAATGGCGGGACTTGAACCTGCGACCCCAGCATTATGAGTGCTGTGCTCTAACCAGCTGAGCTACATTGCCACTTCATTCTTACTTGCCCTCGTCGTGAGGACGGGGCGTATTATGCTTATTCAGGGTATCGAGGTCAACTGCTTTTTTTAGCTATTTTCATCAATTGTTGTTGTTCGGCTATAAGTTCACCAAACTGAGCGTCAAATCGACAAAATATCCTAATAAAGTTAACCTCAATACTCTTTAGCAGTGATCTTCAGACTATTATAGTTTGAAAATACCGATTAAACGTTAAATAGGAAATGCATAACATCGCCATCTTTAACGATATAAGCCTTACCTTCAACGCGTAATTTACCCGCATCTTTAGCGCCAGCTTCACCTTTATATTCAATAAAGTCATCATAGCTCATTACTTGAGCACGAATAAAGCCACGTTCGAAGTCAGTATGGATCACACCTGCAGCTTGTGGCGCACTCGCGCCAACAGGCACAGTCCAAGCGCGAACTTCTTTTACGCCTGCTGTGAAGTAAGTTTGTAAGTCTAATAAATCGTAACCAGCACGGATCACGCGATCAAGACCAGACTCTTCAAGTCCAAGATCTGCCATGAACTCGATACGGTCTTCTGCATCCATTTCAGCAAGCTCTGATTCAATTGCAGCGCAAACAGCAACAACCACTGCATTTTCAGTTTCAGCAATGGCTTTAACAGCATCTAAATGCGGGTTGTCTTCAAAACCGTCTTCAGCAACGTTAGCAATGTACATTGTTGGTTTCAGTGTTAAGAAGTTAAGGTATGCAACTGCGGCAATTTCTTCTTTGCTTAACTCTAGTGAACGCAACATTTGGCCTTCATCTAATGTTGGGCGCATTTTTTCTAGCACTTCAACTTCAAACTTAGCTTCTTGATCGCCGCCTTTAGCACGTTTTTGTTGGCGGGTAATCGCACGCTCTAAACTATCTAAGTCAGCAAGTGCAAGTTCAGTGTTAATCACTTCGATATCGCCAGCAGGATCGACTTTGTTCGCAACGTGAACAATGTTTGGATCTTCAAAACAACGTACAACATGACCAATTGCATCAGTTTCTCGAATGTTAGCTAGGAACTTGTTACCTAGACCTTCACCTTTAGATGCACCAGCAACCAAACCTGCAATATCAACAAATTCCATTGTTGTAGGTAGAATGCGCTCAGGGCTAACAATTGCTGCTAACTTATCTAGACGTGAATCCGGTACAGGTACAACACCTGTGTTAGGCTCAATGGTACAAAACGGGAAGTTAGCTGCTTCAATTCCTGCTTCTGTTAATGCATTAAATAGTGTCGACTTACCTACGTTTGGCAAACCCACAATGCCGCATTTAAAACCCATATTTGTTACCTTTATATATGTTGAACTGCATCGAAACTGAGGCAGTGAATATCAATAGTTGCTTTGAAACAGAAAAACCTTACTACCTTTATGTAGGCTATAAAATTTAAACTGCTTTAAAAGTATGTAATCTGTTCATGGCTTTCGCCATATCTTGCTTAAATAAAATCTCAGTTGAACGCACTGCTTCATCAATCACTGCATCCATCTTTTCTTGTTCGCTCGCTGGCGCTTTACCTAAGACATAACCGCTGACACGGTTTTTGTCACCAGGATGGCCAATACCTATCCGTAGACGGTGGAAACCTTTGTCATTGGCCATTTTCGCAATAATATCTTTTAAGCCGTTATGACCACCATGACCGCCGCCGAGTTTAAACTTGGCAACACCAGGCTCCATATCAAGCTCATCATGAGCCACTAATATTTCTGTAGGGGTAATTCGGAAAAAATTGGCTAACGCCCCCACAGACTTGCCACTTAAATTCATAAAAGTGGTCGGGATCAATAACCGTACGTCTTTACCGTCAATGGTAACTCTAGCCGTTAAGCCAAAGTACTTACTGTCAGGGACTAATGTGACGCCGCATAAACGGGCTAACTCTTGAACATACCACGCACCAGCATTATGGCGAGTTTGGGCGTATTCAGCACCTGGATTGGCAAGACCTACAATCAGTTTAATTTGACTCATTAGCACTCATTTTTAGCGAATAATATGACCGCGCCGACTTCAAATCATTCAAATATAAAACATCAAATATGATTTGAAGGCGCTAAAGCGCGGCATTTTAACACTCAAAACTGAACTCAACAAATCCCCTGTGCTATTTATGTTCAAGAAGTTATGCTCAGGGAGGTTTATTTTAGCTTTGCTCAGCGAAGGCTTTACGATAAGCCTAGTGCGTACTTGAGGACTTTCTTTTTGATGGGATTATCGTGATTTGCCAGTTTTAGCATGCCATTACGTAATAACTTCATCGGTAATAAATCATTACTGAAACCGGCATAGAATGCATCCATGGCAGACATCATTAATAAGTTGTCGCTATAACGTTTACACTGATATTGCTTTAAAGTGCTTTGTGTCCACCATGGGCGATCATTGCCTACAGCATCTGCAATGGTTGCAATGAGAACATCAACATCTTTAAAACCAATATTAACCCCTTGGCCTGCCAGTGGGTTAATCGTGTGGGCAGCATCGCCTAATATCACCACATTATCTTGGCAATATGATTGAGCGTGACGACGAGTAAGCGGGAAACTACCACGATCGATGACAGTAAAATCACTGTCTAAACGCTCTGGAAAATGTTGCCTAATTTGCTCAGCTAATTGCTGATGATTAAGCTGCATTAACTGTTTAATACGGCTGCGACTGTCATACCAAACTAGTGAAGCATTATTGCCAGGAAGCGGTAATAACGAACGTGGCCCTGCTGGAGTAAATTGCTGCCAAGTGACATCTTGTTGCTCTGTGGCTGTAGCAACATTAATCAGCATGGCAGATTGCGCATAATCCCAACCCGTAATACCAATACCCGCCCATTGACGCACTTGCGAGTTAGCACCATCTGCACCAACTAATAATCTGGCGTTCAATACAACGCCAGATTGTAGTGTCACTTTTATATGTTGTTGACCATTAGCGCTTATTCGCTCAAAAGCACTGACGCTATCAGGACAATAAACGGTGATATTGTCCATGGTGTTAATTTGCTGCCATAAACAAAGTTGAATGAGTCGATTTTCAAAAAAGTAGCCTAAATGCGTTTCATCGATTTGATCGGCATGAAACTGGGTAATGCAATCTTCCATTTCCCAAGTTTCTAATCCTTTATAAGCGACATGGCGTAAAGAAAGTAACTCGTCCATTACACCTAAGCGCTCAAGTAACTGCTCAGAAGCGACACTAATTGCAGAAACACGAAGATCTAACGCTTGTTCGGGATCATAGGATTTTGGTTGATGCGCTTCTATCATAGCGACATTTAGCCCAAGTTGACCTAAACCTACCGCAACAGCCGCACCGACCATACCACCGCCAACAATAACGACATCATGTTGAACAGGTTGCCCCTGTTCAGCTTTACTACTTGCATCATTACCTGCATCTTGCATTGTTAAACCCTTATCATCGCACTTTTGCATTAAACTTTAACCTAAGCTTAACGGTTAAAATATGAACAAACGTGTCTAAAATCGCTTAATCGTGTCGATATGTTGCTAGGTCATCTTTGAGCAACACCTGCTTACAATGGTGACATATTATCCAGTAAACCTCTTCTTATACTCAAACTGTCTAATGGAAACACCTTGCAGCACATCCGCCATGCCAAGGTAAGAGAGGATACTATGTCTAGTCATTGCACGTACGTACATTCTACAAAAATTAGCACCACAAATTCGACAGTCCCTTTAGCTTCAAAAGCAAAAAGGATGACTCAAGTGCTTACTGCTGGTTTTCTGGCCTTTACTGCATTATTTTCAGTAGCGTCGCAAGCTCAAATGAAACCAATGGAAACTGTCACAGTGATTTACCGTTCTGCGTTTGATTATGCCTTATATCAACAAACCACGGAAATACTCACACGCTTTAATCGAGAGCTACCCCAAAAAATAATTGCTCAAGCGCGCCAAGATAATGTGGCAATGGCCAAAGATTTTGGATTTTCAATCCAAGAAGCGAATCATTTAGTGTCATTTGATTACCATGCAGATGAACTTCAACAAAACTTAATGACTCAAGCGCGTCAAAATAATCAACTAATGGCCAAGCAATTAGGCTTTTTTGCTAATCAATCAAACGAGTTAGCCAATACAAATAAATACCCTGAAAAAATAAGGGTATTAAGCTTTTCAGAATAAAGCTCACTAGATGTGCACAAAGGCTAGCCAGCGAGCCTTTGTGCAGTTAAAATATGCGGCTATTTTTCTGTGGTATATAGAACGGCGTATCTGATGAGTAAAAAACTACACATAAAAACCTGGGGCTGTCAGATGAATGAGTATGATTCATCTAAAATGGCTGACTTGCTAGACGACTATCAAGGTTACACCTTGACTGAGAATGCTGAAGAAGCAGACGTACTGCTGCTTAACACATGCTCGATTCGTGAAAAAGCACAGGAAAAAGTGTTTCATCAGCTTGGACGCTGGAAAACCTTAAAAGATAAAAATCCTAATTTAGTTATCGGTGTCGGTGGCTGTGTTGCTTCACAAGAAGGTAAAGCAATTAAAGAGCGTGCCCAATGTGTCGATATCATCTTTGGCCCACAAACCTTGCACCGTTTACCTGAGATGATCACCCAAATTAATAACGGCGACAAAGCAGTTATTGATGTGAGCTTCCCTGAAATTGAAAAGTTTGACCGTTTACCAGAGCCAAAAGCTGATGGTCCAACTGCATTCGTATCAATTATGGAAGGCTGTAGTAAGTACTGTTCATTCTGTGTTGTACCTTATACCCGTGGTGAAGAAGTCAGCCGTCCTGTTGATGATGTGATTTTAGAAGTCGCGCAGTTAGCAGAGCAAGGCGTACGTGAAGTTAACCTATTAGGTCAGAACGTCAACGCATTCCGCGGTCCAACACACGATGATGAAATCTGCACATTTGCTGAACTAATCCGCTTAGTTGCATCAATCGACGGTATTGACCGCATTCGTTTCACTACCAGTCACCCTATTGAGTTTTCACAAGACATCATTGATGTTTATGAAGACACGCCAGAGTTAGTGAGCTTCTTACACTTACCTGTTCAATCGGGCTCTGATCGTATCTTAACCAATATGAAACGCGGCCATATGGCGATTGAATACAAGTCTATTATTCGTCGCTTACGTAAAGCTCGTCCTGATATTCATATCAGCTCTGACTTTATTATTGGTTTCCCAGGTGAAAGCCAAGCTGACTTTGAAGACACAATGAAGTTAATTGAAGATGTAAGCTTCGATCACAGCTTTAGCTTTATTTACAGTGCGCGCCCAGGTACACCTGCAGCGGACTTGCCTGATGATGTTTCGATGGAAGAAAAGAAGCAGCGCTTAGCGATTTTACAAGACCGTATTACCCAACAAGCGATGCGTTATAGCCGCCAAATGTTAGGGACGGTACAACGTATTTTAGTAGAAGGTCCTTCTGTAAAGAATCCAATGGAGCTTCGTGGTCGTACTGAAAATAACCGCGTGGTGAATTTCGAAGGTAATCCTAAGAGCATCGGCGGATTCGTTGACGTAGAAATCGTCGATGTATATACCAACTCACTTCGTGGCGTATTTGTTCGCGCTGAAGATGAAATGGATTTACGCCGCAGCTTACGTCCGTCAGACATTTTAGCTAAACATAAAACTGATGATGATCTAGGTGTAACTCAGTTTACGCCTAACTAAAGATTAAAATTAGTCATAAATTTTAGTTAATAAAGGCGGCTATAAGCCGCCTTTATTGTGCTTTTGCCTTAATACCATGGTATTTTAAACACAACACTCGTAGACTCTTTGTTAATAAACATATCGTTTTTGGAGCAATATTTTTGTCCACTAAAGTTACAACCATGAATTTGTACCTCGAGCCTGCTGAGACTCGAAGATTAGTCTCATTATGTGGTCCTTATGATGACAACATTAAGCAACTTGAACGCCGTTTAGGTGTTGAGATTGTTCACAAGAACAACCACTTCAAAATTGTTGGTTTGCCTCGTAATGCATTTAACGTCAACAATTTGCTCAAGCAACTCTACATTGAGACTCAGACCATTAAAGGCAGCACGCCTGATCTTGATCCTGAACGAGTGCATTTAGCCATTCAAGAAGTGATTAATCTTGAAGCTGAATCTTCTGCTGAAGACGACACCCTGCATATTAAAACCAAGCGTGGCATTATCAAGCCGCGTAATCCAAACCAAGCAAATTATGTGGCTAATATTGCCAAACATGACATCACCTTTGGTATTGGACCTGCTGGTACGGGTAAAACCTTCTTAGCCGTAGCTGCTGCTGTCGATGCGTTAGAGCGCCAAGAAGTAAGACGTATTTTATTAACTCGCCCTGCGGTTGAAGCGGGTGAAAAACTGGGTTTCTTACCTGGTGATTTAAGCCAAAAAGTCGACCCATATTTACGTCCACTTTATGATGCATTATTTGAAATGCTCGGCTTTGAGAAAGTTGAAAAACTTCTAGAGCGCAACATCATTGAAATCGCCCCGCTGGCATATATGCGTGGCCGAACGTTAAATGATGCCTTTGTGATTTTAGATGAAAGCCAAAACACTACGGTTGAACAAATGAAAATGTTCCTTACCCGTATTGGTTTTAACTCAAGAGCCGTGATTACTGGCGATATCACTCAAATCGATTTACCTCGCAGCCAAAAGTCAGGGTTGCGCCAAGCGATTGAAGTGCTTAGTGAAGTTAACGAAATCAGCTTTAATTTCTTTATGTCACATGATGTTGTACGTCATCCGATTGTTGCTCGTATTGTTGAAGCCTATGACGCCTTTGACTCAAAAGAGAGCGCGATAAAAGCTGAAAAAGAGCGCCAATATAAGCAGCGCCAAAACGCATTTAATGAACAAATGAGCAATGAAGACGTCAAAGCTGTGGGAGCCATTAACAGTGACAACTAATTCCCCAATGGACGTTAAGTTAAATTCAAAGCTTGATTTAGACCTAGATTTACAAATCGCTGTAGATGAGCCGCAACGACTCCCAACGGAACAAGAGTTTGAGTTATGGGTCAAAACGGCACTAGGTAACACGATGGAAACTGCTGAACTGACCATTCGTATCGTTGAAAATAGTGAAAGTCAGCAGCTAAATCATACATACCGCGGAAAAGATAAACCGACCAATGTTTTATCATTTCCATTCGAGGCGCCTCCAGGAATTGAATTACCACTTTTAGGTGATTTAATCATTGCAGCGGAAGTCGTAGAACTCGAAGCAAAACAACAGAATAAGCCCCTTGTTGCACATTGGGCCCACATGGTTATACACGGCTGCTTGCATTTGCTAGGTTATGACCATATTATCGACAATGAAGCTGAAGAAATGGAGTCATTAGAGACTCAACTCATTGAAGGCTTAGGTTTTTCAAATCCGTATAAGGAAGCATAAATAAGTCAATGGAATGCATGAAAGTGCCTCCTGAGATTTAGTAAAATATTATGAGTGACGACATCCCACCGAGTACCAACGCCCGTAAAAAGAACTGGATTGACAAATTAGGTCAGATGTTTCAGGGCGAACCTCAAAATCGCGAAGATCTTGTTGAAGTAATTGCGGGCGCTGAAGAGCGCGACTTAATTACTGAAGATACCCGCGAAATGATGAATGGCGTATTAGAAGTATCAGGATTACGCGTTCGCGATATCATGATCCCTCGTAGCCAAATAGTCACACTACAAATCGACAGTACCGTTGAAGAATTACTGGAAACAGTAATCGAGTCAGCTCACTCTCGTTTCCCTGTAGTCAACGAAGACAAAGACCATATCGAAGGTATTTTGCTTGCAAAAGACTTACTGAAGTATGGCTTCAAGCAATCAGACCAACCTTTCTCACTGCATCAAGTTATTAGACCTGCTGTCGTGGTTCCAGAAAGCAAACGAGTCGATGTGCTACTCAAAGAATTCCGCTCCCAGCGATATCATATGGCCATCGTGGTCGATGAATATGGCGGGGTATCCGGTCTTGTTACTATTGAGGATATCTTGGAAGAAATCGTCGGTGAAATTGAAGATGAGTTCGACCATAGTTCAGTAGAAGATACGGAAATCAAAAAGATCAGTAACACCGTGTTTATGATTAAAGCACGTACACCTATTGATGAGTTTAACGAAGCTTGTGGTACTCAATTCAGCGATGAAGAATTTGATACTGTTGGCGGCCTTGTGTCACATGCCTTTGGTCATTTACCAGAGCGCAATGAAAGTGTCCTAATCGATAATATCGAATTTAAAGTCACTAACGCTGATACAAGACGTTTGATTCAACTGAGTGTTAAGTTACCTGATCCTAAACTTCAAGAAGATAACGACGACTAACACTGTGTTTAAAAAACTCAATATCACTAAGTCATCACTGATAAAGATGGTGACGGCTTTTGCTGCTGGCGCGAGTACCACTCTCGCCTTTGCTCCTTACGCAATCTGGGCTTTTTACCCTGCGGCAATGATATTTGTGCTCTATCAAAGCCGACACTTAACCCCGAAAGAAAACTTCTTTCATTGGCTGAGTTTCGGTTTTGGTTGTTTTGCATTTGGCATCAGCTGGGTCCATGTCAGTATTGATACGTTTGGCGGGCTACCGCTGGTTGTGTCAATGGGACTCATGGGCTTGTTAGCATTATATTTAGCCCTTTACCCTGCTTTAGCGGGCTATCTCACCGCCAAGCTAAGTCAATTCCCCCACTTTAAACACTGGCATAACGCCTTTCAATACCTTGGTCTATTCCCTGCTCTTTGGGTATTGACAGAATGGATGCGTGGCTGGGTATTAACTGGGTTTCCTTGGTTGTGGGCAGGCTACAGCCAAACTCAAGGCCCCATATCCGAGCTGGGTAGCATTATTGGTGCGCTTGGTCTGAGTTACCTCATTGCCTTATTTTGTGGCAGCATCGTTTTAGTGTTAAAGAAACGCTTTATTAGCGCTGCAATCATCACAACCTCAATTATCTTGGCGACGCTCGTTGCACCTTTAATTTCTGACATTACCCCTCGCGGCGAGACTGTAAAGGTCGCCTTAGTTCAGGGGAATATCGAACAAAGCATGAAGTGGGAGCCTGATGCACTATGGCCGACACTGCTTAAATATATGGACTTAAGTCGTCCTAATTTTGATGCTGATATCGTTGTTTGGCCAGAAGCTGCTGTGCCAGCGCCTGAGTCAATGGTAGGTGATTTTTTACATAACACCGACAAAGTAGCGAACATGAATGATAGTGCCATTATTACGGGTATTATCAGCCTACAGCAGCAAGAATTTTACAACTCACTTATTGTATTGGGTAACGCCAATGAATCGGTGCAGCCCCAAGGTGACTATCAAGGCAATGGCACCAATGATTATAAGAAACATCATCTACTGCCTATTGGCGAGTTTGTTCCCTTTGAAAGCCTATTAAGACCATTAGCGCCGTTTTTTAATTTACCTATGTCATCGTTTGCTCGCGGCAATTTTCAACAGCAAAACTTAAATGCCATGGGCTATCAAATAGCCCCTGCCCTTTGCTACGAAATTGTGTTTCCTGAGCAGCTGCGCGCCAATATTGATAAAGATACCGATTTGCTGTTAACGGTTTCAAATGATGCTTGGTTTGGCGATTCAATTGGTCCATTGCAACACATGGAAATAGCCCAAATGCGCTCAATTGAACTAGGCCGTCCATTGGTTCGAGCAACCAACAATGGCGTGACAGCAGTGGTCGACATCCATGGCCGTATCACTCATCAAATCCCGCAATTTCAAGAAGGGGTATTAGTTGCTGATGTCGCTTTATACGACGGTGAGACTTGGTTTAAACGTATAGGACAAACGCCGTTATTAATCTTATGTGGCTTGCTCTCCTTATTCGGCTTAATCCAGCAAGTATTACTGTGGAATAAAGGGCAGCGCGATTGAAAATTAAAAATTTTCAACAAGGTTTTACCTTAATAGAGCTTGTCGTGGTCATTATTATTTTGGCCATCATAGCTATTATTGCCGCCCCTAAATTTATCAATATGTCCACTGACGCCCGTATTAGCGGTTTATCTCAGCTAAATGCCAGTGCAAAATCCGCAAATAACTTAGTCTACGCTCGCTCGCAAATGAGCAGTTTTTCTACCCAAGTTGTCAACAATAGAGATGACTTACTTGATATCGACCTTGAAGGTGATGGCAGCTTTAATACACGCCTTAAATGGGGTTATTTGGATAATACCGATATTGAAGACTGGTTGATTTTAGATGATGGTTTTGTCATTGAGTATCAAGGCATTGCCGATACTTTTATCGGTTATGATCTCAATGACGACGGTAAGGTATTAGATGACAATTGTTATTTTCACTACGTTCAAGCCAGTAACGCAACCACTGGGCCCCAATATAATAATGTCACAACAGGTTGCTAGCCGTTTTAACACAGCTAGTAACCATTAAATGTGCAACCTCAAAATTTAAGGCGCTAACGATTCTCGGGTAAACATTTCATTGTCACACTGCGGGCAATCAGGAATTAAGCTCGGAAACTCAATATTCATTTCATGATTACATTCAGTACAAATCACTTTGCCCTGATTAATCACTTCACCTGACATATAAAAGCCTTTGTGTTTGAAATCTTGAGCTATCTCATGCCACTCAACTTGGCTGCGGTCAGTAATTTCACCTAACCAGTGCCAAAGGGTGTTTTCTAAGGTGATCACCGTTGGGCTATAACTAAGATTATCGGCATTTTCGTCTTTTAGGTAACTTGCAATGTCACGCTTTAAAAATTCTTCTACTAAAGCTAACTCATCTTCACCTGCATCAGATTTGAGTTGCAAATAATCTTTACACTGGGTTACTGATGCAAAAAGGCTCTTTGCAGTCAATGAGTTATCTTCATCATAACGCTGCTTAACTTGCTCGAAAAGCGTGTGATAAAGTGCTAATAACGCTGAACTTCGTCCACTCATAAAAAATACTCCTTCATCTGAACCTTTTTAATGCATCACTTCTAGTTTATTCTATGCAGATCTCACTCGCGCTTTTTAGCGTTAGATCAAACAATGGGCGGCATAGGCCGGAATAGATTGATGCAAGAGCAATATAATCCCTCAGAAATTGAAGCCTTAGTGCAAAAGCACTGGGAAGACAAAAAAACCTTCGAAGTTACAGAAGATGAAAACAAAGAGAAGTTCTACTGTCTCTCTATGTTCCCTTATCCGTCTGGCCGACTTCACATGGGACACGTCCGTAACTACACCATAGGTGATGTTGTTGCTCGTTACCAACGTTTGCAAGGTAAAAATGTTCTACAACCTATTGGTTGGGACTCATTCGGCCTACCTGCTGAAAACGCGGCAATCAATAATAAGACTGCCCCAGCACCGTGGACATACGAAAATATCGACTACATGAAGAACCAACTTAAGCTATTAGGTTTTGGTTACGATTGGAGCCGTGAAATCGCCACATGTACGCCTGAGTACTACCAGTGGGAACAATGGTTCTTCACCCAGCTTTACGAAAAAGGCTTAGTCTACAAAAAGACAGCTTCAGTAAACTGGTGTCCAAACGATGAAACAGTACTTGCTAACGAGCAAGTGCAAGACGGTGCCTGCTGGCGCTGTGACACAGAGGTGGTTCAAAAAGAAATCCCTCAGTGGTTCATTAAAATTACCGATTACGCTGAAGAACTATTAAACGATATCGATAACTTAGACGAATGGCCTGAACAGGTTAAGTCTATGCAACGTAACTGGATTGGCCGCAGTGAAGGTATTGAAATGACCTTTAATGTTGCGGGTAGCGATGACACGTTTGATATCTATACCACACGTCCTGACACCGTAATGGGTGTGACGTATGTTGCGATTGCAAGTGGTCACCCACTGGCAGAGCAAGCGGCAAAGAACAACCCTGAATTAGCGGCATTCATCGAAGAATGTAAAAACGTTGATACCACCGAAGCTGCTATGGCTGCGATGGAAAAGAAAGGTGTTGCTACCGGTCTTAATGCAATCCATCCACTGACTGGTAAAGAAGTGCCAATCTGGGTAGGTAACTTTGTATTAATGAACTACGGTACAGGCGCAGTGATGTCTGTACCTGCTCACGACCAACGTGACTACGAGTTCGCTAAAAAATACGGCCTAAGTATTGAAGCTGTAATTAAACCTGCTGACAGCGATGTAGACATCTCTGAAGCGGCATACACAGAAAAAGGTGTGTTGTTTAATTCAGGCTCTTCTTATCCAGAGCTGGATGGACTTGAATTCCAAGCCGCATTTGATGCTATTGACGCTAAACTGACAGCTGAAGGCAAAGGTAAGCGTCAAGTAAACTTCCGTCTACGTGACTGGGGTGTATCTCGTCAGCGTTACTGGGGCGCGCCAATTCCAATGGTCACCCTTGAAGACGGTACGGTAATGCCAACACCAGCTGAACAGCTTCCGGTTATCCTGCCTGAAGATGTGGTGATGGATGGCATTCAAAGCCCAATCAAATCAGACAAAGAATGGGCTAAAACTGAAGTTAACGGTCAGCCAGCACTTCGCGAAACTGATACCTTCGATACCTTTATGGAATCTTCATGGTACTACGCGCGTTACTGTAGCCCGCATGCAGATCAAATGCTTGATCCTGCTAAAGCTAACTACTGGTTACCAGTGGATCAATACATTGGTGGTATTGAGCATGCTTGTATGCACCTATTGTACTTCCGCTTCTTCCACAAATTACTGCGTGATATCGGTTTAGTTGACTCTGATGAGCCAGCAAAACGCTTATTAACTCAAGGTATGGTATTAGCTGATGCTTACTACTACACCAATGAGAAAGGCGCACGTGTTTGGGTTTCACCTGCTGACGTTACTGTTCAAGAAACAGATGACAAAGGCCGTGTAACCAAAGCTGTCGACAGTGAAGGTCATGAACTGGTTTATACCGGTATGAGCAAAATGTCGAAGTCTAAGAATAACGGTATTGACCCTCAAGAGATGGTTGATAAATACGGTGCTGATACCGTGCGTTTATTCATGATGTTTGCAGCGCCGCCTGAATTAACCCTTGAATGGCAAGAGTCTAGTGTTGAAGGTGCCCATCGCTTTATTAAGCGTTTATGGAAAACCGCACATGATCACATTGCCCAAGGTGAAGTGGTTGCACTAGATCCTAAAGCTTTAGACAACAACCAAAAAGCCTTACGCCGTGAATTGCATAAGACTATCGCTAAAGTCAGTGATGACATTGAGCGTCGTCAAATGTTTAACACTGCCATTGCCGCTATCATGGAGTTGATGAATAAATTGCAAAAAGCGCCATCTGCCAATGAGCAAGATCGTGCCCTAATGCAAGAAGCATTAACTGCCGTGACTCGTTTACTGTACCCAATCATTCCTCACACAAGCTTTAGCTTATGGACTGAGTTAGGTAATACAACAGATATCGAAGATAGCTTATGGCCAACCGTTGATGAGTCTGCGTTAGTTGAAGACAGCAAGCTTATTATTGTTCAAGTTAACGGTAAACTTCGCGCTAAAATTACTGTTGCTGCAGATGCTTCTAAAGAAGAAGTTGAAGCACTTGGTTTAGCTGACGAAAACGTGCAAAAATTTGTTGATGGTGTAACGGTTCGTAAAGTGATTTACGTGCCAGGAAAACTATTAAATATCGTCGCTAAATAAACGATATTGATACATTTATTATGGCCTTCAAGCCATGATAAATGCACTGCAAATTGCATTTGCCCACTATAAGGTTGCTATTGATTAGCAACCTTACTTATTTCCCTGTAATCTAGGGTTTATAAGCAGTTAATTTCAATTTAAAACTTAAGTAAAAGGATGCCAATAACAGTGATGCTAATAAAACGCATTAGCTTGGCAATGATGGCAGTTGTTATTCTAACCACTGCAGGTTGCGGCTTTAAATTACAACGCAGTTATTCAATTCCAGCAGAGCTTGAAGAATTACACTTAAGCACGAATGATCAATACAGTGAACTGTCACGTTTGGTTAACGATCGATTACGCATTCACGCCATCTCTACAGTCCCAGCATCTGATACCACAGCGACATTAAGACTGGTTAATGACTCTCTTGAGCGTGCTACTTTGTCTTTATATCCAACGGGTAACGTTGCAGAGTACGAGCTTATTTACTTGGTCAATTATTCAGTGACACTACCTGAATCAGAGCCACAGTCATTCCAAACTGAAATTCGCCGTGATTACCAAGACGATCCTCGTACAGCACTCGCTAAAAGCCGTGAAATGGATATGTTGGTAAAAGAAATGCGCATTCAAGCAGCTGACAATATTATTCAAACTCTGGCCTCAATCGAGGTGAATTGATGCGGGTTTATCCTGATCAACTAAGCCAACATCTTAAAAGCCCTCAAGGTTGTTACCTTTTATTCGGTGATGACCCCTGGCTTATTGAGAACTGTAAAAGCCAAATCTTAACAGCAGCAAAAAAACAGGGCTTTGATGAGCGAGTTCAATTAACTCAAGAAACTGGCTTTAGCTGGAATGATTTAATCCAAGAGTGGCAATCAATGAGTTTGTTTGCCAGTCGCCGCATTATCGAGCTGACCTTACCCCAAGCTAAACCGGGTACCGAAGGTTCTGCAGCATTTATTTCGATGATGCAAAACCCAAACCCTGACATGATCTTATTAATTCATGGCCCTAAGCTTTCAGCAGAGACTAAAAGTAAGTGGTTTAAAACTCTTGATGCAGCAGGTATTTACTTACCTTGTACCACGCCAGAAGGTAAGCAGTTTCAGCGTTGGTTAGATAACCGTATTAGTCATTACAAGTTACACGTGCAGATGGACGCCAAAGCCATGCTGTTTAACTTGTTTGAAGGTAATCTACTCGCAGCAGAGCAGGCATTACAATTACTGCAGTTACTTAGCCCTAATGAGCCGATTCATAGCGATCATTTAACCGATTATTTTGAAGACCAATCACGCTTTACGGTATTCCAACTGACCGATGCATTACTGGGTAATCATCAAAAACATGCCCAGCATATGGTAGTGCAGCTCAATGGCGAAGGCACTGCTATGCCTATTTTGATGTGGGCGCTGTTTAAAGAGTTAAACGTACTATTAAGCCTTAAAACTGCCGTTGAGCAAGGTGCACAACTTAATAGCTTGTGGCAGCAACACCGTATTTGGGATAAACGTAAGCCTTTATATCAAGCGGCATTAACACGTTTAACCCTTAGCCAAATCGAACACATGCTTGCGTTCGCTTCAAAAATGGAAATGAACCTTAAGCAACATGGCATCGAAGATTGGACTGCAATGAGCCACTTATGTTTATTGTTTGATCCCAATGCGCACCGACGTCTAGCCCATATAGAACTACAGACATGAAAATAGGTCTACTCGGTGGCACCTTTGACCCAATTCACTATGGCCATATCAAACCCGCTTTAGAAGTTAAGCAACGCCTTGGACTCGATAAAGTCTGGTTAATGCCAAACCATATTCCACCGCACAAACAAACCACCCAAGTGAGCAGCCAGCATCGACTCGCAATGACTCAACTGATTTGTCAGCAGTATGATGAATTTGAAGTGTGCGATATTGAAATTAATCGTGATACGCCCTCTTTCACTGCAACAACTTTGCAGCTGCTTACTGAGCAATATCCACAGCATCAGTTTTACTTCATCATGGGGACTGATTCCTTTATCCAATTTCAATCATGGTACCAATGGCAGTCAATATTGAAATTGTGCAACCTCGCTGTATGCCAGCGCCCTGGTTGGCAATTAGATAAAACCAGTCCGATGGCAAAAATACTCGAGCAAAACGGGGCGATTTCAGCGTTGGCAAGGACGGGCAAAATTCTTCCGCTCGACGTTAGTTTGCAAGACATTTCATCAACTGAAATTCGACAAATTCTCAATCAGAGTGGGCAAAATAGTTTTGGCTCTGCTCCCACAGTCGAAACGACTAACGTTTCAGAAATCTCTCACATGCTGCCAAATGTGATCCAAGAGTACATTTTCGAACATCATCTGTACCAAAATAAGTAAAACCGATTTTAGATGCTTAATTGAACACGGCTTCAATTGCGCTAGCATGGGTATTTTGCGTATAATGCTCCGTTATTTTTACATATTGAGGTAAGTGACGTGCAGAGCACGGAATTAAAAGATTTTGTTGTCGATAAAATTGACGACCTAAAAGCCAAAGACGTTGTGGTATTAGACGTGGCAAACCAATCACACATTACTGATTACATGGTAATTTGTTCAGGTACATCTAAAACTCATGTTCGTGCAATCGCCGAAAACATGATTGTTGAAGCTAAAACTGCTGGCAACCAACCGTTAGGTGTTGAAGGCCGTGATAGCAGCGAATGGGTACTCGTTGATTTAGGTGGCGTAATCTTACACGTAATGCAGCAGCAAACACGTGAGTTTTATGACCTAGAAAAGCTATGGACTGAAAACGACGCCTAATGAAGTTACAACTGATTGCTGTTGGCACTAAGATGCCAGATTGGGTCACCCGCGGGTTTGAAGAGTACCAACGCCGATTTCCTCGTGATATGGCGCTAGAACTCATCGAGATCCCAGCAGGAAAGCGCGGTAAAAATGCTGATATAGCACGCATTCTTCAAAAAGAAGGCGAACTTATGCTAGCAGCAGTGCCCAAAGGCAATCACATTGTAAGCCTAGATTTGCCAGGCAAGAATTGGGAAACGCCCCAACTTGCTCAGCAACTCAGTAAATGGCAACTTGATGGCCGCGATGTCAGTTTATTGATTGGCGGTCCTGAAGGTCTTGCTCCAGATTGCAAAGCTGCCGCTAGTCAAAGTTGGTGTTTATCAGCGCTCACGCTACCCCATCCATTAGTTCGAGTTTTGGTTGCAGAAAGCCTTTATCGAGCATGGAGCATAAATAACAACCACCCCTACCACAGAGAATAATCCTTATTGGTAAACCTCTGGTAAAAGTGAAGTTAATTCAGCTAATATAGCTATTCTGAATTTTTCAGCCTGAACCCTATCGGAGATAGCTTAAGTGTCGCCAAAAAAGCGCATTGCCATGCACGACCACGCTGCCGAGGCGTCGCTATTCAAACGTCGTGCTTTGTTCACTTTCCTGTGCGTGTTTATCCTAATCAGTTTAATACTTTCCAACTTGTATCAGTTGCAAGTCGTCTCATATCAAGATTATGAAACTCGCTCTAATGATAACCGAATCCGTGTTGTTCCAGTCGCGCCAAGTCGTGGACTCATTTACGACCGACATGGTCAGCTTTTAGCTGAAAACCAACCTTTTTATACCCTTGAACTTATCCCTGAAAAAGCGCAAGACATTACCGCTTCACTCGATAAGCTCAACGAATATATAGAATTGAGCGCAGATGAACGTGAGACCATCACCGAAAGACTTCGCTACCATCGCCGCTTTAAACCGTTAACAATCAAATCGCGTTTAACCGAAGAACAAGTCGCGACCTTTAGTGTCAATCAACACCAATTCCCAGGTTTTAGAGTCGAGGCAGGCCTTAAGCGTCATTACCCTTATGAAGGTTTGATGACCCATGTATTGGGTTATGTGGGTAAAATTAATGCACGTGACAGAACTTCGCTTGAAAAGTCTGGAGAATGGAAAAATTATGCTGCAACCAATGACATTGGTAAGCAAGGCGTTGAAAAATTTTATGAAAGCCTATTACTCGGTAAACCTGGGCATTTAGAAGAAGAAGTCAATAACCGCGGCCGTGTCATTCGAACGCTTAAAGCTACCCCGCCGACACCAGGACAAGACATTTACCTAACGCTAGATTTGAAGCTTCAGCAAAAAGCCATGGAATTACTTGATGGGCGCCGAGGCTCTGTGGTGGCAATCGATCCACAAGATGGCGGCGTACTAGCTATGGTTTCAAGCCCAACTTACGACCCTAACCTGTTCGTACATGGAATAAGCTCCAAAGCATACAGCGCGCTGTTAAATGATAAATCACGACCACTGATTAACCGTGCGACCCAAGGCCAATACTCTCCTGCTTCAACTATTAAACCACACGTTGCCTTGTTAGGACTTGAAGAAAAAACCATTACTGAGAAAACTCGCATTTGGGATCCAGGCTTCTGGCAGATTCCTAATGTTGAACGTAAGTATCGTGACTGGAAACGCTGGGGTCATGGCTGGGTTGATGTTTATAGCTCAATAATAGACTCTTGTGACACCTTTTTTTATGACCTTGCTTACAAAGTCGGCGTCGATAAAATGGCTGAATTCATGTCTAAATTTGGCTTTGGTGAACCAACGGGCATCGACATATACGAAGAAGCCAACGGCATCATGCCTTCTAAAGATTGGAAACGTATGCGCTATAACCAACCTTGGTATATAGGCGATACTATTTCAGTGGGTATTGGGCAAGGCTATTGGACTACTACCCCTTTGCAGCTGACTAATGCGGCTACCATTTTAGCTAATCGTGGCCAGCGCTTTACACCACACTTGTTGAAATCATTTAAAGATGAAACATCTAAGATTGATACTCCAATTGATGAGCAAGCTCCAATCCTGCTTAATGATGACAATAACTGGGAAATCATTAACGAAGCCATGCGCCGCACCGCCGATAAATCTCGCTTTACCGATGCCACTTATACAGCAGCAATGAAAACCGGTACAGCGCAGGTATTCAGTGTGGCACAAGATGCCAAATATGATTCTGAAACCGTTGCTGAACATTTAAGAGACAACGCATTAATCATTGCTTATGCCCCATATGAAAACCCTAAAATTGTGCTAGCAGTTGTGCTAGAAAATGCTGGTTGGGGTGGCGTTAATGCAGGCCCTGTTGCCCGCGCCTTATTGGACGAATATATGTTACGTGATGAATGGTTGGTGGCAGAATGAATACATCTCACCACCCCCATAAAAAGAACATCTGGCAAAAACTACACATAGACTTGCCTTTATTATTAGGCTTATTGGCGCTAATGGTATTTGGTCTATTCGTTATTTACTCTGCCAGCGGCGAAGACGCCGCAATGATGGAAAGACAACTGGTTCGTTTAAGCTTGTCACTGTTTGTGATGTTTGTTTTTGCACAGATTAACCCAGAAATACTGCGGCGATGGGCACTGCCCATTTATATTGCAGGCATTATCTTGTTACTTGGGGTGCACTTTTTTGGCACCATCAACAAAGGGGCGCAGCGCTGGTTAAACCTTGGATTTATGGAGTTTCAGCCGTCTGAGCTAATCAAACTCGCCTTTCCTATTACCATGGCTTGGTACATTAGTAAGTTTCCATTGCCGCCTAAAAAGCGCCACCTTGCCGGTGGTTTAGTGATTCTATTAATTCCAACACTGTTAATTGCGAAACAACCTGATTTAGGAACCTCTATTTTAGTCGCCGCATCAGGTGTATTCGTGTTGTTTTTATCAGGGATGAGTTGGGTAATTGTTGGCAGTTGTGTGGCTGCAATTCTCGCGTTATTGCCAATATTATGGTTCTTCTTGATGCATGATTATCAGCGAACTCGGGTCATGACCTTGTTCGACCCAGAGCGTGATCCATTGGGCGCTGGTTACCATATTATCCAATCAAAAATTGCCATCGGCTCAGGTGGTTTATGGGGTAAAGGTTGGCTGCAAGGCTCACAATCTCAGTTAGAGTTTTTACCTGAAAGACACACCGACTTTATTTTTGCGGTGATCGGCGAAGAGTTTGGCTTAATTGGTAGCTTAGTACTACTGGCTTTATACATGTATATTATTGGCCGTGGGTTAGTCATTGCATCGAGGGCACAAACCAGTTTTGCTCGTCTACTTGCAGGCAGTATTACACTGACTTTCTTCGTTTATATCTTCGTAAATATTGGTATGGTTTCCGGTCTATTACCTGTTGTAGGTGTACCGCTGCCATTAGTCAGCTATGGTGGTACCTCCATGATGACCTTGATGATAGGTTTTGGGATATTAATGAGTATTCATACCCATAGACGTTTCATAGACCGTTAAGATTTGCCCTGTATATTCAATGGTTGGCAGTTCAAATTAAGCCGAAATGAAGATACCAAGATAACAAAAGGATTGTTAATGCATTTAAAAACAACATTTGCTGCGGGTTTAGCCTTATTACTTAGTTGCTCAAGTATTCAAGCAACCGAGATAGACTCAGCAGACACTCCAGAAGTCACGGCACTTAAACAAGCATTTATTACTGAGCAAGTGAGTAAGGGCTTTTCAGAACAGGAAGTCACAGAGTTTCTCACCACAGCTAATCATAACCAAGCGGTATTAGATGCGATATCTAAACCTTGGGAAGCCAAGCCTTGGCATCAGTACTATCCTATTTTTCTGACTGACAAACGCTTAGAAAAAGGCTTAGCCTTTTGGCATGACAATGCTGACACCATCAAAAAAGCGGCAGATAAATTTCAAGTCGACCCGCAAATCATAGTAGCTATAATTGGTATCGAAACCTTTTATGGCGGTTATATGGGTAATTATAAAGTCCAAGATGCGCTATACACTCTTGGGTTTTATTACCCGCCAAGAGCGACCTTTTTCCGTAGTGAATTTGGTAACTTAATGTCATTAGTTAAAGAAGAACAATTAGATAATGACAACCTAAAAGGCTCTTATGCCGGTGCAATGGGATTTGGCCAATTTATCCCGTCAAGCTACCGCCATTACGCTGTTGATTTCAGTGGCGATGGTCGTCGTGACTTACTCAATAATAAACAAGATGCGATTGGCAGTGTGGCGAACTACTTCCATCAACATGGTTGGCAACGAGGCGCCCCCGTTACATTAGAATTAAACCATACCGTTGACACAGCCCCTAAAGCTAAAGTCTGGGTAAAAGGTAAGCCAACTCAGACTGTTGCCGACATTTTATCGCCAACTTTAAGCCTAGCGAAAGCAAAAGACATTGATGCTTCTCAACGTGCTTTATTGGTTAAATTAGAACAACCAGAAGCGACTGAGTACTGGTTAGGTTTAAACAACTTTTACGTGATTACTCGTTATAACCGCAGTCCGTTATACGCCATGGCCGTTTATCAATTCAGCCAACAGTTAGAAGCGGCTTACAATGCAAAATAGACTGAGTATTTCGTCAATGACACTGAAAAATAGCCTTGTCGCAATCGGTACGGTGAGCTTAATGACACTGCTTAGTGCTTGTTCAAGCTCCTCATCGACTAGCCAAGATGATCGTTATCAGATGAAAAACGACCGTGCACCTAAAAGCGCACCAGATGTCAGTAAAGTTGAAGACGCTCACCCTAAATACGAGCCATATAGCCGCCAAGGCAATAAACGTACTTATACCGTTCGTGGTAAATCTTATACTGTTATGCCAAGCGCAAAAGATTTTAGCCAAAGTGGTTATGCGTCTTGGTACGGATCAAAATTCCATGGCCATTTAACCTCAAATGGTGAAACCTACGACATGTATTCTATGTCTGCGGCGCACAAAACGTTACCCTTGCCTAGCTACGTTAAAGTCACTAACGAAGCCAATAATAAGCAAGTGATAGTACGTGTGAATGACCGCGGCCCTTTCCATGAAGGTCGCATCATAGATTTATCTTACGCCGCCGCTTACAAGCTCGACATGCTCGGAAGTGGTACCGCGAAAGTTAATATTGAAACGATTCACATCGAATCACCAGAGTCGATGGCACTGGATGAGCTCAAAGACGATAGCATTCACATCATTCAAGTGGTCGCTTCTAAAGATCAGGTTCGAATTAATGTGCTCGCAAAAGAGCTTGAAGCTAAGTATCAAGTGCCTGCTACTGTTGAATCGGCTAATGGGTTTTATCGCTTATTACTAGGTCCAATAGGACAAAGTTATTTAGCCAATAAATTGCTGCTGCAAATTAAGCAAGACGGCTATCCACAAAGCTATTTAAGAAAACCTAAAGCGAAATAAACTAAACTATCGTTACTCAGTGCAATATGTCGGCTTCAGTAAATAGTGAGTGTTAAGGAACCTTAATGCCTATTTGTGGTCGACTAATGATATAATTCTATTAATTGTGTCGTTTTACTTTGTAAATCAGCTTAACTAATTATCCACTTTAGTTTTAACACGCTGTAATATAATTAAATATTAATAAACGACACTACTTCTTTCACGACTGACCAGAGATGTGCAAACTCAATGATGAAAATTGTTAACACTCCGCTTAAATCTTTGCTGCTGCTTTCCGCTGTATCTGTATCTTTTTCTTCTCTAGCAGCCAACGCACCCATGGTTATGCCTAATGCGCCAACAGTAGCCGCTAAAGCTTACGTTTTAATGGATTACAACTCAGGCCGTGTTATCGCTGAAAGTAATGCCTATGAATCCCTAAACCCTGCTAGCTTAACTAAAATGATGACCAGTTACGTGATTGGTCATGAAGTTAAAGTGGGCAATATTTCTCTTGAAGATGAAGTGACCATCAGTAAAAAAGCTTGGTCGAAAAACTTCCCAGACTCTTCAAAAATGTTTATCGAAGTTGGCAAAAAAGTTACCGTAGAAGATCTTAACCGCGGCATCATTATCCAATCAGGTAACGACGCTTGTGTTGCAATGGCAGAGCACATTGCAGGCACTGAAGACGGCTTTGTTGATTTAATGAATTCATGGTCAAAGCAACTGGGCATGACCCAAAGTTACTTTGAAAACTCACATGGCTTAGATTCTGACAATCATAAAACCACCGCTTACGACATGGCACTATTAGGCGCTGCCTTAATCCGTGACGTACCTGATGAGTACCGTGTTTACGCGGAAAAATCATTCACCTTTAACGGCATCAAACAATATAACCGTAATGGCTTATTGTGGGATAACAGCCTAAACGTTGACGGTATTAAAACCGGCCATACATCTGGCGCAGGTTATAACCTAGTATCATCAGCCACTAATGATGGCATGCGTTTAATCACAGTTGTAATGGGCACCAACAGCGAATCGGCACGTAAAGCTGAAAGTAAAAAGTTACTGAACTATGGCTTCCGATTCTTTGAAACGATTACCCCATACAAAGCTGGCGATACTTTCGTCACTCAAAAAATCTGGTACGGCGATCGTGAAACTGTTGATTTAGGTGTTGTCACTGACACGCCTATCACCATCAACCGTGGTCAGGCTAAAAACTTAGAAGCCAACTTCGAGTTAACTAAACCGCTAACAGCACCATTAGCAAAAGGTGAAACTGTCGGCCGTATCTTCTTCCAGCTAAACGGAAAAGACATTGCTGAATTCCCACTTGTTACACTTAATGAAGTTAACGAAGGTAGCTGGTTCAGCAAGTTAATGGATTACTTTAAGCAAATGTTTGAAGGTTGGTTCGGTTAATAATTTCAGCAAACTGAAGTATTAAGCGATTTATTTAAAGCCACCTCAGGGTGGCTTTATTGTTTTTAGCGCTTTATTTAGCGGCATTAGCCTTGTATTACAGTATAATTACCCCATATAGAACTGATAGCACATATTACAACTGCAGAGAGCAAACACATGTTAGAAACAAACTTTGGCGAACTAATGGAATTTCCGAATTCTTGCCCATTCAAAGTGATTGGCACAGCCGATGATACCCTAGCGGATCGCATTGTCGCAGTAGCGCAAAAGCTTGCTCCAGGTGACTATGCACCAACTGTAAAAGCCTCAAGCAAAGGGACTTACTACGCGATTTCAATTCGCATTACCGTCACCAGCAAAGAGCATATCGAACAAGTTTATACCGACCTTGCGGCAATTGAAGGCGTAAACCGCGTACTTTAATCATGAGCAAAACGTGATCAAGCTAACACTTTGATGTCATTTTGGTGTTAGGTGCGTATAATAAGCCATCTTTTTTGAGGGGAGAGGTTGCCCTTGCAAACTCAAGCGTTACATATCAGACATCTTGGCCGTCAAGATTACGAATCCGTGTGGCATGCTATGCAGGCTTATACCGATAATCGTGATAGCGACAGCAACGACGAATTGTGGATTGTTGAACACTCGCCCGTATTCACCCAAGGCCAAGCAGGCAAAAGCGAGCATATTCTCAATCCTGGCGATATCCCAGTTATCCAAGTCGACCGTGGCGGGCAAGTGACCTACCACGGACCTGGCCAACTAGTTGTCTATCCACTTATCGACATAAAACGCGGTAAACTCGGCGTCAGACAATTAGTGAACAATATTGAACAAAGTATTGTTGATATGTTGGCAATGTACGATGTGAACGCCTACGCCAAAGCAGATGCCCCTGGGGTATATGTTGATGAGCGTAAAGTTGCCTCGCTAGGGCTTCGTATTCGTAAAGGTTGTTCATTCCACGGCCTAGCACTCAATGTCGATATGGATTTAGCTCCGTTTCAGCGTATTAACCCATGTGGTTATGCGGGAATGGAAATGGTGCAATGCAAAGCGTTAGGCGGCCCACAAACCGTTGAAGATGCTGGCGACAAACTGATTCAAACATTAAGCAAAGTATTGGGCTACCAAGAACTTGTACATCATCAAGGATTAGCAGAATAATATGAATAGGCCTGAAAGATTACAACCTGGTGTAAAACTGCGTGATGCCGAAAAAGTCGCACGTATTCCAGTAAAAGTGGTTCCTTCTGAAAAGGAAACCATGTTACGCAAACCAAACTGGTTACGCGTAAAGCTACCTGCATCAAACCAGCGTATTACTGAGATTAAGTCAGCTTTACGTAAAAACGGTTTGCACTCAGTTTGTGAAGAGGCATCGTGCCCTAACTTAGCTGAATGTTTTAACCACGGTACTGCCACCTTTATGATTTTAGGTGCTATTTGTACTCGTCGTTGTCCTTTCTGTGATGTTGCCCATGGTCGTCCACTTAAACCTGACGCAGCTGAACCTAAAAAGCTTGCCCAAACCATCAAAGACATGAAGCTTAAGTATGTGGTTATTACCTCAGTGGATCGTGATGATTTACGTGACGGTGGTGCACAACACTTTGCTGATTGTATTCGTGAAATCCGTATTTTAAACCCTCACATCAAAATTGAGATTTTAGTCCCAGATTTCCGTGGTCGTATTGATGCAGCTTTAGATATTATTGCTACTGAGCCACCTGATGTTTTCAACCATAACCTTGAGACAGCGCCTAAGCATTACCGTAAAGCGCGTCCGGGTGCTAATTATCAGTGGTCATTAGATTTACTGAAACGCTTTAAAGAGCGTCACCCTGATGTGCCAACAAAATCTGGCTTAATGATGGGCTTAGGTGAAACTAACGAAGAGATTGCTCAAGTACTTCGTGACTTACGCAGCCATGATGTGGAAATGCTAACCTTAGGTCAGTACTTACAACCATCTAAGTTCCATTTGCCGGTTGAACGTTACGTGCCGCCAGCTGAGTTTGATGAATTAAAAGATTTAGCAGACGAACTGGGCTTTACCCATGCTGCTTGTGGTCCTTTAGTTCGCTCAAGTTACCATGCAGACTTACAAGCTCAAGGTAAAGAAGTGAAATAAACTTCCTTACTCATAAAAAAAACGGCGCTTTAAGCGCCGTTTTTATTTGCCTTAAATAATTGATTCAAGTTACAAACCGCTTTCAACCATGGCTTTAATCTCTTTTGCCTTAACAAAATGATCAAGTCGATGAGTCTCAATCCACCATGTTGCGGCTTCCATCAATAGCTCAGGATTGTCATTTTTATTGGCAAAAAAAGCATAAAAAGATAAACCAACATTATCGCCTTTTGCGGCTATTTTCTTATCGCAGACTTGAATAATCTTCGCTCTTAATGAGTCTCTCATTTTTATCCTGTTATTAAATCGGCTCTTACATCGGTAAATGCATTAAATCACTGTTCAAGAAATGGCTAACAAGCTAAGGCATAGCTAACAAGCTAAAACAAAGTCAAAGAGAGTCATAGAAAGCTAAAGAAAATCTAAAGCCTGTAATCCATTAAAATCGCATCCTCACGACCCGACTCTGCAGGGTAATAGCCTGTTCTACGACCAGACTCTACAAAACCCAGTTTTTGATATAAGCCTATTGCCGCTTTATTAGACTGACGCACCTCAAGCATGACAATCACAGCCTCATGCTGTTTTGCGTCGCTAATTATATGATTCAGTAAATGTAAACCTAAGCCTTTACCTTGAGACTGAGGTTTGATGCAAATATCTAACAAGGTCAGCTCATCAACTATTTGTTGCACTATCGCAAAACCAATAAGTTGTTCACCTTCGTAAGCACCAAAAACACGATACAAACGCCCAAAACAGTCTTCTAGATTGGACAAGCTCATAGGATGACTATGAGCTTGATTTTCAACACTAGACATCTCAGCAACGTTTTCAGGGCTAAGAGGCTTAATCACTATAGAATTCGAGAATGAGCTTGTTTCTGACATAATTTTTAAAATAGGTTTCTTAAAATAAAAGCTAACTAAAAGCCAAGCGATTCTTTATCGAAATAAGGATTTAATTAGGCTGCTTTAGCAAGGTGTTGGTATATCTGTTGCCATAATTCGCGCTTAGCTTGATGACCAGTTTCAAGAGCTGCTAATGGTGCAGATACCAGCCAAGCAACTCTAGGGCGCACCTTTAATTTACGCATATCCCACACCACTTGCATTCCTTTGACCATCTCTGTATCAAATTCACAATCGTTCAGATCTACACTCAGTAACCCCAAAACCTCTAGGGCAATGGCATGCTGAGAAATATCAGTATCGGAATCTTGAATAATAAGATAAGGCTTACCTTTGGCATCAGCACTGCGCCAACGAGATACACCCATTGCATCTAAATAAGCTGATTTATCCAAAGTGGTCTCCAAAAATGAGTAAGTGAGGGCATAATTTCTTGAAGCATAGAATAGCAGTTCACTACTCGGTTTGTTACCCAAAAATAAAGCGATTAACGCTTTGAGCGCAATCGCTTTATTTGTAAACGGCTTATCTCTTGTGGCATTAGCCTTATGGCGTTAAGTCAGTGTAAAACTAAATAATCACCGAACAAGATTCTTTAGAGGCTTGAACATCGGCATAGTTACATACTTTATTACGGCCTGTGCTTTTGGCTAGGTACATGGCATTGTCTGCATGACCTGTTAGTGCTTCAACACTGTAACCAGACTGCTCACTGTCCGTTACCCCAAAACTTGCAGTAATAGGGAATGTGTAACCACTTGGGCTACTATCAATGTTTTCAATTGCCTTACGGTAATCCTCAGCAATTTGTATTGCTGTCGCAGCATCGCATTGGGACAGAATAATACAAAACTCTTCTCCACCTAAGCGAGCAAAAATATCGTTTGTACGGCCTATATTCTTACAAGTACGAGCAACATTTTTAAGCACCCAATCACCACATGCATGGCCATAGTTGTCGTTGATAGTTTTAAACTTATCTAAATCAAACAGAATACAGCTGATATTGTCTTGATTAACTTGGCAAGCTGACATCGCATCTTGCGCTGCCGTATTAAAATGGCCACGGTTATAAATTTGGGTTAACGAGTCTATTTGAGCAAGGTGTTTTAATCGTTTTTGGTTTCTGTTCGAGCGAATAGCCGCAATCGCCAACAAACTGATCACCATGATCAGCAAAGCCATAAATAAACGGTTATTTTCAGTTTCACTTTCGGCTAAGCGCTGACTAGCTTGTAATAGTTTGTTTTGTTTATTGAGTAATTCTATTTGGACTTTTTGCTCAACGGCTTTATGTTGCGCTAACTGAAAAGCGAGGTATTTGGTTTTAAGATCGTCAAAGTAAGCTTTGTCAGCTTCAGCAAATTTAATGTAGTAATTCAACGCTTCCTCGAAGTTATTATCAAAAACTGCAATTTGATACAAAACTTCATAAGCTATCATTTCAGCTACTGGATGGGACATATTATCTACTATCGATATAGCTTTTTGGCCATAGAGTTTTGCTTTATCATTCTCTTCGATTTCAAAATAAGCTTGAGATAACAATGAATAAAAATGTGATAAAATTGGTACATAATTAACGTTTTCAAGGTTTGTTAGGTTTTCTAACAACAAATTTATCGCATCTTGTGAATTACCCATATCCAAATGCAAGTTAGCCATAAATGTATATATAGAGCTGAGAATAATTGGCTCATTATTTAATTTACAAATAGTTATAGCATCCAAAAGCTCAGCTGAATTAAACGATAGCTGCTTAAGATAAAATTTAGCCTCGACAACCTGATGTTTAGCTATACAATGATTGCGTCCTTCTAGAAGTAAGTTATCAAGCTTGTTCGCGTAATTTAAGCCAAGTTCATATTGCCCTAATTTGTTATAAAAAAGTGCAGTTGCAGAGATACCAAGCTGGCTCAACTCATCGTCATCAATAAATTTCAAGTTATTTAAATTTTCTTCAACTAGATTTAACCCCTTACTCCATTGCTTAGAGATAGCTAAAGTATTTATCAGGGATACATTCGCTCTAAATTGGATATTTCTAGATTGTCCATGTTTACTTAGTCGCTCCCACACTGCTTGAGCTTCCAAAAAGTTTCCATTAAAAGCAAATTTAAATGCTTTTAAATAATCAAAATATTCATTTTGATTTTGATTGAAATTATTCTTATTTAAGCTTAATTCATCTAACAGTATGTTAAACTCTTTAGGATCACTTGTTCTGAACTTATCAGCTGTTTCCAATAAAGTATTTACGTCATTTTTTTCATTACCCCAAACCGAGGTAATGAAAAAAAGTGGTATTAAAAAAAATATAGTTTTGAACATTAGCACTTTTCGATATTACGCTATTGCTGCAATATCAACTTTATCTTCTGATGGCTTATCAGCCTCACTTTCACTTTCTTCTTCATCTGCAGGCAATAAAATACAAACAACATCAGGACAAATATCCAATGCTTTTTCTAAAGCAACAATATCTCTATTCAACATAGTTTGCTTTAATTGTTCATTTAGGTTCGATTCTGTAATGGCCGTTTCAAACTCGATTGCTGATTCTGTTAAGCCTGATTCTTGTCCAATACGTTCTAATAACTTGATAATACTTGACATCTTGTCTCCTTAAGATTGCTAAAGTGCCGATTTAACGACGTTTTTTAGTTATAATGCAGCAATTCAACTTATGCTAATACACTATTTAATTGCGCGATATCCTACTGCGCTAATTCTTGCTCAATTTCAGCCAAACGTGCTACAAGCTCTTTATTTAGCTGCATTTTTTGGCTTGGTGGAATAACTAGGGTGGTGTGCATATGAATATCAGCAGTCACTAGCTCTGAAAGCGATAAAGTTTCAATGCGAATCTTATCTATTGGAAGTACGGCAGCCTCATATAAAATGACTTGGTGTTCCAAAGGATATTTCTCGGCTAATAACTCAACCAATACTTGTCGATGAGCTGCCCCAGTTGAGAATTTAGACAGCGATTTATCGCCGGCTAAGCCAATTTGCCATAAGATCAGATAACAAGATGGATCATATAGACGTTTATAAAACATAAACTGACTTGTCTCAAATTGCTGGCAGCCAAAACGACCAGGGTCAATACCTAAATCTGCGATTAAACAATCTTCAGCTGAAATACCCGGGACCATCTTTGCTGGAAACCCTTCAGCTTTCGCCATAGCAATAGACTTATGCGGTGCTTGAGCAAATACCCCAGGATGACCATAAAAAGCCCCTGCCACCTTTTTGCCCGCTCTGACTTCAGTCATCATCGCATCAACCATTTCGTTATAGGTTATTTGGCGTGATTTACCCTCTTGATAATACTTTTGTAAACTGCGTACATCTGGATGCATTTCTTGCAACCATAATTCAGTAATACCGTGCGATACAGCAGAAAACACTACATCAGCTTGCTCAATGTAACTTTTACTTATTGGGCATATATGTGCACCCAATGTCATACCAATACCTACGCAAGCTATAGAACCCGACATCTTTAATCTTCTTGATTCATAAACACTAAATTTCTGCTTAAGATAACAGCAATACAATTGTTTTGGAATTGTTGCATGCTATATTAAACTCAAAAGATTGAACTTAAGAAATAGAAAAGCCTAACAGTTCAGACTGACTATCTAGTTTCTTAAAACCGGTTTTAACAATAACTTTAATTGCCGCCTCATTACCTCGACTGCAATAAGTAAACACTTTATTTAAAGCCATAACCGATAATCCAAAATCTATAAATCCCTTAAATGCTTCAACAGCGAACCCTTTTTTTTGAACATTACGGCAAAAAATCATACCTGCTTCTGCGCTATCATTTTCATCAGTGTTATACGTAAAGCTCTGAATACCAATTAATTGATTTGTACTTTTTAAGATTATCAACCAAATATGTTGTTTAGCATCAACAAACGATAAACTTGAGTTTTTTAATGCGTTATCAAACATTAATAAAGCTTTTTCTTTACATAAAGGTTTTGCAATATACTTCATAATTAGGGGATCGGTGTACAAACTTATAAAAAAGTCTTTATCCTTTATTCCAAGTAATCTTGCTTTTAACCTCTCAGTTTCAAACTCATATTCCTGCATGCTATCCCCAGTGCTAACTTTGCTCTGCAAATCGAATCACACCCGTTTCATGGGCAGAGCGATCAAATACCACATAATAATCATTGAGTAATGGTAAACCTAATAAACACTGGTTTGGCCAACCATCAATCTGTCCAAGTACTTTAAAACAAGCCTTGCCTGGTTTTGGACAATTAAGCTGCCAATAATGTTCAGGCTTACAACTGATAGTTATCGCTTTATCAATCACTTCATTTTCTTTGTCAGGACATTCATTGGTGATTTCACCATCAAAAGTGAAGTGCAGTGTCGGCCAATGGCTCAAATCATTGGGGTGATGCCCCGTCATATCACGGCCTTTAAATAGCTCAGTCATATCAATCCCCTCTTCTTGCAAGCGGATATCTTTAAACGGGGTGACTAACTCCACAAACTGTTCTGACACATTACCAAAGCCTTGCAACATAGCTTCGTACAATAAGTTGGTTAGTAAAATCCCTGACACCCCAGTATCAATAATGGCGTTACTTTTATGGGAAGGAATGTATTTTTCTTGCAATGCTGGGGCAGCGACAGACGCTTGGTCGCCGACAGTCATGGAATACAATTTGACGTTGTAATAGCGATTATGAATAACATCAATGGTTTTAAACTTTCCCTGATACAACTCGGTATGCTCTTTACCGCCGCCTAAAATAAGCCAGCCTTTGTTAAGTGGATCGGCTGCTATTTGCTCTTGGGTAAAGTCATCTTTAGCAATATGAATACTTGATCGCTTTGAATGAAAAGCAAAACGGTTATCTGTTAAACCATTATTTTTTAAGCGCGTAAAGTACGGTACGACGGTCTGTTGCGGCTGCTTTTTAAGAAACTTTCGAAAGCGTTTTAAATCTTCGCCGCTAAAGCTATCTTGCTCGTCAGACTCATCACTACTCTTAGTCTCATGATCACTATGCGCAGGACACACTGAGTTAGGCTCAGAAAATGGCCATGGAAATGTCGATGCGGGATTGATTTTATGCTCTTCAATATAGGCAGATAAATCATAACTTTTGTTCAAGCCATAATAAGCAAGACCCAATATTCCATCGGCATCGGCAAAGGTTTTTTGATGTTCTAACGAAGGTACAATTGCTACAGGGCAGCCTTCTAAATCAAGTGGCTCATGAGCGAGGTTAAGATGCGGCACATGGGTTGTCGTATTTTTATCTAGTGAATCTTGCGCTAACAAATCATGTTTAAGCCCATCTTGGCTGACACTCACCTTGGTATGCACTAATGGTCCATCCCAACCGCCTGCACCATAAATCACTTGCTGAGCAAATGGGCCAGGTTGCAGTAGCTGATCATCGTGCGGTCTATAGACCTGCTTTTTAACCACTAAAGTACTGCTGCCAGTATCAACGATTAGATTTGCTGGACGACCTTCACTTCCAAGGTGCATTTGCACACAGTAGCCGCCTTTGGCAAATACATTAACTAGAGGTAATTTTACTGTGCGAGTTTGAGAGCTAACGGTATCAATTGCAGTATCTGTAGCAGTATCAGTCGCACGAGCAACTTCAGCTTTAAGAGCAGAATTTACTGTAGAAGCTAGATTCTGTTTAGCATCTTCAAGATGCTGCTGCATTTGATTATGGTGATGACAGTGGCCTAATAGGTGTTGGTGGTGATCGTCTTCAGATGCTTGAATAGCGGCTTGTTGATTGAGCGCTTGCTCTTCTAATATTGCCTTTTCTTCGGCTAGGGGGGCGCCGTTATTGCATTGCTCACTCATTAAGCTTTTGCTTCCTTGCTATTGATACATTTTCAGCTGTATCGATAGATTTATAGCCATATTAAAATTTACGGCATGTAATTCATTAAGTTATGCCTTTTACTTTAAATTAACATTGTTACAGTTGTCACGAAATAGTTCTGTAAACTGTTATTTTTTATCTTTGATTTTTACCAGTCTACTGTAAATCTATCGAGCCAAATGAACTGAAGCCAAATAAACTGAAAACTGCCGAGAGTTAACATTCAAGCATAAAAAAAGCCTTATCAGTAAGGCTTATTGGCGGTATTCGCAGGCATAAACAAGCGAAAATTTAACCGTGTATTCATAGACCAGTATTAAATTGGATTCTGTTTTCTTTCCATATCGACAAACTCAAAGCCACGCTTTAAAAATTTAAATTCTTCTTGCTCTGGTAACGCATTTACCAAGTCTAGAAACTCGGCAAAAACATGGTCTAATGCTAAGCGGTCTTTATTTTTTAGATGATTAAAAACAAGCGGCCTTAATACCACCGTAAAGGTACCTAAAAAATCTTCAAAGCGTTGCTCTTGAATAACGTTAATATTGTGCTGAATTTCATCAATACATAATGCAGCCAATATCTCGTTCTTATCTCTAAAGTTTTGATAACAACAAGCCCTTGATAAACCGCATTTTCTTGGCACATCAGACATATTGAAGTTGATTAAGCCATGCTCTTTTATTAAATCTTTAGCAGCTTTTAGAAGTCGTTGTTCAGTGGTCATAATTATCTCAATAACGATTATTTAAGCCATTATATAATAGCTGATTTAACATCTGTATAGACTCCAATTTAAAGCACTAGGCTGATTCCACTTTCAGTTGTAAACGAGTCAGTACGTCTTATGGTTAAAATCGAGATTGATCGATTTCTAAAACATAATTAGAAAATTGACTTGATGTCAGGTGAGGCTGAAAATATTGGTGGGTAATTTCATTACGCTTGGCATGGTACATTGCGATATCAGCGTTCTTCATTAATGACTTTCTGTCTTGGCCATCTTTAGGATATTGTGCAATACCAATGCTAGCACCAATCACAATCATATGTCCTGAACAAGGTATATCGACTAGCAAAGCTTGCTCTATGTCTTTGGCAGTTTTAGAAATATTACGCTCTTCAGCATCAGGTATAATAATTGCTATTTCATCACCACCAATACGGGCAGCTAACGCGTCGTTTGGCAATACACTTTCTACCCGTTCAGCCACAATCTGTAAAACTCTATCGCCCTCAGAATGACCGAAAGTATCGTTAATCATTTTAAAGTTATTGATGTCTAACATTAGGCAATAAAAAGACTCAGGCTTTTGAGCTATGGTGTTATCTATGTGGCGATAATATTGCTGGCGATTTGGTAGCCCTGTCAGCATGTCATGATTTGCTTGATGGTTTTTCTCTTGCAGTAGGCTATCCATACTAGCGATAGTTTGCTTACTCAAGCGAGTAACCAAATACACAAACCATCCCCCAGCGAAGAATATCCCCGACACAATGAGTTGAATAAAGTTAATCGCTTGCTGACTGTTTAGCAGTAAAGAAAAGTAACTTAAATAGCTCACAATGAATAATACGATCAACATCATTAATGTCAGCCAGCCTTTACTACTAAATTGGGAATAAGCACATATATGATAGGCAGGTTTTAAAGAAAGGCTGAGTCCTACTAACCCCAAGAGCACTAATATTGATGCAGATAAATCCATTGGCTCTCCACTATACATTCAATAACAAAGCATCGTCATTTTACGTCTGTCAGTTTTTTACTTGAATATCACCTCAGCAACACAGGTGTTTTAATCATTTTTAGTGTAGCAGTTACATGATTATTTGCTTTTTAATAACTCAAACAAAGGCTCTAAATCGTTTATAACGCAGGATTAATCTTTACTCATAAGCGCTCTCGTTTTTCCGCTCAAAACCAGTTAACATAAAATCAACAACAAAAATTAAATATTGTTCAAGCCCAAAAAAACAAAACAATAAGAACATGGAACGATGAAAGTCATGATAAATATCTACCAAAAGCTGCTTATCACTTGTGTTTGTTTAGCGAGTTTCCCTGCACTGAGTCAAAGCCAATTAATCAGTAATATTCACGGCTATACTGTTCAAGATAATCGTCTAGTTCAATTTCGAGCTTTGCAGTTTAATGGCGATACCATCGAAAAAATTTATACTGAACAAGATAATCTGCCCTATAAAACCGAAGCCAATATTAATCATATCGATGGTAAAGGCCGCACTTTATTACCTGGACTCATTGATGCCCACGGCCATGTATTAAGTTACGGTTTAAGCTTAATGCGCGCCCAATTACGTGACAGCGATTCAGAGGAACACGCTGTCAGTTTGGTCGACAAATTTAGGCAACAACAATCCTCTCTTGATTGGGTTCAGGGAAGAGGTTGGAACCAAGTTTTATGGCCTAGTAAGCAATTCCCTACCGCAGCTTCACTTGATAAGGTTTTTCCTAACACTCCGGTATGGCTAGTGCGTATTGATGGTCATGCTGGTTGGGCAAACTCGGCAGCGATGAAAATAGCGGGCGTTAATGCTAGTTCAAAAAGTCCTTCTGGTGGCGAGATCATTCGGGATTCAAATGGCGAGCCTACTGGTGTTTTTATTGATAATGCCATGAGCTTGATTACCAGCAACATCCCTAAGCTTTCTATTGATGAGCAACAAGCAGTATTAGAAACGGCACTAACGTCTTTAGCTCAACTTGGTTTAACTAGCGTTCATGATGCTGGGATCCAATCAGATACGATTGCGGCTTATCAAGCGTTAGATTTACGCAGTAAAATGCCAATTCGTGTTTACGCTATGGTAGATGCTGAAGACCCAAAGTTTGATGAAATCATGGCAGCTGGCCCTTATCGTATCAATACTGATAAGTTGCGCGTCAGTAGCGTAAAAATATCAGCCGATGGCGCATTAGGTAGCCGTGGTGCAGCTTTAATAGAAGATTATAGCGACTTAAAAGGTCACAAAGGCTTATTGTTATATTCTAATAAAACATTAGGCGAAACGATTGAAAAAGCGATGGAAGCTGGTTTTCAAGTTAATACCCATGCCATTGGCGATCATGCAAATCAGATGGTGCTAGACCATTATCAATCGTTAATTGCCACCAGCAAAAGCCGTCATTTGCGCCACCGTATCGAACACGCACAAGTATTGCAGCTCAGTGATATATCACGATTTGCAGAGCTAAATGTCATTGCTTCAATGCAGGCAACCCATGCCACTAGCGATAAAAACATGGCAGTAGACAGAGTTGGGAACGCGCGTATTGAAGGCGCTTATGCATGGCGTAAATTGATCAATGCAGGTGCGGTAATTGCCGCGGGTTCTGACTTCCCTATTGAATCGCCAAACCCGTTTTATGGCTTGCATGCATCTGTGACCAGACAAGATCATGACAATCAGCCGCTTGATGGCTGGTACCGAAAAGAAAGCATGACATTAACCGAGGCTTTAGCCAGCTTTACTAGCCATGCCGCTTTTGCTGCCCACCAAGACAAAGAGATTGGCCAACTTGTACCTGGAATGAAAGCAGACTTTATCTTAGTCGAGTCTGATATTTTTTCGATGCCTGCTGAAGATATTTGGAAAACTAAGGTCAGTGAAACTTGGGTTAATGGTCAACGAGTCTATTGAGTTAAACATTAGCGACTCTTTAATCAGCTATTGATCAGCCTTTAAATCAGCCAAAAACCAAAAGATGGCAACACAGTTACCTATATGAGTCGACAGGCTAAGTCTTATGTCGACTCATCCCTCTCTTGTTTGTCCTTACATGAATCTGTTATTTAAAAACTAAAATATAAGATGAAATAAATAACCCTTTTCCAATTTGCTTACGTTTATAGCAATAACACCGAATCAATTTACCGTTATTGCTGGAGCATTTATGACTCAATTAAACAAAGCTAACCCCCTAAAAAAAACCATCTTAAATACATTAATTGCCTCTGGACTGTTTATTGGTTTTGCCGCTAATAGTGCTATTGCTGCTAATTATGATTTCCCGCACTTAGAAACTGTTGGCACTAGCCAAGTTAATATTGCGCCAGACATGGCTGAAATCTCAGTTCAAGTTAGCTTAAGCAAAGATAATGCTAAAGAGGCTAAGACTGCCGTTGATCAAGCTGTGAGCAAATTTATAAAGCGCTTAAATCAAGCTGGGGTCAACAAACAGGACATTCAAAGTGCCAACCTGCACATTCAACCTCAATATCATTATCCATCAAACCAGCCGAAAGAGTTAACAGGTTACAGCGCGAGCAGACAAATTACAGTGAGTGTTAAGGACTTAACAAAGCTGAACGACATTCTTGATTCCGCCTTGGAAGAAGGCATTAATCGTGTTCAAAACATTGCCCTAAAATCATCTGACGAAACCAAAGCAGTTGAGCAAGCAAGGCAAGCTGCAATAAAAGATGCCAAACAAAAAGCCCAATCTTTAGCCCAAGGTTTTGAACGTGAGTTGGCAGGTGTGTGGGAAATTCGCTATTTAACTCAGCACCCTGTTCAACCAGTCATGATGCGCATGAGTGCTATGCAAAATGATATTGCAGAAAGCTATCAATATGGTGAAGTTAGCGTCCAAGAACGTGTAGAAGTTGTTTATCGTTTAAAGTAGCCAATAAACACATCTAAACAACTAAAAGGGTGGCCTAGCACAAGCGGGCCATCTTGTTTGTTTGCTCTAGTTAACACTATTACAATTTTATTATCTCTTTTGCTTTTTTCTTGTTTCTAATCAAAGTCTCTATTGTCTTGCTGAATAAACTATGGCGCAATTTGGCGGTGAATCTTTCTATAAGCTCTTATCACCACAAAGCGGTCGTATTGTTTTATCCATACTAATTCAGTCAAGAGGACGCTTCATGAAAATCGATTTATCCACTCAAATTGCTGGAGTACAGCTAGACAGTTATTTGATGAATGCCTCTGGCCCTAAATGTACAACTTGGGATGAACTGCAAACCATTGCTCATTCAGCTTCAGCTGCAGTGGTGACAAAATCTTGTACTATTGAACCTCGGGAAGGAAACCCTGAACCTAGATATCAAAACTTACCTTTAGGTTCTATCCAATCTATGGGGTTACCTAACTTAGGTTACAAAGCCTATTTAGAAATGATCCCGCAATTAAAAGCGTTAGGTAAGCCAGTCATTGTCAGCGTTTCAGGTTTCAGTGTTGAAGACAATATTGAAATGGTCAGTGCATTTCAAAACAGTGATGTTGACCTAATTGAGGTTAACTTTTCATGTCCTAACATTCCCGGCAAAGCTCAAGTGGCTTACGACTTTGAGCAAACAGATAAAGCACTTGCGGCCATCACTGCATTAGGCAATAAACCTATTGGGATAAAGCTGGCGCCCTATTTTGACATGTCACACTTTGTGGCTGCGGCAAATGTCATCAAAAAATACCCAGTAAAATTCATCACTTGCATTAACTCTATTGGAAATACTTTGGTGATTGATCCTCATACAGAACAACCTATTATCAAGCCTAAAGGCGGGTTTGGTGGTCTATGTGGCGACTACATAAAGCCGATTGGTCTTGCTAATGTTCGGGCATTTCGTGAGTTACTGGATGATGATGTGCAAATCATTGGTGTTGGCGGCATTAAAACCGGTATAGATGCATTTGAATATTTACTCGCGGGCGCAGATGCGGTGCAAATTGCGACCTGTTTTGAAAAAGAAGGTGAAAGCTGTTTTGAGCGCATTGAAACAGAGCTTGCTGAGTTTATGCAAACTAAAAACTATCAATGTATAGCTGACGCAAAAGGCAAACTAAAGCCGCTATAACCACCTTTAGCAAATCAATTTACAACTAATAGCCAGTTCATTTGTTCTGGCTATTTTTATTGCCATAACTAAAGTTAGAGCCAATAGCTACCACCAACACTCCCCAATTCCTCGCCAATTTATTAGCATTGCCTAAGCTAATTTTTCGCTAAAATTTATTCGTTAAAGCCTGACTAATCTTTAATAAGACTGTTAATATTGATTTAAATTAACAGCTTCACCACTTAAAACCTGATAGTTGGTAAACTTTCAGTAACCTACCATGCAATAAATACAGCGCTTAATGAGCCTTAAGACTCAAACGCCGCAGGCATAACATAATAAATGGATACGACACGTGTTTAAAAAATTACTTGCGATGACCAGTTCAACCCAAATGTTAATAGCCATGTTTGTTGGCTTTGCTGTGGGAATATTTTTTGGTGAATCAGTTGGATGGCTGAGCACGATAGGTAATGGCGTTATCTTATTGATGCAGATGACCGTATTGCCTTATATTGTGGTCTCGCTCATTGGCGGTATTGGTAAACTGCAAAAAAGCACTGCGATATTAATATTCAGTCGTGCTGGATTGATCATGTTAATGCTATGGCTTGTGGGTCTAGTGCTAACAGCTTTAATGCCCCTTTCCTTCCCTTTTGTAGAATCAGCATCGTTTTTTAGTACCAGTATTATTGAGCCGGTAGAGCCCATTAATTATTTCAAACTCTATATCCCCTCAAATCCATTTGAGTCTATGGCAGCAGGCTACGTCCCTGCGATGGTGGTATTTAGTATTGCAATGGGCTTGGCGTTAATTGGGATGGAAGGCGACAACAAAACCCAAGTGCTGTCTTTTATGCACACTATTACTGAAACGTTTTCTCGTATCACTCAAGGTTTAGTCAAAGTATTACCTATTGGTATTTTCGCCATGTCTGCGGCAGCAGCGGGCACCATGGGTGTCGATGAATTTGCCAGTATGCAGGTTTATTTAATCAGTTACTTTGTACTGTGTTTATTACTCACCTTTGTCATTTTGCCTTGGATAGTGTGCTCATTAACCCCTATTACTTATGCACAAACCGTTAGCATTACCAAAGCAAGCTTAGTTACCGCTTTCGCTACGGGTAACATTTTTATCGTTATTCCTGTGATTATCGAAGAGTGTAAGCAAATTATGCGCGAGCATAATAACCTCAGTGAAGATGGCCTAACCCTAATCGAAATCTTAGTTCCAATCGCCTTTACCTTCCCTAACATTGGCAAGTTAACCGTCATTCTGTTTGTCTATTTTGCTGGTTGGTTTAATGGCACGCCTGTCGATCTTAGTGCGATTCCTTCGTTATCTGTCAGTGGGCTGCTGTCTTTGTTCGGCAGTGTTTACGTTGCCATTCCATTTATGCTCGACTTAGTGCATTTACCTTCTGATTTATTCCAGCTATTTGTGATGTCAGGGTTTATTACGGGTAAGTTTAATTCAATTGCTGCGGTGATGAACTTATTCGCCCTCACCTTGCTCACGGTCTGTTTGTTCCAAGGAAGCCTAAAACTGCGTGCACCGCAGCTGATTAAAATGTCAGGCGGCTTGCTCGTCAGCACAGTGGCGACCATTTTAGTCTGTCGCATTGGGATGGGAGTGTTTATTACCAGCCCAGAAATAACCAGCGGCGTGATTGCCAATATGAAAGTGGCAGATAAAGTCCCGACTAAGGTGATCCGTCAATTTCCTGAAGTCGGTAAAACGCCGAATCAACCTATTGCTGACGTACAAAGTATTCGTAAACGTGGAATACTGAAAGTAGGCTATATCCCAAGTAATGTCCCATTTAGTTACTATAACAATGCAGGTCAATTGGTTGGGTTTGATTCTGCAATGGCCACAAAACTGGCTGAAGACTTAGGTGTCGAGATAGAGTTCATTCCCTTTCATAAAGATAAGCTCGCTGTGTCACTGCAAGCAGGATTTTTTGATGTGGCCATGTCTGGGCTTTCAATGGATATCAAACAAATGGATCGCCTAAGTTATAGTGATCCTGTGCTTGAACTTAATATTGCCATTGCGACAAAGGATCACCGCGTCAATAGCTTTAAGAGTAATGAGTCAGTGATGGCAATGGAAAATGTCACCGTAGCTTACGTTGAGCATGACGACAAAATCAAAGAAGCTAAGCAACAATTACCTCACATTAAATTTGTCAAAATTGAAGGTTACAAAGACTTCTTTAGACAGAAGAAAGATAAATATGACGCGGTTGTCATCAGCGCCGAAGCGGGGTCCGCTTGGACCCTATTCTTCCCAGGTTATGGCATTGCCATACTCGAAGGAAAAAATCGTTACCCTGTGGCTTACGCCGTTGCTCAATCAAATCAGTCACTACTGAACTACATCAATAACTGGCAGAAGCTGCGCAAAGTCGATGGTCATCAACAAGAGTTTTATGACTATTGGATGCTGGGTAAAGGCGCCACCACACCTCAACCTCGCTGGTCAATCATTCGAGACGTTCTTCATTGGGTTGATTAGTCGTATTTAGCCATTCATGACTTGATAGCCCACCGATTTAAAAAGCCTAATAAAATCAATTTTATTAGGTTTTTTTCTGGCTAATTTTTTATGCCTTATATTCCCGTTTATTACCACACCATAAATTGTCATAAAGCCCGTTTACAGTACAAGATTATGGTTTTTGGCAGATCTCGCCTATTTTTATTATTCTGATTTTAAAATTAGACTAATTGATAGAAAGCAAAAGATTGCAAAATTCATAAAGTTAACCTAAAAATAACTAGTTAAGCTCATCAAATATTAGCTCAAGTACAGCAATTAACTTAAGTACAGCAATTAACTTAAGTACAGCAATAACTGCTTATGTTTAGCACTCAAATTAGTAAGGATACTAGTTACGAATGATGAATAAGTTACGTGTAGGGATAGTTTGCCACCCAAGCATTGGTGGTTCAGGGTTAGTGGCAACTCAATTAGGCATTGGACTAGCGAGATTAGGCCATGAAGTGCATTTTATTGCCCATAAACGACCATTCAAGTTATTAAATGACCACGAAAACGTCTTCTTTCACCAAGTTGATGAAGTGAACTACCCATTATTTGAAGGGCCATTACATACCTATTCGTTAACGGCAAAAATTGTAGAGGTCGTTGAACAAGCCAAATTAGATTTAGTGCATGCGCACTATTCAATCCCTCATTCTCTTTGTGCATTTTTAGCCAGTAACATCTGCAATTATTCTTTCCCGATCATTACGACTATTCACGGCACAGATGTCACCATTGTTGGACAAGACGATGCGATTAAACGTCTCAATACTTTTAGCATGAATCAAAGCACGCTGATCACAACCGTCTCTCATTTTCAGCGACAATATATCCAACAAGAGTTTGAGGTGAACCAACCAATTAATGTGGTTCATAACTTTATCGATACTGATGACTTCACGCCCAAATTAGTCGATAGCGCATTACGCCAAACTCTTGCTGCCGATGACGAAAAAATCTTAATGCACGTCTCTAATTTCAGAGCGCTAAAAAACACTCAAACTGTTGTAAACGCCTTTAGTCAGCTAAGTAGTGATACTAAAGCCAAGCTAGTTTTAGTTGGCAGTGGCCCTGATATCGACAAAATTAGAAGCCAGTGCCAGCAACTTAATATTCTCGATAAGGTAACGTTTACAGGCTCGGTTAAGAATGTCGAACGTTTCATCGCAAATGCTGATTGTTTAATCCAACCCAGTTATCGAGAGTCATTTTGCATGGTAATTCTAGAAGCAATGGCTTGTGGCGTTCCGACGGTGAGTAGCAATGTAGATGGCATTCCAGAAGTCGTTGATGAAGGCACAACTGGCTTTATGTTCCCGCCAGAAGATGCTGCCAATATGGCTTTGGCGATTAATAAGATTTTTGCCGATAGCCATTATCAACATCAACTGGGCCAAGCTGGTAGAGAGCGTGCTATGAATCACTTCAACACTGAGACAAAGATTAGTCAGTATGTTGATTGCTATCATCAAACACTTGCTATCCATGGTCACAGCGCTACAGCTTGTTAGCTCAAAACTTATTTAGCTAAGCTTAATAAGCAAAAACAGTATAAGAATATAAAAGGATTAATATGGCAACTGCCACCCCAGGGACAGAAAAAAACACTCAAGCATCACCTTCAGAGCCTGCTCAAGAAGCGCCGAAAAAGAAAAAGCTCAGTATGTCTAGTTGGGTGTTGTTGTCGTTTGCAGGCGGTATCATTGCAGGGTTATTTTTTGGCGAAATGCTCGCCTGGATGTCGGTTATTGGTGATGCATTTATCAAGCTTCTACAAATGACCATCATCCCTTATATCATCGTGTCGCTTATTTCGAGTTTAGGCAGTTTAACCTTAGAGCAAGCAAAGTCTCTCGGCGTTAAAGTGGGTAAATTGATGCTGGTGATTTGGCTATTTGGCTTACTGAGTATGTACCTTATCAAGTACACTTTTCCTGATTGGCAAGCTGGCGAGTTTTTCAGTTTAACAGCATTACAAGATCCTAACTCTGTGAATCTCCTCGATTTATATATCCCATCTAACCCATTCTTTTCTTTATCAAATAGTTACATTCCAGCTATTGTTCTGTTTTGTGTCGCAACCGGGATCGCCCTGATTTCAATTAATGACAAAGAATCATTAATGCGCCCGCTGCAATTACTCGGTGAGTCTTTTAACAAGGTCACCCAAAGTATTGTCATGCTAATGCCTATCGGCATTTTTGCGATGACCGCAGCCACAGCTGGCACCATGGATTTTGATGAATTTCAAAAACTGCAGGTTTACTTTATTGCCCACGTTGTCATGACCATTATTCTGACTTATTGGGTGCTACCAGCGATTATTATGGTTATTACGCCTTTCTCGTACCGTGACATTACTGGGATTGCCAAAGATGCCATGATTACTGCTTTTGCTGCAGGTAATATTTTCATTATCTTACCGCTACTGATCCAACGCACTAAAGAGCTGTTCCACAAATACAAAATTGGTGATTCACAAACAGACGATTACGCCAATATCATTATTCCCGTGGTATTCAGTTTTCCAAACTTAGGTAAATTACTCACGATTGTTTTCGTGCTATTTGCTGCTTGGTTTTCAGGAAAAGAATTGGATTTCATTAGTTATTTCCCCATGTCAGTCAACGGATTAATTAGTCTATTTGGCAGCGTATATTTAACCATTCCCATGCTATTAGATTCGCTTGAGTTATCGTCTGACTTATTTCAGCTGTATATGGTTTCTAGCCTGTTCACCAGCCGCTTTACTTCACTTTTAGCCGCTATGAATATCTTTATTCTCGCCATTGGTGGTACCGCAATGCTTGCGGGGATTGCTAAAGTCAGTATGAAACGACTGATTCTATGTAGCGCGATTACGCCGGTTGTGTTTGGAGTGACATTACTCGCCACAAGTTGGGTGCTGAGTAGCATAGTGGACACCGAATACAACATGGATGAAGTTGTGGCGCAAATGAGTTCTGCTGCAGAAGTCCCAGAAGAAGTCATCACCTATAATTGGTCTGAAGAGCTTGATGTTAACGGCCCTAGAAGCATTGAGAAAATTAAGCAAAGCGGCTTGTTGCGTGTCGGCTATAACCCTGTACAAGTGCCTTTCTCATTTTTTAATGCCGAACATGAACTCGTTGGCTTTGATGTCGAATTAATGAAGAAACTAGCCGCTGAGCTTGGGTTAAAAATTGCCTTCATACCTTACAATAGTGGAAATGCACTTGAGTCGATTAACAATGGCTTATTTGATATTACTATTTCAGGTTTGCAAATGACGACAACTCGAATTGGCTTAGTTGATTTTACCAACCCCGTGCTTAACCTGCATTATTCCTTTGTGGTAAAAGACTACCGAGCAGATGAATTTAAATCTGATGAGTTAATCCATCAAGCAGAAAAAATTCGAGTCGCCTCTGTGGGCAATTACTCTATTATTCCTTACCTAAAAGAGAAGTTTGATAATATCGAATTTACTACGATTGACTCCGATAAAGCCTTCTTTGAGGATGATGGAAAAACTTGGGACGGTCTGCTTATTAGCCTTGAAGCGGGTCAAACCTGGACGATTCTTTACCCTGAATATACGACCTTATATAACCGAGAAGAGATTAAATCCTTTCCAGCCTCCTATGCCGTTGCAAAAGGAAATACTTCACTGCATACCTTCTTAAATAGTTGGCTGTCGATTCAACAGTCATCAGGTTATGTTGATACCCTGTATAGCTATTGGATTTTGGGAGAGAACGCCCAACCTAAGCAACCAAGATGGTCTGTCATTAAGGATGTTTTACACTGGGTAGAGTAAGCCTCAAAAATATGCATAAAACCTTGCTCAATCAGTAAGGTTTTATGCTTTAACGCTATGAGCAATACTTTAGCAACGCCGCTATGAGTAACACTATGAACAACGCTGTGAGCAACACTATGAACAACGCTGTGAATTCAATTAGTTTTCACTTTTGAATAATATTGAACTAATGCCGAATTGAAAATCAGTTGCTGTAAGTAACTATGATATTGAATATAAGCCATATAATCCTCACTGATACTGTGTTTTAAAAGTTAGATAATTCGAGCCAATCCAATTAACAACTAGCCCAACAAGCACCCCAAACGATACACTTAGCACTTCAGGTGCTGATGTGATGACTAATGTTGATAAAACTTCGGCATCAAAATTAAAAACGGTATGCAACCAGTTTCTCATTAGCTGAAACCCCATCAAATTAGCCATTCCAGCGACAACTGCAACCAAAAACACCCATATCATTTGCGCTTTAGCACGCCGCTGCTTTCGGTGCCTAAAAGTAAACTTTCGATGACCTAACCAAGTTAAACTCAACCCGACAGTAAAGGCTGTCACTCGCGCTAGCAGCGCATCCCACAGGGCAAGATTTAATAAACTTAAAAACACGCTTAAATCCACCACAAAGCTCAGACCACCTATCATTATAAAACGGCTGAAAGTATTAAGCTGCCCAACGATATGCCATGGCTGATTAGGCTTATAAACTTGAGTCGGCAATTCCATCGGTTGCATTAGTCTTCACCACAAAGCATCAACACTTTTTTGCTGGTTTCTGACTCAAGAAGACATTCTCCGAATTGGCCTTGTTCAGTTAACTGACGCTTACTGAGCACGACGTAATACTGACTTTGGTTTAACTGATTCAGTTGCAGTTCGTCATTCACAACCAGTGCTTTTCCTTCGCTGTAATATCTTGAAGAAAAAGGCTGTTTTAGCCAATAATAAACAGGTAAATCATATATTCTTTGGCTCAATAACCATTTATCACTTTTATCTTTACTGACCCCGGAATTAAGCACCACTAATGCGATAACTAACAACACTGGAATACACGTTGCTATCATCATAAAACGATGAATTGGTGAATTTCGCCATGCATACGCAATAAGTAAAGCTAAGGCTGGAGATGCCGGTAATACATAAGCAGGTAAAATGTTGCCGGCAAAAGTGAATAAAATAAGTGGCGCGGTCATCCAGCACAGTAAGAATTTAGTAAAATCATCAAAGCCCCTAGTCTTTTGTTCAATAGTCTTTTGTTCTATAGCCTCTTGTCCATTAACCTCTTGTTCATTAGTCTCTTGCTCCACTTGGTTGCGATTGCCATGCTTTAAAGAAGACTTATATAAATGGTCAGTCTGTATCGAGTTAACTTTATGATAAATGCGGTACAAACCACGAGGGATAAATAGCGACCAAGGGACGCACGCGACAGCAAAGTAAATCCAAATAGTGCCACGGACTTCATCGTGTGCAGTGCCATATAAATCCCCTTTCCAACCACTGTCTACAAAACGAGACCAATGCTCGCCAACAATAAAATATTGGATAAAACCAGGGGTCGCTTGTTCTGCCATCACATACCAAGGCAAGGTTAACGCAAGCAATAAAAGTAAACCTGATACAAGAGGAACTCGTTGCCACAATTGCGACCACATCTTGATAGGTCCAACAACCCATACCATCCATAGATATGTCGCAATACCAAATATCGCCACAGCGACGGGACCCTTAGCCATTAAGCCAATGGCAAGACCTACAAACCCTGCATAACCCCAGAAATAGGCTCCTTGCCAAGCCAAGTAGAAACCCACTAATGCTAAGGTTAATCCCAGTAATAACCCCATATCGGTCATGACAGTTCCCATACACACGTAAAAGACCGTGGTGGTCGTTAAAACTGTCGCAACTGTTAAGCCATTTATGGCGAATTTTTTTGCCAGCTTAACCACTAACGCTAGCACGACTAAGCCCACCAGAAAGTGTGGCAATCTTAAAAAGAATTCATTATTGGCAAACAGCTCTATGAAGCTGGCACTTAACCAGTTTTGCAAAGGCGGCTTGCCCCAAAAAGGAACTCCATAATCAAATTGTGGTGTAAGCCAATTACCTGTTTCGGACATCAGTCTCGCCATTTCGCCATAACGTGCTTCTGTGGTGTCCATCAATGGATATAAGGCTAGTGACAGCAAGCGAATCAATAGTGCTGATACAAGTAGCACTGCAATATGGGGGTAATATTGTAGAGCAGAGAACTGAGTCTTCATTTTACGTTTTCCAAGTTGAACTGATATTGGTTAAAGCTTTTAGGTTGCACAAACTGATTCTGTCGATTGAGTAAAATAGCCTGTTCCATGACTTGATTAGCCTGATAATTAAATTGCGGTCTAGCACGAACTCTCGATGACTCATTGCTTGAAGCTTGCTGAAAACTCACCACCTTATTCGGTAAACTTTGTTGATGACAGACCTCGTCAACAATAAACACTGGACGTTGTTTTACTTCCATAAATACACGTCCTAGGTATTCGCCAATCAATCCCAATGCAAGTAACTGAATTCCAGCCAAGAACAATTGCACCGCCATCATTGAGGCATAACCTGCAACCACTTCACCGAATACCAAGGTCTTAATAACAATCCAAGCGCCATAGACCAAAGAGCTCAATCCAATACTGATACCAAACCAAGTTGCTAAACGTAAAGGTTTAAAGCTAAATGACGTGATCCCATCCATCGCTAAACCCACTAACTTGCCATAGTTCCATTTGGTCTCACCTACGCAGCGAGGGTCGCGATCAAACTCGATTGTGGTTTGACTAAATCCAGGCCAACTTAAAATGCCTTTCATAAAGCGGTTTCGCTCAGGCATGGCATTGATATGATCGACCACCTGACGACTCAATAACCTAAAGTCACCAACATTTTCTGGTACAGGGGAATCAGACATCCAATTCATCAATCGATAAAAACACCCTGCTGAAAAACGCTTAAACCAGGTTTCACCCAAGCGTTTTTTACGGCGCATATTGACCACTTCAAATCCATTTCGCCACGCTGCTAACATTTGCGGGATTAACTCAGGCGGGTCCTGTAAGTCTGCATCTAATAAAATCACCGCCAGACCTCTTGCTTGGGCAAGCCCAGCTGACATCGCCGCCTCTTTACCAAAATTACGGCTTAACTTAATACATTGATGCTCACCATGACTTAAGCTTAACTGCTGCAATAACGCCCAGGTATTATCTGTACTGCCATCATCAACGAACACGAGTTCACAGTGTTCTGTCATGGTAGATAGCACTCCGTTTAGGCGCTGCATTAACACATCTAAACTTTGCGATTCATTAAACATAGGGATAATGATCGACAAACACACTTCAGATTTTTTATTAAGATGACTTGTGTGGCGCATGGACTATTCCTAGAGAATAAAATATGCCAACATCTTGAATTAACGCGAGTGTAAGAAATGTCATTGACATTTTTTCGACAAAAATGCTGCCACAATAAGCAAGATAAAAATGCGGAGCCTATCGAGAATGAAATTACTGATCATTGAAGACAATCATGATGTTGCGGGGATTTTGGGCGATTTTTTCGAAGCTCAAGATGCCGAACTCGATTTTGCGGTCAATGGCGAACTTGGTTTATCACTGGCTCTTGCAGAAGATTTCGACGCCATCATTCTCGATTTAATGCTCCCTAAAATGGATGGGTTAAGTTTGTGCCGAGCTTTAAGAAAACAGGGCTGCACAACCCCAGTAATAATGCTCACTGCTTTAGATAACAAAGCTGACTTAATGACTGGCTTTGATAGTGGCGCTGATGATTATTTAGGTAAACCTTTTGATTTAGACGAACTTGATGTTCGCATTAAGGCTTTGATAAAACGTCACCGTGGTAGGGTTGCACAAGCAACATTGCGTTTCGGTGAGCTTGAGTTAGATGTTGCCCGTCATCAAGTGAAGCGCCGTGGCTTGATACTGCCTCTCACTCCAACCACTTATCAGATACTGTTATTACTCATTAAAAATGCACCGAATGTGGTAACGCGCGAACAACTTATTGAAGAACTTTGGGGCCAGCATCCACCAGGGCAAGATATTTTGCGCAGCCATGTATACCAGCTTCGTAATCAGCTTGATAAGCCTTTTGAGCAACCTATGTTGGTCACCGTACCTAAAATAGGCCTTCGTCTTGAACAAGGAGCATCTTAGTGAGCGTTGACATGACAAAGCAAACATCACATGCAACCACCAGTAATAGCTCAACCCACTCTTTTGTTGGCAGGCTCACACTTTACTTTGTATTAATTGGGGTGATGGCATCTGGATTAATTTATTTAATGATGATCTTTATGCTGCAATGGGTTGAAGATGAGGTCAGTTTAAATAACCTCAGAGACAGCGCACCCTATGTTATCAAACAATTTCGTAAAGGCACGCCAGAACCTTTAGTCTTGCCACCCAATATTACCGCCTTTCACAGTACTCATTTTATCCCGAGCAAATATGGTCAATTACAAAATTACCCATTAGGTTTCAACGGCGAGATTAATGAGGACGTTAATGAGCTATTTTTATATCGGTCTGAATTTGTATTAAATGGCCGAATGACGCAGTTATATATCACCATGCCTGCTGAAAATATTGAATTAAACCGTGATCAGTGGAATGGGATCAGTACCTTTATTATCGTGTTTACCATTGGCTTAATACTGCTATTTAGTTTCGCAATATTTAAACTCTTTAGGCGTTTAATCGCACCGATTAACCAACTGAGTATGCAACTTGGGCAAAATAAGCCTCCCAAGGAGTTCACTGTCAGTCATAGCGCTGCCAAAGAGTTTGGTATTTTAACTGACAGTCTCAATAACTATCGCCAACAAAATGAAACCTTAATGAAGCAAGAGCAAGCGTTTGCACGTTATGCGAGTCACGAACTGCGGACTCCTTTGAGTATCGTTTTAGGCTCGGCTAAATTATTGGCGCAAAAACCAGATGCAGACTTTCAATTGCGCCAACGAGAGCGAATCACTCGTGCTGCACAGGACATGCAAAACACAGTTGAAGCTTTACTCAATATTGTTAAACAAGAAAAATCTGCCAATGCTAATCCGCCAAGATTGCTAGCTGAACAAGAAATTAAACACGTTCTCGAAACGACTATCAGTCAAGCTCAACAGCAAGGCATTGAAGTCATTATCGATTGGCATGATGCACCTATTGTCCAGCCTAATTCTGCCGTGATTAAGATGTTACTCACCAACTTGCTCAACAATGCCATTAATGCCAGTTGTGAAGATTTAGCAGAAGGTGAAGCGAGCTGGATTAAGCTGAGTATTTTTGAGCATCAAATTATGATTGAAGATAACGGCCAAGGTTTATCGGACAGTGAAAAAGGAAATCAAGCAAGTGAATTAGTCGGTCATGGTCTTGGGTTGGTTATTATCGAGACCTTATGCCAACGTTATAATTGGCAGTTTAGCCTTAAAGCTAACCAGCCAAAAGGCTGTGTAGCGACACTCAGCCTACCTAAACTAACGGTATGATTACCAGATCAGTAAGCCCGTCTAATTTGACCGCTTCAGTTAACGCTTTAGTTAGCGCTTAAGCAAATAAAAAGCTGACTTAAGGTTAAGTCAGCTTTTTGGAATATATGGTGAAATTGATTGCCGTAAACTGCTTACCTTTTATGAATATCGCCTGACTTCATTACAAATTGCACATCAAGTAATGCATCTATTTGCTCTAACGGGCTGGTTTTCATTGCGATCACATCAGCTTGCTTCCCTTGCTCAAGCGTGCCAAGGCTAGAAGACATACCCAATAAGTCCGCGCCATTGATAGTGGCAGAAATAAGTATATCCTTATTCGACATCCCCGCTTGATGCATCAACACGGCCTCTTTGGCATTGTCACCATGACGCGACACTCCGCTATCTGTACCAAATGCGATGTTAACTCCTTGTTTGTAGGCATTGCCGAAGTTATTTTGCATGTCGTTACCCACACGAATCGCTTTCGCTTTAATCGCATCAGACATAAAGTTGCCTTTCGAGTTCGCCATTTGCACGACAGTATCACCAGCCAATAAAGTCGGAACTAAATAAGCGCCAGACTTTTTAAATAACTTAATTGACTCTTTATTGGCGTAGCTACCATGCTCAATACTATCGACTCCAGCCCTTAGTGCTGCATTTATCCCTTCAGCGGCATGGGCATGGCTGGCAACTTTTCTGCCTAACGCATGGGCGGCATCGATGACTTCTTTCAATTCATCATTAGCCATTTGCTGACCAGTGCCAGTATTAGTATCAGACAAAACCCCACCAGTTGAAGTTATCTTAATCACATCAGCACCGTATTTTATCGCTCGACGAGTGGCTCGGCGGCAATCATAAGGCCCATCACAAATGGTTTTTGAGGTCAGCATATCGAGCAAGTCTGGACTCTTGCCATCCACATCGCCATGTCCTCCGGTTACCGAGACACCGCCAGAAGCTATAATTCGAGGCCCGCTCAACCACCCTTTTGCTATAGCATCACGCAGTGCATAAATTTGCTCAGGCTTGGCGCCTAAATCTCGAACCGTGGTAAAACCAGCCATTAAGGTTTTATTGGCAAAGTAAGCACTTCTCATCGCAACATCTGCATCAGACATTCGCAATGACTCACTGTCATTTTTAGGGCCAATTTCACCTTGCAAATGCACATGCATATCCATCAATCCAGCCATCACGAAGCTGTCTTTTAAATCAATATATTCAAGGCTGTCACTCGATAGAATTTTATCCTTGGATAAAGTTAAATAGCCTTTTTTAACCTCAAATATTTGATCGTCTTTAATCACCAAGGAATACTGCTTTAGCGGTTGTTCACTAGCATCAGATAACAACTCCCCCGCATGAATAACCTTATAATCAGCGCTATTTGCAGCCAATGATGTCAAGGTGCATGTAGCTGATAATGTCATCACTAAGGCGAATTTAATTTTGGATAATACCGATTGAGTGCGCATGAGCTTCCTTTTTATTCTGATGTCCCTAGCTCATAACATGCCTAACTTTTTGCGCGGTTACAATAACGCAACATCCCCAGCCCGAAATAACCACTCAAACAAAGGGGGTTACATAAGTCACACCAGCAACTCCATACCATATCGTTCGTTACTTTCTGGCGGCCAAAGTTAAATATATTTATGTTCTGAAGCGCATTTTTACAACCGATTTAACATTTGCAATTGATTCAGCTAAGCCTTTGCTATATAAAGGGTTTAAGATTTTCATCAAGGAGGACGAAAGTGTCAGAGTCGGTCAAATCAGAAAAAAACTACGCTACAGCTGTCATCTTATCGGGAATATTCGGGATACTTGGTATCCATCACTTCTATTGTGGAAGGGTACTCCACGGCTTTTTTGATCTGTCGCTAGCGATAGTTGGGCTTACGCTAATACAATTTGATGACACGACACTCACCATGCTAGGTGTTGGTCTTATTCTAATTGATGTCATTCACACTGTTGTGGTGACATTTATGCTTCTCGTTGGAAGCTACAGAGACGGACAAGGTAAATTAATTACCTATCCAGGACAAAAAATATAATTAAGGGATTTATTTATGTCAGAAGTTCAAACTGCTGAAGCACCGGTTCAAATCAGCGAAAAAGGGTTTGTACCAACTTTACTGTTATGTTTCTTTTTAGGTTCATTAGGTGTTCATCGTTTTTACACAGGTAAAATTGGTACTGGTATCTTAATGTTACTAACATTAGGTGGTTTAGGTATCTGGACACTTATTGATTTCATTATGATTGCAGTTGGAAGCTTTAAAGATTCTGAAGGCAACGCAATTAAAGCATCATAATTGCAGTTTTAATCGCATATATAATAAGGCTGCCTAGTGATTTTGGCGGCCTTTTATGTATCTTAAGCAAAGTAAAATAATAACACTCAGCCAGTTTAAAAAATAAAGTCCACTCCCCAATACACTTGCTCTGCATCATTAACAGATAAAGAAATTGCATCGATACTTTGATCTGAAGAAGTAAAATTGTGCTTTAAATAGCGAAATCCTATTTCTGAAGTAAACGCATTACCAAAATCAAACATCAAACCTGTTTGACCGCCGTAAACGTAACAGCTGCTTGAATCATAATAAGTTTGATCAATATCAGCCATTTGAAATTCATGACCACTTAACCCTGCAGATGCACCGATAAATCAGTTGGTTTATCGGTGCATCTGCAG
>NZ_VKHR01000066.1 GCF_009663145.1 Shewanella sp. TC10
CTGGAGTTCAGGACGTTGTGCTCTTCCGWTSGTATGGAGCATAACCTTGGTTTAACTTGCGATCCTGTTGCTGGCCAAGTTCAAGTGCCATGTATTGAACGTAATGCAATTGCATCTGTTAAAGCTATTAACTCATCACGCATGGCGCTGCGTCGTAACTCTGAGCCTAGAGTGAGCCTAGATAAAGTGATCGCGACTATGTATGAAACTGGTAAAGACATGCACTCAAAATATCGTGAAACCAGCCAAGGCGGTCTAGCGATAAAGGTGACCAATTTGTGCGCTTAGCTTAATAGTATCTATTTAATCAAAAGGCTTTCAATTGAAAGCCTTTTTTATGTCTGATGTTAATCGCTTAACTGCGGGTATTAATCTTTCATTCCTTCGGCAATTTCTTCATACATGAGGTAATGACTTTGCTCCATGCCTAACGCTTCGTAGGTCTTTTGCGCAGGTAAATTATCGTGCTCTACATATAATCTAAAACTTGCTGCTCCGCCAATATCTGCAGCCATTGATTTGACCGTGTTATATAGCTTGGCATAGATGCCTTGGCGACGATTTTGTGGACGAATATAAACACTTTGAATCCAACAATAATTAGTTGCGCGCCAGTCGCTCCACTCAAGTGTCACCATTAAAGAACCAACAATCTCTCCCTCGATTTCAGCCACTAAATAAAAGCCTTTTTCTGGGCTGTTGAGCATAGTGTCAACGCCCTTGGTAAGCAGTTCATTGTCTAATGACAAGTTTTCTGTCTCCATTGCCATGGCTTGGTTAAAATCAACTAATGCTGATAAATCTGATAGTTGGCCTTTTCTTATTTTCATTCTGGCTCCTTGAAGAGAAAAATATGCTAATTTTTGAGACATTTTTATTCGACTAAAGTCTAAGCTGCTATGCTTAATACTTGTCTTGTATGGTTTGAGAGAATGCTATGGATAAATCAAAATATCAATTCAGAGTATATCGTTACTTTGCTCATCCTAGTCGTGCTAATTGCGCCATTGGCAATCACATACAGGCTTCGCATCTTCAAATGCCACATCCTACTATAGCCACACAAGATCAACAGCAAGCGATTAATCATGTGCTCCACTTTACTTTGACCCTGTTTAGCCTTGGCTTATGGGCTATGGTGTGGTGGTGGCTGATATTAAAATCTCGCGGACAGCAGCATAATCCCTTTGCAGGATTTGATGATGATTACTGGAGTTACTTAATCGAAAGGGAACGTCCGCCAGCTGCGCTATACCCCACAAAGGTTGGAAAAGACGAAGTTAAGTATATTTTCGAGGCCTAATAGTATTTATTAGGCATTAGACTTGAGTAAGATGATATAGATCATCCAATAGACCTTGATTGTCGTGCTAGTATGCCGCGCCGATTTTATAGATTATTGCCATACTCAAAGTAATAAGCCGCTCGGCAACCGAATTTTATTACTTACTCAATCAGCAAGGTTTACATCATGTCAAAACATGCTCCGTCATTTCCACGTCGAGTTTGGTCTCGTTGGATGTCTGTTCCGTTGTGGTTACAAATCCTTATCGGGATGGTGCTAGGTATTATCGCAGGGGTTAGCTTAGGTGAAGATGCAAGTTATCTTAAACCGATAGGTACCTTATTCGTTAACACCATTAAAATGTTAATCGTGCCGTTAGTTTTTTGCTCTTTAATCGTCGGTGTGACGTCGATGCAAGACACTGCCAAAATGGGTCGCATAGGTTTTAAATCATTTGCTTTCTATTTAGGAACAACCTCAATAGCAATTAGCATCGGTTTGTTGGTTGGTAATATCATGCAACCAGGTGCAGGCCTTGGATTGCAAACTAGTGAAATTATTAATGAAGTGAAAGAAGTGCCTACCTTGATGGACACCTTGATTAATATTGTTCCTACCAATCCAGTAGCGGCGTTAGCAAGTGGCCAGATTTTGCAGGTGATTGTATTTGCAGTCGCACTAGGTATTTCCCTTGTACTGATTGGCGATCACGGTAAACCTGCCATTCGCGTATTTGAAAGCTTAGCTGAAGCCATGTTTAAACTGACTGACCTGGTGATGAAGCTTGCACCATATGGCGTGTTTGGTTTGATGGCGTGGGTAGCAGGTGAGTATGGTTTAGATATGCTACTGCCATTGATTAAAGTGATTGTTGCGGTATATATCGGCTGTGCTTTACATATCCTAGGCTTCTACAGTTTAGTGCTAAGTGTGCTTGGTAAGCTTAATCCTGTTCAATTCTTTAAAGGCATTGGTAATGCGATGGCTGTTGCGTTTACCACGTCTAGCTCAGCTGGCACATTGCCGGCGAGTATGAAATGCGCCAGTGAAAATTTAGGTATTAATAAGAAGATATCTAGCTTTGTATTACCCCTAGGCACCACCATTAATATGGATGGTACAGCGCTTTACCAAGGTGTCACTGCATTATTTGTCGCCCAGGCTTTTGGTATTGATTTAACCTGGGTTGATTACATCACGATTGTACTCACTGCGACCTTGGCTTCAATTGGTACTGCCGGTGTTCCTGGTGCTGGTTTAGTGATGCTGACGCTAGTCTTAACCACAGTGGGATTACCGCTAGAAGGTGTGGCGATCATTGCTGGTATTGACCGTGTGTTAGACATGGCACGTACCGTGGTTAACGTATCGGGTGATTTAGTGGCTACGACGATTATTGCTAGTTCAGAAGATGAATTAGATGTAGAGCATTACAATGCAGATATGGAACAATCGGCGATAATTGCACAGCATTCAGAAGTCGATATGCAGCAAAAAGTCGAAGATAATATTAGAACAGGTAGCTAATCTAGTTATTCGTTTTTATTAGCCAATAACTTAGCTAAAGTATTGGATCTTAAGTAAATAAAAAAGAGTGAACTCGCTATGTTAATAACAGCGGTTTCACTCTTTTTTTGTATCAATAAACAAAAGATATAGGCGGGTTAGTCTTCTTTTTTGCTCAGTACCAATAAATTGGCACCTTCATCTGATTTTAACAATAACTTGCCTGACTTTGAGGTTTTGATATTCGTGACTAAAGGCATGGCTTTCATAACACGTTGTTCTTGTTTCATTAAAACATCAACGCAAGCCATCATGCTCGAACCTGCCGGGGAAAGTGTTAATTGATTTTCTTGCTGCTCATACTCACCAAAAAATTGGTTGCAGCTATTATTACCTGATAGTTTTCCGTCTGCAGCGAAAGTGATTTCCGCAGGACTATGATTGATGACGGCTTCAGATAACGCTGACTCCACATACCAGTTGCCAATTAAATTGATTTCTTCAGCTTGATGACTGTTGCTTTGACAAGCACTAAGGCCGAAAATAACCAGACAAGCGGTGAAAATGGGTTTTATCATGTTGGGTGTATTCCAATAAGGACGCTAATAACCATAGTATATACTGTGTTTTAGCGTTATTTTCATCCTGAAGTAGAATTAATCATAAAAATGAGTACCTATTGAAGCATTTAAGCCCAAATGCTTAAAACTTGGCAATATAAGTGCTAATCATTCAGCATCTATCACCCTAAGAGTTAACCCTATGAGTAAAGTTTTTAAAGTCATGCACATGCTAGGTTTATTATTTGTTGGTATTGGTGCCTGTTTGTATTTACTGACAGACGTCAGTAATGAGATTAGTGGCATGATGCTAGTTGCGAGTCTTATTGGTGTTGGTCTATTAATTATGGCGCCATATCCTGTCGCGTTAGTGATTGAATCGGCTCAAAAGCAGCAAACTAATGAAAATACTAAAAGTGATGAAAAGACGAAATGAGTATTCATTACCGATTAGCGACTAATCTTGATGCGGCAGAAATTGCTCGTTTAGAGCAGCAATACATGAATGATGAGTTATCAGTATCTGCAGATACTATGTCTGCAGGTGAAATGTCTGCAGTTACGATGTCTGGTCAATGTTTTTCTAAAGTCCAGCTCAATGAGTTGATTGAGCAAGGCTGGATAGTGCTGGCTGAATCGAAAGCTGAAGCGGTTACTTCCATTGTAGGGTATGTCATTGCTGGCCCCTGGTCTTGGTTTCAGACTTGGGGAATTTATGCTCACGTGTTACGTAAACTTAATGATATCGAAATTGGGTTTAGTAGAGTGACAGTAAAAAACAGTTGCCAATATGGCCCCATTTGGATCCATCCAGATTATCGTGGCCAAGGTATTTTTGAACAGTTAGTGTTGCAACTAAAGCGGAAAGTCGCAGCTAAATATAGCTTTATGGTGACTTTTATTGCAGAACAGAACAGTACTTCTTTTGCTGCTCATACTAAAAAGTCGGCGATGGAAGTGGTGGATTTTTTTAGTTTTCAGCAGCGAGATTACTATTTACTCGTGATGCAGAACTAATGATTGTTGCTACTTTTTCAGTTTATAGTCCGTATAAAAATGTAACTTACATAGTGAGATATTGAATGACGCAAGCGCAGCAAGCAATACAGAAAAATGAGCAATCAAAAATGCAGTTTGAACAAACTTTTCAGCCTTACTTACATTTAAGGCTAGGTGCTTTTGAAAATATGAAAATCGTTGCTGGAGTATTGTCATCAATGGACAAAACCTATTCAACTTTTGAGATTGAATTAGCGAATGAAAAGCCTATTTACGTCGTTGATACTGAATTTGGTGTTGTTAGTTGTGGTCGTACTAATGGTTATGAAGAAGCCATAAGGCTTTTAGAAGGCGAGAAAAAGATTGATTTATCCCAAGCTAGAGCAGTCAATGTGCCAGTATTAAGTTTGCAGCAAATTTCATTTATGTGTGTAGAAACTTCGCATTTTGATCACTGCTAAACCAATGTGCGACAGCTTCAAATATAGTGAATTTTTTAAGCCGTAAGCTTCATTAATATCAGTGGCCTATCTTCCCCTTTTATTTTGTCTTTGTGCTGATATTTTAAAAACTGCTGTTGAATGTCATGATCAATACTCTGGTTTAGCGTAAACCCGTGGCTTTGATAAAAGCTTTTAAGCTGTGGAATACCAAACACATAACTTGGCAGCGTTGAAAGTGAGGGCTTAATAAAGTCCATCAACTGATGTGCAAGTCCGCTTCCTCTAAAATGCTGGCTAACAACTAACCCTGTCACTAAATGGCACTTGCCTATGGTTTTTATTCTAATTGCCGCTGCAATTTCTGTCTTTCTCTCAATTTCTGTCTTTCTCTCAATGCCTCTGGTGATGTTGGGACTCACAGCCAATGGACTAGTTTCATTTCTGATAAGTGCAATCTTGTCATTTAGGTTAGGCTTTGAATAATTTAAATGCTGGCGATAAAACTGTTTGACAGCAGACCACTGTTTTTGAGCGTCGAGGTGTTGATGATCCGCTTTGTTATCTAACGATAATTTAGCCGGATTGAACCATTCAGCAGTTAGCATGATGTTTCCCTAAGAGTGAAATTTAGCGCGTTATTGTTGAATGATAATATTAACAAATCATCTTTTTATCGGCAGTTATATCTAAAAAGAAATTTTGTATGAAGCACTTAAACTGGAACATTTATGGTAGTGACTGGCAAAGTTTGCTGAAGATTTATACAGGAATTAATAAAAATGACTGATAAATAATGTTAATAACTTGTTTCTTTGGTTGTGGGCTGTTTTAGGCTTGTTTGAAATTTTATAGGGTGATAGCTTAATAAGTAACTTGTTTAGCTTATGATTTTCATTGATTTACTTGCGAAGTGATTATGAGGGTCGATGTTTGAAACAGCCTGAGAATGTAATGGAATTTTTACCAAAGTCATTAACATCACAACAGATTTATAAGTTACTCATCGGTGGCGTGAGTCCAAGACCAATAGCTTGGGTTTCGACAGTGTCAAAAAATGGTGTAAATAACTTAGCGCCTTTTTCCTTTTTCACGGTTGCCAGTGCCAATCCTCCCGTTTTATGTTTTAACCCAATGAGCACAGATAAAGGTGTTGAAAAAGATACCTTGGCTAATATTCGCGAACAACAAGAGTTCGTGATTAATAGTGTGAGTTATCAAGATTTAGCTGTGATGAATCAAACTTGCCATCAGTTACCAGCAGAAGAAGATGAGTTTGAATATGCTGGTGTTGAAAAGCAGACTTCGACACTCGTAACTCCTTATAGAGTTAAGCAAGCTTTGGTGAGCTTTGAGTGTCGCCTAAATCAAATCGTCGATTTAGGTCATGAGCCAATGGCTGGGCACTTGGTATTGGGTGATGTTGTCGCCATTCATGTGCGGGATGATGCGGTCAATGATTTTAAAATTGATAGTGAAAAGCTAGATGCTATCGGCAGAATGGCTGGCAATGACTATAGTTTAACAAGAGAGAAAATTCAGCTAAATCGATAGCCAAAGGTTTAGCTATAGCCCAAAAAGGGCAAACCAGAGTGAGTGACCAAATCAATGAAGGATCATCTAGGTCATTATTTTAAGTTAGTTGAGCATTAAGTACAGGGAGAGATAATGCCACTTTCAAGTCCAATTACAACAAGGTTATCGAGTAAGCAACGCGATGTGACTAAAGGCATTGTGCTGGGGATGCTGGTTTCATTTGCCGTAGTTATTTATGGCTCGTTAGCGAACCCGTTTGAATATAGTGAGCCGCAATCTTTAATAGAAAGGTTAGTCATTTACGCTTATGGCATGATTTTACCGACACTCAGCTTAATCATTGCTGTTGGGAGAGTGGCAAAACATCGCTTTTTTAATGCTGCAGATATCGATGGCCGCAGCTTTTATGAAGAGTCTGAACGAGCAAGGCGCTTGCAAAATGTACTGCAAAATACCCTAGAGCAATTTTGCATAGTGATGAGTGTATATTTTTTGTGGGCCTTCATTATGCCTGCGGATTACATGTCACTGATTGCACTTATATCAGTATTATTCTTTATTGGCAGAATCTTATTTATGCGCGGTTATGATAAAGGGGCTGGAGCAAGATCAATCGGTTTTAGTTTGACCTTTTACCCTTCGGTGTTAACTGTTGGGGCTATTATTATTTATCTCTTCTATCGCACCTTCACTTAATCAGTAATTGAAGACATAAAAAAACCGTCAATTGACGGTTTTTTTGTCTTACTGAGTTAGCTAATAAGTTTTAACACTTATAGACCAGCATCAGCACGTAAAATTTCAGCTTTATCTGTCGCTTCCCAAGGGAATTCATTACGGCCAAAGTGACCATAAGCAGCAGTGCTTTGGTAGATAGGACGTGCAAGGTCTAACATTGCTGTTAAGCCATAAGGACGAAGTTCAAAGTGCTGACGTACAAGTTTAATTAGAACGTCCTCAGACACTTTACCAGTACCAAAGGTTTCGATACTGATTGAAGTCGGCTCAGCAACACCAATTGCGTAAGACACTTGAATCTCACAACGGTCAGCAAGTCCTGCAGCTACGATGTTTTTAGCAACGTAACGAGCAGCATATGCAGCACTACGGTCAACTTTAGATGGGTCTTTACCTGAGAAAGCACCACCACCGTGACGAGCCATACCACCGTAGGTATCTACGATAATTTTACGACCCGTTAAACCACAGTCACCTACAGGTCCGCCAATAACGAAACGGCCGGTTGGGTTAATAAAGTACTTAGTGTCTTTATTTAACCATTGTGAAGGTAAAACTGGCTTAATGATGGTTTCCATCACGCCTTCAATTAAATCTTCTTGGGTCACATCTTCACGGTGCTGAGTCGATAATACGATAGCATCGATACCCTTGATTTGACCGTTTTCATAAGCAAAAGTAACTTGGCTTTTTGCATCTGGACGTAACCAAGGTAACGTGCCGTCTTTACGTACTTCTGACTGACGCTTCACTAACTTGTGTGCGTAAGTAATAGGAGCAGGCATTAATACGTCGGTTTCGTTACTTGCATAACCAAACATTAAACCTTGGTCACCAGCACCTTGTTCAGCTGGATCGCTACGATCAACACCTTGATTAATATCCGGAGACTGTTTACCAATGGCATTTAAAATCGCGCAAGAGTCAGCATCAAAACCCATATCTGAATGAGTGTAACCAATTTCACGTACTGTTTTACGTGTGATTTCTTCGATATCAACCCAAGCTGATGTAGTGACTTCACCGCCGACTAAAACCATACCGGTCTTAACGTAAGTTTCACAAGCAACACGAGCTTTTGGATCTTGCTCTAAAATTGCGTCTAGTACCGCATCAGAAATCTGATCGGCGATTTTATCTGGATGACCTTCTGAGACCGACTCAGAGGTGAACAAGTGGTTTGCCATAGTTGGTAAATCTCGTCTTTTGGAATTTGAACGTGTAGAAGCATCTACATCTAGACGTCTATAATAATTCAAATCTAGTTGGATAACACCCCTTAGAACTAATATAAGTTAAAAATTGTGCAATCATTCAAAGATTTATAAATATCTGAATTGACCTGTTTAGCATTCAAATAAATTAATCTTATGAATTTTATGCTAATTATTTACTTTTTAGCGTAAAGAGAAAGGCATTTAAAGTTAAAAATAAAACAATTATTTTAGTTGATGTTTATCACTTTGTTGGTTTTTTTAGCGCCATTTTGGCAACAAATATTCACGTATAACAGCAATGCTTAATTCATTAATAAAACGAGTAATAGTTTACGTTGCGAATAATTCTAATAAATAGTTATACAAATGTTACCGCTAACATGCTATAAAATGGCTAAATTATCATCGTGTTTAGCCTGCAAAGGATTGTTGTACGCAAAAAAGTCTCTATTAGATCTAATAAAAATTTGCGTCATACCGCCTAGTAGGGGAAAATATGCCCCCACAATTGCCCGCTAGACCTCACACTTATAAGCAGGAGAGAGCATGTCATCTCGTAAAGAACTCGCTAACGCAATCCGTGCATTAACCATGGATGCTGTTCAAAAAGCCAATTCTGGCCACCCAGGTGCACCAATGGGAATGGCTGACATTGCTGAAGTGCTATGGAATGACTTCCTTAAGCACAACCCAAATAACCCTGAGTGGGTTGATCGTGACCGTTTTGTATTATCAAATGGCCATGGTTCAATGCTTATATACTCTTTGCTGCATTTAACGGGTTATGCATTACCAATTGAAGAATTAAAGAATTTCCGTCAGCTTCACTCTAAAACCCCTGGTCACCCTGAATATGGTTACACTCCAGGCGTTGAAACCACTACAGGCCCATTAGGCGCTGGTATCAGTAATGCTGTTGGTATGGCGATTGCTGAAAAAACCTTAGCGGCACAATTTAACCAACCAGGTCACGATATTGTTGATCACTTCACTTACTGTTTCTTAGGTGATGGTTGTTTGATGGAAGGTATTTCACATGAAGCTTGTTCATTAGCAGGTACCTTAGGTCTAGGTAAGCTTGTGGCATTCTGGGATGACAACGGTATTTCTATCGATGGTCATGTTGAAGGCTGGTTCACTGACGACACGCCTAAGCGTTTCGAATCATACGGCTGGCATGTTATTGCTAACGTTGACGGTCATGACAGCGATGCTATTCGCGCTGCAATCGAAGAAGCTAAATCAGTGACTGATAAGCCTACAATGATTTGTTGTAAAACCACGATTGGTTTTGGTTCGCCAAACAAATCTGGTAGCCATGATTGTCACGGTGCGCCACTGGGTAACGATGAAATCGCTGCTGCTCGTGAGTTCCTAGGTTGGGATCATGCTGCATTCGAAATTCCTGAAACCGTTTATGAAGGTTGGGATGCTAAAGAAGCAGGCGCTTCAAATGAAGCAAGCTGGAATGAGAAATTTGCTGCCTATAGTGCTGCTTTCCCTGAACTTGCTGCAGAGTACAAACGCCGTGTTATCACTGGCGAACTTCCTGCTGAATTTGAAGAAAAAGCTAATGCATTTATTCAAGATTGCCAAGATAAAGCTGAAGGTATTGCAAGTCGTAAAGCTTCGCAAAATGCCATTGGTTTCTTCGGTGAAATGTTACCAGAGTTATTAGGTGGCAGTGCCGATTTAGCGGGTTCTAACTTAACGCTTTGGTCTGGTTCAAAAGGGATTCAAGACGATCCTGCTGGTAACTACATCTTTTACGGTGTACGTGAATTCGGCATGAGCGGTATTATGAATGGTGCCTCTTTACACGGTGGTTTCATTAACTACGGTGCGACTTTCATGATGTTCATGGAATACGCACGTAATGCTGTACGTATGTCTGCATTAATGGGCATTCAAAACGTATTCGTTTATACCCATGATTCAATTGGTCAAGGTGAAGATGGTCCTACTCACCAACCAGTAGAGCAACTTGCTAACTTGCGCATGACACCAAACATGACTGTATGGCGTCCGTGTGATGCTGCTGAAACTGCAGTATCTTGGAAGTCAGCAATTGAAAACCGTAAAGCGCCAACTTCACTGATCTTTAGTCGTCAAGGCCTTAAAGCCCAAGCTCGTTCAGCTGAGCAGTTAGCTAACGTTGCAAAAGGTGGTTATGTACTGTCTGATTGTGAAGGCTCTGCAGAGGTTATCCTTATTGCTACTGGTAGTGAAGTTCAGCTTGCACTTGATTCTGCTGCAGCATTGACTGAAAAAGGTCAAAAAGTTCGCGTAGTTTCTATGCCTTCTACTAACGTGTTTGATAAGCAAGACGCAGCTTACAAAGAGTCAGTATTACCACCAGCTGTTACTAAGCGTGTAGCGATTGAAGCTGCTCACATAGATTACTGGTACAAATATGTTGGCTTTAACGGCGCTGTTGTTGGCATGACTACCTTTGGTGAGTCTGCTCCAGGTGGCGACTTATTGAAGCACTTTGGCTTTACAGTTGAGAATGTAGTTAACACTGTAAACTCACTGGTTTAACCAAAAATACAGTTAAATAATAAGGGTAAACTTTTACCCTTTAAGTCTGTATAATGGCGGCCTGCAATCACTTGCAGGCCGTTTTTTTATCCGCATTTTACTGAGTACTGTTAAGAGGAAGCTTAACCCTCAATGATCCGAGTCGCTATTAATGGTTATGGCCGTATAGGTCGTTCTATCCTCCGTGCACTATACGAGTCGGGTAAACGTCAAGAAATCCAGATCGTGGCAATCAATGAACTTGCCAAACCTGCCGCCATCAGTCATCTCACTCAATATGACACTACCCATGGCCGTTTTCAAAACACAGTCAAACTAAAAGATGAACAGCTTGTTATCGGCGATGATGTCATTCAGTTATTCCATCAACCTGATGCCAGTTTATTGCCTTGGTCAGAACTCGATATAGATATCGTTTATGAGTGCAGTGGTAGTTTAGGCGATCGGTCTGAATGTGAAGCACATATTAAAGCAGGTGCAAAACAAGTACTCATTAGTCACCCTTCTTCAGCAGATGTTGATGCCACTATTGTATTTGGTGTCAATGATGATTTACTTAAAGCTGACCATACCGTGGTATCAAATGCATCATGCACTACCAACTGTATTGTGCCTGTCATTGATGTGCTAGATAATCATTTTGGTGTTAAAAGTGGTGCCATCACTACGATTCATTCGTCGATGAATGATCAACAAGTGATTGACGCATATCATGATGATTTACGTCGAACCCGCGCTGCAGGGCAGTCAATTATCCCAGTTGATACTAAGCTTGCTCGTGGTATCGAGCGAATTTTGCCGCACATGAAAGATAAATTTGAAGCTATTTCAGTCCGAGTACCTACGATCAATGTTACCGCAATCGATTTATCGGTGACTTTGAACGAACGGGTTGATATTGAAAAAATTAACCATGTTTTAGAGCACGCTGCAAGCGGATTATTCAATGCAGTGTTAGGCTATACTGATGCGCCATTAGTGTCGTGTGACTTTAACCACGACCCACGTTCCAGTATTGTTGATGGCACTCAGACTCGGGTGAGTGATGGCCATTTGGTTAAGTTATTACTTTGGTGTGATAACGAATGGGGTTTTGCAAATCGAATGCTAGACACCAGTTTAGCAATGATCCTGGCAAAGAATACTGAACATTAAATTTACTGTTATTGAGCGCTTTATCTAATAGGTAAAGCGCTCAATAGCAAAAGCAGTTTTGTTTTTAAATTATAAGGAAAGTCTCAATGGCAATTATCAATATGAGTGAGTTGGACTTGACCAATAAGCGTGTGCTTATTCGTGAGGATCTAAACGTACCTGTTAGTGAAGGTGTTGTTACTAGTGATGCACGCCTTAGAGCATCATTGCCAACGATTAAACTAGCACTTGAAAAAGGTGCTGCTGTGATGGTGATGTCACATTTAGGTCGTCCAACTGAAGGCGAGTTTAATGCTGAGTTTTCAATGCAACCAGTGGTGAACTACTTAAATGAAGCACTTGATTGCCCTGTAAGCTTAGCGTCTGACTACCTTGACGGTGTTGATGCTAAAGTCGGTGAAGTCGTCGTATTTGAAAACGTACGCTTTAACGTTGGCGAAAAGAAAAATGATGAAGTATTAGCTAAAAAATTAGCAGCGCTTTGTGATGTTTACGTGATGGATGCCTTTGGCACTGCACATCGCGCACAAGCATCAACCCACGGAGTTGGATTGCACGCACCTGTGGCATGTGCTGGTCCATTATTAGCTGGTGAGCTTTCAGCACTGGGTAAAGCTTTAGATAACCCAGCTCGACCAATGGTGGCTATTGTTGGTGGTTCAAAAGTATCAACTAAGCTAACTGTACTTGAAAGCTTATCAACTAAAGTTGATCAGCTTGTTGTGGGCGGCGGAATTGCAAACACGTTTGTAGCCGCAGCTGGATATCAAGTCGGTAAGTCATTATTCGAAGCTGATTTAGTGGATGAAGCTAAGCGTTTAGTGGCTAACGCCCAAAGTCGTGGCGGTGATATTCCTGTACCAACAGATGTGGTTGTTGCTGGCGAGTTTAGCCCAACAGCAGAAGCAAAATTGAAGTCAGTTAGCGAAGTATCAGATACCGATATGATTTTTGACATTGGTCCTGATAGCGCTGAAGCATTAGCCAAAATCATTGAAGCTGCTGGCACTGTTGTGTGGAACGGCCCAGTAGGCGTATTTGAGTTTGATCAGTTCGGCGAAGGCACTAAACGTATCGCTCAAGCCATTGCTGATTCTAATGCATTCTCAATTGCAGGCGGCGGTGACACTTTAGCAGCTGTTGATAAATACGATATTGCTGACAAAGTCTCTTATATTTCAACCGGTGGCGGTGCTTTTCTTGAGTTCCTAGAAGGAAAAGAATTACCAGCAGTTGTGATGCTTGAGCAGCGCGGCGCGTAATTTAAGTAAAAGTTTTAAAGGTTAGTTTGGGAATACATTATGGCCGTATACCGAAGAGTAAACGCCATGATGTATAACTGACCTTAGTAGTAATTGAGTTAAGAAAAATATAATTATTAGAAAAAAACCGCCCGTACTTTTTCATTTAATCGTTAGCTACCTTCTGGTAAGTAGCGAGAAGTTGATTAAGTACAGGGTATAAAAATCAATCCAAAGCGATAGCGACCTAGGTGAGACATCACCCTATTTTTGGAGTAAAAAATGGCCTTAATATCTCTACGTCAAATGTTAGACCATGCAGCTGAGCACAACTACGGTGTTCCTGCATTCAACGTAAACAACCTTGAGCAAATGCGTGCAATTATGCAAGCAGCTGAAGCAACAGATAGCCCTGTTATTGTTCAGGCTTCAGCAGGTGCGCGTAAGTATGCTCGTCCTCAGTTCCTTAAGTATTTGATGGCTGCAGCCCTTGAGCAGTACCCTGATATTCCAGTATGTATTCACCAAGACCATGGTACCGACCCTGATATTTGTCAGCGTTCAATCCAGTTAGGTATGTCTTCAGTGATGATGGATGGTTCTTTGATGGCTGATGGTAAAACTCCAGCCTCTTACGACTACAATGTTGATGTAACTCGTCGTACTGTAGCTTTCGCACATGCTTGTGGTGTATCTGTTGAAGGTGAAATCGGTTGTTTAGGTAGTTTAGAAACTGGCCAAGCAGGTGAAGAAGATGGCATCGGTGCCGTTGGTACATTAAGCATGGATCAAATGCTAACAACACCTGAGGAAGCGGCACGTTTTGTTGCTGACACTCACGTTGATGCTTTAGCCATTGCAATTGGTACTAGCCATGGTGCATACAAGTTTAGCCGTAAACCTACCGGTGACGTGCTACGTATTGACCGTATTAAAGAGATCCACGCACGTATTCCTAATACTCACTTAGTTATGCATGGTTCGTCTTCTGTACCACAAGAGTGGTTAGAAGTGATTAACCAATACGGTGGCGAAATCCCTGAAACTTACGGTGTACCGTTAGAAGAAATCGTTGAAGGCATTAAGCACGGCGTGCGTAAAGTTAACATCGATACAGATTTACGTTTAGCATCTACTGGTGCAGTGCGTAAGTTCCTTGCTGAAAACCCATCTGAATTCGACCCTCGTAAATTCTTAAAAGCGTCAATGGAAGCAATGGCTGACATCTGTACTACGCGTTACGAAGCATTCGGTTGTGCTGGCATGGGTTCAAAAATCAAGCCTAAGTCTCTTCAAGCTATGTACAAAGCTTACCAATCAGGTGAACTTGACCCGCAAATCAATTCTTAATTAGGTTTTAGTTATATGAAGTGTAATCACTTTTTATAACCTAACTAATTGATTATTAAAGTTTCAAAAAAGCCAGTGAATATCGCTGGCTTTTTTATGTTTAGTAACCAATGAAACTACTTGTATCAAAGCAATATTTAGCGCATTATCCCCGCCCTTAAAAATGGAACAACCTCAGATTTACGATATGAATGGCCAATCAACTGTCATTTTTAGTTGTTACTCTTGTAATGGAATATGCTCACCTTTAACCATTATTGAAGTATTAAAATGCATGTAAAACCGAATAAACCGCTATCGCTATTTGCTCTCACTTGGCCACTATTTTTTGACTTTGCGTTGCACTTTTTAACTGCAGCGCTTAATACCTTAATGATCAGCCGAGTGTCATATCAGGGCGTCGCCGCACTATCTGTGGGTAATATGGTATTTGAACTATCCATTACCTTATTTAGCTTTGTCAGTATCGGCGCGAGTGTTGTGATCACCCAATATTTAGGGGCTAAAAATAGGGCTACAGCCAGTGATGTAGTTTATTCCTCTATTGGTTTTAATCTCATGGTAGGCATGGTGGCTGCGTTTGGTGTGTTTACAGGCGCAGGACTCATATTGCAGTTAATGAACTTACCTGCAGATTTAATTCCTGATGCAAAATTATATCTACAAATTGTCGGTATTTGTTTGATCCCTGAAGCAATGGCAATGTGTTTAGCCGCAGGTATGCGCGCTCACGGTTTTACCCAGCAAGCTATGTGGGTAACACTACTGATGAATGTGATTACCTTTTTGGGTAATTTATTATTACTTTATGGATGGTTTGGTCTCCCTCAAATGGGCGTTGCTGGTGTGGCTATTAGTACCGTTGTAGGCCGTTTAGTTGGCATGTCTCTGATGGCGTATTTATTTGTTAAATACACTAAAATCCCGTTAAAAATTCCTGAAATTATTAGACCTAAAAAGCATTTACTTACCAAAGTCTTTCACATTGGTTTACCTGCAGCGGGCGAGAATATTTCTTGGATGCTGCAATTTATGGTCGTCACCGCTTTTGTTGGGCTGATGGGGGAAAAGGCGCTAGCGGCTCAAGCTCTGTACTTTCAGATTTGTATGTTTATTTTACTTTTTGGCTTATCAATCGGTATTGGTAATGAAATTATGATTGGCCATATGATAGGTGCAAAGCAATATAAAGCTGCTGAAACACAAATGTACCGAGCTTTAAAAATAGGCTTAGTATTAACAACCATAGTCGCAGCTTTAGCGGCCTTATTTGGTAAAAACTTAGTGGCATTATTCACTGATGACCATGAGATCCTCTTAATGGTCGGTCAGTTATTTTTACTGACTTTATTTATGGAGCCAGGTAGAACTTTCAATCTCATTGTGATTAATGCTTTAAGAGCAAGTGGCGATGCAAGGTTTCCTTTTTTAGCGGGTATCACTTCAATGTGGTGCATAGCTGTGCCTTTTGCTTATTTCTTTGGAATTTACCTTGATATGGGGTTAGTTGGCATTTGGTGTGCGTTAGCAATTGATGAGTGGACTCGTGGGTTAATCATGTTATGGCGTTGGCGTAGTGGGCGTTGGCAGTCAAAAAGCTTAGTAGTCGCATAAATTCAGTGTTTGAATAGTTTAGGTATTAAAAAAGCAGTAGTTTTTTCAATTTTGCTACCAAAGTGTTAGTATGCGGTTCGATTTCTGGGGTGAATTTGAGTTATTTGTAAATAAAGGATTTGATGACATGAAAAAACTGCTACTTGCTGCAGCTGTAACGCTTGCCATGCCATTCGCTGCCCATGCTGGTGCTGACTTTGTCGAAGGCGACAAAACTTTTGCTGGTGAAGCAGAGTTAGGTGCAACGTTAACAACAGGTAACACGGATACTTCTTCTTTTAAAGCTCGTTTAGGCCTTAAACAAGAACTAGGTAACTGGGAAAACGCATACTTACTAGAAGGCTTATACAAAGAAGACTCTGGTGAGAATACTGCAAAACGTTATTATGCGGGCATTCAAGGTGACTACAAGTTCGATGAAAAGAACTACATGTATGTTACTGCCAACTATGAAGTCGATCCTTTCACTGGTTTCGATTACAAGGCAATTGGTTCAGCCGGTTACGGTCATAAGTTTATTGATACAGGGCGTACATTCTTAAGTGCTGAAATCGGTCCTGGTTATATTTATAAGAAACTTGATGATGAGCAATCTTTAGCGCTTGGCTATGATACCGAAGACAGTGTGGTTGCCCATGGTGCATTGAATTTCTCATATGAGATTACTGAAAATTCAAAATTCACTCAACTATTTGTAGCTGATTACGGTGATTATTTAGAAGGTCGTTCTGAGTCTGCATTAACTGCAAATATTATTGGCGCACTAGCGATGAAGTTTGCTGTAATTGTCCGTTACAATAGTGAACCATTAGAAGATTTCAAAAGCACAGATACTGAAACAAACATGACATTGCTTTACGCATTCTAATTTTTTAGTTGCTTAGTGCATGTATTTAAAAGCCGAGTTTAACTCGGCTTTTTTGTATTTGTTACATTGATGCCAGTTCTAAGTCCTTTTATTTATTTGAACTTTTGTTATGGCTGTTACATTTAGGGGGAGGATTAAGAGACTAATAAATGGTTGCTTTCAATAGTTTGGTTAGCTAGGGCAGGAGGAATTAGCGGAATTTGCACAAATAATAGACTTCGATTATTTGTGAGGTTGTTAAATTTGTTAACACTTGTATCTGGGTGGTGAGGTTTCTTTAAGATCTTATTCGAAATTACGAGGCCTACTTCACGAAATTAAACCTAGAAAGATTATCAGTTGTTTTGATCACAAATTACCTCATATTGCTAGCGTATAATATTTTCTCATATTGACTAAAGAGAATATTAAGGCATGCAAATCGGTTGTTGTTGGTTTGATGGTGAGCAAAAGGAGCTTATCAACCAATCCAATGCTACTAAGTGGCAACTCAATAATAATGAGTTCTGGGTGTTAAGCGTTCTTGCTAAGCATCGTGGCCATGTTGTGCCTATAGAATTATTATCATTTCCATATGGACATGGTGATTATCAGCAAAAGCTTTCTGTATCTGATATGGAACAGATTGTTGAAAATTTTCAAGATTACTTTGGTCAAAACCACAGAGGTTTAATAGAGCTGATTGCTGATCAAGGAGCTATTTTGTATAACAAAGTAGCCGTGAATAATACAAGCTTACTAGACACTCCGGTCAAAGTTATTTCCAATGCGCATTATATTCTTATTATTTTAATGACCTTAATTGCGTCTTATTTTGTCCATTCGAACTTAAATAAACCTGATTTTAAAGTGCCTGCTTTCAATGAGCAGTTTTTTACTCAGGAAGGTAACCTTGCAACTTTGAGTGTGTATGTGCCATCAGGTCGTTCCATTGATGAGGACTTTAAGGCTCAGGTAAATTATGGGTTGAGTGAGTTAAAGAAATGCCCTGTAATGCCATGGGATTCTATAACAGCGACAACAGCAAGTGATAGTAGAACTGTCAGCATAGTCCTTAAAAAGCGAATTCAAGAAGGTTGGAAATTTCATAATATAAAGTTATTTAGAGAGTCAGAAAATCAGGCTGTGGTTGATCCTCTTTTGTTGAAAGAGGTAAATATTTGTGCTGATTAAGCTTGCTCAATTCTTATTAACTAAAGTGGGCCGAGTGGTGTTTTTGTTAACAAGCATAGTGATATTTTGCTTAGCTATATTGTTGCTCGAACATTTTGCTGATTCCAGAAAGGTGTGGACATTTGACTGCAATAGTAAGATGTACCAATTGAAAGATCTGGACGGCGAAGTTGTACACGCTGAGAACGAACCTCTTTACCTTTCTTTGACGATTCAGGATAAGCTCATTCGTCTGGACTATTATACCGATGAAAAAGAGAGTGAACGGGAGTTTGTTTCTTTAAAAGGTCATTTAAAAGAGCTGGAAATTGGCAAGCTGATGTATCAGCTAGATTTGAAAGTGATTGATGTTAATTACCGATTAGATGTCCCCCAGCTCCAAGATTATTTAGCTAATGAACTGGACGAAATAAGGGAGTCACTCGTTCTAGGTAACAAGGTCAGCGTGGCGATGCAAGTATTAGAGGTGGATGTTAAGAACGATTTTATATTGATTAAATTTAGCCCATACAACACACTTTGGGCATGTCGATTACACTAATAAGCAATTTCTCTTTTCGCATTTTTAGCTAAATTCGCTATAGTAGCTATATTCTCCGTTATTGAGTTCCCCTCAGTGGCAAAAATCAAAGTAAAACAAGAAGAAGCATTATCAATTAAGTTCAGCCACCAAATGGAGGTTGGGCATCAGCGTGCACTGGATTTATATTTTTACCTACCTACTGAAATGGGGATCGGTGACAAAACCCTTGATGAAGAGGAGTATTATCACAGTGCGATAGTGGGACGTCGGTCATATTATTCTAAAGGCCTGCACTTACCTTTAGTGCAAAACCGTTTTGTGAGTATTAATAAACGCACTAAAGAAGAGTTCCGCTTTTATCTAAACTTGTTTGCCTATCAATTTGCAGTTGCGATTGAGACTGATGCCAAAGAGTTAAGGCAGATCACAGAGGCTGAACAGTTTTATCCTGCATTAGCTGAGCTTGGCACATCGGTTACTCAATTATTAAAGAAGTTTCGTCGTAATGAGCCCAGTGAAGAAAAGTGGCAGTCGTACTTTGCTAATGCAGATAATTACCTCTCTTGGTTTTGCGAGCAGCAATTATTAAAAACGCTAGCCTACCGTCCGCGTAATGCTGATTATAGCGATATTAAAGAGCAAATCGTTAACCTTTGCCGCGCTGAAAAACATTACCGTGAAGAGGAGAAAAAGTATAACTCCACTGGTACCAAGCAAGATGCCAATAGAATTTCAAATAAGATGTTACTACTACGACGCCTAATCCAACAAGGCGTGGTACTCAAAGAAGAGCTCAAAACTCTAGGTATAGGCCTTAAGAAGTTCGTAACTGGGTTAGCGACTACTTTAGTTATGTTGGTTGTCTCTGCATTGATAATTAAGGCTCAGGGCGTCTTTAGTGGCTTAACCATGAGTTTAATTGTGACCTTAGCGATTATTTATGGTTTTAGGGAAATCTTTAAAGAAGATGTGCGTAATGCCTTGTGGCGATTTATTCAAAGAGGTAGACCGCGCTGGAGTCGTATACTGCGTGATACCAGCACAAAAACCGTAGTAGCAAAACAACTTGTTTGGCTTGATTTTACTCGTCCGCAAGATATTCCAGCTGAGGTTGCTGAGATTATGAAGCAGCGACATAGTCAGAATAAGGTTGATGCAGAGGTACTGCATTATCGAATTGCCACTAAAGTGACTAATAAAGAATTTGAAGCGGGTTACTCTCAAATTCAGGAACAGGTTAACTTTAGTTTAGTGCCGTTTGCCAGACATCTAGAACGCGGGAAAGCTAAAATATATAAAGAACAAGATGGTAAAGTGAGTAATGAATCTGTTGAGCGTCGCTATCAAGTTAACTTGGTGGCTGTTTTGAAGGATGGCAAAGGACCGTTAGAGTACGCCCGTTATAAAGTGGTGATGAGCCGTTCAAATATTATTGAGATTACTCGCAGTAAGCTACCTGCGAATGTATTAGAAATGGCTGACTAGGGCTTTTAGCCAGCCATCTTTTAGCCAGCTACCTTTGTTAGCAATACCTCTCAACATTCTACAAGTTGAACTGTCTGCTTCTATTTCGTTAGGCTTTACGAGTAAATGCTTGGCAAATATTTTGATCGCCTGTTTGTTTTGCTCGTTTTAAGGCAACTTCTGCATTGGCTAGGTAATCCTCAAAACTTTGCTGTTCGGGATAACCTGCAATACCAATATTAATGCCTTCGTTTAAGTCACTTTGCTCTAATCTATCCATGGTACTCATTGCGTATTTGTGGGCCTGAATAGAGTCGCTTAACGGCAATAAAATCACTAAAGAGCCTAATCGCCAATGGGCAATTTGATAACCCGTTGGTAAATCAATTAGCAGTTGTATTTCAATGTCTTTCTGTCTCTTTTCAAGATGATCAATATCACTGATATGACTAATTAACCCTTCAGGATTAATATCCATGATCATCAAGCATGTCTGTTCACGATTAGCTTCTGTCAATGTACTGAAGTGGACCTCCATTTCAGCCAAAGGCAACACCATTGAACTTAATGGCGCTTGCTGAGAAGGTAATTGCTTGGCTATCGTGTGTTGCTTTAACACTTGTAAGGTAATGACTAGGTATTCGATGTCACCATCAAGCGAATGTTCGGCTTGAATACTGGCTTTTAAACTATTGGCAAATCGAGTCCCAGTATTGGCGATAATTTGTCCTTTCCACTTGCCTTGTAAGCTTAAACGGCTAGAAATATCAGTCCATTGCTGAGTAATTTCCTCGCCAAGCAACTCAACAATTCTGGCTTTACTTGAGTCTTCAATATCTAATAATTTCTTAAATTTATGGTTGAACTGAATCAGCTTACCGTTGGCATGAGTTAACGCTGTAGCAACATCACTTTCTGATAATAATTTATAACGGTGAGCTTGCTGCTTAACCGCTGATAACTCAGTGATATTCTCAAAAGTGATCACCCAATAGCTCTCACTTTTTAAATTAGTTTTACCTGGTTGGGCACTTATACTGATGGTGCAATTGTGATCGCTGAAGTTAATGGTTTCTTTCCAGCGTTTATTGCTTTCCATAGATTGAACTAAAGCCTGGTATGTTTGATCATCAAGTTGAAGTATACGCTGCAGCCTTCTTTCTTGGAGTTCATCAATATCTACAGACAAAATCTCAGCAGCTTGCTTATTCGCTTTTATAATTCGGCCACTGGTATTGACTAATAGACAACTCTGATTGTTAAAAAGCTTACTGGCTAAGTTAATGCTATTGCTGTTGGCACCTTTCTCAAGATGATATCTATGTCTTGTATATAGCAGGTTGGTTGCCAATGAGCCGATAATCAAACCAAAGAAAATTAATATATAACGCCACTCTTCAAACCTTGCGGCAATATCTTCATGTCGGATATAAGAAAGTAAAAAGTACTCCCTAATGACGGCGTCATGAGCAGAAAGCTCAATCTTTAGAAATACAAATGTACCGACATCATTATGATATTGGCCAAAGTTTGTATTGGCCATTTGTTGCCAAAGGTAAGGGTAGCTTTGTTGTAAACTGTCTCCCAAAGTATTTGGCATTTTTTTAAGTGGGTTTTGTTGGCCAGCTCCTGAATATAGTTTTCCTTCCTCACCCAGTAATAACAGCGGGGTGTTATGGTTGAAAAAAGCAGGCTTTATTGATTGAAGTACTTCAGTAATAGAATTGTAAGTAACTAAATAGCCACGAATACTTTGATCTGGGTTTTCAATCCAGGCGAGTTGATAAACAAATGGAACTAGTTTGCCATTCATCGGAATAAATTTTATTTGGGAAGAGAAGATATCGTTTCCTCCCATGGTTCTCTCATTATTGAGAACGACATCTGGCAGCTCAACACTTTCAAAAGCATTAGTTGTCGCCAGACGAATATTTCCTTGAGGATCAAACAGGGTTAAGCCTAGAAGCTCTGGAATATGATTTAGTAATCCATCCCAGTTGTTGAGTAATTTGTCTTTTTGTTGTTCCGATGGCGCTGAAAGGTATTGATTCAACAACTCACCTTGCGCAAAAGCTTGAGTGCGAAACTTGAGAAAGTTAACTTTATCGGAGGCAAGCGTGCCAACCGTCTGTAATTCACTATAGCGTTTATCTGCCCAGTCTTCTTGTAGGCGGCGTTCACCTAAATTGAGCATCATGGTAGAAAAAATAATGATACTGATAGCCATAACAGAGACCTGGCTTGCTAAAGCTAAGATCTGTTGGCGACTCCAGTGGATATCTTGCGCTGAAATGAGCAGAAACTTTGAGACGTTTTTGTTGGTTTGCCTTTTAAACATTCACTTACTTATATTAACAGTCCCGATGAAGTGATGTTATCACGAAAGCTTTACTAGGTTGACCTTAGTAAAGCTTTTTTAACTAATTTTTTACCAAAAGTGTGCAAGGTTAACCCACAATATCCAGTTCTCGTTGTTTAAATTCACAACCTCTTTGCTCAACTATTTTTCGACATCGTTCCATGTTGACTTGCTCAAGTCCATTAATTGCTGACACTTGTACTTGAGGAATATAACGAGGGGCTAATTCAATAAAATCGAGTAAGGCGGTATAAGCGCCTTTGAGCTTTGGTTTGCAATGCTGAATATATAGCGCTTCAGTATCAGCATTCAGCGAGATTGATAAGCTATCAATGCAAGAAGCGAGTTCCGGCAAAATATTGCGACGATGGAACAGATTGCCTAAGCCATCAGTATTTAGGCGTGTTTTTCCGCCTTTTGCTTTAATGTGACTAGCAACCGCTTTTAAGGTGTCGAGATTAAGTGTTGGCTCGCCATATCCACAAAAAACATATTCGTCAAAATCTGAAACATTACCAAGCAACGGAATAATGTCGTTAGGTTTGACTTGTTTTTCAAGTGACAACTCATATTGGTGCACTTGTTTTGAGCCATTGTGTTTGGGACAAAATTGACATCGTAATGTGCAACGACCAGTGATATTGAGATAACGGCTGTGACGAATATCGTAAACCAAGGTTGATGAGTCACTCGCAGCGCCCTCACTAACTGAAAGCTCGGAAGTAGAAAACTCGGCACTAAGAAGCTCAGGCGCCTCGATAGTTAATTCGCTTGAAGTTGAGAGAGTCGTATTCGTCATCATGGAACCTGATTGAAACGTTAGCCTTTGATGATTAAATTGTAACGCTCAAAAGAGTTGATTACTGTTTTATCGCTCGCATAAATGGTTTCTATTAATAGAAAAGGGGAGCTGTTGCTCCCCTTTAAATTGACTTATTAAACGATGAAACTTGATTGGGTTAGTTAATTATACGCTTCATCATCGTCAGATTTAGGTTGCCACCACCAATTGAATAATCGTCGCGCTAAGCGTTTTATATCATCTAAAATTATATATAGCACTGGTACTAAAATCAGCGTTACTACAGTGGAAAATAGGATACCAAAAGCCAGTGAGGTTGCCATTGGAATCACAATTTTAGCCTGTAAGCTCTTCTCTAATAATATCGGTACCAAACCAACAAAGGTCGTCATAGACGTTAAAATAATGGCCCTGAAACGGTAGCAACCAGAATCTATTGCTGACTCTAAAATTGAGTAACCTTCACTACGTGCGCGGTTAACAAAATCGACTAAAATCAAAGAGTCATTTACGACCACTCCCGCTAGTGCCACGATGCCACATAAACTTAACACACTCATTGAGATGCCAAGAATATAGTGGCCAACCAGTGCGCCAATCATTCCAAATGGGATAACAGACATAATGATCATGGGTTGAGTGTAGGATTTAAGCGGAATTGCCATGAGTGCGTAAATCGTAAACATGGCAAAGAAGAAACCTTGCATCAAACCTAGCATGGCATCTTGCTCATCTTGGCTGCCACCATCCAACGAAGCATTGACTTCTTTATATGTGTCGGTGAGATCCGGTAAAAACTCTTGTTGAATTTCATTGACGACTTTTGATGGCTCCACCGTGTTTTTATTTACGTTTGCTGAGATGGTAATCGCTCTTCTACCATCGACTCGGGTAATGGAGGCAAACGATTCACCGAGTTCAATATCGGCAACGGTTGAAAAGGGCACAGCAACACCTTGCGGGGTGCGAATAAGCATATTCTCTAAATGGCCAATGGTACGACGCTGTTCAAGTGGGTAACGTACCATGACTTTCACTTCTTCTTTATTTCGAAGAATTCGCTGCGCTTCATAGCCGTAGAATCCATATCGCACTTGGCGGGCCAAATCCGATAAGGTTAAGCCTTGCGCTTCAGCTTCTGGGCGAATATTCAGTCGAATTTCTTGGCTACCCGATGAGAAGTTGTCAGAAATATCATAAACGCCTTCATAGGTGCCTAACTTCTTCTTGAGTGCTTTTGATGCTTCAGACAATTGACTTAAATTGCTAGAGGTTAATCTAAAGGAGATATCTCCGCCGGCATCATTGGTACTTGCAGCGATATTGAGCTTTTTAACAGACAACAGCTCTGGCAATTGTTCACGCCACTCGGCGGCTATGGTGACACCATCTATTTCGCGATCTTCGCCTTTAGATAGTTCTGCAAAAATAAACGCTGAACTTCTAGAGCTCATATTGATAAAGCTGTGTTTAACCACATCTGAACCAGTTTCTTTAGCGAATTTATCATTCATGGCATATAAAGCTTCTTCAACTTTTTGCACCACATCTAAGGTATTAAGTTCAGAACTGCCTTCTTCCATTTCTAGCTGTACCTGAATGAAATCTGATGGGATATCCGGGAAGAAAACCCAGCGTACTTTACCACTGGCAACTAACGCCAATGATAAGATTAATACACCAATAAATACCGCCACTACGCTGTAACGTATATCAATACACTTTCCTAAAAAGGTGCGATATTGATTTTGGATGAAGTATTGCAGCTTCTCATTTAGCTTCACTTTAAACTTAGAGAATATATTAGTTGGTGGACGCTTTTTCTTCACTTTCATGTGAGCTAAATGCGCTGGCAGAATCAATTTGGATTCTATTAACGAAAACGCTAGCGCTAAGATCACCACCATTCCAATCGATTTCCAGATAATCCCCATAGGACCTGAAACCATGATCATTGGCACGAATGCAGCTATGGTTGTCAGTACCCCAAACGTTGCAGGCATAGCAACTCTTTGGACTCCATTGACTACGTTGGTTAAAGATTGGCCGTGCTTTTCTATTTCACTGTATGCACTCTCGCCAATGACAATGGCGTCATCCACCACTATCCCCAGCACCAGAATAAAGGCAAAGAGGGTGAGCATATTGATTGATAAGTTAAAAGGCTCCATCGGCATCAGCAAAATGGTGCCAAGGAAACAAACTGGTAGCCCCACCATGACCCAAAAAGCCAATTTAAGATCTAGGAATAAGGCTAAAATGATAAATACTAATAAAGCACCGTAAAACATGTTCGATAACATCATGTTTAAACGACCTTCAAGGTAATGGGTTAAATCACCCCAAGTGTCTAGTTTGATATTAGCGGGTAATGTCGTTTTACGTTCAGCGATATAGGCTTTAACTTGTTCTGAAATATTGAGCGCATTTTGATCATCAATACTGGTAATTTCGATAATAGCGGCAGGCTTACCATTGAAGCGGGTGTATTCTAATCGCTCTTCAAAATCATCTTTAATGGTCGCCACTTCAGGTAGCATGACTCGGCTACCATCAGGACGGGTAGTGACGACAATTTTTGAAAAGTCTTCGCCGGTATATGCTTGTCCTTTGGTGCGCAGTAAGATGTCACCATCTTGAGCGCGAATAGAGCCACCGGGTAAATCAATAGATGAATTCTGAACGGCTTGAGCAACTTGAGAGAAGGTTAGGTCGTATTCGCGTAACTTATCTTCTGATAATTCAATGCCAATTTCATAATCACGTACACCAGTAACTTGTGCCCGCGTAACAGCGGGTAAATCGGTAATGTCATCGCGAATGACTTTAGCCATCTCTTTCATTTCGTGCAGGCTTAAATCACCATACACAGACACCCAGATAACATTATTTTCAGGTTTTATTTGATAAATATTAGGCTTTTCAATGTTGTCAGGGAAGGTTGATATGGCGTCAATTCTTAGTTTTGCTTCATCTAATACCTGCTGAACTTCATAACCATCTTCCACTTCAATCGTGACCGAGCCTACGCCATCACTGGCAACAGAGGTGACTTTTTTAATGCCATTAATGTCTTGAATCGATTCCTCAATTTTAATATTGATCCCTTCCTCAATTTCTTGTGGCGCAGCCCCTGGGTAAGCAACTGAGATATTTAGTAAGTTGAGCTCAAAAGTAGGAAACACTTCTTTATTGATTAATACAGTACTGAATAAGCCGCCGATCAGCAGGGCGAACATTAAGAGATTTGCCGCTACATTGTTTCTGGCAAACCAAGCAATTATGCCTTTGTTATTGTCCATTATTGGTCACCTGCTAGCGAGATTTCTTCTGCGCTATCAGCGGCGTCTTCGATGATGTCATCTTGTTGTTCACCTAGCAGTTTCACTTTTTGGCCAGACACCATATTGTTCACATCGGTAATGGAAATACGTTCACCGGTTTTTAGGCTGTCTTTTATGAACACGTTTTCGATATCGGTGCGAACAATATTCACTTTGCGGATTTCGATAGTGTTATCTGATTTGATGATAGCGACTTGATCTTGACGAACAACGTGTCGAGGAAGCTTGACGATGCCATCAACAGTCCGGCCTTTAATAATTGCGGTGACAAAACTGCCATATTTAAGTGGAAGTTCATTGTCTTCACGCTGGGTGCGAAGGTAGGGATCTTTTACTTCAGCCACTAAATAAACCATGCGATTTTGCTCATCAATCACATTCTCACTTCTGACAATATTGCCATTCCAAGTAAATGACTTACCCGCTAAAGATGCACTTAATACCACTGAAGTGTCTGGGTTATCGACAGATTCTAAATAAGCGAGGTCGTTATTGGTGAGCGGCAAGCGCACTTCAGCGATACTGATATCGTATAGTTCACCAAGGTTAGTACCTAAAGAAACATACTGACCTAAATCTACGTTTCGCGCTTTAATGATGCCGTCAAACGGAGCGCGAATAACCGTGCGTTCGAGATTACGCTGTGCTCGGGCTAGCGCTGCTTTTGCGTATTTAACGTTAGCCTGTTCTTTTTTCAGTTGCGGAATACGCAAACCTAGCTCTGGTGGTAAGCCGTTATCAAAATCCTTAAACTCAATCTTTGCCACTTCACCACGGGCAATCTCTTCGTTGAGGGCGGCATTAGCTTGGGCAAGCGTCGCTTCTGCTTGAATAAAGTCTGCTTGGTAATCTGAAGGCTCTATTTGTGCGAGCGCTTGACCTTGTTGAACAATACCACCTGCAACAAAGCTTGGGTCTAAGCTAACTAATCGACCTTGTACTTCAGTCACTAGTTGAGTTTTGTATTTTGGACTCACCACGCCATAGGACGGGAGGTTTAAAGAGACAGTTTGCTGCTCTACTGTTAGCACATCAACTATTGCTAGCTTTTCTTGTTCTTCTTTTTGCTCAGGAGCCTGTTGAGTACTGACCAGTAAAGCACCAAGGGCAATAAACACGATAAGGATGAGAAATGGAGAGAGGATTCTTAAAATTCTTTTCATTGATAAACGTATCCATACTAAAAAAGCAATGTTAACTCAAAAGGGGTACTTGCTCTAAACTCAGTTTAAAAGCATTTTTCTTATTAAAATATTAATAACTTAGAGCACTATAGGCTCTAAATTACCAGACAACGAATTGAAGCAAAAGCGTTAGTTGTAAAATATATGTTTCAGAAAATTAATTTAGCTGTTATTTAGCGTTTTACGCTGTCAATTAGAATCTTGACCACAAAAAAGCCCTGAATTAAGTCAATAATTCAGGGCTTTGATAAATGGATTAAATTGCAGATTTATTTCTTCTTTTTATTCTTCTTAGATTTTTTCGCCGCAATTTTATTTTTGTCTTTTTTCTTACCTGGTACTTTGGCTTCTTTATGCGTCGGTCTTAAACCGTCGATATAGCGACGCTTTAAAGGCTGCTCAATATAACGCTCAATTTTACTAACAATACGCATGTCGTGCGCTTCAACTAATGAAATCGCAGTACCTTTTGCGCCTGCACGAGCAGTACGGCCAATACGATGTACATAAGCGTCAGCTGAGCGAGGCATGTCGTAGTTAATCACGTGGGTAATGCCATCAATATCAATACCACGTGCAGCAACATCAGTGGCAAGCAAAATGTTGACTTCGCCTTTACTGAATTTGCTTAATGCTTGAAAACGTTTCTTTTGCTCCATATCACCACGTAAGAATGCACATGGGATCCCAGCTTTAAGTAACAGACCTTCAAGGCTTGCGACTACTTCTCTGGTCTTAACAAAAACAATGGTGCGTTTAACTGACTCTTGCTGAAGTAAGTTGCATAGCAAAGCAAATTTATGCGCGTTATTATCAGCTAAATGAACCCATTGATGGATTTTAGCTTTCTCACTACGAGGTGATTCAACGTCAATGGTGACAGGATCTTCTAAAAGCACATGGGCAAAACGAGCAACACCGCTACCTTCTAAGGTGGCAGAGAAAAGCATATTTTGTTTACGGCCTTGTGCCTCAATCGCAATGGTTTCAACGACTGATGAAAAGCCCATGTCTAGCATGCGGTCTGCTTCATCAATAATCAGCATTTCAACTTCAGTTGCTTCAAATTGGCCTTTATCGAGGTATTCCATTAAACGACCAGGTGTGGCGATTAATAGATCGATATTTTCTTCAAGTTGTTCTTCCTGTGGGCCGTAAGGCACACCACCAGTAATGATCCCAACATCTARCTCAAGATCGGTTGCCAAGTGGCAAGCATAGCGGTGGATTTGGCTGGCAAGTTCACGGGTCGGCGTCAGAATATTAATTCTGACG
>NZ_VKHR01000090.1 GCF_009663145.1 Shewanella sp. TC10
AAAGAATTGAKATTCAATCTCAAAATTTATCTCTTTAGTTAATATTAATTTAGCTCGACGAGAATGAGTTTTATCTGAAATATTAGGTGCATATAAGGTTAAGCCTGTACTTGAAAGCGATAACACCTCAATTGCTAAATTAGTATCGAAGTCAATAATTCTGACATCATCTAATTCTTTCATTCGCCAACTGCGCTCAGCCCCACGGGTATCGACCACCTCAGGGATACCTAACTTGGGCGTAAACTGACCAAGTTCATCCATGGCGATATTCAACGGAAACCACAATCGATAATGACTGATTTCAGCAAGTAAGGTTAACTGGGTCTTACCGAGTAGGCTAGCCAGAGTGGACGGTATTTCGGTAGTCACTGAAACGGTTTCAGTGCCGCTCTCCGTGGAAGTCTTAACAGCAGAAGGCTTCTTAGCGAATAATTCACTAAAGCAAGCTAACTCTTCTTTTGTTAAGTTGGTATTCATTTTCTATCCTAGGCACTTAATTGTTATATTTTGTAACAATTGTAACATGCGATAAATGTCCGCACAAATATTGAGCTGCACAGCTCACCTAAAACTCTAATAAAAAGAAACAGTTTCTAACTTTCTATATTGAAATCTCACCTTCACTCTTCAATATCGGCCCACAAATTTTATTGCGAGTTCGAGATATAAAGTAACTGGTTACTAATTAGACCGCAATAAACAGATAATAATTCTACGTGATAGCAATTAATTAGGTTCATATTTAACCATTTCAAAATTAAATTTGTAGGCAATTGTTTTTATTGGATATTAAAAATTACTTTGAAAAAAATTAAGTTGCGTGCTACTTAATTGCCAGCAATAAAATTTAGAGGTAATATGTAAAAAATCACCATTGGATACTTTTTATCCAATTATGTCATTAATATGATTTAAAGATTATGGAGTTTTCATGGATTTAATATATACAGCAACAGCTACGACAACAGGCGGAAGAGACGGTAAATCAGTGTCGTCTGACAACAAACTTTCGGTAAACTTAAGCACACCAAAAGAACTAGGCGGTGCAGGTGGTGAAGGGACAAACCCTGAGCAACTATTTGCAGCAGGATACTCTGCTTGTTTCATTGGCGCTATGAAGTTCGTTGCAGGACAACAAAAAATTGCTCTAAACCCTGATTTAAATGTAGAAGCCACGGTTGGGATTGGAATCAACACAGCTGGTGTAGGCTTCGCAATAGATGTGGTGTTGCGCATAACGCTACCTGGTATGACTCAGACAAATGCGCAAGCTCTTGTTGAACAAGCTCATCAAGTTTGCCCATACTCAAATGCAACTCGCGGAAACATTAATGTGGAACTGATTGTTGAAGTGTAAACACAAGGCACAAGAGTAGTGCAGCAGAGTGCTATTAGGTGACTTGAATTTCAAACAACCTAATAGCATGACCTTTAATATTTATCTAATAACGATGACTGAAAATCATCCTCAGTGATAACTAAATTTAACAACTCAATTTGGGTCTCAATGCCACTGATGTTTTGATTCACGGTATCAAGTGTTAGGGTATTATTATCAAGCTCAAAAACTAATTTTTGGCTTCGATAGTAATATAATAAAATGGTGATCGCCTCTACTTGATTTTCATTTGCAGCAGCAACAATTTTGGCATGCTTACGATAAATTTTATTATGTAGTTGTTTAAGCTGCCAAACCCAGTAAATATCCTTCATAAAGGGTTTAGTCTTAATAATATTCATCACTAAGCTGCAAGATATCACCGCTAAAACAACCCCCAGTAAATTCAAATGAAAATTTCCTGTAGATTCAGCACCTGCAACCACTTCTTTACCAAAAAAAGCAATTAACAGAGCTCCAAACCCCAAAGATAACAAGGCTAAACAGCTTACTAGAGCAATCAATAATTGGTTTAATTGCTTGCGATACAACTGTTTATTAATAGCGATTAACTTCATATATAATCCTACAAACCAAATGTCGCTGTAGTGTATACCTATTTGACCCACATACTAGCTTAATCAAAAGATTTTTAATGACGTTTTAGCTTTATTGAAACTATTGCTAGTAATCCTCAGTTAAGCCCCCTTTAATCACCCTCCCTTTTGCATAGATTTTAACGAAGTCTTATAGACAGGGGGGTAAAAACTGCTGTTATTACATCGACCACATGAGAAAATTTAGCAGATTTGAACTCTCAGCTACCTTCAGCCGAACGGACTGAAAATAAATATCGTTAATTAAAAGATTCATTAAAAAATATTTTCCTCTTATAAACGCGATCCAGCATTAACTCGTTGCAAGTAACTGAGCACCTCTGAGGCTAAGTCGGATAGAGGCAAGACGTTAACGACTGCCCCTAAATTAATTGCCTCTCTTGGCATACCAAACACAACACAGGTTTCTTCATTTTGTGCCAAAGTATGCGACCCTTGACCACGAAGTGCTAACATACCCGCAGCACCATCTTTGCCCATTCCTGTCATCAACACAGCTACGGTATTTTCTCCTGCACACTTTGCTAATGAATTGAACATGACATCAACAGATGGTTTGTGGCCACTTACTCGATCACCATCAGATAAAACAGTACGGTAATCAGAACCATGCCGAACTATTGTTAAATGAAAATTGCCTGGGGCCAAATAAGCATTACCTGGTAAAATACGCTCCCCTCCCGTGACTTCATGCACATTGATTTTACAGGTTGAATTTAATCGCTGAGCAAAGCTTGTGGTAAAGCCTGGAGGCATATGTTGGGTTATCACTACCGCTGGGCTATTAGCAGGCAGATGCATTAAAAATTCTTTAAGGGCTACAGTGCCACCCGTTGATGCTCCTAATGCAATAATTTTTTCAGTACCAGATAACTTATAAACAAGTTGTTGAGACACTTCAGTTTTAATTCTGGGTTTAACTTTAGTGTTTGCTGCCAACCTAATCTTCTCAACTATCAATGCCCGGTATTCTTCAATGCCTTGAGCAACGCCTAATTTCGGTTTTGCAATAAAGTCTATCGCACCAAGCTCTAGAGCTCTAAGTGTTGCCTCTGCCCCTTGCTCAGTTAAAGTAGAAATCATTACAACAGGAGTAGGTCGTGCTTTCATGAGTTTTTCGAGAAATGTAAGCCCATCTACCTTAGGCATTTCAATATCTAAAGTAATGACATCGGGAGAAAATCGATTGACTAATTCTCTGGCAATATAAGCATCTGGCGCGGCCCCAACGAGCAGCATATCTTTTTCTGCTTTTACTATTTCACCAAGTAAACTACGAATCAAAGCTGAATCATCAACAACTAATACTTTTATCATCCGCAATCTCACTCAAAAAAATCAACTGAACTGTCAATATCGCCACCACGGATACGCATTCTATATTCACTCTCACGATCCATAATGGTGCTGTTGTGCATGGACTTAATTTTCTTAACTTCGACTCTTCCTGTATGGGGAAAGAAATAGACTTTACGTGGGTAGTTATCGAGTAAATCACTCGCAATGATAGGAATATGTTCAGTTTTTAAATAATCTACGGCAAACTCTGCATTTCTCTCACCAACACTACTGGAGGTAAAACCTTTCATGACATTTCCTCCGCCAAAAACTTTAGCCTCAATATGTCTTTTATCAGCACCGAACTTTAGCATCTGATTTATAAGTAGTTCCATCGCGAAAACACCATAGCGTGCTGATTGCGATACAGAAGGAATTGAAAAGTCACTATCACTTGGCAATAAAAAGTGGTTCATACCACCAATATTTTTAACAGGATCCCTTAAACACACAGAAACACATGAACCTAAAACAGTTACGATCATAGTGTTATCAGTTGTCGCAAAATACTCTCCTGGTAATATTTTTACCGCTTCAATATCAAAGTATCTATCATAATAGCGGTTAGCAATATCATTTCGGTATTCATCCTGCCCATCAAACGACACTATTCATCTCCTTTAAAGGTCGATACATTGTTTGCCCTAAAGGGCACACTAAATGACCTGCATGGGTGAATGTTTCGGAATGACCAGCAATATATAATCCATCATCAGCCATCAACTTGACCATTTTCCCAAGAATGTCTACTTGTGTTGGTTTATCAAAATAAATCATTACATTACGACAAAAAATCACATCAATTGGTGCAACAAGATCCCAGCAGTTGTTCATTAAGTTAATTTGTTTAAAGGTCACCATATCTCGCAGCTCTGAAACCACTCTCACAAACCCTTGCTGATTTCCTTTGCCACGATGAAAGAAGCGTTTAAGCTGACTTGAAGAAAGGTTTTTTACACGTTGTTCGCTGTAAATACCTAAACTCGCAGTATCTAGTACACCACTATCAATATCAGAGGCTATTATCTCGACTGGTGTTTGAAAGCTGTTAAACACCTCTGCAACTGTCATAGCTATAGAATAAGGCTCTTCTCCTGTGCTACTGGCAGCACACCAAACACGCTTTCGTCCACTGTGAGTGCTAAGAAACTGCTTCAGCGCTGAAAAATGGTGAGGCTCGCGAAAGAAAGACGTTAAATTAGTAGTCAGTGCATTAATAAATAACTGCTCTTCGGATTTATTGGAATGAATATATTCAAGATACGATGCGACGCTTGTGATGTTTAGAGGCCTAAGCCGTCTAGCTAAACGGCTATAGACCATAGCATCTTTGCTATCGGCTAGCTTAATGCCTGTTTTTTTGTACAAGAGCTTACGAACATTGTTAAAGTCCTTTATACAAAACGAAAACTCCCTTTCGTGTTGTTGTCCTTTCATAATTTAGAAGCTTTCCCACTCATCTTCTTCTGGTGAAGCTGCTCGAATTTTTTTCTGGGGACTACGTGAACTTAATCTTTTATTGGTCTCAGGCTTAACTAACCTTTCTATATTTCTTTCAGGTAAATCGTTGTAAGCATCATCAATTTTAAATGTACTAACTCGATCTGCTAACTGCTCAGCTTGAGACTGTAGGCTTTCAGCAGCCGCAGCAGCTTGCTCAACAAGTGCTGCATTTTGCTGAGTAACTTCATCCATTTGCATCACTGCTTTGCCTACCTCATCAATTCCCGTAGCTTGCTCCTTAGAAGCCGCGGCAATTTCTGACATAATGTCATTTACTCGTTTAATGGAAGTGACAATCTTTTCCATAGTGTCACCTGATTGATTAACCAAAACATTGCCATTTTCAATCTTTTTCACTGAGTCAGAAATCAGTTCTTTAATGTCTTTTGCTGCATCTGCCGAACGCTGAGCTAGTGTGCGTACTTCGGATGCGACCACCGCAAAGCCTCGGCCTTGTTCACCTGCCCTTGCAGCCTCAACAGCTGCATTAAGCGCTAAAATATTCGTTTGAAAAGCAATCCCATCGATGACACCAATAATGTCTGATATTTTACGTGCTGATTCATTAATCGATGACATGGTCGTAACCACGTCTTTAATGATATTCCCTCCATCTATTGCAACTCCTGACGCTTCGGATGCTAAGCTATTAGCTTGTATTGCATTTTCTGAATTCAACTTCACTGTTCCAGTCAGCTCTTCCATACTAGAAGCAGTCTCTTCTAGGCTTGAAGCTTGCTGTTCAGTACGGCTAGATAAATCTGCATTTCCTTGAGCTATTTCACCTGAAGCATCATTAATTGTTCTTGTTGCTGAAGTAATTTGTGAGATAGTTTCATTTAAGTTAGCTATAAAGCTATTGATTGCATCACCTAACTCTTTGAATTCACCTTCAAACTCTCTTTCAATTGATGTGGTTAGGTCACCTGTTGATAATGTCATCAATACCCGTTTCACATCATTAATGGCAGCCTTACGTGAGGTAATATCAGCAGCGTACTTAATCACTCCTGTGACTTTTCCTGCTGAATTCATAATGGGGTTGTAAGAAGCCTGCAACCACACTTCACGACCACCGTTAGCAAAACGCTTATACTCACCAGTCGAAAACTCCCCACGATTTAAATTTTGCCAAAACATACTGTATTCGACACTATTGCTATAATTGGGGTCCACAAACATTTTATGATGCTTACCTTGGATGTCTTCAAGCCTGTAACCTACAGTATTTAGAAAGTTTTGGTTGGCACTCTTAATAATGCCATCTGGGGTAAATTCAATTACCGCTTGAGAGCGGTCCAAAGCATCTAACATACCGGCTTTAACTAACAAATCCGTTTGCTCTAACCATTCTACAACCGTTCCTATATTCACACCTTTATCATCAAATAGCGGACTTAGTGTTAATCGAAAGTTCAGTCGTCCAACTTCGATCGAAGATTGATGAGTACTTTTTAAGCCTGCTAACATGCCCCGTTGATGCGACGGTTGTTTATGGAAAATATCAATATTTTGACCGAGTAAGTTATCGGCTGAGAAATTCGGTAGGGCTGCCTTAATATCTTCTTCAAGATTTTTGAGTAAGGTAATTACTGCCTTATTGGCATATATAATATTAAGGTCAATGTCAGCCATCATAAACGCTGTCGAACTAAATTCTAATGCCTGAGCATTTCGCATTGCCTGTATATTCTTATTTCTGCTTTCGTCTGATTCTGTTATTGAATTTTGATTACCATTAGCGGCAGAGCTCCCCTCTTTAAACCAATCAAAAAATTTCATTTTCTCACTCCTGTGATTCAATATTTTTTGTATCGACCAAGCCAAGCTCATCACTGCTGATCAATGCTTCAATGTTAACTAAAATAACCATATGATCTTCTATCGGTACAAGACCAAGTAAGTATCGAGTATCAAATGCCACACCAAACTCAGGTGGTTTCCTTATCTCTTCATCGATGAGCGGGATTACATCAGATACACCATCAACAACAATACCTACAATTCGATTAGCAACATTCAACATAATAACGATCGTAAAATCATTATAGGTTGCTTCACCTACATCAAATTTAATCCGTAAATCTACAATAGGGACAATGTCACCTCTTAAATTGATCACCCCTTTGATGAAAGGTGGAGCATTAGCTATTTTTGTGACGGTTTCATAACCTCTAATTTCCTTCACTGACATGATATCTAAAGCATAATGCTCTTCCCCCAAAACGAAGCTTAAAAACTCTCTCGACTCGGCATCAATATGCATCTGATTGTCATGTGCATTATTCGTTTTCTCCATATTTTCTCACCCTATGCTTTTAGGGGTTTGGATAAATCAGCTAATGACTCAACATCAAGAATCATCGCCACCCCTCCATCCCCCATAATGGTCGCTCCAGCTACGCCAGCTACTCTTTTATAATGCTTTTCAAGGCTTTTAATCACTACTTGTTGCTGACCAACTAAAGAATCTACTAACAGTGCAAAACGTTTTTTACTGCTCTCAATTAGCACCACGATCGCTTTATTAGGTTCTGTTAAAGCACCATCAACTTCCATCACTGCATGTAATTCGATTAAAGGCCAATACTGCTCTCTTATCCAAAGTAGCCTTTCGTTTGATATGACTTTAACTTGCTCAAGTGAAGGCTGTATTGATTCCACAATGTTTACTAACGGAACAACAAATATTTGGTTAGCCACTGAAACGCACATACCATCAACTATGGCTAAAGTTAGAGGTAAATGAATATGAAAAGCAGAGCCCTTACCAGGCGAAGACTCAATTTCAATTCGTCCATCAATCGCTTCAATATTTCGCTTAACTACATCCATACCTACACCACGCCCAGAGACATCTGTGACTTCATCAGCTGTAGAAAATCCGGCAGCCATGATCAACTCCCAGACTTCAGCGTCTGATATATCAGGGTCATATTTCAATCCATTTTCTGCAGCTTTAGCAAGAATTCGATCGCGGTCAAGTCCAGCTCCATCATCGGTTATACTAATTTCGATACTCCCACCACGCTGCTCAGCCCTAAGGATCACTGTTCCATTCTCAGGCTTACCCGCATTGTTACGTTCTTCCATCGTTTCAATACCGTGATCAATGCTATTTCTTACTAGGTGAGTTAGCGGATCAACAAGTTTTTCTATCATTCCCTTATCGATTTCTGTATTTCCACCTTCAATTTTGAGGTCAACTTTTTTATCTAATTTATTAGATAAGTCTCTAACAACCCTTGGAAAACGATTAAATGCCATACTCATAGGTAGCATACGCATTGACATAACAGACTCTTGAATTTCACGTGTATTACGTTGTAATTCAACCAGTGCACTTTGCAGCTTATCTTCAATAGGGCCTATAACTTCAGATCCAATCATTGCCAACATAGATTGAGTAATAACTAACTCTCCAACTAAGTTAACTAATGAATCAATCTTTCCTGTATCGACTCTTATGGAGGTTGTTTCTGATGTAGCTTTCTGTTTATCTGACGTAGCGGCTTCTTTTACTCGACGACTTGAAACCTCTATTGTCTCGGGGGTTAACTTTTTAGTATCAGGGTCAATTTGAGCCTTTATCACATCACTTTCATCAAAAAGACCATAACCTTTGGAGTCAGCATCTGAGGTAACGGGAGGGGTTTCGAAAAAACCAAAGCCTTGTTCCTCTTCAGTTTCTTGTGCTTGCGCCGACTCCTCTGGCTCGTCATCAAAAAAGCCAAAACCTTCAATGTCGTCGGTATTATTTATTGCTGGTGCTTTTTCATCGATTACTGCCTCTAACCGCGTAATCCCTTGTTCAACGCTTTCATGGTTTACCGTATCGTTACTTTTATATTGACCAAGAATAACTTTCAATAAATCAATAGTTTCTAGTAATACATTTACCGTTGCATCGCTGAGAGAGGCTGTTCCTTGACGTGCTTTATCAAGCAAGGATTCCATAATGTGAGTTAAGCCGGTCAATGCATCAAATCCGAAAATACCACTCCCCCCTTTAATAGAGTGAGCGGCACGAAAGATACTATTGAGTTGCTCAGAGTTGGGGTTTGATAAATCTAAAGCCATCAATTCTTGTTCCATGTTATCTAAATGCTCCTGACTTTCATCAAAGAACACCCCATGAAACTGCTTCATATCAATAGACATAAAATCCCTAACCTTTGATTTAACCCAGCACTTTAGTCAATACTTCTAAAAGCTTTCTTGGGTCAAAGGGTTTTACCATCCAACCCGTTGCACCAGCAGCCTTTCCCTGAGTTTTAATTTCATTACTTGCTTCTGTTGTTAACACCACAATTGGCACACTTTGGTATGCACTCATTGTCCTGAGCGATTTAATCAGAGTTAACCCATCCATGCGCGGCATATTTTGATCTGTTAAAACAAAATCAAATCGGTTGAATTTACAAACATCTAAGGCTTCTTGACCATCTACTGCAGAAGTAACTTGGTAATTGGCAGACTTTAGTGTGACCTCAACCATTTGACGTATTGATGGAGAATCATCCACTATTAAAATATTCTTGCTCATATTATTCTCATCCATGACTCCCAAAGGCAGAAACGAAAGAATCTAGCCTATATGTGTAAGAACTCACTGATAAAGGATTCAGTACTTTCTTTGTAATGTATGTTAGGAAGTTGAATCTATATGCTTTTCAGCACGATCCTGTCTTATAATAAGCTCACTATTTAAGCTAGTTCAGAAAATTAAGAACTGACAATAAGTAAAAATACCTATATTTCATTTGCTGTTTCGAATATATCTGCTTAGCTTAATATTGAGCAAAGCTTAAAAATAAAAGTCTTTAAAGGGAATTAGTTTGATTTAAGGGAATAAAATGGAACATTTACAAAATAAGCTATTTTCAGCAAATAGCTTACACAGTTCAGGTAGCAATTTAACAATCCACATTGACAGCAACCAAGTAAATTACGCTAACAACTTCATTAAATTCAAAAGCATACCACACATCAAAGAAGCTATAGTTGATTATAATTCTAACTATGAATTTATACATGCTTCGCCTTTTGAACAATATTCAAGCATAAATGTCGAAATAACTCATGCTAAATATAAAAACATAAATCTGCCTATACTAACATTAGAGGCTAATAGGAAATTAAAGTGTTTAAGTAAGCGAGAATCTGAAATTGCAACTGAAGTCGCAAATGGAAAAACAACAGTTGAGATAGCTAAAAGTTTATTTATTAGTAGAAGAACTGTTGAGGTACATAGAGCAAAGATTTTTAATAAGTTAAAGATTAAATCAGTCGCACGCCTGGCACAATTGGTCTTATTGTCCAATATCTACCTTAGCTTCAACGAATAGTTTTAAACCTACCTAATTTACATGCATATTTTGGGAAAGTAGAAATGGAAACTACAATGGAATGTAAAAAGAATAGAATTCTAATTGCTGATGACGATATGTCACTGCTAACCATCATGGAAGATGCACTATCCCCCCACTTCGAAATAGTATTGGCATCTGATGGTAACAAAGCAAAACAGCTTATAGATACTGAACAATTCATGTTTGTGATATTAGATGTACATTTACCTGAAATAGAAGGCCTAGACCTTTGCAAATATATTTTTGAAAATTCTAACTCTATAAAGCCTCATATCGTTGTGCTTAGTCAAGATATACATGATGATGTTATTCGAACAGCATACTCTTTTAATGTTGATGACTATATTATAAAACCCATTTGCCCAATCGCTGTTGTGCAGAGAATGCTACGTTTAGAGAAAGATATTTTTGATTTCAGTGATTTAGATAATTTAAGAAAGCAAACCCTCAGTATGGCTGATACAGCCATGAAACAAGCTTCAGAATATGGAAATGCGCTTGAGTTAATTGCAAAGCTTAATCAAATATCCAAACCACAAGAGTTGGCTAAAGAAGTCGCAATTTTTTTCAATAAAAATGACATATTTACAGCGATCCAGTTACGTTCAGAAAATCAGATCATTAATTATGATATTGATTCCGTTGATTGTTCAGAAGTGAAACTAAAAATATTTCAAGTACTTCATACTGAAGGACGTATATATAGTTTTGGACGCCGTACAATATTTAATGATGATCATATTTCCATTCTAGTTAAAAATATGCCTCGGCAGGATTCACATGCCTATGGCATGTTAGTCGATATCGCAGCAAAATTAATTCCTGCTATCAATTACCGTTTTATCAGCTTATGTAACGAACAGGCTATTAGTGACAGTGTCACTACTCTTTCAAACGCTATGAGTATGATTCGCAGAGGGATCACCTCAATGGAAATGGAAAAAAGAGACATTATTGCTCTATTAATTAGTCAAATAAGTGCTAGCTTTCATGAATTAGAACTAACCGATCAACAAGAACAGTTTTTCATTAATTTGATAGAAAACCACCTGGAAAACAAAGAAATTAGTGATGATTTCTTAAATGTAAAAGAAGTACTTGAAGATTGTCTTTCATCAGTACAGGCCGCCAAAAATATGACAATCTCTACGATTGAAGTAATACCTGAACAGTCTGAATATTTGGACGTTGAATTATTTTGAGGATACTTGAAGCCAAAGAATTACAAACTAAGTAAAACAATATTTGGATTAATTTTAAAAAGTACGATTTACCACTATTGATAAAACCAAGACTTAATGACAATGAAAGTGAAGTATTTGGACTGTAGGACTAAAAAATTGGGACTAAGAATATAGATAAAACTTTGGATGTTTAGAAAAGACAAAGGCCTAGCATTTCTGCTAGGCCTTCTAAATTTGGCAGGGGTAGCAAGACTCGAACTCGCAACCATCGGTTTTGGAGACCGCTGTTCTACCAATTGGAACTATACCCCTGTTGACGGAATGCATTATGCTAAAACCACTGCGAAAGGTAAAGCATTATTTATCACAAACGCACTGATTGTGGGTTTTTCAGCCAAATATAGCGATAAATAATACATTTTAGCTTATCCGTAGACATCAAAGTTATATACGCTATTTATGCTGGAACGGATCACGAAGTTTCAAATGTTAACAGGCTCTTATTTTAATGGAGGATGACAGTATCGATAGTTTTTATGAAGTAACAAATAACGTGAAAGCCGTAAGCATACGATTAAATCACGATTGAACTGCAATGAATGGATAACACAGAATATGAATACATTAGTGTGTTCACATGTATTAAGTAGATTCTTTATTCCGAGTTATTGGGGGAGAGAATGTATTGACTGAGGCGCGAAGAAAAGAAATACATCAACCCCCTCTAACAAAGCTGTTAAGCCTTTCGTTATACTGGCGGAGTCACGTACACTTATTAACGACAAGCTCGCAACCAGCCGTGTAACAACCTGCTAGCTACTTTAGAGCACTCCATAGGACGATATGCTCAGCATGACCAGTATTGACTTAGGAAAACTATAATGATCCTGGTTTAGTTAGTAAATATACAGTTCATATAACTTTTCTTTGAAACACTCAAACGAAAAAAGCCTCTGCATTGCTGCAGAGGCTTTCATCTTTATGTTTGTGGGTGAGTACGACGATAGCCGTGAACTTACGAACGCGAAGCTGGGGCGGACTATTTTTTGCAAAAGTCTGCGACGCCACAATATCTAATTAAAATGTTTCAAATACGAAAAAGCCCTATCATTCTTTATAAACAAGACGTGATAGGGCTTATCGTAAAGCTAAAACGAAAAAAGCCTCATCTTTCGATGAGGCTTTAGTCTTTGTGTTGGCGGAGCGGACGGGACTCGAACCCGCGACCCCCGGCGTGACAGGCCGGTATTCTAACCAACTGAACTACCGCTCCTTTAGCAAAATGC
>NZ_VKHR01000126.1 GCF_009663145.1 Shewanella sp. TC10
GGCGTACTACCACAACAACCACCGACAATATTGAGCATGCCCTCGGCGGCCCAATATTGTCGGTGGTTGTTGTGGTAGTACGCCAGATCATATCAACACCATTCGCGAGTCAGTGATTAATCACCAGCCTCGTCAGATACCTGATATTCCAGTGGCATGTCGCCTTTCAGGATTAGAGCCACTAACCATTGATGGCAACTCATTATTTGTGAACGTCGGCGAACGCGCTAACGTTACAGGTTCAGCTAAGTTCTTACGCTTAATCAAAGAAGAGAAATTTGAAGAAGCGCTCGATGTCGTGCGCGAGCAAGTTGAAAACGGCGCGCAAATCATCGACGTCAACATGGATGAAGGCATGCTCGATGGCGCTGAGTCGATGAAAAAGTTCTTAAACTTAATCGCCTCAGAGCCTGATATATCTCGTGTACCTATCATGATTGACTCATCGAAGTGGGATGTCATCGAAGCTGGCCTTAAGTGCGTTCAAGGCAAGTCGATCGTTAACTCTATTTCGATGAAAGAAGGCGAAGAAGCCTTTATCAAGCAAGCGACCTTAGTGAAGCGTTATGGCGCTGCAGCCATTGTGATGGCCTTTGATGAAGACGGCCAAGCGGATACCCGCGCCCGTAAAACTGAAATTTGTACCCGCGCCTATCGCGTCTTGGTTGATGTGGTTGGCTTTCCGCCAGAAGACATTATTTTTGACCCGAACATCTTTGCTATTGCCACGGGTATTGAAGAGCACGACAACTATGCGGTCGATTTTATTGAGTCGATTAAAGACATTAAAGCCACCCTGCCTTATGCAATGATTTCTGGTGGTGTATCAAACGTCTCGTTCTCTTTTCGTGGCAACAACCCAGTACGTGAAGCGATCCACGCGGTGTTTTTATACCATGCAATTCAAGCTGGTATGGACATGGGGATTGTTAACGCAGGTCAATTAGCCATTTATGATGACATTGACCCAGAACTTAAAGAAAAAGTCGAAAACGTGGTGCAAAACTTACCTTGCCCTGTTGCCGACTCAACTAATACCGAGCAGCTACTTGATGTGGCAGAAAAGTTTCGCGGTGACGGTAAACAAGTCGCGAAAAAAGAAGATTTAGCATGGCGTGGCTGGCCAGTGGAAGAGCGTTTATCCCATGCGCTAGTAAAAGGCATTACCGAATTTATCGACCAAGACACTGAAGAAGCGCGCCTGCAAGCTGAGCGCCCACTTGATGTGATTGAAGGTCCATTAATGAATGGCATGAACGTGGTCGGCGATCTATTTGGCGCAGGTAAAATGTTCCTGCCACAAGTGGTTAAATCTGCCCGAGTAATGAAAAAAGCCGTCGCCTACTTAAATCCGTTTATTGAAGCCGAAAAAGTCGAAGGCCAATCAAACGGCAAAATCTTAATGGTGACAGTGAAAGGCGACGTGCACGATATTGGTAAAAATATTGTCGGCGTGGTACTGGCATGTAACGGCTATGAAGTGATCGATTTAGGCGTGATGGTGCCCGTTGAAAAAATCATTGAAGTCGCGGTAGCTGAAAACGTTGATATCATTGGCATGTCAGGCCTTATCACCCCAAGCCTTGATGAAATGGTGCATAACGTTAAAGCCTTCCATAAGGCAGGTTTAACTATTCCATCTATTATTGGCGGCGCGACTTGTTCAAAAATTCATACCGCCGTTAAAATTGCGCCTCATTCACCCACTGGCGCAATTTACATTGCCGACGCCTCACGCGCCGTGCCTATGGTGTCAAAACTGATTAATAACGACACCCGTCAAGCCACCATTGATGAAGCCTATAATGAATACGATGTGATGCGTGAAAAACGCTTATCGCAAACCAAACGTAAAACCATCGTATCCATTGAGGCAGCGCGCGCGAATCGTTGCCAGCATGACTGGGACAACTACACCCCATTTACCCCGAATGTATTAGGTCGTCAGGTATTTGATGATTACCCACTTGAAGACTTAGTCGATGCGATCGACTAAG
>NZ_VKHR01000111.1 GCF_009663145.1 Shewanella sp. TC10
ATATGGCAAGAGCTTGCCATATTTTTTTAAGTTCACGCCCTTTATCTCTAAAATGAGGCTGACAACGAGTACTCCCCTTCGCGCCAAAAACAACGGCCACTTTATCAATATTAGGCAAGCGTAATCTAACCCCATCGTGACTCAATTTTACTTGGTACTCTTGAACGTTAAGACTTTTAGCCCCTTCAGAACCACTTGCTATAATGAAAGCAGATAACTCATCAATCGTTTTAGCCTGTTGTGCTTTTAAGCAACTCTCGTTAGCGACAGGGACAATATACGCATGCCCTGCAAAGCGCTTTATCGAATAATCACCGCAGTGGACATCAACTTTAGCGTCGTCTGCAGCATTCAGCACTTGCTCAAGAATTTGTTCGAGTTGAGACTGCGACGGCAAAGAGAATTGTTGGCTTTGAATATAACCTCGAAACAATAAGCTTTGCCATTGGGCTGGCTCGTTTTTTAATTCCATTAACTTAAACGCAGGATACTTGCTACTAACACTGGTATCGATAAAAGCAGGTAAGCGATTATTCACTTCCTGTTCTATGACAAGCTGTTGCTGAGCACATAAGTTTGCGCTTCGTGCTGCTGTGACTGCAATACTCGGCCAGCGCTGCTTTAAACGAGGAATGATATCTTGGCGTAAAAAGTTTCGATCAAACTGCTCATCTTGATTACTTTCATCCTCGATATGCTTAAGCTTTACTGAAGATGCAAAGGACTCAATTTGCGCTCTGGAAATATCAAGCAATGGTCTCACAATCCAAGAGTGCTGATTAAAACACTGAATGGCTCCCATAGCAGCCAAACCTTTAGGACCTTGACCGCGCTTTAATGCAAGCAGTACGGTTTCTAGTTGGTCATCCTGATGGTGAGCTGTTAATAGAATATCTCCTTGATTGAGATACTTTTTAAAAACGCTATAACGCGCATCTCTCGCTATGGCTTCTAAGCTTTGTCGAGGGGATTTGGTTAATTTTACTCGCTCAATCTGGATCGGAAGCTGGTACTTATTTGCTTGTGTTAAACAGTGCTCTACCCAGGTTTCAGCATTCTTGCTCAAGCCATGATGTACATGCACCAGCAAACAAGGAATATGCGGGTGCTGCTGAGCAAAGGCACTTAATCCATAGGCCAAACACTCTGAATCAACCCCGCCGCTGTAAGCTAATACTAACTTAGGTTGCTGTTGGCTTGATTGATGCTGACTTGATTGATGCGAACGGAGTTGATGCTGATTTAGCTGCTGAAGTGGCGGCTTTGTATCTGAACTAGGCTGCAGATTAGATGACAGCAATGCTAAAGTATGTTGTTCAATAGCCTTACTAATTTCATTTACTGTCATCGTTGGTACCTATGATTATTCAACTCGTTATTGCATTAGTTATTGGATTAGTTATTGCGCTAGTTATTGAAATAGTTAGTACACTGGTGACTAACTTAGCTATTAGCTTAACGTTAACCTTGAGTTTGCTCAGTTAATTAATGCTTACCTTTTTACTAACGAAAGGTTAACTAAAAGACTATCTTAACGTTTTTCGAGCCAACAAGGCTTTCAATCGCCAGCATTAGCTCATCCGTTGGATTGACTCGCCATTCATCGCCTAGGTTTAATTGCCCAGCAGCTTCTTGCTGCTGGTAATTTATTACCACAGGCACACTGCCATTTTTCCACGGCGTTAAGGCCTGTTCAAATTTCTCAAGCCAAGCTTGATCAATATCATCAGCAGTGACGTTAATCTCAACAGCATTGGCAAAGTGACTGCGCGCTTCACCGATTTCGATAATATTACGTGCCGTCATTCGATTGCCGCCAGCAAAGTCATCAAAACTGACTTCACCTTCACAAATCAAAATACGATCTTTTTCTAATAAGTGATTAAACTTTTCAAACGCTTCGGTAAATAACATCACCTCTAAACGAGCACTTTTATCATCTAGTGTCACTAAGCCCATTTTTGATCCACGCTTAGTGATCATCACACGAGTCGCAATCACCAAGCCTGCCGCCTTCATGGTTTTACCACGGTCAGTGGGATGAACATCTTTTAAACGTCCAGAGGTATATTGCTTTAACTCTTTTAAGTATTGATTTATCGGGTGACCAGTAAGGTATAAGCCTAAGGTATCTCGCTCACCTTCAAGCCATACTTTATCGGGCCAGGTCGCACACTCAACAAAGCTTTGTTTGTTGTCTTCTGGCTCAGAATTTAATAGGCCAAACATATCATTTTGACCTATCGCCTCTGCTTTTGCATGCTGGGCTGCGGCTAAAATAGCCTCAGGAAGTGTTGCTATCATCGCGGCGCGATGGGGACCTAAATTGTCCAATGCCCCTGCACAAATCAGTTTTTCGATAACGCGTTTATTAAGCTTTTTAAGGTCGATACGAGCACAAAAATCAAATAAATCGGTAAATGGTCCATCTTTACGAGCATTCAGAATCGATTCAACAGGGCCATCCCCCACACCTTTAATTGCGCCAATTCCGTAAACGATATTTAGATCGTCATCGACAGTAAACTTAAACAAGCCCTTATTCACATCAGGTGGGATAATGGGCAAGCCCATACGTTCACATTCATCAACTAAGATAACAATTTTATCGGTGTTATCCATATCCGCTGACATAACCGCGGCCATAAATTCAGCAGGGTAATGGGTTTTTAACCATAGCGTTTGATAAGAAACTAAAGCGTAAGCTGCAGAGTGAGATTTGTTGAAACCGTAGCCGGCGAACTTTTCTACCAAATCGAAGATTTTCATCGACAGCGGGCCATCAACACCGTTTTTAATAGCCCCTGCTTCGAAGSTGCCACGCTGTTTAGCCATTTCTTCTGGCTTTTTCTTACCCATTGCACGGCGCAGATATGCTCCGCCGTGCAATGGGTAAGAAAAAGCCAGAAGAAATGGCTAAACAGCGTGGCACCTTCG
>NZ_VKHR01000065.1 GCF_009663145.1 Shewanella sp. TC10
CATTTCAATACAGACATAAAAAAACCAACGTCCAGCGTTGGTTTTTTTATGTCTGTATTGAAATGAACAAACTAAAGCGAGTAATTATCAGCAATCTCATGATCATATATCAGTAACTGTGAGTATAATGAGTGTAATTAAAGAGGTATCTAAATGAATGATTTAACAGATATCCGCCGTGAATATACTCAAGGTGGATTGCGCCGTAATGATTTACCAGAAAATCCGATGGATTTATTTACTCAGTGGATTGAACAAGCCAAATGTGCTGAGTTAACCGATCCCACAGCGATGTGTGTTGCAACAGTAGATGAACATGGTCAACCGTATCAACGTATTGTATTACTGAAAAAGTTTGATGATGATGGTTTTGTCTTTTTTACCAATTTAGAAAGCCGTAAAGCCACTCATTTAGCGACCAATGCTAAAACAAGTTTATTATTTCCGTGGCATCCTCTAGAACGTCAGGTGGCAATTACCGGTGAAGCAGAGCCATTATCAATGATGGAAGTGACTAAATACTTCATGAGCCGTCCTAAAGATAGTCAAGTTGCTGCATGGGTATCTAAACAGTCTAGCAAAATCAGTGCTCGCCAAGCATTAGAGAGCAAGTTTAATGAAATGAAGAATAAATTTGCGAAGGGTGAGGTTCCTTTACCTAAGTTTTGGGGGGGCTATCGAGTGAAACCTGAAAGTATCGAATTTTGGCAAGGCGGCGAGCGTAGACTTCATGACCGCTTTATTTATCAAAAAAGTCCAACGGGTTGGAATATTGATAGATTAGCTCCATAGATTGAAGCTGTAGATAGATGACATATGTAAAAGTTATTGAAAGTAAACTTAAATAGTAAACATGGATAGTAAATATAGTCTGGCAGATTGCTTAGGTATCATTAGTCTGCAGCGGTTAGCTTGTGTTAAACAATTTACTGAGAAAGATTAATGAGTAAAACAATTTGGGTTGATGCTGATGCATGCCCTAATCCAGTCAAAGAGATGTTGTTTCGAGCTGCAGACAGAAAATCGGTGCCGCTAATTTTGGTGGCTAATCAGCTTATTCGAGTTCCTGCGTCACCTAACATTTCTGTTGTAAGAGTAAGTTCTGGTTTTGATGAAGCAGATAATTATATTGTCGAGCAACTACAAAATGGCGATTTGGTGATTACGGGGGATATTCCGTTAGCATCAGATGCAATTGAAAAGGGGGCGATGGTATTTAACCCACGTGGTGATATCTATACAGTTGATAATATAAAACAACGCTTAACTATGCGTGACTTTATGGAGGAGCTAAGAAGTAGTGGAGTCCATACTAATGGACCTAATAGTTTCTCCCAAGCTGATAAGCATGCATTTGCAAAGGCACTTGATAAATGGTTAAGTCGTTTATAGTCAGTGTTGTATAAAAATCAATGTTCGTTTATCTACTATTGATACAAGGGAGCATTAACTGGAAGTTAAGTCGTCTCCGAGTTAAGAAATTTTAATCTATAATTTAACTGTTTTTATTCACAAAAGGGATTAATGATGAAAAAATGGCTCAAAGCACTACCCATAGCGCTATTGTCTACTTCTTTACTGTCTTCTGCTGCATTTGCCGCAGATTGGCAAATTAAGCAAGGGCACTCAAAAGTCAGCTTTATTTCTGTCAAAAAAGGGGACATTGCTGAAGTACATGACTTTAAAAAAGTGAGTGGTAGTTTAACGCCTGAGGGCGCGTTTAATTTATTGATTAATCTAGATAGTGTCGATACTGGAATTGAAATTCGTGATGAACGGATGCAAACCATGTTGTTTGAGGTGGCTAAATATCCGGCGTTAACACTATCGTCAGTTGTTAATCCAAAATTGTTAGCTGATTTAAGCGTAGGATCAACATTAGTGACGCAAATTGATGGCACTATTGAATTACATGGTAAAAGTCGTCAAAAGACCTTTGACGTTTTAGTCGCAAAATTATCGGATAAAAAAATGGTCGTCAGCAGTATGTCACCAGTTATTATCCAAGCAAGTGACTTTGATTTAGTTGAAGGAATTAATAAACTCCGTGAAGTCGCTGGATTAAGTAGCATCAGTTTAGCGGTACCGGTGTCATTCGTTTTAACTTTATCTCAATAAATAGCATTTCTAATTGCTTGTTTTAGGTAAGTATTCAGTGGCTTTTGTAGTTCAAAAGCCACAATAATAGGGGAAGTAATGGTCACTGATAAAGATGGCTACATTCATTTAATTCAATATTTAACTGAGCACTTAGGCCTGTTTGAAGCCTCTGAAGATACCAGTGTTAATAGCCAAACCGTAATGGAATTATTTGAAGATCAATTATCAGCTCAAATCATCATGGTTTGTGGCCAGAATCCAAACCTTTCATTTGCCCAGCGCAATAAGGTGATTCGAGAGATTGATGCTATCGTTTATGATTTAGAAGAAATTCTAGCAAGTGTAGCTAGTCACAACGCGACCCCAGATCAGAGTGTATTTATCACAGAGTTTTCAGGTTTAATCAAAAACTTATTTGATAAAGAAATCGAGCAAATTCTTAGATAACTTTCAAATTTATCATCTTTATTCATCTTACTTGTAGGATTATTCATGTTCAAAACAATCGTTACTGCCACTTTATTTAGCTGTATCTCATTATCAACTGTTGCAGCAGAGAAAGAAGTGTTAGGTCAAACCGAAATGATGTCAGTGAGTCAAAATGGAATTGTATTTGAAGCAAGGATGGATACTGGCGCGGTTAACTCTTCTTTACATGCTTTAGATATAAAAATTGAAGGTGAAAGCGCAAAAAATATGAAAGATAACACTGGCAAAAATGTGTCTTTTAACACCTTTAATGAAAAAGGCGACAAAGAAAGGGTAACTGCTGAAATCGTGGGAACTTCAACTGTCAGTAACTCCCAGGGCACAGAAACCCGTTACGCAGTGAAGCTTCCTATTACTTACGGAGACAGTACCCGTACAGTGAAGGTCAATTTAAAGAATAGAACCACTATGGATTATAAATTACTGATAGGTCGTAATTGGCTTAAAGGTAAATATGTTGTTGATGTTTCTGAGAAAAAGTTTATTGGCCCGACAGCAGGAATAAGCATTGTAGAGTCAGGTTTAATCTTTGATACACGAATTGATACTGGCGCGGTTGAAAATTCGTTACATGCAGTCAACTTAAGGATAAAAGACGAAGACAAAGACAACATGGAAAACAATGTTGGCAAAGATGTCACTTTTACCACTATGAACGAAAAAGATGAAACTGTTGACGTCACAGCGCGTATACACAGCACATCACTTATCCGAAATGCTCAAGGTAGTGAAATCCGTTATATGGTGACATTAACCCTAGGGGAGCCTGGTGAAGAGTTTAAAGTAGATGTTAACTTACGTGACCGCAGTAAAATGACCTATAAACTGCTTATTGGCAGAAACTGGCTACAAGGTCATTATATTGTTGATGTCAATATGTGATGATTTTTAGCTTTGCAATTCAATAACGGCAAAGACCACTATCAATAGTGGTTTTTTTATGCAGCTTTATTTAAGTTCACTCTATATAACATCGCATTTATTTAAAATGACTCATGTTATGATTTTTTGTTATGAAATTGTAATTAATTCAATGTATAATAAACCTTTAGAAATTTAAATATTCTTGATAGTTATTTGAACTACAAAATTATAAATGTGCAGCATTTAAAACTTTTTGACTATCAAGTTTAAGGTTAATGATTACTGAATTAACAAATTTAAAGCATGGGAAAGTTACTTTTAGGGATATTATAGTGTTCAGTAAATTGTTATCAGGTGTTGCTTTTAATATTGTTAATGTATTTATACAAGTATTCGTTGGTTTATTTGTTGTTAGAGCATTACTTTCTTTTTTAGGAGAGTCCGACTTTGGTTTGTGGGCTATCCTTATTGCTTTTGTGGCCCAAGTTAATTTACTTGAATTTGGAATGGGGTCAATTATTGGGCGTCATGTTTCCAAAAAAGAAGAATACGAAGGCGAGAGGAAAGTTATAGTATCAAATGTCATGTTGCTAATATCGTTAATGGCTTCGATGTTTTTGTTGGTAGCTATATCCATTTGTTATGTTTGGGATGTCTATTCAGGAGGGTTGAAGTTTAATACATCCGAGTCAGTATTCTTGATTTTTTCACTTCTATCTATCTCTTACTCCCTCAATTTAATATCAGGTACATTGCAGGGATACCTAAATGCAAAGTTTAAGTTTTTTCAAAATAATGTTATCAAGGCATCATGCAATATTTTACGACTGGTTCTTCTCCTTCTCTCAATAAAATATGAGCTAGGTGTTTTGGGAATAGCCTTAGTGTTTGTTTCTATTTCTATCATAGAACTATTATTAAAACTAAAATGGTCTTTATCATCAGGCCTGAAGGTAGAGTTTTCTCTCGCCTTAATTAACCGATTGCAAATCAAAAAGATTATGAGCTCTGGTGTGATGTTTTTGCCTATGCGAGTTAATGATTATTTTAGAAATAACTCTTCCATCCTATTTGTTGGTTACATCATCAATTCTGCATCTTCCGCGCCATTAAGGATTTCAGGAAGATTAATGGAAATTTACGTAGAGATTTCAATCACCTTAAACTCGGTTTTAACCCCTTATTTTAGTAAAGTTTCTGATGAAAGCTCTACGTTTGAAAGACAGTTTTACATTAGCATTTTGTGCTCTTCTGCTTTGTCTACTTTGATATACATTAATCTTCTTGTAGTAGGCGAGATGTTTCTACAAGTATGGCTTGGAGAGGTTCCTGATAAAGTTTGGAGTGTGCTCAAAATAATGGCTGTAGGTTTTGCTATTGCAAATATGCAAGGTCCTGTTAATTCATTGCTCATTGCAAAAGGTGAATATGGGAAATGTGCTAAATTATCAGTAATGGAAACGGTGACTACGCTTGTATTAATGCTATGTTTGGTCAAGCTTTATGGGGTCTTAGGAGCAGCTTGCGCACTATTAATCTCGTTATCTTTAATACGAGGTTTGATTCAACCAATTTTAGTATGCCGCTTATTTAAATATTCTATACTATCTTTTACAAGATCGGCTCTTTTAGGAGTATTCATTGTTTGTGTCACTTTAGCTTTGTGTTATTTAATTTCGATGAGTTTTAGGGTGAGTCAAGAGATGGAAATATTATTATTCATCTTTCTCCAAATAATAGGGATGTTATTAACTTTTTTAGGTTATAAATTTAAATCCAAAAAGTAGAAGCACTGGGTTAATAATTAATATAAACAAAATAATTTGAAGAGTTTAAATAGAAGTTAGTGTATTAACTCGTTACTACAATGGTCGTTTTTTTGTAAAGAAAACCATTGAATATTTAATTATCAGAGTTTTCTTAAAAATAATGATATCCAATGGTGGATCTACTGATGCAACATGTTCTATTACTAGTGAGTTAGTAACTAACAATGCAATAAATATTATTGTAGTAGATCAAGAAAACCTTGGTGTATCTGCTACTTAAAATAATTTATAAGCTGCAGTATCAAGTGATTGGACTTGTTTATTTGGCAAACCTTACAGCCATGCAAAAGTCGTATTTTCAAATTATCGCTAAAGGCTTTAAATTTTCTTTACGCCATTAATTAGAATGTCTGTCAACAAGATATGATAGACAGAACAAGCTTTGTTCTTTCTTTTTCATCAAATGAAGCCTTTGTTAGGTGAACATATCGATTGGCTGTATCGTGCTCTTGGTTCTGAGAACCTGATAAAAGAAGTACATTAATAATAGCGAATACAACACTTTTTCGATGTTGATGACTGAGTGCTTTAGTGCTTTAGTGCTTTAGTGCTTTAGTGCTTTAGTGCTTTAGTGCTTTAGTGCTTTAGTGCTTTAGTGCTTTAGTGCTTTAGTGCTTTAGTGCTTTAGTGCTTTAGTGCTTTAGTGCTTTAGTGCTTTGGGCTCTGCTTTACCTGTTAGTAATCGTATTTGGACGCTTTCATTACTCACAATATCTGCTGTAGTTTTAGGTTTAATGCATTAACTGCATTGTGTGAAAATAATTGAATATATTTGACGTTTAAGTGTGTAATTACCTGTTGTAAATTTTGTGCCTAAATTACTCTTTAGGGGCGTCATACGAAAGACTTATTCAAAAATATGTATCGATATGTAATTGAATTTTAACAAATGTGCAACCCTTGCTGTTTATAGTCTTGGTTGGTTTTGGATGAAACCAAAATGATAAAAATACTATAAACACATAAAGATAGATTAATAAATCTAGGGGTTACACATGTTTTGCAAAGTGAATAAGTTCAACGTTTCGTTATTAGCTTTATCCATATCAGCTGTATCTACGGCGACTATAGCAACTAAAAGTTATGCTGATGATTTAATCATCTCTGAATACATTGAAGGCAGCAGCAACAATAAGGCGATTGAGCTATACAATCCCACCAATGAAGCAGTTGATCTTTCAGGTTATCAACTACAGTTCTTCTTCAATGGCAATAGTAACAGTGGCGGCACAATCAGTTTATCTGGTGAGGTTGATGCTGGTGCAACTTTTGTTATTGCGGATGATGATGCTTCTTCTGAGATACTAGCAAATGCTCAACAGCTATCTACAACGAGTTTTTTTAATGGTGATGACGCCATTGTACTTTTTAATCAAACAACGATTATTGATTCCCTTGGACAAGTAGGTGTAGATCCTGGATCTGAATGGGGCTCAGGTGACCTATCGACGAAAGATAATACTTTAAGACGTAATCATGATAGCATCATTGCTGACACCAACCCAGATGATGAAGTTTCTTTAGATAACTGGTTTGGATTCGCAAAAGATGATTTTAGTGATCTTGGCAGTTTTAATGGTTCCGTGACTGACCCAACTGACCCAACTGACCCAACTGACCCAACTGACCCAACTGACCCAACTGACCCAGTTGAGCTGATTTGTGGTGATTCATTTACAGCAATTCACACCATCCAAGGTAGTAGTGATATCAGTCCATTAGTGGGCGAGACAGTCTTTGTAGAAGGTATAGTCACCAGTGATATGCAAGCGGGCTTAAAAGGTTTTTACTTACAAATGGCTGATAGTGAGATTGATGCCGACCCTAGCACCTCTGAAGCCATATTTGTTTATACAGACTCACAACCAATCGCTGTCAATATGGGCGATAGAGTCAGATTGCAAGGGACAATAAAAGAGTATAATAACCTCACTGAACTTGCAGATATTAGTGGCAGTATTGTGTGTGATACTCAACAACTATTACCTCAAGTATCTTTAATCAGTTTACCCGTTGAAAGCGCACTTTCACTTGAAGCTTACGAGGGGATGTTAATCGGATTCGAGCAAGCTTTAGTAGTGAATACTGTCGCCAACTTAGGTCGATATGGTGATGCAGAATTAGGTAGCGAACGTCATTATACAGGGACACAAGTTGCCAATCCTGGTGCGGATGCATTAGCACTAGAAGCAAGTTATGACTTAGATCGAATCATCCTAGATGATGGTGCAACAACTCAAAATCCAGATGCAGTGCCTTATCCTGCGCCTCAATTATCTGCCAATAACAGCCTTCGTGCAGGCGATTCTATCTCATCTATAACTGGGGTTTTGCATTATAGTTTTAATGAATATCGAGTGATGCCAACTCAAACTGTCAATGTTATTTCCACCAACTCACGTACAGCGACACCTGAACTTGTGGGCACTGGCGATGTCACTGTGGCAAGTTTTAACGTGCTAAATTTCTTTAACGGCGATGGACAGGGTAATGGGTTTCCAACTTCACGAGGAGCTGATTCATTCAGTGAGTTTGAGCGTCAACAAGCTAAGATTATAAATGCATTAGCTGCCATGAATGCTGATGTAGTCGGTTTAATGGAAATCGAAAATGATGGCTATTCTGAACTGTCTGCTATTGCAAACTTAGTTAATGCTTTAAATGATGCAACCGTAGCTAATCGTTATGATTATATTGCTGCAAGTGACACCACTGTTGGCACTGATGAAATTGCCGTAGGATTAATCTACCAAGTTAATCGCGTTTCACCTGTAGGTGAAGCTAAAGTGCTAAACACGAGTAACTCGCCTTTAGATGAACAAGGTTTACCATTATTTGATGACAGTAAAAACCGCCCAATGGTGACTCAATTATTTGCTGATGCTGCTACTGGGGAAGAATTTGTTGTTGCTGTTAATCATTTAAAGTCTAAAGGCAGTAACTGTAATAGCGTCGGAGATCCTGATGTAGGTGATGGCCAAGGAAACTGTAACCTCACTCGTACAAAGGCGGCGAAAGCAATGACTCCTTGGTTGGCAGAGCAATATGAAGTTGATGGAGAACAAGCCAAAATACTGATTATTGGTGATTTAAATGCTTACGCCAAAGAAGACCCCGTAACTGCATTAACCGAGAATGGTTTTACTGAGTTGTTTACTCACTTTGGTATTTCTGATGCCTATTCTTATATTTTTTCGGGCAAAGCAGGTCAGTTAGACCATGCATTAGTCAATGATGCATTACTTGATAATGTATTGAATGTGACAGATTGGCATATTAATGCAGATGAACCCTCAATTTTAGATTATAACGAAGAATACAAATCGGATACCCAGCTCGTTAATTACTATGCTGCGGATGCTTATCGCTCTTCAGATCATGATCCTATGGTTGTTGAATTGCAATTCACTCCTGAAAATCAAGCTCCAGTCGCAAGTTTTACATGGGCATTAAATGGGGCTCAGTTAGAAGTTGTTTCTACTTCTACTGATGATAATCAAGATGCGTTAACTCACCAATGGCAGTTCGGTGATGGAAGCACTGCCACTGGGACGTCTGCAACTTATGCGTTTGCAAATAATGGTGTTTACCAAGTGACCTTAACGGTAACGGATGCAGAAGGTGAGTCAGATAGTTTGACCCAACCAGTCGAGGTGACTGATATTCCTGAAAATGCCGCTCCAACAGCAGTAATTAAGTACATAAACTTGTGGTTTTTAGAGGTATTTGTTTCACGAAGTGTCGATGAGGATGGTCGAATTGCGTCGCAATCATGGTTGTTTAATGATGGCCATCAGTCAAATCGTCGTATTGTACTTAAACGTGCAGGACAAGCGAATGAGGTGCAGTTAACCGTGACTGATAATGAAGATGCGACAGATACAGCGTCATTGCAGTTTTAAGTGTCTGAAATCTATATCAGAGTTTAAAAAAGTCTGCTTTGATTTAGATAAAATTTATCATGAGTAAACACAACAAAGGTGGCTTAATTGCCACCTTTTTATTACCATTCTTGCCTTAATAAATACCTAAGGCTGTGATGACAGAATTTATTGCCCCACCATGCACTGAACAGATTTCCATCCTTTATCAAGATGAGCATTTATTGTTGATCAATAAACCCAGTGGTTTACTGAGTTTATCGGGTAAGAATCCGCTTAATAAAGACTCTGTTCATTATCGTTTAGTGCAAGATTTCCCGACGGCAACACTGGTCCATCGTCTCGATTTTGGCACCTCTGGCATTATGCTAGTGGCATTAAATAAAACGATCAATGGCCTATTAACCAAGCAGTTTCAAGATAAAATCATTAATAAATGTTATCACGCGGTGTTGCATGGTCATTTATCAGATGAGTTACAAAGCGCAGGTGTGATTAACGCCGCAATCGCGAAGGATGTCGATAATTTTCCGTATATGAAGATCTGCAGCAATACAGGTAAACAAGCGCTAACAGAGTTTGAGGTGATTGAGGAGAGCTTTGTTAAAGCAAATGCTAATGTTTATTTTAACGTCAATGCCAATGTTAACGTCAATGCTAATGAAGAAACATTATCGCAAACAGTACCAGTGACGCGTGTAAAATTCACCCCAATTACCGGTCGAACACACCAATTAAGGATCCACAGTCAACATATTGGTCACCCGATTCTGGGGTGTGATTTATACCGCAACGCAATATCAGAAACTCTAGCATCAAGGCTGTTACTGCATGCCAGTTATCTAAGTTTTACTCACCCGGTGACAGGTATTCCATTTGAAATAGACTGCGATATTCCGTTTTAAGAAAGCGCCTTTAAACAAGTGCCTGTGTAAGAGGTGCCTTTTTAAGAAATTCCGTTTAAGAAGTACTTTGTAAGGAAGTTGTCTATTAAAGATGTGTGTCTTTAATGAACGAAATAAGTTCTTAACGTAAAAAGCCCGCTGTTACAAACAGCGGGCTTTTTCATTTACCAAGGGTAATGCTTAAAATACGGTTTTGCTTACAGCACACCGCGTTTCATTTGATCGCGCTCAATAGATTCAAATAACGCTTTAAAGTTACCTTCACCAAACCCTAAGTTATTCTTGCGTTGAATAATTTCAATGAAGATTGGCCCGAATAAGTTTTTAGTGAAAATTTGTAATAAGTAACCGTCATCATCGCCATCGACTAGGATTTGGTGATGTTTAATACGGTCACGATCTTCTGTCACTTGCGGCAACTTATCGAAAATGGTGTCGTAATATTCAGGAATAATATCCAGCGTCTTAATCGCAGTGCCTTCCATAGCATCTAATGAACCGACGATATCGCGGCTTCTAAATGCTAAATGTTGTACACCTGGGCCATTATACTCACCTAAGTATTCATCAATTTGGTTGTTATTGTTGCCTTTACCTTCATTGATTGGAATACAGAAACTACCATCTGGAGAGCGAAGGGCATAAGATACCAATGCGGTTTGTGCGCCGCTGATGTCAAAGTAGCGCACTTCTGTAAAGGCAAAGATGTCTTTATAAAAGTTAGCCCATTTTTCCATGGTGCCTTTGTAAACGTTGTTGGTTAAGTGATCGACTTCCATAAAGCCTTTCTCTTCAACAATCATTGGCTCTGCCAAGTCTTCAAAATCATTGATGTAGATGTTTTGCGCTTCACCGAATACGTCGATGAAATAAATTAAGCTGTCACCGATGCCGTAAATAGCAGGGTAGGCCATGTCTTTCGCTGCATCATCAGCAGGCTTTGCGCCGCGAGCAACAGCTTCGTTAAAGGCAAACTCAGCATCTTCAACACGCCAGCCCATTGAGCAAATAGCAGGACCATGTGATTTAGCAAAATCAGCAGAGAAACCTTGCTTAGACTTGTTCAATAAGAAATTAATATCGTTTTGTTTGTAATAAACAATATCGTTCGCTTTTGCTTTTTTAAGCATAGAAAAACCAAAGTCAATAAACACTTGATGCATAAAATCAGTGTCTGGGCTGGCAAATTCTGTAAATTCAATGCCTAAAAGACCAAGTGGGTTTGTTTCGCTCGCCATTGTGTTTTCCTTAATATTATTTTGCTTTGAGCGTCACTCTCTGGTGACGTTTTAAATACATATAGATGAATCAAATCGTTTAGTTATGATTCAATCCAAGAACGGTTGTAATCATCACTCATGCAATTTTTTACATGAGCTGTGAGGTGAAGTGGCGCAAAGGTATCGACCATTACGGCATATTCGTAGGTTTCTGTTTTACCGATTGAAGCTTCAGTTTTTCCAGGTTGCGGCCCATGAGGCACACCTTTTTGATGCAGGGTCATATAGCCGGCTTCAATTCCTGTGCGACTCATAAAGTCGCCGTCAACGTAATATAAGACTTCATCGCTATCGATGTTGTTGTGATAATAAGGCGCAGGAATCGATTCAGGGTGGAAGTCATATAAACGTGGCACAAAGTTGCATACGACAAAGTTGTTAGCTGTAAATACGATATGGTCAGATGGCGGTAAATGAATTTTGCCGACCTTAGGAGCATACTCGGTGATGTTAAATGCCCACGGGTAAACGCAGCCGTCCCAGCCAACAAGATCAAATGGATGCCACTCTAGTGTTGTAACCTGATATTTATCACCAAATTTACTCACTAATGGGAACTCGCCTTGTTCAACGATGGCTTCAGTTAATGTAGGCGTTCTGAAATCGCGCTCGCAATAGGGCGCAGATTCAAGCATTTGGCCATATTCATTTCTAAAATGCTTAGGCACTTCAACCATTGAGAATGACTCAATGACAAATAAGCGAACATTGGCGTAATCATCAAATTTAAGCTGATAAGTCGTGCCGCGGGGGATCACTAAATAATCCCATTGTTTAACTTCAAGCTCGCCATATTCACTGAATAGCTTTCCTTTGCCTTGATGGACAAACACGATTTCATCAGCATAGGCATTACGGTAAAACTCAGCGGTATCTTCAGTGACTTTCGCTGTGTACATAGCGACATCGCTGTTAAAGAAAATCTTATTGCGTGCACTAAAAAAATTGCCTTCACAATCAGCTTGGCGGGAATCCAATTTGTAGTTTTGTATTAACGAGTCTTGCCAGGTTTCACCGTGGTCAACAGCATAAGGCGCAACAGCTAGCGCCTTTGTAGGCATATTATGGTGATATTTATTGGAGTAAATATTTGAAAAGCCATGAGTTGAAAATAGTTCTTCACGGTAAAGCTCGCCTGATTCTTTCTTAAAAGCGATATGACGTTTAGCAGGTATCTGACCTTGCCGAACATAAGAAGGCATAGTAACTCCTCACCCAGTTAACTCATTGAATACGGTTTGGTCGTGCATAACGCTATTATTGTTGGTGTTTTCTAGCGCACTAAAACCAAACACTTTGTGATCTAGTTATCAATTTAGTTGCTAAGATGAGCAAAAAAAAGAATAATAAATCACGTAACTCAATCAGTTTTTTAGATGGTATTAAAATGTTTACAAGAGTGTCACAGCAATTGAACAGGCTTTGAGGTAGAGGGAAGTATGAAAATTGATGTTGAAGCATTTAATGTGCTGCAAGTGCTTGTTGAGGAAGGAAGTTTTTCTAAAGCATCTGAAAGGTTGCATAAGGCTCAATCAGCGGTTAGTTATCAAGTAAAAAAGCTTGAGCAGCATTTGGGTGTGCAATTATTTAATCGAGATCAATACCGAGCTGAGTTAACCCCTGAAGGCAAAGTCATTTTGGCTGAAGGACAGCGATTACTGCAGCATTTATCGAATATTGAACATTTGGCCAGTCGATTTAGTGAAGGCTGGGAGCCAAAGCTTGAACTCGTGATTGATGGTGCGCTTCCGATGGAGCCAATTATGAATGCGCTAAAGCGTATGTCTGAGAATAATGTTCCCACCAAAGTACAGCTGAATATGGAATTCTTAGGCGGGGTACAGCATCGCTTTGAGCGAGATAAAGCCGACTTAATGTTGGTTAAAGACTATGTTGCTGCGCCTTATTTTTCAGCTAAACAATTACCCACAGTGACCAGTTTACTGGTTTGTTCAAAGCAGCACCCGTTAGCGGCGTCCACATCAGTAAGTTTATCTGAGCTGCAGCAACACGTTGAATTAACCATTGAAGATTCTGCTCCCACCAAGCAAAGAGATGAGTTACAGTTTGGCGGCGATAAAGTATTTTATCTATCAGGGTTTATCATGAAGAAGAATGCATTACTAAAAGGATTAGGCTTTGGCTGGATGCCTGAATTTCTCATTGCAGAAGAACTTGATAAGAATGAGTTAGCGATTGTTGATTTTGCTGGTGGTCATCGTTTTCGCTTTACTCCACAATTAGTGTCGACGCTTGAGAGACCACTAGGCCGTGCAGGACAATTGTTTACCGACTTAATTTTAGAAGAGTTCGCTTTATTCGATGAAAAGCGTCACTTACATGGAGCCTAATATGTCTTATTGGTTAATGAAATCAGAACCAGATGCATTCAGTATTGATGATTTAGCAGAATGTGATAATCAAACTGAACCTTGGGATGGAATAAGAAACTACCAAGCACGTAATTTTCTGCGCGATAAAGTCAAGCAAGGTGATACCGTTTTGTTTTATCACTCAAGCTGTAAAGTTCCTGGTATTGTTGGCTTAGCAACAGTCACTTCAAGCCCTTTTGCTGATGAAAGTGCTTTTGATCCCACCTCAGCCTATTTTGATGCAAAGTCGTCTCGAGATAACCCTCGCTGGGTCGCGGTAAATTTAACATTTAAAGCTAAACTTTCTCGAGTTATTACTTTATCTGAATTAAAGTCCGACCCTAATTTGGCTGACATGGTGTTAGTCAGTAAGGGGGCGAGACTGAGCGTTCAACCTGTGACAGAAAAAGAGTTTGAGTACATATTAGGGCTAGAGTAAATGCATCAGTAACAAAGGCATTAGCCAAAATCATGGTCAGTAAAGAAAAAGGAACTCAGTTGAGTTCCTTTTCGTTTTACATAAGGTGAAAACATGAGTTGATTCGAGCTATGTTTATCGTCCGGTTTAGTAGCTCTCTTTGGTAACAATCGTCTGGCCAATCGGTGTAAGGCTTAATAGCGCCAGCTTTACATGTTGTATCGCAAAAGGAATACCGATAATAGTGACAAAACAAGCCAATGCATGGGTAAGGTGACCAATAGCTAACCAAATACCACAGAATAAGAACCAAATAACATTACCTACCATTCCTAGCGGGCCAGTACCAAAATCCTCAATACCTGATAAATGCTTACGGTTAACATTTTCTTGTCCGAATGGCCAAAATGCCATTTCACCAATCACGAAGCAAGCACGTCCAAATGGAATACCAATAATACTGATAAAACATAATAGCCCCGCAAACCACCAAGCAAGTCCCATGATAAAACCGCCCATGATGAACCATGCAACATTAAATATTAACCTCAACACTGACATTGATAATCCCTTAGTTTCGAATGAATAAAATTTCTAAGCCTTATGGCTAAGTCTAATTTTTAAATTGCTAGAAATGTGCCAATAATTTTTTATGGTTTACATTTGAAAGTAAAACCCTCTTTAGTTACTGTTTTATATGTACTTTAATGGCTGGGGTAACTTTATTTTGCAATTGGAATTGACTCTCTATGGCTTAGGGAATGTGATTGAATACGGACTAGGATAAGTTCGAGATAGCGGTTCTCACTAAATTTTAGGTAAAATACTCATTAAGGTTTTTAATCATTGAATAAGTGAATCATTATGTTTGCGCCCACCCCAGTCGAGACTATGACATTTGCGCAGCGAGAAATATTTGTTAAACGTGACGACCTGATCCATCCAGATTTTAGTGGCAATAAAGCCCGCAAATTTCAGTATTTTCTTGAAAAAGAATGTCCTGAAATCACTAAGGTGGTGGGTTATGGATCTGCACAAGCCAACTCTTTGCATTCGCTTGCTGTGCTGACAAAAATGCGCGGCTGGCAGCTGGATTATTATGTTGATCATATCGCCAGTTATTTGCAGCAAAATCCACAAGGTAATTATTTGGCAGCACTTGAGAATGGTGCCAATATCATCGAAAAGCCTGAGCATGTCACTGAAAGCCTTGATAGTTATGTGACAAAGCTTGCCAAATCAGCCTTAGCCAATGAATTGTATATTCCAGAAGGCGGTCGATGTGAGTACGCCGCTAGCGGCCTTGAGCAACTAGGTCAGCAAATTCTCGACTGGATGCATGAAAACCACTATTTAACCCTAAACCTATTTTTGCCCTCAGGCACAGGTACCACAGCTTTATTCTTGCAACGATTCTTTAAGGTAAAGCGAGCAGAGGATGAAGGTTCACCTGAAGTGAATGTGCTGACCTGCAGTTGCGTTGGTGGCGATGATTATTTAAGGTTGCAGTTTAAGCAGTTAAGCGAAAATGCGCTTCATCATCCACGTATTATCTCTAATGGCAGTAAATATCACTTTGGAAAGTTAAAACGTGAATGTTTTGAGATGTGGCAACGGGTGTGTGCAAGCGGCATTGAATTTGAGCTGTTATACGATCCAGTGGGGTTTATCATGCTTGAACATTTTTTAACGCATTCAAGTGTCGTCGACAATATAGATAACACAGCGCCGCTAATGTACCTGCATCAAGGTGGCGTGTTAGGTAATCCAAGCATGTTAGCCAGGTATAAACGCAAGTATCAGGCAAAGTGACACCCAAATAAGATTCAAAAAAGACTAATCTAGGCTTAAGTCAGCTTAAGCTTTGTATTTATCATTATTTTTAATTTGGCGGGTAAACGTAAATTGACAAACTAGGTTAGTGCTTTTGTGAATAGGTAAGTTATTTTGTGAAAAGGGCAGTTATTCTGAGACTAGGGCAGTGATTTTGTGAATAGATCAGTGATTTTGAGAATAAGTTTGTGATTTTGTAAGTAGGGAAGTGGTTTGAGAGTGGATTCTTTTCATATTGCTCAGTTCTAATAAACGTCCGGTAAGTGTGAGATGGAATACCGAGAAGCGATGTTTATTGAGTAACTGAGCAAATGAATAACGCAAGCGTTATAGAAAGTGTTACTTGTTAGCCGTAATCAACCATTTCATAAATTTTAACGCTTCAGTGCGCTTTGAAAAAGTTGTTTTAGTTTTACCTTGGCTGTCAGTAAAAGCTATTGAGTTTTTGTTTGAAGATATTGAATTTACAGGAAAATTAACTGTAATTTCATGACCATTAATGTTGTATGACATGTGCCACACTCCTTGTTTGAAATTTCACCTTATGGTGAGTAAGTAATAACAATAAATATCCTTAAGCAGTTGTGTTGCGTAAGTTTCTTTGTGTATTGGTTTAGTTTTGTGTGCTTAAGTTAATTGCGCTCATTACATTTACAAGTAGGCTTAGTAGATTAATTATTTTAATCGCCAACATACTTGCTATGAATAGTTGAACATAGCCACATGACAAACTAATGACAATTTATCGACAATGTAGAACTTAGCAGAATGACTTGTAGTGTGGGTTTACAGTTGCGGTTATGACTAACAGAAGGGTAAACGAATAAATACAAGTTAACTTAATAACATAAAGGATAATATGCGTATATATTTTATATAGCAATACATTTTTTTAAAAATAAAACAGTTTTAGACTAAAAGGTGAACTAATCAGTGTTTTTTTGATTGCTTATTCATCTAAAAGTGTAAAACAAGAGCAATAGTTACCATAAACGCTGAATTTATCGATAACTATTGCTCTGATACAGTTTTAAAAACCGACCTATTAGTAAATCAGTTCACCAATAGGGTTGAGTAATTTACTTATACCTTTTGTGAAGTACAGCGGAGCATCTACCACGGTATAACACAAGCAACCTTCAACCGTTTTCGGGCTATGCTCATGGTCGCTATTAAGCACCATAAAGTCACCTGCGGTGTAAGTGTTGTATTCATCGCTAAACTCACCAGCCAGTAATAGAGTTAACTCTTCTCCTTTGTGGCTATGTTGCGGTATTTCACCATTTTCAGCTATGTGCAGTAAGCTAGCTCTGGCTTTACTTTCACCTGTTTCTAAACGTAGGCGACTGACTTTACCTATACCTTGCCATTGATGACTCATTTGCTGTCTAAAAGCACGTGGTAATGTGTAGTCTTGTCCTTTTACGTTAGTAACAGCAGGTGAAGGGCCTGTTTCTTTGGTAGCAGCTTGTGTAATCGCTGCACTTTCGAGCTTGTCGTTTGACATCATGTCAGCTAACAGTGCTTCTAAATCTGTATCTAATTCGGCGTCCATGTTGCCATTATCCATAGATAACTGAGTCAATGAAAAGCTTTCTTCTGATGCAGCTAATGTCAGTGCAGCAACTTTTTCAGCACATTCAGCACAAAGCTCACAATGGGCTGACACAGCGATTGATAAGGATAAGGGCAGTTCGCCTTTCGCATGGAGTGTCAACAAGTCCTGATTGGGGTGATACTTAATCATAATGTTTCTCCATGAAGCCTTTTAACTTTTCTAAGCCGAGTCTTAATCTAGATTTTACGGTACCTATGGGTACTTTTAACTTATCTGCAAGTTCTTGCTGGGTAAGCTCTTGCATATATATACCTTGAACAACTTGTTTTTGAAGTGGAGGCAAATCATCAACGTGTTTGAGTAACGTGGCAGAAAGCTTAAAGTCGTTATCAGTTTCATCACTTTCATCAGACTCAAACAATGGCCAAATATCATCACCGAAAGCATCTTCACGGTTATTTTGCACTTTACGCAGCATATCAAAGCACTGATTTCGCATTACAGTAAACACCCAAGTGCTTACGGCGGCTTTGTCTGCATTGTATAAATGTGCTTTGGTCCACACTCGGGTCATGGTTTCTTGAACTAAGTCCATTGCTAGACCTTGCTGACTTAAACGTTGAACGCCGAACGCTCTGATTTTTGGTGAGAAATGAGCAAATAATTTAGCAAACGCGGCTTTGCTGCGTTGGTTTGCCACTTGCTCCATAAGTTGGGCAAGATACTGCGCTTCGTTGTCACTAGAATCGTTTGTGGTCATGGCATTATTATTTTTAGATAACATACCTTTATCATAACGATTTTGTGGCGTTTGTGATTGAAAATTTTCCATTTATTTTCGCTCGCATTTTCAAAAGAAGTCTCAATAAAGAAAGCTTCGACAAAGACTTAGGTATTTGGTCATTCGATGAAGTGGGGCAGTTTGTTACAACTAGCATGCTTATCGAGTAACTCAAACGCGTCACTTATTTTTTGATACGGAGTACTTAGTGGAAAAGATCACTTTTTATTTAACTTCATTGTGCAGCGGTTTAAAAATGATACCAGTGGGTAAAACTAAGGTGGAATTTAATAGATGAGACATAAAAGAGGAGATATAAAGGCACATAGTGCCATCAGTGCAAATGTATAGAGAAAGCAAAGCACCATTACTTAATGATGCTAGATATCAACTCTTGGGTCATTTCGTGGTTGTGACTATTGATGCATTGATACTTTTCTTCCGCAGTAATCGGCATGATTTCTAACCAACGCTGGCAAACCCATGAAATATTATCAAAGTCTTCTTTATTGTAATGGGATAAATGAGTCGGGTATTGCTCTAAAATTTGCAGTAAGGATTCACTCAAATACTGCTGGTTGTCGACTAAGTCACTGCTTGGCCAATCAGGAATGATACTCACATCCCCGCGCTTTAAGCCATCAGACTCAACTTCGAAATTATTCACTTTAAAACGATGCTGCCCCTCAATACTGATACCAAGTAAGCCATCATCAAGCGTTTCAAAGTCGATAATATGTACCCAAGTGCCAATAGGCATAAGTTCATTTTTGCTGTTAAGCATGCATAAGCCAAATCCTTCTCCAGACTTTAATGACTCAGTGACTAGGCGTTTATAGCGAGGCTCAAAAATTCTGAGCTGGGTAAAACCCTGCGGCAATAAACAAATAGATAATGGAAACAAGGGTAAAATCATAACTGCACCTATATGATGATGGACTTGAATATCAAGCCAAGGTTTATTGTTAAATCAAGTATGTATACGAGATTGAACTTGGCTATGATCACTAATAATCATTTAGTTTTGTTCTACCCATATTAAGTCTTGCTCGTCGATACCTAATTTAGTCATTTTATTGATAAAGCCTTGTTTAACATCTGCAGAAATTGTCTTGTCTCGAGCTAAAATCCAGGCATATTCATTGTTTGGCCCAATGACCAGTGACGCGAGGTATTCGCCTTGTTCATCTTTGATTAAATCATGAACTTGATATGCCCCATAAAAGGGCCCAAAAAAAGAAACTTTTAAACGAGCGATATTATCTGATCCAATGAAGTAGGCTTTACCCTCGGCCTGTTTCCAAGCAGATTTTTCTTCAGAAAAACCTTTATTAATCACCACGACTTTGTCGCCTTCTACTGAATAGGTTGCAGTAACTTGGCTTAAGCCGCGCTCGAAAGAATGGTCTAATCTTGCAATTTCGTGCCAAGTGCCGAGGTACTTATCGAGCTTGAAGTCTTCTACAACAGCAACTTTGGTGTCTAACATAGTGCAGGCACTGGTAGATAAAAGTAATAAAGCAGAAGCGATTATTTTTACTGTTTTTTTGCGCATCTTATTTCCTTTATAGGGATGTTTATCTGATGATTCAAAGCCTTGACTGTGGCTTATTGATTTATTGCTAATGATACGGCGTTTTGTGCCGATAAGATCTTAATAAAATGATGATTGTTGTAAATTTATACTAAAAAACGATTGTTTTGACATTAAGCAGATTTATTAAGATAAAGTCAGCAGTTTTTTTGTTTGAATCATTTATAATTTAACCAAATCGATGTTGAGTTAACTGAGAAATAACAATGAAGAAAGTTCTTGATACTGTAGATCAACGCACCCAACTAGTGGGTGAGAACCGGTTGGAATTACTACTGTTCAAAATAAGTGCGACTCAATTATTTGCGATTAATGTTTTTAAAGTAAAAGAAGTGGTTAAGTTACCTCCTTTGAGTGCGTTACCTGGCAGTAATAACAATATCAGTGGTGTCGCCAATATTCGTGGAATGTCGATTCCAGTGATTAACTTGCGCGGTGCAATCGGCTTTAGCCCAATGCCTATATCTGAGGATTGTAATTTAATCATTACTGAATATAACCGCAGTGTACAAGGTTTTCTGGTAGGTAAAGTCGAGCACATTGTTAATATGACTTGGAGCGATATCATGCCGCCGCCAAAGTCAGCAGGTGCCAATAATTACCTTACAGCTATCACTAAGTTGCAGGAGAATAATGTTGAGCGTTTAGTGTCGATCATTGATGTCGAGAAAGTACTGGCAGAAATTATTGATTACGACATCAGCTTATCGGATGGCGTACTTGATGAGCAGTTAGCTCAGCATATGCCGGGTAAAAAAGTATTGATAGTCGATGACTCTTCAACTGCCAGAAAACAAGTAAGAGATACCTTGAGCCAGTTGGGAATTGAGATTATTGAAGCCTCAGACGGCTTACAAGCTTTGCAGTATTTACAAAAGCTCACAGCCGAAGGTGTGGATATCACCACAGAGTTTTTAATGATGATCACCGATGCGGAAATGCCAGAAATGGATGGGTACAAGCTAACATCAGAAATTCGTGCTGACGACAAAATGGCTGCACTATACATCACCTTGAATACATCACTTAGTGGCAGCTTTAACCATGCCATGGTTGAGAAGGTCGGTTGTGATGAATTTATCTCGAAGTTCCAGCCAGACTTATTAGTAGGTGTGGTACAGAAACGATTAAAGACATTATTGGAATCGTAAGCTAATTTAGTGACTACTATCCATATTCGCTGATGAGGACGATGACATTTTTCGGTTCTTTACTCATCAGCACCCCTTTCATAGTAGTTTTTAAATGACCTTTCATTCTCATCTGTTGCTGAATGTCAGTTAAAAATGGACTCTTAGTCGCCATGAATAAACACCCTTTTATTAACCATCAGCCTGTATTAACCACTAGCCTGTATACCCATACAGCATTATGGGAATGTCCATTTTCAAGTAAATTATTGAACTTTATTTGCGCACTTATTTATTGCCATACTATTTAAGGTAATAAAAACAATACCTTAATTTTTAGGCTCTAGATTATTGCGCATAATAAATGCGCATGCGTATTTTGATGGCTGGTATATTGAAGTTTTTTTGAGTAATGTAATTAAATTCAATTATTTAGTGTTGCGCATTTTAGTGGTCTGACGTAATAAATGCACATGCGGACTATACAGCTGTTATATTTCTAGGAGAATTTGGCATTATGTCAGCTGAAACCATATCAATTATTGCTGTTTTAATTGCAGGCTTATCAGCTTTGTATGCTCGCAGGGCTGTTAAGGAAGCTAAAAAAGCAAATGAGCTGAATCGCTTCAAAGCCCTCCTCGATTTAAAAAGTGGTTACTTAGCAGAGATGGATAATCAAATGAGAGCCGCTAAAGATTGGGGCAAAGATGATGGTTTTACTCAAGCTTGTCGCGATAAATTTGCGAAAGCTGATACCAAGCATCGAGAAGTGTGTAAAGAGCTTGATGTTTACCACTCACGTTTAGTGAAAAACAAAATATAACAAATAGTTAAAGCGGAACTTTTTACAGTTTGCTCGGTTCTATTTCGCTACACAATTTTAGCAAACTTAAAAAACCTTAATATGGGCGTAAGGTGAATATGCGTTTAACTCAACCTTCTGATGCAAACTTTATTGAATTGATGTCTTGGTTTTCTACAGAGGAAGAATTAAGTATTTGGTCTGGCCCTGGTTTTAGGTATCCATTTGATTTAAATTCTTTTAAAGCAGACTTGAAATTAGATTCACTAAAGTCATTTTCATTAGTTTCCCGTGAAGGGAAATTATTGGCATTTGGGCAATATTATCTGAGACTTGATAAGTGCCATCTCGGTAGGCTTGTTGTGAGTCCTCATTTTCGCGGTCAAGGAATTGTTTCCTGTTTAATACAGGACTTGAGTGTTTTGGGTAAATCAGAGTTAAAAACTGATTCGTGCTCACTATTTGTATTAGGGAGTAATAAAAGTGCAATCCAAGCTTATACAAAGCTAGGGTTTTCAGTAGCGGATTATCCTGATGAAATACCACTGGAAAATTGCCTTTATATGGTAAAAGTATAAATTCAGCTAACAAGTAAATTCAGCAGGACGCAAAACGCTTGGCTTTTACTCCTGCGTCGCTAATTTTAACCAACTCTTCTGATTGAGACGTTAACCATCATCCTTTGCATAATACCTTTGCACGTGTTGAATATTGCCTAGATTACTGTTCAAACTCTTCTTTTACTTGCTGTAGCAGCAGCTTTTGATGTTCTTTGGTGATGCCAATATTCATTCGGCATAATCTGACCGCGTAGGCGAATTTCTCTTTACCGACAATATTAAGTAATTCACTTAACAGATATTTGTTGAGCATTAATGTATCGCAATAATGGTTTATCGCTTTAGTAAGAGAATTAAAGGTTAAACCATCAAACTCAAACTGACCGCTGTAGCCTTGTTCAATATCCACAGCATTAAGTACTAATGGCCAACCTTTTGCGTTAATACGGCCTTTAGCTATGTTGTACATCATCCATGCACTTTCTTTAAAGCCTGAAAGAATACGGCAATCAAAGCCTGATTCTTCTAGTTCTTCTTCAGTCCAGTTAATCCCAATGGCTAAATCTTTATGGTAAATCTTCATTAGCTCATCTTTTACGCCGTCGCGGCAATCCCAAATTGATGTTAGTGGATTCTTTTTAGCTAAGCGGGCACATTCGCTGCAAGCGGGAACAGTTAGGGAAGGGTGCGGTGTACTCGGTTTAGCGTAATAACTAAAAACATCATTAGACGGTTCAGCACAAAACCAACATTGATGGCGTAAATCAAAAGGGACTTCAACTAAAGGCGGTAAATGGTTCACAGCTGACCTATTGGTAAAAATGGATTCAATAAAAAAGCTGCTGAAATTCGTTATATTTTACGAATGTTCTAGCAGCTTTATGTCGTAGCAACTTTATGCTGTCGCAACTTGATGAGCAGAGATTATTCCGCTTCTACGTCAACTAATTCTTTTGCTAGTACAATTGGGTCAACTTCGATGCATTCTTCATCAGCAATCCAATCTAAACCAACGAGTACACCGTCTTCGTTTAAATCGCCAACCCAGTATTCTAAAAATTCATTTAGGCTAATTTTAACTGCTTTGTACTCTGCCCACTCTTCAGTGCAATGGCTTGAAGCTGCAGCTTCAGTTGACCATAACGGCATGACGTCGGTTTCTTCGAATTCAGAAGAGTCACATACAACCCAACCTTCGCCCGTTTCATCCGCTAAGCCCCATAGGACTTGATGTTCTTTAACGTTCTCAATAAAGCTTGCAACAGCAGGGGTTTGTTCAATCATGATTAGTCTCTTTGATGAATTCAATTAACGTGACGATTATACGGTAACTCTAATCAATACAAAACACTATTAAGCTAATGTGACAATATCAATGCAAACATGAACTGAAATTAACCAGATAAACACATATTTTCAATATTTAAGACTTAAAGGCTCTTGTTTCCTGAATCGCTATCAGTCACGATGTGGACAGTCATTATTTGTAGAAGTATTCATTTATGGTGCGTTTTAAATTTTCCCCGTTTATTAAGTCAGCGTTATTAGTTTCTAGTTGCTTTGTTAGTCTTCAATCGATTGCAGCACCTGACGATTTTTCTCAATGTGTTGATAAGCTTAAAGTCAAAGCTCGCAGTGAAGGTTTGTCTGAACAAACGATCAATACCAGTGTTGCCAACCTTAAATTTATTCCCCGAGTGATTGAACTCGATAATCAACAACCAGAATTTAGTCAGACCTTTGGCAATTACTTTAATAAACGTGTCACTGATTGGCGCGTTAAGGAAGGTCGTCGCTTACTTGCTGAAAACCGCGAGTTATTAAATAAATTAACCAAAGAATATGGCGTACCAGGTCAATATATTATTTCGTTCTGGGGCTTAGAGACTAACTTTGGCGGCTATAAAGGCAAGATGTCTGTGCTCAACTCTTTAGCCACATTAGCGTGCGATCCTCGCCGTAGTAACTATTTTACTAATGAGTTAATGCAGGCTTTGAAACTGAAAGAAAAGTATAACTTTGATGATGCCACTATGGTGGGCTCATGGGCCGGTGCTATGGGGCATACTCAATTTATGCCAACTAATTATGCCAAATATGCGGTTGATGGTGATGGTGATGGCAAAGTCGATTTATGGAATAGCACAGCAGATGCTTTAACCTCAGCTGCTAACTTTTTACAACAACTAGGTTGGAAAGCAAACGAGCGTTGGGGCAGAGAAGTCAGTTTACCTGCGGATTACGACTATCAATATTTAGGTCCTAAACATCCACAGCCACTAACTCAGTGGGCTGAGATGAATATCACCCAAACAAGTGGTAAACCTTTATCAACCCCTGATATGGAAGCTTCGTTATATGTGCCATCGGGTCACACTGGCCCAGCATTCCTAGGTTACGACAATTTTGATGTGATTATGCGTTGGAACCGTTCAGAGTTTTATGCCATCGCAGTAGGCCATTTAGCTGACAGAATTAATGGCGCTGTGCCACTTCATGTTAGTGCGCCAGAGCATGGGATGTTTAACCGCAGTGATATTAAGGTGATGCAGGCTAAGCTTAATGAATTAGGGTTTGATGTTGGTAAACCTGACGGAGTATTAGGCAGAAACTCGATAGCAGGCGTGCAAGCTTTTCAGCGTAGTAAAAATCTAGTTGCTGATGGGTTCCCCGATGAAAAAACCTTTGAAGCGCTCGGTATGACGCTGAGTCAATAAGCTTTAAAGTGAGTGATGACAACACAGTATTGCTAAGAGAGTGTCATTTACTTTTGTTCACCACTCAATATTAGCAGAACGTAATAAGGTTCTGCTTTTGCTGGCAGCTTGGTATTCGATTTGTTAAGCTGCGGCAATTATTGAAATCGAAGTAAATTAAGGACATTCGATGACAGCTCAAGATAATATGGTTGTACGTTTCAACTACACGCTTCGCGATGAGAAAGGCGAAGTGATTGAAACTAACGAAGGCGGATCGCCTATCGCTTATTTACATGGCCATGACAACATGATGCCAGGTATTGAAGATGCTATTACTGGCAAAGAAGCGGGTGCTAAATTTAGTGTAACACCTCCTGCAGCTGCTACTTACGGCGAGCGCATGGAAGCGGCTGAACAGCGCGTTTCTGTCAAGCATCTACAAGGCGCTAAAGTATGGAAAGCGGGTATGCCAGCGATTGTTAATACTGAACAAGGTCAACGCCAAGTGACAGTGGTTAAAGTCGGTAAGTTTATGGCAACTATCGATACTAACCATCCTTTATCGGGTCGTGAATTGACTTTTGATATTGAAGTAGTTGATGTTCGTGAAGCTACCGATGAAGAGATCGCACACGGTCACTCACATGGTGAAGGTGGTCATCAGCACTAATTTGGCAAATTTAAGCTAAATAATTCTGATGTTAGAACAATAATCCCAAGTGATTAATTCACTTGGGATTTTATATTTTTAGGCTGGAATATATTAATGATTATTGAATTTTCACAAGGCAAATTAGTGGTCACTCCATTTGAATTACAATGCCGTTTGAATGTGAATAATATTGTATTAACCGCAATGGTTGATGATATGAAGTGTATTGCTGACAGATTGTTACTCATTGCAGACGCGGGTGCTGTGCGCTGGAGTATTCAGCTTGATAATAACCAACAGTTTTATGAAGTGATTGAAGTGATGGGCATAGCACCAGAATAATGTTCATTCTGATGCTTTTAGTCATTCAATTAGAGACTGATGTTTACTGAATAAAATCAGTAGCATAACAGTTACCTATAAACTATCTCGGTTATGGGGACGCATATAATCAATGATAGGGCCAGCTGGGACCACTTGTGTGGGATTGATTTGCTGGTGGCTAAAGTAGTAATGCTGCTTTATATGCTCAAAATTAACCGTTTCTGCGATACCCGGTTGCTGAAATAAGTCGCGTAAATATCCCGACAGATTTGGATAAGATTCAATCGTACGTAAGTTAGTTTTAAAATGTCCCACATACACGCAGTCAAAACGAATAAGCGTCGTAAATAATCGCCAATCAGCTTCAGTGATTTGATTACCCAGTAAATACCTCTTGTTAGCCAATAAAGCCTCTAAGGTATCTAGTGTGTCAAATAATGGCATTACAGCTTCTTCATAGGCTTGTTGAGTGGTCGCAAAGCCTGAGCGGTAAACCCCGTTATTGATGTTGGGGTAAATAAGCTCGTTTAATGAATCTATTTCTGATTGAAGTGCTAACGGATAATAATCTTCTGTATTGCCAGTCACTTTATTAAACGCTGAGTTAAACATTCTGATGATTTCTGAGGATTCGTTACTCACTATGGTATTTTGCTGTTTATCCCATAATACCGGCACCGTCACTCGTCCGTTATAGTCAGGCTTAGCCTGTTGATATATTTGATACATAAAGTCTTTAGCAAATAACGGATCGACTTGTGCGCCATCAATGGCTAGCGCGCTCTTTGACTGATTAGGTCCTTTAAATTCCCAGCCGTTTGATAACATATGAGGTTCAACCACGGTGACACTGATGTGCTCGGTTAACTGTTTTAACTCGCGAAAAATTAAAGTGCGATGTGCCCAAGGGCAGGCTAATGAAACATACAAATGATAACGGCCTGACTCAGCTTTAAAACCCGCTAACCCATTAGGGCCAGCAAGACCATCTTCTGTGATCCAATTCCTTAATTGGGCGTCTTCTCGCTGAAATTTACCGCCGTTTTCTTTGGTGGCATACCATTGATCAACCCACTGACCATTCTGTAATAACCCCATGTGAACCCTCTATAGATTAATGCTAAAAATTAATCTTAGAACAGCAGTAAATCGAATAAAACCTCATAAATTAGTCTCTTTCATTCGATTAACTTGGACGGTTTGGGTACTGAATAAATTTGAACTACATCATGGAGAAAAAATGTCAAACCGTGATTTAGCTCTAAATGTAAAAGGCTATTGTGGATGTTTACATAAACAGACAATCGATTGAGCAGGGTGTTCTACTTAAAATGATGTGTAAATAAAGGCTTAACTAGCATATTTGTAGATTGTTTTATTTAGCGTTCATGCTAATTGAACGTCCAATAATTATTGTCTTTGTTGTAGTTGTAACGCTTACTGTAACTTATTGTTATTAAAGGGTTAAATGTCACATTTTGTAATTAAAATGACATGTAAATAGTTCAGTGTTTGCTACCATTCTGCGCAGAGCTGGGTAGCTCGTAACTATAAAAAGGTTTTAGGGGTTAGATAATGAAAAATACATTATACAAAGGATTAGTGGCAACGGCTGTCATAGCAGCATTGTCTGGATGTAGTAATAGTGATGACGATAAAGATCAAACAGCATGTGAAGCTGCTGGCGATGCTTGTACTAGCTTTACCGTTATTCATACCAATGATAACCACGGTCGCTTCTGGGAAAACAGCGATGGCGAATATGGTATGGCTGCACGTAAAACAGTTATTGACCAAATTCGAGCTGAAGTAGAAGGTCGTGGTAACGAAACGATTCTTTTATCAGGTGGTGATATTAACACTGGTGTCCCTGAGTCTGACATGCAAGAAGCTATCCCTGATTTTGTTGGGATGAACTTACTTGGTTATGACGCAATGGCGGTTGGTAATCATGAGTTTGATAACCCATTAAGCACTTTAGATATGCAAGCAACTCTAGCTAATTTCCCAATGCTTGCTGCTAACATCTACGACAAAAATGCAGAAGAGCGCTACTTTGAACCATACCGTGTATTCGAAATTAACGGCCTTAAAGTGGCTATTATTGGTTTCACTACAGTAGATACTCCAAAAATCGTTAACCCTGAAAACGTTGAAAACTTAGAGTTTACTGATCCACAAGAAGAACTACCGAAAGTATTAGCTGAAATCGAAGCAAATGAAGAAGTGGATATGGTATTTGCTGTGACGCATATGGGTCATTATGCAGATGGTAACCATGGCACTGAAGCGCCTGGCGATGTGATGTTAGCGCGTTCAGTTGAAGAAGGTCAGTTACACGCAATTATTGGTGGTCATTCACAAAACCCTGTTTGTATGGAAGGCGATGATTACGCTGACTTTACCCCTGGTAATGAATGTAAGCCAGATCAGCAAAATGGCACATATATCATGCAAGCTCATGAATGGGGCAAGTATGTTGGCCGCGCAGACTTTGAATACATGGATGGCGAGCTAACATTAGCAAACTACTCTTTAATCCCTATCAACTTAAAAGAAGAAGATGATAACGGCGATTTAGTATTTATTACTGAAGAGATCGAGAAGAACCAAACAGTTTATGACATGCTCAAGCCTTACCAAGAGCGTGGACAAGAGCTACTTGATGTAGTGATTTCATACACTGATGGCAAACTAGAAGGTGACCGTGAAGTTGTTCGTGTAGAGCAAACTAACCTAGGTAACTTACTGACTACAGCTTATTCAGAGTTTGTGACGCAAAACTTTAATGTTACTGCTGACTTTGGCGTAATGAACTCAGGTGGCGTACGCGCATCTATTGCAGAAGGTGATATTTCTTACCGTGACGTACTGACTGTTCAACCTTTCGGAAACTTTGTTGCATACGTAACGATGACTGGTACTGAAGTTGAAGCTTATCTTGCTGATATCGCAGTTAAAACTGGTGGTGGTTACCCACAATTAAATAAAGTTGCGATGGATGTTGATTGTGACGCGGGAACTGTAGATATCGCAAGCTTAGGTGGCCGTGCATTTGACGCTGCTGAAAATTATACCTTCTCAGTGATTCACTTTAGTGCCGCTGGTGGTGATGATTACCCTGTGATTAACCAACACCCGAACTATATTGATACTCAGTTAACTGACGCTGCGGTATTCCGTGAGTACTTTGTAGCTAACCCTGAAATCTCTGCTGAAGATTATGCTCCAGTAGCAGGACAGTTAAACTTCTACCGTAATGGTTCAGAAGTTAAGAGCTGTGCTCAATAAGCTATAACAATAAAACTATTGTTTAGATAATAGGTAAAAAAAGGTAGCTTAGGCTACCTTTTTTATTGCTCAAACGCCTGCAAAATATAAGGGTTAACGAGTTAAATTGTTTCAGTTAAGATAGCGGCAAGAAATAATAAAGGATTAAACTATGCCGTCTGCAACAACCGCACTAGAACGTATCACTATAGAACCATCCACTCCAGCAACAGCCTGTGTTATTTGGCTTCATGGCCTTGGAGATTCAGGCGCTGGTTTTGCGCCAGTGGTGCCTGTTTTAGGTTTACCGCAAAATCATACCATTCGTTTTATTTTTCCCCATGCACCTGAGCAAGCTGTGACGATTAACGGTGGTTATATCATGCGTTCTTGGTATGACATCAAAAGTATGGATCTTCATGACCGAGCGGATATCACAGGGGTTTTGGCGTCAGAGCAAGCAGTTAAAGCATTGATTAATGAACAAATAGAAGCTGGTATTTCAGCTGAAAACATTGTTTTGGCTGGCTTTAGTCAAGGCGGGGTAATGAGTTTATTTAGTGGTTTGCGTT
>NZ_VKHR01000011.1 GCF_009663145.1 Shewanella sp. TC10
CGCTTAATTAATTCTTCAGCGGTAACTTCAGTTGAATACCTGAAGTTACCGCTGAAGAATTAATTAAGCGCGTGCTTAATATCCTAGATGCTCACGGTTTAAATTACGACATCGATTGGGTGTTCAATGGGTTACCTTTTTTAACTGGTGACGGTCCATTATTAGAGGCAACTAAAGCCGCGATACTTGAGGTTACTGGTTATGAAACTGATCCACAAACCTCTGGTGGTACTTCAGATGGTCGTTTCATTGCCCCAACCGGAGCACAAGTGATCGAGCTTGGTCCTGTGAATGCCACTATTCATAAAATTAATGAATGCGTGAAAATTTCAGACTTAGAAATTTTAGCGCTGTGCTATGAATCTATTTTGGAAAAGCTACTTTGCAAATAAAGTTGCCATTACCAGCACTAGCACATCCAGTCCTGTATGGGCTGGATGATGCTCACTTAGTCCCATTTGGTAATTTCCTGCTAACTAAAGCAACATTATCAGCCTTTAAATCAATGCAGCAAAAAGCATTAGCTGATGGCATTGATATCCAAGTATGTTCTGCTTATCGCAGTTTCGAACGTCAAATGGCAATTTGGAATGGAAAAGCTCAAGGCAAACGCCCTTTACTTGATATTCAAAATCAGCGATTAGATCCATCATCTTTATCAGATAATGAATTGGTTGATGCCATTTTATGCTGGTCAGCTCTGCCCGGTGCATCGCGGCATCATTGGGGCACAGATATCGATGTTTTTGACGCAAAGCAGATTAATAAAGCTGACTTGCAATTAGTTAGTGATGAATATGCCAATGAAGGACCCTGCGCCAATTTGGCCCATTGGCTAAATAATCATGCACAGCAATTTGGTTTTTACTTACCTTATCAACCAAATCAATCTGGGGTTAGCCCAGAGCCATGGCATTTAAGTTATTACCCTGAGTCTTCAAAGCTCTTATCACAATATCAACCAAATTCCTTAAGACAGCTCTTGTCTCAATCTGAAATCACTTTACAATCTGCCCTGCTTAAAAGGCTCGATGAACTAGTCGATCAGTATGTGTTTTATGTTGCCGATATCCCGAAGTAAATCGCTGGCATCATTTAACTAGCGAATTTGAATTATCGATAATTAAGATACAAAGCTTGCTTGTAAATTAATCTATATTAATAACATTAATCACCGTTTCACTTATTTGAGAACTCCATGACGCCATCAAAATCTCACTGCTTTAACATCAATAATCAAAACCTTCACTTTACTGATGTTGGCCAAGGACCTGTTTTATTTTTTATTCATGGTTTTCTTGCAGATAACACAATGTGGCAGCCTCAAATCGATGCCCTAAGTGAACATTATCGCTGTATCGCAATCGATTTATGGTCACATGGTAAATCAGATCCAATGCCATCAGGTACCACATCACTGGTGACAATTGCTGAACATTGCTTAGCCCTTCTGGCCTCATTAGACATCAGCCAATGTTCAGTCATTGGTAATGGCACGGGTAGTGCTATCGCTGCAGAAATGGTACTCGCTAAACCGGCACAAATAACGAAATTAGTGATGGCAAATGGTTTTATTGGGTTTGAGCCACAAGTCAATTGTGCTAAATACCAAGCTTGGATTGATCAAGCCAGCCAGCAAAACAAGTGTAATGAAGAGCTAGCTATAACTGTCGCCGAAAAATTCTTTACCCCAAATAGTCAATCAGAGGCTAAAACCGTCTTTACGCAACAACTAACCCAATTGTCTAAACAGCAAATTGAACACCTCGCATTATTCAGCCCATTAGCCTTATATAAACGCGATACATTAGAGCTTGTTGAACAGTTTACCTTGCCTTGTTTAATTGTGATTGGTGAACAAAACCAGCTAAGAACCATGCTAGAAGCTTATTTGATGCAAGACTGCATTACAGGTAGTCAGTTAGTCCAAATAGCAGAAGCTGGACATTTTGCTAATATCGATCAACCGACAAAAGTGAATCAACTCTTGTTAAGTTTTCTTAACGGGGCTTGAAATGTTTTCAAACCGTTAATTCAAATGGATAGACCAGCATAATCAAATTTGCTGATATACTCTTGAAATTGATGAACATCAGCTAAATAGCTGATTAAAATATACTCTACATCTTTCACTTTTATTTGGGTCTATAACAATAAATGAAATTACTTAAGCCTCTTTTTGATAACAATCGCCGCTGGGCTGAGCGTATAAACGAAGAAGACCCTGATTTCTTCAAACAACTGGCAGAGCAGCAAAATCCAGAATACTTATGGATTGGTTGTTCAGATAGCCGTGTACCCTCAAATCAAATTATTGACTTGATGCCAGGTGAAGTTTTTGTTCACCGCAATATCGCAAACATGGTCATCCACACCGACCTAAACTGCTTATCAGTGATTCAATACGCTGTTGAAGTATTAAAGGTTAAACACATCATGGTTGTAGGTCACTACGGTTGTGGTGGTGTTAAAGCGTCAATGAGTAACGAGCGCTTCGGCCTCATTGATAACTGGTTAGGCCATCTAAAAGATATTTATCGTTTGCATCAGGCGGATCTTAATGAGCTCGACGAAGAACAACGTTTTAATCGACTGTGTGAGCTGAACGTCATGGAGCAAGTTGCCAATGTCACCAGTACATCAATAGTTCAAGATGCGTGGGATAGAGGTCAAGAAGTTGCCGTTCACGGCTGGATTTACGGAATTAATAATGGTTTGCTGACGGATTTAGATGTCACAGTGTTTAGTGAACATGCTAAAAATAACTCAGAAGATTCAGCCGTCTAAATACACAAACTAATTGATTCTCAATCGTAAATATTGAGTTTTAAAATATCAAAGCCCACTTAAACGTGGGCTTTGACGTTTTTGTCTACAATAAACTAGCATTAGTGCATTGAATTTAGTGTGCTTCAGACGAAAATTAGCTTTTAATGAATCTAAAGCGCTTTATCTGCCATACAATCACACGTAAACGTCATATAGTTAATGCAATTAACGCCCTAACCCAGTTATAATCTTCGGGTTTATTTAGCGCGACCTCGCGCACTGCATTTTTTAGGAGATAATTTCCATGCCAGGTTTTGAATTATTTGGTCCAGAGGAAAAGCAAGAAGTCGCTGATGTGATGGAAAATGGTTTTACCTTTCGTTATAACTTCGATCACATGCGTAATGATCGTTGGAAGACTCGTGAGATGGAAGCCCTTCTTTGCGAAAAGATGAATGCTAAGCATGCGCATCTTGTTTCTAGTGGCACCGCCGCATTACAAACAGCTATGGCTGCCGCAGGTATTGGCGCTGGTGATGAAGTTATCGTTCCTCCGTTTACTTTTGTTGCCTCAGTAGAAGCTGTATTTATGGCTGGCGCTGTGCCAATTTTCGCTGAGATTGACGAAACACTTTGTCTATCTCCTGAAGGTATTGAAGCTGCAATTACTCCACGCACAAAAGCAATTAACCTTGTTCATATGTGTGGTTCTATGGCTAAAATGGATGAAATTTTAGCGGTATGTAAAAAACACAATTTAGTGATCCTTGAAGACGCTTGTCAAGCCATTGGCGGCAGTTATAAAGGTAAAGCATTAGGCACTATCGGTGACGTGGGTTGTTACTCGTTTGATTCTGTTAAAACCATCACTTGTGGTGAAGGTGGCGCTGTAATCACTAATAACGAAACTATTTACAACCATTCTCACATGTTCTCAGATCATGGTCATGATCATGTTGGTAATGACCGCGGCGCTGAAGGTCACCCAATCATGGGGCTTAACTTCCGTATTTCTGAAATGAACTCAGCAATGGGTCTAGCTCAGTTACGTAAATTAGACAAAATCATCGATATTCAGCGCACTAACAAAAAGCTAATTAAAGATGCAATGGCAGATATTCCAGAAGTCACATTCCGTGAAATCCCTGATCCTGAAGGTGATTCTGCAGGCTTCCTTACTTTCTTAATGCCAACTGAAGAGCGCACAGTTGAAATCAATAAGAAGTTAGCAGAAAACGGTGTTGATGGATGCTTCTACTGGTATGTGAACAACTGGCATTACCTAAATAACTGGAAGCACATTCAAGATCTTAAATCTCCTGCTGCATTACCGATCACATTAATTCAAGATCGTCCAGATTACACTAAGGTTAAAACACCTAAGTCTGATGCCATCATGAGCCGCACTATTTCAATGTTAATTAAACTGTCTTGGACAGAAGAAGAAATAGCCCAGCGTATTGAAAACATCAAACGTGCTTTCGCTTAATTAATCAGATTATTTCTATCGCGCCTTATATTTTCTGGCGCGATAGTACTTTTTACAGTACTAATCTCAACGGAGAATGTTGTAATGAGTTTCAAAAATTTCAAATGCGTACCAAAAATGATTTTTGGTCGTGGATCATTTGCTCAATTAGATGCAGTGCTAGCTGAAGAACGTAAAGTTGAAAATGACTTCGTTGTATTTCTAGTTGATGACGTTCATCAAGATAAGCCTCTTGCTGGCCGTGTACCAGCTAAAGCACATGATTTACTTATCTATGTGAACGTTGATGATGAGCCAACAACTAAACAAGTCGATGCACTGACTGAACAAGTTCAAGCGTTCAATACTAAACTTCCAGTGAGTGTTATTGGTCTGGGTGGTGGTTCTACACTCGATTTAGCAAAAGCTGTTTCACTCATGCTGACTAATGAAGGCGGCAGTGCTGAATACCAAGGTTGGGATCTGATTAAGAACCCTGCAGTTCATCACATTGGTATTCCAACAGTTTCAGGTACTGGTGCAGAAGCATCACGCACCGCTGTTCTTTGTGGCCCTGTTCGTAAACTTGGTTTGAATTCAGATTACACCGTATTTGACCAAATCATCATGGATTCAGAACTTATTGCTGGCGTACCGACTGATCAATGGTTCTACACTGGTATGGATTGCTACATCCACTGTGTTGAATCGTTAGAAGGGACTTACCTAAACGAGTTTGCCAAAGCATTTGCTGAAAAGTCTATGGACTTATGTCGTGAAGTCTTCGTTGATAACCACGAAGAAAAAGACGATAAACTAATGATGGCATCGTACATGGGTGGTATGAGTATCGCTTACAGCCAAGTCGGCGCATGTCACGCTGTTTCTTACGGTTTAGGCTATGTACTAGGCTACCATCACGGTATTGGTAACTGTTTAGCGTTTGACGTTCTTGAAGAGTTTTATCCTGAAGGCGTTAAAGAATTCCGTAAAATGATGGAAGTTCATAACATCACGTTACCGAAAAATATCTGTAGAGATTTACCAGATGAAACTATCGCTAAGATGGTTGCTGTCACCAAGAGCATGGGACCATTATGGGACAATGTTTACGGCGCAGGCTGGGAAGAAAAAGTTACCGATGAAATGCTAACTAAGCTATTCCGTCGTATATAGTTTAGCCCTAAGCTAATTATAAGGGCTCATTAGAGCCCTTTTGTTTATCGTTTAAGATAAGTAGGTTTATTGATGAAAGTTACTCTTTTAATCCCTGCTAGATATGGTTCTAGCCGTTTTCCAGGCAAACCATTAGCACCAATCAATGGTAAGCCAATGATCCAACACGTTTTCGAACGTGCTTCATTAGCCAAAGGATTAGATAATATTTATGTTGCAACCGATGATGACCGCATTAAAGAAGCGGTAGAGTCATTTGGTGGTCAAGTTGTGATGACAAGCCCAGAAGCAGCATCAGGCACAGATCGCATCAATGACGCTATTAGCCAGCTAGGTTTAGCTGATGATGATTTAGTGATTAACCTTCAAGGCGATCAACCTCTTATTGATCCAATTTCTATTGAACAAATTATCAGTCTTTTTGAACGCCATCCAGGTGAGTTTGAAATGGCGACATTAGGCTTTGAGATTATCGACAAACAAGAACGTGATGACCCACTTCATGTTAAAATGGTATTCGATAATGAATTTAACGCATTATATTTTTCTCGCTCATGTATTCCTTTTGGCCGCGATACTGACGACTATCCAGTTTATAAACACTTAGGTGTTTATGCATACACCCGTCGCTTTGTTAACGCTTTTGCTAAGTTACCTCTTGGACGTTTAGAAGATTTAGAGAAGTTAGAGCAGCTCCGTGCACTAGAATATGGCCATAAAATCAAAGTCGCAATTAGCGCGTTTGATTCGCCAGAAGTGGACACACCTGAAGATATTCGCAAATGTGAGCAACGTTTAGCTGTTGATTAAACGCATTATAATTCATTGAGGTCGCCATGGATTTATCTGGTTTAGAAGTATGGATTATTATTATCTTAGTTGTTGGCATCATTGCCAGTAATTTAGCAGTACTGAAATACAGTGCTAAATTTAAGATGCCTCAGTTTGGTGATCCTAAAAAGCCTAATAATGAAAGTCACTCTGATACTGATAGCGACAAAACTGAACCTTCTGCTGATAGTGACAATAATAAAACGGGTCACTAAAACAAAGCACACAGAACCAAATAAATTGCACTTTAAAAAAAGAGACTCATTTGAGTCTCTTTTTCAATTCAGCTTTTGAACCTATCAGTTAGGTTCTGCTTCATCATCTCGTTTAGCAACTAATGGCTGACCAGTGTCAGGCCAAGCGTTAATCACAGCTTTGACAAGTGATGCTAGTGGGATTGCAAAAAATACTCCCCAAACTCCCCACAGGCCACCAAACACTAATACTGCAGCAATAATTAACACAGGGTGCAAATCAACAGCGTCTGAAAATAAAATAGGAACTAGCACATTACCGTCTAATGCCTGAATAACGCCGTAACCTATCATTACATAACCGAACTCAGGACTCACGCCCCACTGTACAAACGCAACCAGTGCAATTGGTAATGTTACTAATGTCGCGCCCACGTAAGGAATGAGAACTGATAGCCCTGTTAATACACCCAATAGCGCTGAATATCTTAATCCCATAACAGCAAAGAAAATATAACTTACAGTACCGACAATCACGATTTCAATTACTTTACCGCGAATGTAATTGAAGATTTGCTGATCCATTTCAAACCATACATTTCTAGCAAGGTCACGATTGTTTGGGAAAAAACGTTTACTGCTTTTGATAAGTTGATCTTTATCTTTTAAAAAGAAGAACACTAATAACGGCACTAAGATAACGTAAACCATCAGTACAAGTAATGAGGCTGAATAACCCAGTAACTGTTTACCGATATCCAATAGATGTTGTGTATCAACAAGCTTTTTAAGTTCAATCACCATCGCATCAATTTGCTCAACACTAATGTACTGAGGATATTTTTCGCTGAAAGAAACCAGCGATTGCATCCCAGTATCAATCATTAGCGGTAAATCAGTAGCCAAGGATATGCCCTGTCTCCAAAGACTTGGAACAAGTCCAAATGCGACTAACACCATCAAACCGATAAAGAGCACTAATATCAAAGAAGCACCTAACGTTCGGTTAATACCAAAACGTGCAATTTGCGCAACAGGCCACTCCAGTAAAAATGCCAACACTAGCGCCACTAGTAACGGTGCCAGCAAACCTCCAGCAAAATAAAGTAATAAACCAATCCCAAGCAAAATAAACAATAATGTAATCGCTTGTGGATCACTGAACCTGGCTTTATACCAATCGTTTAAAAATGAGAGCATTGTGTTACCTAAAAAGAAGTCACAGTTTGAGTTGTTATAATCGAAGTTTATCTTAATAGAATACTAGGATTATACTTATATATTGTTAAGTTTTGTGATGCTTAATGACATTGATTTGTCATTGTCATCGGTTATTTGAACTTGGTAGCCAAATTTTTTTAAAAACAGCGGAACATCTTGGCGTGAACCAGAGTCAGAGATACTAATTGCCAACTTTTCACCTGGTTGCATTTTTTTTAATGCTAGCTTAGTTTGCACCAAGGGATAAGGACATTGATAAGCTGTTAAATCAATAAATTTCATTATGAACTTGCTTTACACATTCTATGGCTATTATCCTAGCAAGGACAAAAAACCACAAGCGATACCATTGAGGTGTGGTGGTATTTTTGCTCTCCACCCTGTTGAAATAATTATAATAAAGGTTTCATTTGCGCAAATTATCGTTTTCTCAGTTTTCTAAAGGTGTTGTTACCACTGCTGTCAGCTTATTGCTAACCGCAGGAGTTGCTAAAAGCTTCGCAAATAATGACCTTCCTGATCTTGGTACGGCTGCGGTAAATACCTTCAGTCTCGAAAAAGAAATGGTTTACGGTGACGCTTATATGCGCGTCATACGCTCCTCGGCGCCAGTTATTAGTGACCCAGTATTAAACCAATATTTATCCGAGCTTGGTAACAAATTAGTGGCACATGCGACTGGTGTAAAAACGCCCTTTTATTTCTTCCTATTAAGAAATGATGAGATTAACGCATTTGCATTCTTTGGTGGTCATGTTGGGGTTCATACAGGGCTATTTTTACATGCAGACACTGAAAGCGAATTAGCATCGGTTCTTGCACATGAAATTACTCACGTTACTCAACGACATTTAGCACGTTCTCTTGAAGCACAGGATAAAAGTTCAACAGCGACAATTGTGGGTATGCTAGGCGCAATTCTGTTAACTATCGCAGCTCCTCAAGCTGGTATGGCAGCCTTAGCAACAACCCAGGCACTATCCACTCAAGCAAGAATTAACTTTACCCGTCTGCATGAGCGTGAAGCAGATAGAATCGGCATGCAAATTCTGGCTGATGCCGGTTTTGACCCTAATGGTGCATCTGACTTTTTCCAAAAACTTGCCATTCGCTATCGCTTCACTAGCACGCCACCACAAATGTTATTGACTCACCCATTACCAGAATCACGTATTACCGATGCGCGAAATAGAGCGGCTCAATATCCGAACCGATATATACCAGATCAGCTGAACTATCAGTTAGCAAAAGCGCGAATTCAGGTTCGATTTTCAAGCTATAGCGATCAAGCTGCGATTTCATTATTTGAAAAACAATTAAAGAAGAAAAACTACACATTTAAAAGTGCGGCGCTTTATGGCAAAGCCTTAGCTTTATTTAGAACCAAAAAATTTGAAGAGTCTGAAGCCATTATTGATGAGTTGCTCGAAAACGATCGTAATAACTTATTTTATATTGATACCAAGACAGATTTATTAGCCCAGCGTGATGATTACGAAACGGCTATTGAATTACTAAAGCATCACCACAGGTTGAAACCCACATCCTTGGTGATTGCGGCAAACTTAGCCAATATCTACGTTGAAGCTGATCAGCCGCGAAATGCTATTCCACTATTGGAAGATCTGATTTTCTTAGACAGGCAAAATGTATTGCCGTATCAAATAATGACTCAAGCTTATCGTAAGCTAGGAAATAAGGCACTTGAGCATTACAGTAACGCAGAAGCAATGGCACTTGCCGCCAATTATGACGGCGCGATTGATCAGCTCAATTACGCTTATCGTCACTCCGAAGGCCAAACCTTACAAATCGCCAGAATTGAAGCTCGTATCCGACAATTCCGCCAAGCTAAGCGTTCTTTAGACGCATTACAATAATTTTCAATTTCAAATCTAACCAAGCCACATCGATAGATGTGGCTAACCAACCTAATCAAAGTTTGATAAACTGTCGCCAAAATAAAGATAACAAGTGATCCTATGACCAATGTAACGCTTTACCACAACCCTCGCTGTTCAAAAAGCAGACAAACACTCGCCTTGCTTGAAGAAAATAATGCCAATGTCACTATTGTTGAATACTTAAAAAATGTACCGACAACTGAAGACATCAATCAAATTTTGGCACTACTTACGATTGATCCTAGGCAATTAATGCGCACCAAAGAAACTGAATACAAAGAACAAAATCTATCCGATGAAACACTTACTCAAGCTCAACTAGTGCAAGCGATGATAGATACGCCAAAGTTAATTGAAAGACCAATAGCCCTTGCTAATGGTAAAGCCGCAATTGGCCGTCCACCTGAAAATGTTTTAGCTATTCTGTGAGTAATAAGATGACCACACAAACTTTATTTCAGCTTTGTCGTACTGGTTATGTTGCATTACTGATGCTGTTATCTGGATGGTTTATACAACAAGGGATGACTGGCGAATACTCTATGGTATTTAGCTTATTGTGGATAGTACCGTTACTTTTACCAATAAAAGGAATATTAACAGGTAAACCTTACACTTACGCATGGGCAAGTTTTATTTTATGTCTATATTTGCTCCATGGTTTAACCTTAGTTTATGTTACTGAAGACGCACTTTATTTTGCGTTGATTGAATCAGTATTAATAAGTGCTTTATTAGTCGGGTTTCCATTTTATGCACGTATGCGTGGTAGAGAGCTAGGTTTAGGTTTAAAGAAAAAATCTAAAGATAGCTAATTTGCTAACGTATCAATACAAAGCGCCTTTCGGCGCTTTTTTATTCGACAAAACAGGGTAAATAAAACATTAATTCGCTGTTACTAGTCAGTTAATCCACTCTTTTTGTACAACAAATCCCATGCTATAGTGAAATGTCAGTCATTTGATTGAATGTGGTAATAAGCAACGGAGATTGTGTATGAAGACGTTAAGCCATAACGCTATGTTTGATAAAAGTAATTTGAACAAGCTAGCCTGTAAAAAACAGCAATATAGAGCCCCAAAGTATGCCATATTAAATTTGGTGGTTGCTTCAGTTATTCTAAGTGGCTGTGGTGGTTCTAGCGATTCATCAGACAATATAGATCAAAGTACGCCAGATAACTCATTACCCATTAATACTTGTGAAACTAGCTCTGGTCTTACTCAAATCAATACCTCTTCAGCACTTAGCTTCAATGTTGAGCAAGCTTATTCCGCAGGACAATCCGCTGTAATAATTGCCAGCGTTAACAACAGTAATTCAGCTGGACTCACTTATCAGTGGCAGCAAACATCTGGCCCTGCCATTTCTCTTGTATCTCAAAACAGTCCCGTTTTATCGTTTATTATTCCAGAGTCAGGTGAATATGGCTTTTCAGTCAATGTTTCAGGCGCACAAACTAACCTTAGTGAAACTATTAGCATTACTGCTAATGAAACAACAAACCAATTAAACATCAACAGCGATCATCAAGTCGTTCAAGGAAACGGTGTCAGCCTTCGTGTTGAGCGCATAAATAACCAATTGGTTGACGATATTGAATGGTGTTATTTCTCAAATCAAGCTGTAGAACTTGATTTAACAAACCCTGAACGCCCCTTGTTTACGGCTCCTGCAGTAAGCGCTGATAGTATTATCGGATTAAAAGCCACTGGCCAGTTTGCCGGTGAAACTTTTTCAGATGAAGTGTTTGTTATGGTGACTGCGGAATCTAGCATTACATCACCTTATTTTGACCAAGCTGTTGCACGAACTTATTCGTATAATCAAACATCAATTTATGCTGAAAATGCATCTGATTGTGTCTATTCAAACCAGCTGAATCAAACTTGTAATATTGCGGATTTACCCTTAATTGGCCAAGTCGCTAATTCTGAAAATATTAATTCGGTTATGGACCGAGTTGTGGTTTCACACGATTGGATGGGTGAGAACTTCGAAACCTTTTTGACTCAAGCAGATCCCAATAGCGATTTCATCAAACTACTTCAATCTGTAACCGCTGTTGTCATTAGCTCAGATATCAGACCTTCTTTTTATTGGGTGGCAACAGGGGCTATTTATTTAGATCCTGAATATCTATGGTTTACACCAGAGCAACGTGACAGCATTAACGAAGCACCAGATTATCGAAGTGATTTTGGTAATGATTTGCAATTTATAATGCCTTGGCGATATGTAAAAGATAATGACTATGCCTACAGTAGCTACGATCGAACCCAAAGACAAACCAGAACATTAGCAGACATCACCCCAAGTTTAGCCAGTTTGCTTTACCACGAACTGGCTCATGCGAATGACTTTTTCCCGCGCTCGATTCATAGCACGTTAACTGGTCCTACATTAATTGATGACTTTTATCGCCGTACGGACAACAACGCCCTCATATCGGATCAACTACAAAATGTTGACCCGCTGACTAGTAGTGAAATGTTTGGGTTAGCTGGGGTCAGTTTTTTAGGCGATACAGCAAATAACACCCAAAAAGCTTATTTACCAGGCGATGTAACAAGTTTCTTTTTAACTGACCATGCCAATGACTATTATGCCTATTCTTCCACACGAGAAGATGCAGCTATGTTATTTGAAGAGTCATTTATGAGTCATCGATATCAAATACAAAGAGATGTGGCTGTCACTGACACCACAGAGTATATCGTTGACTGGGGTCAACGAGGTCGAATAGGCTCGGCAGAACTACTGGATAGAGCTGCATTTGTAATTGATGAAATTATGCCTGAAGTTGATGGTAAAACATTACTCAATGCTTTGCCTGAACCCATTAATATGACTGCGGGCTTAGATTGGTTTGAAAACATTGGTATTAGTCCAAGCAATACACAGTCAAAGTCTATCATGAGCAGTATAAGTGCAATGGGTACAGAGGCTGAGAAGCGTCCTCTACAAGTTGGAAGAGAACATAAAGAAATGCCATTACCTAAACGTTAACGCATTCAGTGAATATTAATCGCTGCTATGTAACTATTTATCAATTTATCAAAGTGATTGGTATCGAATAACCATAAAGTCACAATCAAAAAAGCCACCTTCTCGGTGGCTTCTTATTCATCAATTAACCTAAATTAAAGCCTTAACATTTCTTTTATGAAAGGAATGGTTAACTTGCGCTGATGAACCATAGAAGCTTTATCGAGCTTATCAAGAACATCAAATAATGTTCGTAAATCACGTGCCATTCGCGTTAATAAGAAGCGCCCTACTTCATCAGAAAGCTGTAAGCCTCGCATTGCTGCTCTTCGTTGCAATGCAAGTAACTTCTCTTCATCAGCCATTGGCTGTAGCTGATAAATTAAGCCCCATTGCATACGAGAAATTAAATCAGGTAATGCAAAACCAGCTTCTGTTGGAGATGAACTACCGCTGACAATTAATCGGCAATCATCTTGTTCAGCAACGCGATTATACAAATGAAATAACGCTTCTTCCCAAATAGGATGACCTGCAATGGCATCTATATCATCAATACAGATTAAATGAAGTGACTCAACACCTTCGAAAAGCGCAGGCGAAATACTGGCATGGATCCCGAGCGGAATATATAAAGTACGTCTATCAAGATCGTTTGCATGGGCACAAGCAGCATGCATTAGATGAGTTCGGCCAGACTTAACGGGGCCAAATAAATATAAACTAGACGACAAACTGCCTTCTGCAGTAGCTTGAAGCTTTTGAATTAACTCATCATTACCCACAGCTGGATAATAACTTTGAAAAGTTTCATCGTCAGGTAAGTATACGGGTAACGATAGTTGTTTTGGTGAGTTTTGGGTCACTCAAAAATTCTCTAATAATGTAAACAAGCGACTGTAAGTATAACACAATCGTTTCAATGTCTGTTGCTGAATAAGCGGTCTAACTTGTTCAACAGCGAACAGTTAGACCGTTATCACGTATCTATTGAGGAAAAGGCATTTTGCGTAATATCATTTGCTCAAAAAATAGCACTAATGATTAATGCCACTGATAGAAAAGAGTCGTGACTTGCTCAGGAGCAAATTTCATGTCAGCTAATTCATCATTGGTATCTAATTGAGGGATTTCGGTGAGACGCTTATTAATATTCAGTAACTTCTGTAAATCATCTGCATCACCAAATAATTCAAGCTTATAAGTGACGGTATTCGCTTTAAATTGACTCAAACTCACCGCTTTAATTGCACTAAGTTGATTCAAGTAAGACTCAATTTCAACTAACTGCGCCATACTTTGGACGCCAGTCAAAGACAGTAATGTTTCGGCGCTATTGCCACTATCAGCAAAAGCATACTGGCTAACAAAGTATTCGGCTAAAGTGCTAAGAATTTGATCTGTAGCCTCTTGGTAATCAAGTACTTCAGCTTGGTGATGGATTAATGGTTGCATGATGCCGCCTTGACTGTCTTTATCAAATAAAGACACTTGAAAACGAACAAAACCACCTACTTTATCCATATCTGCAACAGCAAAGTAATCGGCACGGTATCTCGTTGATGCATCAGCAACCACATCAGTAAACATACCTCTTACATCAGATACGCTGATTTTCATCACATCATCTAAATCCATTACAGGCAAAATGACCGGAATACCTTTATTACTTGAATCTAAATCAATCTGAGCGCGAGTATCAAGCTCGGATGCATCAGATAAAATACTACGCTCACCTTCATCTTCAATCGACAACCACAATAACGTTAACGGGCGTTGACGTCCCCAAACAGGGAGATCTGCTTGGCGAAGCGTAGATATAATACGTTTATGATCAAAGTTGGCTTTTAAAGTCAGTTCATCATCTATTTCCCTATAGCCGTATTGGGTTAACAAGACTTCAGGTTTATTGATTTGCGCTTTAACTAACGGGTGTTCTAAGACAGAAGGTAAACCTGAATTTTTTACAAATACTGATGACAATGCTGTTTTTAACGCAGCTTGTCGCTCCGTTCTTGCTCTTGAAGACACAACAACATCAGCCTCGTCTAAAAGGCCAATTTCAGCAGAAATCGTTTTAGGACTATAAATGCCAAATAGCGTACTAATAACAATAATTTGTAAAAATATTTTTTGCATAGGAAAATAATAGCAATAGATGAAAGTGCTCGAAGTGTAGCATATTAATTTTGCTTCTAAAATTACATTCCCTTACCAATGTTTGAAGTGTTTTAGTTCATCTCTGTCAGTAAACAGCTCATAAACTTGATTTATATTACAGACATTTAACCAATATTGGCCTATCTTACAGCTTAATTTATACCTGAATGGAAACTATCAACATATGAATCGTTTATTCATCCCATTGCAAGGAGCTCAAATGCTTTTTGTCGCATTTGGCGCTTTAGTATTGATGCCGCTGCTCAGTGGTCTAGATACCAGTGTGGCATTATTCACTGCAGGTATAGGTACCCTGTTATTTCAATTAGTCACCAAAAGACATGTCCCTATTTTCCTTGCTTCATCCTTTGCGTTTATTGCACCTATTATGTATGGCGTACAAACATGGGGGATACCCGCGACCATGGGCGGTTTAATGGTTGCTGGCTTTGTGTATGTCATATTGGGAGCATTAGTTAAAGTTAAAGGTAGTGGTTTTATTCATAAGCTTTTACCACCCGTGGTTGTCGGTCCGGTGATCATCATCATTGGCCTTGGACTTGCGCCTATGGCGGTGAATATGGCTTTAGGTAAAACAGGTGATGGCAGTGCAGTTTTAGTTGATCAAAACATTGCCCTATTTATCGCTATCATGTCCCTTTCAACCACAGTTGCCATTGCCGTTTTCGCTAAAGGTATTTTAAAGGTTATGCCTATTTTAGCAGGGATTTTAGTCGGTTATGGCTTAAGCATGGCATTTGGTATTGTTGATTTCAGTCCAGTTCAACAAGCTCCTTGGCTCGCAGTCCCAAGATTTGTCGCACCAGAATTTCACTGGCAAGCAATTCTGTTTATGATCCCAGTAGCTATTGCTCCAGCTGTTGAGCACATTGGTGATTTACTGGCAATTTCAAATGTTACTGGTAAAGATTATATGAAAAAACCAGGCTTGCATCGCACTTTAACAGGTGACGGCATCGCAACCATGGCAGCATCAGCTTTTGGTGGTCCACCAAATACCACTTATTCGGAAGTTACAGGCGCAGTGACGCTAACAAAGAGTTTTGATCCGCGGATCATGACATGGACCGCAATAACGGCAATCATTTTGGCTTTCATCGGTAAATTAGGCGCACTGATGCAAACTATTCCTTTACCAGTAATGGGCGGAATTATGTGTCTATTGTTTGGTTCTATTGCTGCAGTAGGTCTAAACGCATTAATACGTAATCAAGTTGATTTAAATGAACCACGAAACTTAAGTATTGTTGGCGTGACATTAGTATTTGGTATTGGCGGAATGGCTTTTGGTATTGGAGAGTTCAGTTTAACGGGGATTAGTTTGTGTGGTTTAGTAGCAATCGTTATGAATCTTATATTACCTAAAACCCCTGAATCAGAAAAAATAGAAAGTTAAAACCTTAATAAAAAAGCCCTAACTGAATCCAGATTAGGGCTTTATTGTATCAAGCTAACTCAACCTACAAAATAGGTCTATTGAATATTATTCAGCGTCTTCTTCTGTGCGAAATTTATCAGCAGTTTCTTTGATAATTGGCTGTAATTCGCCTTTTTGGTACATTTCAGTGATGATGTCACAACCACCAATCAACTCACCTTCTACCCATAATTGTGGGAATGTAGGCCAGTTAGCAAATTTTGGTAATTCAGCACGAATATCTGGGTGCTGTAAAATATCAACGAATGCAAACTGCTCACCACAGTTAATCATAACTTGAGCGACTTGAGATGAAAAACCACAGCTTGGTAACTTTGGTGACCCTTTCATGTATACGATGATTGGGTTTTCACTGATTTGCTGTTTAATCTTGTCTACTGTTTCCATTGTAATTCCTAAGTGCAACTTAATAATCTTCAGCCATTGTACGCGAGCTAAGCCAAGAACAAAATCCCACAGTTTGTAGGGTTATAATAAAAATAACTTTTTTAGATTGCGTCTATCGACATAAATCATCAAACAATGATTCACATCACAAAAATTTTAAGTACAATGTCGGCAGAGCAATGATGCCTAAGTGGTACTCATAAAAAAACGATAACCTATGTCCATGGAGAGATAATAATGGCTTTCGAATTACCAGCATTACCATATGCTAAGAACGCACTTGCACCACACATTTCTGAAGAGACTATTGAATATCACTACGGTAAGCATCACAACACTTACGTTGTTAAGCTTAATGGTCTTGTTGAAGGTACTGAATTTGCTAACAAAACATTAGAAGAAGTTGTTAAAACTTCTACTGGTGGCATGTTCAATAACGCTGCTCAAATCTGGAACCACACTTTTTACTGGAACTGTCTAGCACCTAACGCTGGCGGTGCTCCAACTGGCGCGATTGCAGATGCAATCAATGCAGCATTTGGCTCATTCGAAGAATTTAAAGCTAAATTCACTGACTCTGCTGTAAACAACTTCGGTAGTGCATGGACTTGGTTAGTCAAAAATGCTGACGGTTCAGTTTCAATCGTTAACACAAGTAATGCAGCAACTCCTCTTACTGATGAGTCTGTCACTTCACTACTCACTGTTGATGTATGGGAACATGCTTATTACATCGATTACCGTAACGTTCGTCCTAACTATATGGCTGCGTTTTGGGAATTAGTTAACTGGGATTTCGTTAACGCGAACTTCGCTGGTTAATCTACCTATTTAGGTAAAAAGAGATGAGATAAAAGGAGCCTTCAGGCTCCTTTTTTATTACTCAAAATGAGATAGATAAACTCATAATTCGCCATTCATATTTAGAACACATTTCAGTATTAACTTTTGCAATAGTTGCAATTGCAACTGTTTATCTTTGTTTTTATTGAAGTTTTCATATTCTCTTCCTCGCAAATATCCAACCTCTGACCTAGACTTAAATTAGCAAACAGTTTTTAAAGATAAAAAATAATCGAAAATATTTTCAACTTTACCAACTAAAAATGCGCTATCAATCACTTTCTTTCGGCTAAGTTTCAAGGGGTTTCTTATGGGCATATTCGAACATTACCAACAACGTTATGAACAAAAGCTAGATGAAGAGTATTCACTGCAGCAATTTCTCGAAATCTGTAAAGAAGATAAAAGTGCATATGTGTCTGCAGCAGAAAGAATGCTAATGGCCATTGGTGAATCAGAAACTATCGATACTTCAAAAGATCCGGTGCTTAGCCGAATTTTTTCAAATCGACTCATCACACATTATCCTAGTTTCAAAGACTTTTACGGTATGGAAGAGTCAATCGAACAGATTGTGTCTTACCTTAAACACTCAGCTCAAGGGTTAGAAGAATCAAAGCAGATTTTATATTTACTTGGCCCTGTAGGTGGTGGTAAATCTTCACTTGCTGAAAAGCTTAAATCGTTAATGCAAAAAGTACCGATTTTTATTTTAACTGCCAACGGTGTTCGTAGCCCAGTTAATGACAGCCCGCTGTGTTTATTTGATTCAGAAGAAGACGGCGAGCTATTAAAAAACGAATATAATATTCCCACTCGTTACATTAAAACCATTATGTCACCTTGGGCTGTAAAACGGTTGCATGAATTTGGTGGCGACATTACTAAATTCAAAGTCGTTAAAGTCTACCCTTCTATTCTTGATCAAACTGCTATTGCTAAAACTGAACCCGGTGATGAAAACAACCAAGATATATCGGCGCTTGTGGGTAAAGTCGATATTCGCCAGTTAGAGCATTTTTCACAAGATGATGCCGATGCTTATGCCTACTCAGGGGCTTTATGTCGTGCTAACCAAGGTGTAATGGAATTTGTGGAAATGTTTAAAGCACCGATAAAAGTGCTACATCCATTATTAACAGCGACACAAGAAGGGAACTACAACGGTACTGAAGGGTTATCAGCCTTACCTTATAATGGCATGATCCTCGCTCACTCTAACGAATCAGAATGGACAACATTCAGAAACAATAAGAACAACGAAGCATTTTTAGACCGTGTTTATATCGTTAAAGTGCCTTACTGTTTACGTGTATCTGAAGAGATTGAAATCTATCAAAAACTTTTGAGTAACTCGGAGCTTTCAAGCGCCCCTTGTGCCCCAGGAACGTTAGAGACACTAGCTCAATTCAGTATTTTATCTCGCCTTAAAGTACCTGAAAACTCGTCTATTTTCTCAAAAATGCGTGTTTATAACGGTGAAACATTAAAAGATACTGATCCTAAAGCGAAATCATTCCAAGAATACCGTGACTACGCGGGTGTAGATGAAGGAATGAATGGCTTATCCACTCGTTTTGCATTCAAGATTCTATCTCGAGTATTTAATTTCGATGATACTGAAATAGCAGCTAACCCAGTGCATTTATTTTATGTGTTAGAGAAACAAATTGAACAAGAACAGTTCCCCAATGAAATCAGTGAACGCTACTTAGAGTTCTTAAAAGGTTACCTAATACCTAAATACGTTGAATTTATTGGTAAAGAAATCCAAACCGCCTATCTTGAGTCTTACTCAGAATACGGCCAAAACATCTTTGATAGATATGTCACTTATGCCGACTTCTGGATCCAAGATCAAGAATTTCGCGACCCAGAAACAGGCCAGTTATTTGACAGAGCGGCACTTAATGCAGAGCTAGAGAAAATTGAAAAACCAGCGGGTATTAGTAATCCAAAAGATTTCCGCAATGAGATAGTCAATTTTGTATTACGTGCTCGCGCCAATAACGAAGGCAATAACCCTCTGTGGACCAGTTACGAAAAACTCAGAGTCGTGATTGAGAAAAAAATGTTTTCTAACACCGAGGATTTACTGCCTGTCATCTCTTTTAATGCCAAAACCTCTGCTGACGATCAACGTAAGCATGATGATTTTATCAATAGAATGATGGAAAAAGGATATACACAAAAGCAAGTCAGGTTACTTTCAGAGTGGTATTTGAGGGTTCGTAAATCGTCATAAGTCTTGCTCACTTTGGCCTTATTCCGCTTGGTTCGTTTTAAGGTCAAAGTTCATTAGGAGTTGTGTATGGCAAATTTTATAGATAGACGCCTCAATGCTAAGGGCAAAAGTACCGTTAATCGACAACGATTTATCGAACGTTACAAAAAACAAATCAAAAAATCGGTAAGTGAAGCGGTAACACGTCGAAGCGTGACTGATATCGATAAAGGCGAAAAAATCAGTATTCCAACACGCGACATCAGCGAACCGATTTTTCATCAAGGTCAAGGTGGTATTCGTGAGCGTGTTCACCCTGGTAATGACCAATTTAACCAAGGCGATCAAATAGAACGACCTAAAGGTGGAGGCGCTGGAGAAGGAAGCGGTGAAGGAGAAGCGTCTAATACTGGTGAAGGTAAAGATGAGTTTTTATTTGAAATTTCAAATGACGAATATTTAGAATTATTATTTGAAGACTTAGCCCTTCCAGAGCTGCAACAAACTAACGCTAAACAAATGGTTGAGTTTGAAACATACCGTGCAGGTTTTACCAATGTCGGTGTACCAGCCAATATAAATATTGTTCGTTCACTTCGATCGTCACACGCTCGCCGTATCGCTATGACGGCAGGGAAAAAGAAGCAACTAGCAGAACTTAAGTCCAAATTGAATGAGCTTGAAAATACCCCTGGTACCCAAGCTGAAATCATCATGGATTTGAAACAACAAATAGAAGATTTACAGAAAAAAATTGATAGCGTGCCTTTTATAGACAGCTTCGATTTACGTTTTAATAATTTTGCTAAGCGAGAAAAGCCTTCAAGCCAAGCCGTGATGTTTTGCTTAATGGACGTGTCAGGTTCTATGGATCAAGCGACCAAAGATATGGCAAAACGCTTTTATATTCTGTTGTATTTGTTTTTAACTCAAACTTATAAAAATCTAGAAGTCGTTTATATCCGTCATCATACACAGGCAAAAGAAGTCGACGAACATGAGTTTTTTTACTCTCAAGAAACTGGCGGCACTATAGTGTCTAGTGCATTGAATTTAATGCATGAGATCCAGCAAGAGCGTTATCCTGCAGATGAATGGAATATCTATGCAGCGCAAGCATCTGACGGAGATAATTGGGCCGACGACTCCCCTGCTTGTCGGCAGTTACTAGCAGAGAAAATACTGCCCGTTTCACGCTACTTTAGTTACATAGAAATTACTCGCCGTGCTCACCAAACCCTTTGGCGGGAATACGAAGCGTTACAAGAGCAGTTCAGTAATATCGCTGTTCAGCATATTAAAGAGGTTAATGATATCTACCCCGTGTTCCGTGAATTATTTAAAAAGCAGCCAAGCTAAGGAGAACACAATGACAACAACGAATAATCATTTCACCGAAGCTGACAGTGTAAAAAAACAGCCTTTAGATGATGGTCCAGACTGGAGCTTTTCGTTACTTGAAACCTATATGGAAGAAATTGAAAAAGTGGCCGCTTTTTACAAGCTTGATAGCTACCCCAACCAAATTGAGGTCATTACAGCAGAACAAATGATGGATGCCTACGCTGGCATTGGGATGCCGATAGGTTATACCCATTGGTCTTTTGGTAAACGCTTCATCGAAACCGAGCAAGGGTATCGTCGTGGCCAAATGGGTTTAGCGTATGAAATCGTAATTAACTCCGATCCATGTATAGCGTATTTAATGGAAGAAAATACCATCACCATGCAAGCCCTCGTGATGGCACATGCAAGTTTTGGCCATAATAGTTTTTTTAAAAACAATTACCTCTTTAAAACTTGGACTGATGCCAGTTCAATCATCGACTATCTTGTATTTGCTAAAAATTATATTCATGAATGTGAATTAAAGTTTGGAGTTGAACAAGTAGAACTGACTCTCGATTCTTGCCACGCGTTAATGAATTATGGCGTTGATAGGTATAAGCGCCCTGCAGAAGTCTCTTTTAAAGAAGAAAAAATGCGTCAAAAAGATCGTGAGAGTTATTTGCAAAGTCAGGTGAATGATTTATGGCGTACTGTGCCCAAAAATCCAGATGAACAAATAAACGATCAGCAAGTTAACTTTCCTGATGAACCACAAGAAAACATACTGTATTTCATTGAAAAAAATGCGCCTTTACTTGAGCCATGGCAACGTGAAATTGTCCGTATCGTTCGCAAAATGGCGCAATATTTTTATCCTCAAAAGCAAACCCAAGTAATGAATGAAGGCTGGGCAACTTTTTGGCATTACACCATATTGAATCATATGTTTGATGAAGGCACTGTGACAGATAGGTTTATGCTAGAGTTCTTGCAAAGTCATACGGGCGTTGTTGCACAACCAGCTTATAACAGCCCTTATTACAGTGGCATTAACCCTTATGCGCTAGGCTTTAATATGTTTGTTGATATCAGACGAATTTGCGAAAGTCCAACAGAAGAAGACAAAAGATGGTTTCCTGATATTGCTGGTAGCGATTGGTTAACGACAGTCACTTTTGCTATGGAAAACTTTAAGGATGAAAGCTTTATAAGCCAATACTTGTCACCAAAAATTATTCGAGACTTTAAGTTATTCAGCATTCTCGATGATGATAGCTGTAATAAATTATCAGTATCAGCAATTCATGATGACCGCGGCTATCATTTAATACGCGAGAAACTATCGCAGCAATATAACCTATCTAATCTAGAACCCAATATACAGGTGCAACGAGTAGATATTAATGGTGACCGTTCATTGACTTTACGCTACGTCCCTAATAAACGCATCCCTCTAGGTGGAAGCAATGAAGAAGTATTAAAGCATTTACACAGATTATGGGGCTTTGATGTATCTCTGGAACAAGTTGATGCGAGCGGAAAGATTAAAACATTAGCCCAATGCCCACCGCCAAGCGAAGATAGTAAGATGACAACCCTATAAAGGATTCTATAACGATAAAAAAACCAACCTCAGAGGTTGGTTTTTTTGTTTTGAAATTAGCGTTTGTTATTTATCGTTGTTTGCTATTTCTGCTGGCATATCATCACGAAGCTTTTGCCACATAATGCCACTATTAATGCCATTAGCTTTCATCAGTGCATTAACTTCTGTGTATTTACCTTCAATTGCCAATTGTTCTAATGCTTTATAAAAATCTAAAGCAATAGTTCGTGCTTCTTGGCTAGAAAAGTAATAACGACCAACTCGGCTATACAAACCTTTAAACCCATTCAGAATGAGTACATAAAGTGGATTACCAGATGAAAATGCTAATGCATGATGCAATTCATAATCGTAATCAGCATATGCTTCAGCCGTATCTTCTAACTGATGAATTTTTGCTAACACTTCTTGTGCTTTGTCAGGGTTATTACGAACCGCACCGCGGAAATAAATCGTGCTCACATTGGCTCTTGCAGATAATAATTGATCTACAAGTAACGGAAAGCCATCTGGATTTAAATCTGCGATAGTTTCAAGGATATTAAGCCCTGACGTTTCCCAAAAATTGTTAACTTGAGTTGGTTTGCCGTGTTGAATCTTTAACCAGCCATCACGTGCCAAACGTTGTAGTACTTCACGTAACGTGGTTCTTGTAACACCAATTAATTCTGAAAGCTCACGTTCTGCAGGCAATATAGAACCTGGTGGAAACTTGTTTTCCCATATCGAACGAACGATATACTTCTCTGCAAAACTTGCAGGACCTTTTGCATTGATAATTGTCAACTTGAACATCCCGTGGTTACCCAATGAACTGATCATACCAGAGCTAATGCAATTACACACCATTGAGAGTTGTTAAACCGCTGAATTGGATAACTTAGCGACCAATTTTTAAACAGTGCACGCAAAGAATGTGATATAGCAGTTATATTCGTTACCTTTTTGTCGTCGAATAAATTTATTCGCATTACAATGCGATTCAGTTTGCGCTAAAATACCGCGCAAATTATGGATGTAAGTTAGTGGCACAGCTAACGAATTTTGAGTAATTCAAATATTAAGCGCTAAGAATTAATAAAATTAATCACGAAAAAACGCTAAGTCGTTACTCAATAAACAAAAAATAGTTTATGTACGGTTTTGCAATCAGTGATCATTCAATCAATTATTTCAGCTAAGATTTGTCCGCAAAATTCCTTCCTCCAACGTTCACTATTTAAAATTCACAACTGGAGAGGCTACTATGCCGTCAACCACTGGTGCTGCATTTTTTAGTAACTTCTTGGGTAATTCTCCAAGATGGTACAAATATGCAATATTATCGTTCCTTGTAATAAACCCATTATTATTCTTCTTTGTCAGTCCGTTCGTTGCCGGATGGGTACTTGTCTTAGAATTTATTTTTACCCTGGCTATGGCACTTAAATGTTACCCGCTTCAACCAGGTGGTCTGCTTGCCATACAAGCTGTCTTTATAGGCATGACTTCACCTACCCAAGTATTGCATGAGATAGAAGCAAACTTAGAAGTACTTTTACTGCTAATCTTTATGGTTGCAGGCATTTACTTTATGAAGCAATTACTATTATTTGTGTTCACAAAAATGATCACAAAAGTACGTTCTAAAATCATTGTTTCATTAATGTTTTGTGTTTCTTCTGCTTTTTTGTCAGCTTTCCTTGATGCGTTAACGGTTATCGCAGTCATTATTGCTGTGGCCATTGGTTTTTATTCGATTTACCACAAAGTGGCTTCAGGTAAAGACTTCAGTTGCGATCATGACCATACCTCTGAAGAACGTGAGCAGCTAAATGATGACGAATTAGAGGCTTTTCGCGGTTTCTTACGTAATTTACTTATGCACGCAGGTGTAGGTACAGCGCTTGGTGGTGTTTGTACTATGGTAGGTGAACCACAAAACCTCATTATTGCAGCCCAAGCGCATTGGCAATTTAGTGAATTCTTTATTCGTATGTCTCCTGTGACCATTCCAGTTTTTGTAGCTGGTATCACTACCTGTTTCATCGTAGAAAAGTTCAAATGGTTCAGCTACGGTGCAGAGCTACCTGATGCTGTGCATAAAATTTTGAGTGACTACTCTGATTACGAAGATCAAAATCGGACTAAAGCAGATAAAGTAAAACTATTGGTTCAAGCGTTAGTCGGCGTATGGTTAGTGGTTGGTCTTGCCTTTCATTTAGCATCTGTTGGCTTAATTGGACTGTCAGTTATTATCTTAACCACGGCATTTAATGGCGTCACTGATGAACATGCATTAGGTAAGGCCTTCGAAGAAGCACTGCCGTTCACTGCATTATTAGCTGTTTTCTTCGCCGTTGTAGGTGTGATTATCGATCAACACTTGTTTGCACCTGTTATTCAATGGGCACTAAGCTTTGAAGGTAATGCGCAGTTAGTTGTCTTCTATATTGCCAATGGTTTGCTTTCAATGGTCAGTGACAATGTCTTCGTTGGTACGGTTTACATTAATGAAGTCAAAGCGGCATTAATTAGCGGCCAGATCACTCGAGACCAATTTGACCTTCTTGCTGTAGCGATTAACACTGGTACTAACCTACCTTCTGTAGCAACGCCAAATGGGCAAGCAGCCTTCTTATTCCTACTCACATCAGCATTAGCACCATTAGTTAGATTATCTTATGGCCGAATGGTTTGGATGGCATTGCCATATACCATCGTGCTATCTATTGTTGGTATCGTGATGATTGAATCTGGTTTCCTAACTGAATCAACTCAATACTTCTATGATAATCACATCATTCTTCATCATTCAGCCAAAGATGTAATTGGCGGCGGTATTGGACATTAATACTGTTTTGATTTAACGTTTGTTTTGAAAACACCCTCATTTGAGGGTGTTTTTTTATCGTCATAAATCGACAGGAGATTGATTTGACTGGATTACAGAAATTTAGCCGTTCTCGAACAGCATGGATTGTGCTATTACTTTCCGCAATTGGACTTGAAGCCGCTGCTCTATTCTTCCAATACGTAATGGAGTTAGACCCATGTGTGATGTGTGTTTATGTGCGCGTGGCAGTATTAGGGTTAATAATTGCGGGCATCATCGGCGCTATAGCACCAAAGTTTTGGCTCACCAGAATTCTGGGACTCGTTAGCTGGGGTATTAGTGCAATATGGGGGCTCAAGCTTTCACTAGAGTTAAATGAGCTACAAGTTGACCCTTCCCCATTTTCAACCTGTTCGTTTTTCTCTGAGTTTCCTTCATGGATGCCTTTAGATGAATGGTTACCTGCTGTTTTTTCACCAACAGGTATGTGTAGTGATGATCCGTGGACATTTCTATCTGTCAGTATGGCGCAATGGATGATAGTTACTTTCATCATTTACTTAATCGTTTTAGCGGTTATGCTCATTCCGGCTTTAAAACCACTAAACTCAAAGTAATAGCAGATTGAGATGAAGCCCGTTTCTGTCAACCCTTGAGCATTTACAATCATGTACTTCAACTCAAGCGGTTAAATTCAAGTTGTTAAACAAAAAAAGCACTCTTAATAGAGTGCTTTTTAGATTTTAAAACAGTTCAGACGTTAATCTACATCTTTTAATGGCCAAATCACGATATGGTCAAATACATCACGCACTTTGTTTTCGTTGATTGTCTTTCCTTTGACGGAAATCCCCGCCGCATGCATGGCATCTTTAGAGCCTGTAATTAAAGGGTGCCAGCTAGGTAATTCTCTTCCTTGATGAAGACGCTTATATGCACAAGAGTCTGGCAGCCAAGTTAACTCAGCTATGTTGTCAACGGTAATAGCAGTACAAGCTGGTACGTATTTAAAACGTTCAGGGTAACGACGGCAACTACAGGTTTGATCATCTAACAAATGACAAGCAGCATCCGTGTAGTACAACTCTTCCGTTTCATCATCAATTAATTTATTTAAACAACATTTACCACAACCATCGCACAATGCTTCCCATTGTACGGTGGTGAGTTGGTTTAGTTTTTTCTCAATCCAAAAAGACATATTTGATACAGCATTAACTTTACATTGCCGATATTATATCACTAATTGATTGGCGGATTTTTGATTCGTTCTGAAAGGTAAGTCACAGTGAGTAAAAAATGTTCTTTTACTGACCATGCTTGTAATAAACGGAAGTTATTATAAACCAAATATTGGCGACCATTTTCACCATCAGGCATTAACAGCGACACTTGCATATCATCACGTTTAGGCAAATCATTACCGTTGTAACGTCTTACACCAAGCTCTTGCCAATCATTAAAGGTTTCAGTGTGTTCAGCACCGACAAGCTGGCTAGAAATAGGATTGATTGAGCTAACTTGACGTCCCCAAGTTTCATCATTTTTCCAACCCGATTCTTTTAGCATTGACGCTGCGGTAGCAAAAGCATCAAATTGGTTATTCCAAATATCTTTTACACCATCACCATTGCCATCTTGAGCATAGGCCAGATATTGAGAAGGCATTAATTGCATATGACCCATGGCACCAGTAGATGAGCCAATTAATTGTTCATATTGCACTTGATTGGTATCAAGAATTTTTAATGCTGCAATAAACTCGTCGATATAAAACTGTTCTTTATTACCTGAGTAAGCATTCGAAGCTGTCACTGACAAAATAGGGAAATTGCCCTTTTGTTCTCCAAATTCAGATGTCATTCCCCACAAAGCAACTAAAAATCTGGGCTGAACACCGTATCTATCGCCTAAGGCAATTAGAGCATCTTGTTGTTCTTTGAACATTGCACGAGCTGTGCTGACGGTAATTTCTGGAGAGTTTTGCGGGATGTAGCTTTCAAGGTTTAATGCTTTGTTTGAACCATTAGCAGTGGCGCGCTTAAACACTTTTATTTTGGCAAAGTGTTTATCAATTGTGTTTTGTGAAACACCTGCAAGCGCCGCTTTTTCTTTTAATGTAGCTAAGTAATCATCAAAACTTACACCCTGTTGAGCGTAAGCTAAGTTAACAGTAAACAAGGTTACTATTACAGATGAAATGATCTTCCCAATCATAAATTGTCCTAAATTAACTCATTATTGCTATTTTTGTTCTTATTAACTAAACGTTAACACATTTGTGTTAACGTCGAAATACAAAATATATAACCATATCAAAATCAAGCTATTATCTTATACAAACTGGAATTTAAAACAAACCAAATTGCAAAAATACCACTCTATTAAAAAAATACCACTCTATTAATAAGCGACGCTAGTCTTTTATTCCTAAACTTTTGCGGTGCTCATTCAATAAATTGGTTACTGGTGGTGGAATTTGCAAATAAAAACCTTTGTCATCTAACTCAGATTTAACTTTTTCAATATCAGCCATCGCTAACTCAGTTCTTTTTGATAAAGGAACCATCATCACCAATTTTGGCGTACCGAACATTTTCATTAAAGGCTCTGGAACTGCATCAAAAACATCACGTTTTTCAACAAATAAGTAGGTATCCAGTTTTCGGCTACTTTTATATACGGCGCATATCATTTTGGAGTTAAATTCCTCTGTTTCTTGCTTGATAGTCAACTACGCACACTATAACATGGACAGCTATTAATTTAATTGCAATTCAGTTCGTACACTGACATTTTTTGGAGATTATCGCCTGGATGGCCATACAAAGTCTTGAGTTAAAAGCCACTTCTTTTACTCTTTCTGTGCTTCATATAAATACTCATGATTTTAATGCAATTGCTGCAGATCTAGATAATAAATTATCTCAAGCACCTCAGTTCTTTATTGGTGCTCCTTTAATTTTAAATTTAAGTGCAATTGAAAATCATGAAGTAGATCTCGCTGCATTAAAACAACTTCTTACTGATAACCAACTGATCATTGTTGGTGTAACATCGGCTAATGAAAGCATTAGTCTGCAAGCAAAAGCGTTAGGCTTAGCCATTGTTAAATCAGGCAAACAGGCTAAAAATATGCCTGCCCCATCTAAAGAAACCAAAATCGTTAAGCAAAACGTCCGCTCAGGGCAGCAAATTTATGCTAAAAACGCAGACTTAATTATTTTTGGTGCTGTAGGTAATGGTGCTGAGGTTATCGCTGATGGTAGCATTCATATATATGGCGCTTTACGAGGTAAAGCGATGGCAGGAGCTGCAGGTGATAAAAATAGTATCATCATTGCAAACTCGCTCGATGCCGAATTAGTTTCAATTGCTGGACAATATTGGCTAGCAGAACATTTGCAGCAGCATTGTAGCGATCAACGAGGTTGCGTTCGCTTAAGTAGCGATACACTCATGGTTGAATCATTGCCTCAATAGTTGGCAACATAAAAGGATATAATAACAAATGGCACAAATAATTGTTGTCACATCAGGTAAAGGTGGCGTTGGTAAAACAACTTCAAGCGCTGCAATTGCAACTGGTTTAGCCTTAAAAGGCAAAAAAACAGTTGTTATTGATTTCGATATCGGTCTTCGTAATCTTGATTTGATTATGGGTTGTGAACGCCGTGTGGTTTATGATTTCGTTAATGTCATCAATGGCGAAGCAAACTTAAACCAGGCACTCATCAAAGATAAACGCTGCGACAAGCTATTCATTTTGCCAGCGTCGCAAACTCGTGACAAAGATGCCTTAACCAAAGAAGGGGTTGGCGGCGTATTAGACGAGTTGAGTAAAGACTTTGACTATATTGTGTGTGATTCCCCTGCCGGCATCGAGCAAGGCGCAATGATGGCATTGTATTTTGCTGATATTGCCATTGTCACAACAAACCCAGAAGTGAGTTCTGTTCGAGATTCTGACCGTATTTTAGGTATGTTGCAGAGTCGTTCTCGACGCGCTGAGCAAAATATTGAACCAATTCAAGAGTTTTTATTACTAACTCGTTATTCACCTGCTAGAGTTAAAACCGGTGAAATGCTAAGCGTTGAAGATGTATCAGAAATTTTAGCGATTAAATTAGTTGGCGTTATACCTGAGTCACAGGCTGTATTAAAAGCCTCAAACTCTGGTATTCCAGTCATTAATGATGAAGAAAGCGATGCAGGCCTCGCTTACGCTGACACAGTACAACGTTTACTTGGTGAAGAAGTACCATTTAGGTTTCTTACTGAAGAGAAAAAGGGATTCTTAAAAAGGATTTTTGGTAGCTAATTATGTCAATACTCGATTATTTCAGAAGCAATAAAAAACCCAATACTGCTGTGACTGCAAAAGAGCGTTTGCAGATAATTGTTGCCCATCAACGTGGTGAGCGTGATGCGCCAGATTATTTCCCTAAAATGAAACAAGAAATTATTGAAGTTATTCGTAAGTATGTTCAGATTTCTGAAGATCAGGTATCTGTACAACTTGACCAAAATGATGACAAACTTTCAGTATTAGAGCTCAATGTGACTCTTCCAGATGGCAAATAACTCTGATTGAATAACCATTTGAAGTATTGTGTTCAATATACTAAAAAGCCTAGATAGCGATATCTAGGCTTTTTTTAATTGATTTGAAGCATTATCATCGATTGATTAACCGAATTTGATTGCATCAAGCGAATCAGCAACCAAACTACCTCGCCAGCCAGTCAATAATAACGGCGTTTGAGTTTGCTTTTTATGGTGCAGCCATAATAAAAATTCATGTATCAATCTTTTTGATCCAATGAACTCAATTGCGACGTCTTTTTCTTCTGCTATGGCCGCCAAAATGACTTTCACTTCTTTAAATGATGCTTTATAGCCATTCTTAAGTGCAATAACATCAACAGCTTCAGGTAGATTCTCTAAATCAGCTGTTTGTAATACCTTAATCAATTCTTTGCCATGAAAACGTTTCTCATGATCAGTTAAATCATTTAGCTGATTTAACTCAGTAACGGTTTTGGGCTGTTTCTTGGCTAAAGCAATCATCGCATGGTCTTTAATGATAAAACCCAGTGCCGAATCTTTTTTAAGCGCCTTTTGCAAACGCCATGTTGCTAATACTTTTAAATAGGCAAGTTGCTTAGGAAACAGCTGAAAAGCATTCTTTACTTTAAGATAAGCAAGCTCTTCATTAGGCGGTGTTAGACGCCCTTCTGTCATTCGCACACCTTCTTCAAGTAACCATTCCATTCGGTTAGCTTCTGTCACTTTAGCTAACAACTCTGGGTAAAGTTTATAAAGGTAATAAACATCGTTGGCAGCATATTGAAGCTGGGCGTCAGTTAATGGCCTTTTCATCCAATCAGTGCGAGATTCACCTTTATCAATTTCGATATCTAAGAACATCTGGACTAATTTTGCATAGCCAACACCGTGACCCAATCCGCATAAACTTGCGGCAATTTGGCTGTCAAAAAGAGGAGTTGGTTGGCAATTTCCGTAACGGGCAAAAACTTCTAAATCTTCACTACAAGAATGCACTAACTTGGTAATCTTAGGATCAGATAGCAGCTGCCAAAAACTACTCAAGTCTGGTAATGCAACAGGATCAATTAAGGCCAGCGTTTTACCATCATAAGCTTGAATTAAACCTAATTTAGCATAGTAAGTTCTTGTTCTAACAAACTCAGTATCTAATACCAGTAAATTACTTTGCTGGTATTGGGCGACTAATTGCTCAAGACTTGCTTGGTCGCTAATGTATTCAAACGATAACAAAATTCTCTCCAGTTTTGACTTTGCGCCAATGTAAGGGGGAATGACATGCAATAAAAAGCCGGCTATTGCCGGCTCTACTTTACGCTGATTTAACTTCGTCTCGAAGTTCTCGTCGTAAAATCTTACCTACATTGGATTTTGGTAACTCATCTCTGAATTCTACCAGCTTTGGTACCTTATATCCTGTTAAATGATGACGGCAATGCTTAATAATATCGCCTTCAGTTAATCCGTTATCTTTAGCAACAACAAATATTTTAACTAACTCACCACTAGCATCGTTAGGTACACCTACTGCAGCTACTTCAATAACCTTAGGGTGCAGTGCAACCACATCTTCTACTTCATTCGGGAAAACATTAAAACCAGAGACTAAGATCATGTCTTTTTTACGGTCAACAATGAAGAAAAAGCCTTTTTCATCCATATAACCAATGTCACCCGTGGCTAACCAACCATCTTTATCTATCACCTTGGCGGTTTCTTCAGGGCGTTGCCAGTAACCTTTCATCACTTGAGGACCTTTAGCGAATAGCTCGCCAGTTTCACCTTGTGCTAAAACATTACCTTCATCGTCACGGATTTGTATGTCTGTCGAAGGAGCAGGAAAACCAATAGAACCATTGTAACCATCAAGATTATATGGACAACACGTTACCAAAGGTGATGCTTCGGTTAATCCATAACCTTCAAGTAAACGCGTCTCGGTAATAGTTTGCCACTTATCTGCTACGGCCTTTTGAACAGCCATACCACCACCGATAGATAGTTTTAGGCGACTAAAATCTAAACTCTTAAAATCTTCATCATTCACTAATGCATTGAACAAAGTGTTAACCCCAGTTAATGCTGTAAATGGATACTTTTTAAGTTCACCCACAAAGGCAGGTAAATCACGAGGATTGGTAATTAATAAGTTTTTACTGCCCTTATGAAGAAACAATAAGCAGTTAACTGTTAGCGCAAAAATATGGTAAAGCGGTAGTGCCGTCACGACAAACTCTGAGCCGTCTTTAAGCGCTGGAGAATAGGCGCCATTTGCCTGTAAAACGTTACTTAACACATTACCATGTGTCAGCATTGCACCTTTTGACACACCTGTAGTACCACCTGTGTATTGCAAAAATGATAAATCTTCAGAGGTGATTTCTGGCTTGATGTACTGCAGTCGACGGCCTTTTGTCAGTGACTGTCTGAAAGAAAGTGCATGGGGTAAATCGTATTTAGGCACCATCTTTTTAATATACTTAACGATGAAGTTTACTAAAGTCCGCTTCGGTGCACTTAACTGATCACCAAGACCTGTAATGATCACTGATTCAACTGGCGTTTCAGCAACAACTTCTTCTAAAGTACGAGCAAAATTAGAAACGACCACAATGGCTTTAGCACCTGAGTCGACTAATTGATGTTTCAATTCTCTAGGGGTATAAAGTGGGTTTACGTTAACCACAACCATACCGGCTCGTAACACACCAAACAAAGCAATTGGGTATTGCAATAGGTTTGGCATCATTAAGGCAACACGGTCACCTTTTTCAAGCTTCAATTCATTTTGTAAATAGGCTGCAAATGCACGACTTCTTTCTTCTAACTTACGATAAGTTAATGTCGCCCCCATATTAATAAACGCAGGTTGGTCAGCATATTTTGATACTGCAGATTCAAACATATCGACTAGAGAAGTAAATTGGTTAGTATCAATTTCTGCCGGTACGTGTTCTGGTAAGTTATTTATCCAAGGCTGGTCCACAATTTTCTCCTATTTATCCTGACACTCACCATGAAGCAACGACTTCAATAATCAATGTGTCAAAGAACACTGCATATAAAGCTAGCGTAAATTTTTATTGTTATTACTAGCTACAGTAAAAACGTTATTGTTAATTATTATTTTCAATCATACAAAATCATACGACCGTTTAAATTCGAACCATAATCACATAAATGAAAAAAAAATCCTAGTGATTTTAATCTACAAAAGGCTTAATTTAGAATAAATGTTCTAATCATGTTAGCAACTTGGTCTGCGCTTCCCATGTGTAAATGGTGATCACCCTCTATTTGCACATCGATTAAATCGTTAAACCATAGTTTTGCTTGGGGTAAAGCTAATTTTAACTGTTTAAAGCCCTGTTCGGCTAATATTAATAAACAAGGGGTGTCACTGACGCTCATTAAAACATCAACCTGTTCAAAGGTTAGTCTATAAGGTGAATCCAGTTTTAAACGAGGATCACTTTTCCAACAATATTGCTGATTTTTAATTTCAAGATTGCGCTGAATAATTAACTCACACCAATGCTTATCCATTCCGGTCAGCTGATGGCGAGCATTAACCGCTCTTTCAAGGGTGAATTCTCGGCTCGTATCAGGTTTAAGTTCGCTTGCCGATCCCGTTTCAAACTGAGGTGCATCAGATAGTTTTTTGTGATTTGTTTGATTAAAACGATGATGCTGCTTAAAACTGCGCGCTAATCGTTCTTTAGAGTGGCTTGCTGACTCAAATAATGGTGATAGTGCTTCAATAAGCACTAACTGAGTCACTTTATGTGGAAATGCGGCGTTATATGCCGCTGCGACAATACCGCCTAATGAATGGCCAATAATACTCACAGGTTGAGTTTTAGTTAGCTCAGTCATCAATTCGTCTAAATCATACAGATAGTCTATCCAGTGCAGTGGATAGTGACCAGGTCTATGTTGAGACAAACCATGCCCTGGCCAATCAATCGCTATAAGCTGAAACTCATTAAGTAATCCCAGTTGTTCAATAGACTGTGCAAGAGGAATAAAACTATCGGCGTTATCTAACCAGCCGTGAAGTGCTAATAATATAGGTTTGTCTGTATTACCGTAGCGTTTAGCTGCTAAACGAATATGAGCCAATTGAAAATCGACATCCTCATACTGCAGCGATTTTACAATTGACTCATTCATTTCAGACTTCTTATCTTACTAAATTGAGATTCATACTTTAGTTAAACGATTACTTAAGCTAATAGATTATTTAGCTTTTTTGACAAATTTAAGTGTCATACGATCACTTTCACCGATATCTAGATACTTTTGCTTGTCTTGTTCTTCAAGCGCTAAACGTGGAGGCAAAGTCCACACGCCTTTCGCATAATCTTTAGTGTCTTTTGGATTGGCATTGATTTCAGATGCAGCAACCAAAGTGAAGCCCACTTTTTCAGCTAAGGCAATCATTTCAGCTTGATCCATATAGCCGCTTTCAAAAGACATACCTGGATTTGCACGGTGTTCAACCACACCGAAAACACCGCCATCTTTAAGGACTTTATAAGACGATGCAAACGCATTTTCTAATTGTTTTTGACCAGCCCAGTTATGAAGGTTACGGAAAGTCAGTACATAGTCAGCACTATTTTCAATTCCTAAATCAACGGATGCAGGTGGCTGGAAAGTTACTGTTGAAGCATTACCTACCGCTTCTTTATTTTCACTTAACCAAGCTTCAAATTTCTTACCTGCTTTAGCATAGTATTGTGTACGCTTAGTATCTTCTTTCGGGTTTGTCTCAAAAATCCCGCCAATGTATTGGCCTTTCTCTGCTAAATAAGGCGCTAAAATCTCTGTATACCAACCACCGCCTGGCCATAATTCAATGACAGTATCGTCGGCCTGAATACCTAAAAAAGCCAGTGTTTCAGCAGGATTACGGTAGTTATCGCGAGCAGCGTTTTTTTCACTACGAAAATCACTGGCAACGGCAGCTGCAAGTTGTGGGTTAATTTTGACTGCTTCAACTTTCTCGCTGCTTGCATGACCGAGATCATGTGCAATGACACTACTACTGACTGCGGTTAAACCTAGTGTGCTTAATCCCAGCGCAGTGGTTAATAATAACGTACGTTTCATTGTCTTCTCCCTGAAGAATTTATCTTTTAAAATCAGCAACTGATACGGCAAAAATTGCTAAGTTGATCACTCTAAACTGTTTCTGGCTTTTTGTCGTCAACTCTTCGCCAGCACATCCATAACATAAAACAACTAAACACTAACCACATAATGACCCAAAGCCAAGAAGGTAACCAAGTGAGCTGAGAAAGCTTAGCTGCATCACCTTGAGTAGATAGGCCAAATAAAACCGTTGGGCTTGTCATGGCGTTGAGCACGATCATAAGACCGAGCATACGCAATAAACTATTCAACCATGCACTATGGTCAAATTTGAGCGGCAGTAATAAAAACAAAGCAAGAGAAATGAGAATACCAATGGTGAGTATATCTCGCGCCCAAAACACTATAGATGCCACCACGGTTAAGCCTAATAAACCCAAAGTAAAACGTATACCTGAGCGCCATGTGGCTAATAAGAAAATGAGATATCCCCATAGGGCTGCGCCAAAATAACCACTAAAAGTAATTAACGGTGCAAAGCCACCTTGAGTGAAACATAAACCTGCACCATTTGGGAATAATTGAATTTGAACCACTGTGCCCCCACTGATGATTGCAGCTATACCATGAGAGATCTCATGAAAATAACTTTCAAACCATTTGAAGGGAATACTGATAAAAGGCAGTTTAGTGATAACGAATGCGACAATAAGTTCTAGAAAAAATAGCCCTTTAGAAGGGATAGCAGATAAGCTTTTCGGCTTAGGATCATGCATATAAATCGATACCCACCATTTGTTGGATTTGCTCTCGCTGCGTTGCATGCTGATTAAGTAAATACTCTTTTATTGCCCCTGCACTACCTTGAGAGTGATGCTGTTGTGGGTTGCTCGAGGTTTGATGATCATATTGCAATTTTGCATCGACAGCAGATTTAATCGCCGACTCATCAAAATAATAGATTGCTTGCTCATTATCAGAAACAAGTTGGCTATCATTTTGATTGAGGCTATTAACGGTAGCGCTAGTTTTTGATTGCGCTTTAATGGCTGACACATCACTAACAGCATCGACTTGCGCTGATACGTTAGGCTTAATAGCCTGAGACGCCGAACCATTACTGATTGAGAAAGGGTTATAGGAAGACAATGGCTGAACGGCCGAATACATTCTTGATTGCATTCTTGATTGCATAGATGATTGCATTGTTGAGTGCATAGCTGATTGCATAAATTGTCCTCCTTTTGTTAATTAACTCACGTGCACAGATTAAAAATGTGATGATAACCTAGATTATTCTCTGCCAGGAAGCTTTTTCCAAGTCACAGTATCCCGAAGGTAAACAGGTGCTAAATCATCAACTGGGGTAGATAAACCTTGCTCAAAACCAACCTTAGCTAGCTTCAGCATAGCAGCAGCATCAGGGAGTTTAATATCAGTCATTTTAATTGTAGCAACTTCAGCTAACAAATCTGGGTAAGCATCAAAGCCGGTACCGCACAACATAATATCTTGGGTGGTATCTAACGCCAGTTCCACTTTATCTGGGTGGGTAACATGCTCATCACCCACTAATGTGGCAATACCATCAACTGAAGTAAATTGTCCCCAGTAAATTTCATTCATTCTGGCATCAATCGCTACAAAAACCTGTTTTGCATTCATTGAATCTATCGCCATTTGCGCCATTGCAGCCAGAGTCGATATGCCAATAACGGGAATATCATGGCCTAGAGCCAAACCTTGAGTCATGCTGGTACAAATGCGAATTCCAGTAAAACTACCAGGTCCACGTCCGTATGCAATTAAGTTTACATTGGCAATGTTAATCTGCGCTTCTTTAAGAACCTCGTCGACCATAGGCAGCAAACGCTGGCTATGCTCTCGCGGTGCATTGGCAGCGCGATTAAAAACCTGTTGCTGATGCGACAAAGCCGCTGAACAAGATTCTGTACAAGTATCTAATGCAAGTATGGTTAAATCTGAATCAATTTGAGTCATGTAAGCCTTGTTAACCCTAGGGCCTGTTGAACTTTGTTGGTTAAATTTTGTTCGAAGTAAAAGCGTTTTAATCGAGGCGGATGACTTGATGCCTAGTCATCTAAGCACCTTTCACTTACAAAGATGCATCCAACAAAGAGTAAAACGCTTTTAGTCGAACCCTTTGGGCAGCGTTTGTTGAACATTTTTACTGCGTTATCGACTTTTTATGTAGAATAACTACACCGCAAAGTCTCTGCCTTGTATAAATGGCCAACAATTCGCTGCAAAAACAACCTTGAAAGTTCAACAGGCCCTAGACTTTAAATAATGGCCAATATAATAACTTATGGGATACTTTTTAAAAAGCTCAACGCAGTATCTAAATCGCGAGTTCGGCTCATAGGCGGTAGTGAGTTAATAAAAGCTTCACCATATGGACGATTAACAATGCGGTTATCACATAGAATTAATACCCCGCGATCCTTCTCATCTCGGATCAGTCGACCTACTCCTTGCTTTAAACTGATAACTGCTTGAGGCAATGAAATAGTTTGAAAAGGATCTCTATCACTTCTTTCAGCATTAGCGGCGCGAGCCCGGTATAAGGTATCGTCAGGTGACACAAAAGGCAGTTTATCAATAATCACACAACTTAATAGTCGCCCTCTTACATCAATACCTTCCCAAAAACTGCTAGTACCAAGCAAAACACCATTACCCAGTTGCCTAAACTTATTTAATAAGCTTTGTTTGCTCGCCTGCCCTTGTACCAGCAACGGATAGTTAACCTTGCGCTGAAGCGCAATAGCAACTTGTTGCAACATATGATGACTGGTAAATAATATAAACGTTCGACCTTGAGCAGCATTTATTGCTTGAGTACAAACATCAACCAGCTGATTGACATTGGCCGCTGACTGACCAGACTTTGCTAAATGTCTAGGTACGCAGAATAAAGCTTGGTTAGGATAATCAAACGGACTATCTAGAATGAATTGTTTCGCTTTGCTTAGACCTAATTCGTCAGCAAAATGCTTGAGCTGGCGATTAACTTGCAACGTTGCGGACGTAAAAACCCATTGAGTTTGTTTATCAAATAACTGCTGGCATTGCTTAGCGATATTAATCGGAGCTATTCGCAGCATAGTAAAACGACCATTGGGTTCAACGCTGTAAGCTGCATTTTGATCATTACACTCAAAATAGCTTTGTAAATTGCCAACAAGATTAGCTAACTGTGTCACTACCGCATCTATTGACTCACTTCTGCCCACATGCTCAGAAGTCACAGTGACCATACTAGTCAGTTCTTTTAATAAGTCCCAAGATTGCGTTGCTAATTCTTTACTTGAAATAACTTGGCGCCAATCAGTAATTTCAGCTTCAAGCAATTCATTTTGCCATTGAGACAACTTAACTAGAATACGCTGACTTAGCTGCTCTAACTGGATACTGTCACGTAATTCAGTTCGATAGATGTCGATAATTTGATTCAGTAATCGATCGATTTCTCTTGTAGCAATTTGCTGACCAAAGTAATTAATGCAAACGTCAGGTACTAAATGCGCTTCGTCAAATACCACGACATCAGCTTCAGGCAGAAGCTCGGCAAAGCCGGTATCTTTTAATAAACGATCAGCGAAAAATAAATGATGATTCACCACCACAACTTTGGCATCTTGCGCTTTAATTTTTGCTTTGCGGCTAAAACAGACATCATAGTGACTGCATCTTTTCCCTGTACAGCTCTCTTTAGTACTGGTTACGGTTGCTATGGTGGCTGAGTTTTCTGCAACAGAGGTTAAATTACCGATATCACCATCTTTTGTCATGCTAGCCCACTGATTTATCTTTATCAGCTCGTCGACTACTTGAGGGGACATTTGGCTAATTTGAAGAAGGTTTTTTTCAAGTCTGAGTTGGCATAAGTAATTACTGCGCCCTTTTAACAAGGCCGTTTTAGGCGCGACTGAAAACATTTTTAGTAATAACGGTAAATCTTTAAAAAATAATTGTTCTTGTAAGTTTTTACTACCGGTACTGATGATCACCTGTTTTCCGCTTAGTAAAGCTGGGATCAAGTAAGCATAGGTTTTACCTACACCGGTACCCGCTTCAAGTATCACATTATGTTTTTCTTCAATTGCAGCACTCACCGCCATCGCCATATCAAACTGGCTTTGTCTAGGCCGATATTGATGAACACTTCTTGCAAGAGCACCCTGAGGAGAAAAAGCCAGCTCGACTTCTTTTTGTAATCTACTGCTCACATTGAACTCTTAAAAAAAACGCTATTAATTGAATTCTCGTCATCACTCTTTTGGAATAACCCATCTAAAACATTCGTTAGACCATATTATCTATTTAATTAATATGCTTAACAACGAAAGAAAATTTCTCGCCTCCATTACCAGATTAAATCTAACCTTAAAAAGTCTGACCATTGATAAGTATTTTATACCAACTTGTATACACAAGCAGTGTAAAAATAACGCTAAAAATCATACGGATATAAGTTATATTTTTTATTTTGAAAAAAATTACAATTAGTCTTTATTCTGTATTGCAAACAAATTTAAAAGGGGTTAGATTGTTTGTAATGAAATTACACAAGCTAATTTAATAGAGAATTTATTATGTTCATCCGAATCGATACAAATCATCATCACCACCATTTGCGGTAGCCTTCGGATGCTCACTGCCGGAGGACTATTTCCTTCAGGCGGTTGTAAAAAAATACACAAACCCCTGAAAAACATTTCAGGGGTTTTTTAGTTTTAGGCTTTAAATATTTGTTTTTATATTAAATTTATTAGGGGTTACATCATGAGCGAAAATAACAGACTACGTATTGCGATTCAAAAATCAGGTCGACTTTCAAAAGAGTCACAAAAACTGCTAAAAAGTTGTGGCGTTAAATTCAACGTTAATGAGCAAAGATTGATTGTTCACGCAGATAATATGCCTATTGATCTATTACGTGTTCGTGATGATGACATTCCAGGCTTAGTGATGGATGGTGTGGTGGATTTAGGCATTATTGGTGAGAATGTTCTTGAAGAAGAACAAATAGAACGTCAAACATTAGGCAAGCCAGCTGACTGTGTGAAATTACGTGAATTAGATTTTGGTGCATGCCGTTTATCACTTGCTGTTCCTAATGAGTTCAGCTACGAAGATGCAAGTTCACTTGAAGGTTTACGTATTGCCACTTCTTACCCGAACTTGTTGCGTCGTTACATGCAGGAAAAAGGCATTAACTATAGCGACTGTATGCTTAAAGGCTCTGTCGAAGTAGCGCCGCGCGCTGGTCTTTCAGATGGTATTTGTGACTTAGTTTCAACCGGTGCAACGCTTGAAGCTAATGGCTTATACGAAACCGACATTATTTATCAATCAATGGCTTGTATTATTCAGTCTGCTGAAGAGCAAGAGCCAGGTAAACAAGCGCTAATTGATAAAATCTTATCTCGCATGAACGGTGTTGTTAGAGCTCGCGAAAGCAAGTACATCCTACTGCATGCTCCAAGAGAAACATTAGACCAAATTGTTGCTTTACTACCAGGCGCGGAAAACCCAACAGTATTACCACTTAATGATGATACCGATCGCGTCGCTATCCACGCAGTTAGCACAGAAGATTTATTCTGGGACACTATGGAAGAGTTAACGGCATTAGGTGCAAGCTCTATTCTGGTTATGCCAATTGAGAAAATGGCTGGATAATTTATTCCAGTCAATTTGAAAACATCAGCGCATTATAAAAGTAGTAGCGGAGCCACCAATGCAAACTAAATCATCAACACCAACCAAACAATCAATGCAAATTCTGAACTGGGCTGAATTAAGTTCTGAAGCACAGCAGAAAGCTTTATCACGCTCGCCCTTGATTGGTGATAACAGTGTTGAGCAATCTGTTCACGACATCATTAATACTGTCGTAGCTGATGGTGATTCTGCGCTCAAAAAGTTTAGTGAACGTTTTGATGGTGTAAATCTTGAGTCTTTAGCGCTCTCGCCTGCTGAGATTGAGCAAGCGAGCGCAAGAGTGTCGAGCTCAGTTAAGCAAGCAATTGCCAATGCTGTCAGCAATATAGATACTTTTCACCAAGCACAAAAGTTCAATCCAATTGATGTTGAAACTAAGCCTGGGATCCGCTGTGAACTTCGCTCAGAAGCCATTGAAAAAGTCGGTTTATACATTCCTGGGGGTAGTGCTCCGCTTATCTCAACAGTGATGATGCTGGCACTTCCTGCAAAAATTGCTGGCTGCGAGCAAAGAGTGTTAGTCAGTCCGCCTCCAATCAATGATGCCATTGTTTATGCGGCGCAAGTTTGTGGTATCACAGAGATTTACCAAGTCGGCGGCGCGCAGGCGATAGCAGCCCTCGCTTTTGGCACTGAATCAGTACCATCCGTCGATAAAATTTTTGGCCCAGGGAACCGCTTTGTAACTGAAGCCAAAAGATTAGTGTCACAAGACGGTCGCTGCAGTGTGGCTATTGATATGCCAGCAGGCCCTTCTGAAGTGCTAGTCATTGCAGATAAACAAGCAAACCCTGCATTTATCGCAGCAGATTTGTTATCTCAAGCAGAACACGGACCAGACTCTCAAGTTATGCTTGTGACGGAATCTGAAACGATTGCAGATGCTGTTAACTCAGAACTTGAAATACAGCTTGCAGCTTTATCTCGTCAAGACATTGCAGCTCAAGCCTTAAGTTGCAGCCGCACTATTTTAGTTAAAGATATGGCTGAAGCCGCTGTAGTTTCAAATCAATATGGCCCAGAACATTTAATCATTCAAACCGACACTCCACGAGCCGTTTTAGCCAATATTCGCGCGGCAGGCAGTGTCTTTTTAGGTGCTTATACACCTGAATCTGTTGGCGACTATGCCAGTGGCACTAATCATGTATTACCCACTTACGGTTATAGCCGCAGCGTATCAAGCCTGTCATTAGCGGACTTTTGCCGTAGGTTCACAGTGCAAGAGCTAACGGCACAAGGTCTACAAAGCCTTGGAGAAACAGTGATGGTTTTAGCGGAAAATGAGTTACTAGATGCCCACAAAAACGCCGTAGCAGTGAGATTAGAAACGCTTAATAGTTAAAGCTGTTAACAAGACATAACGATGATGGACATCGGCAAGTCCAAGATGGGTATATAAGGCAAAGACTTAAGGTAGTAAAACAATGACAATCAGCAGTGACAATTACAACGATAATGAAAATGGCAATAAGCAATCACTTGCACAGAAATTAGCAAGACCTGAGTTATTAGCCTTAACGCCTTATGAAAGTGCAAGAAGAATTGGTGGCCGTGGCGATGTATGGATCAATGCCAATGAATCTCCTTTTAATAATAGTGATGTCGAAAAGCTTAATCGTTACCCTGAGTGTCAGCCAGAAAGTTTAATTAAAGCTTATAGTGACTATTCAGGGGTTAAAACTGAATTAATCGTTTCGACTCGCGGCGCTGATGAAGGAATTGAGCTACTTATACGGGCTTTTTGCACCCCTGGCAAAGATAGCATTGCTTGTTTTGGTCCGACTTACGGTATGTATGCCATTAGTGCGCAAACCTTTAACGTCGGTGTGATAAACCTGTCATTAACTGACCAATATCAATTACCCCGTGACTTTGCTACGCAAACAGCTGATGCCAAAATAGTGTTTATTTGTAACCCAAATAACCCAACAGGCACAATCATTGATAAGCAAGACATTGAACAAGCGATTGCCGCAATGCCTAATGCAATCGTAGTAATAGATGAAGCCTATATTGAATTCTCTTCAACTTATTCGGTGGCCGACTTAATTGATACTTACCCTAATCTTGTTGTACTGAGAACGTTATCAAAAGCATTCGCTTTAGCTGGTGCACGATGTGGTTTTTTAATGGCCAATAGCGATATTATCGATTTAATTATGCGCGTTATAGCACCTTATCCAGTGCCACTACCTGTATCTGAAGTCGCTGAGAAAGCTTTATCTGAGCAAGGTGTTTTGCTGATGAAGCAACAAGTTGAGCAGTTAAAAGAGCAAGGCAGTCGCCTCAACCAAGCATTAACTCAATTTGGCGCTAAGGTGTTACCAGCAAACGGTAATTTTGTGCTTGCTGAGTTTCAAGATACTCAGCAAGTTAGCCAAGCCATTCAGCAAGCAGGCATTGTCGCTCGAGCATATAAAGATGCTCGTTTAAAAAACCGTATTCGATTTAGCTTTAGTAGCGAGTCTGATACAGAACGACTCATCGCGGTTTTTAGCTCAAAAACATCTACGCCTAATGCATCTAGTCCTAATAAATAAGGTTATCAATAAATATAAATAGAACTTGATAACCAATATCCTAAATAAAGAATATACAAAATAAAGAATATTAAGAAATTAAAGGAAGTCCCATGAAACAAAAGATTTTATTTATCGACAGAGACGGCACCTTAGTTGAAGAGCCTGCGATCGATAAGCAATTAGATAGATTAGACAAGCTGGTATTTGAGCCACAAGTCATACCTTCACTATTGAAGCTACAAAATGCAGGTTACCGCCTAGTGATGGTATCGAATCAGGATGGTTTAGGGACTGACTCATTTCCTCAAGCAGACTTTGACGCCCCTCATAATATGATGATGCAAATATTCGAAAGCCAAGGGGTTAAATTTGATGATGTATTGATTTGCCCGCACTTTGATCACGAAAACTGTAGTTGCCGTAAGCCTAAGCTTGGCCTTGTGAAAGATTATCTTACCCAAGGTAAAGTAGACTTCACCACTTCAGCTGTCATCGGCGATCGCCACACTGACGTTGAGCTTGCTAATGCCATGGGCATCGCTAGTTTTCAATATCAGCCACAAAGTTTAAATTGGCTTGCTATTACTGACGCCCTCCTTAACAAAGGTCGTATTAGTGAAGTGATCCGCACCACCAAAGAAACTGACATTAAAGTCAACATCAATCTAGATGATACCAGCAAAGGTAAGATTGATACTGGCATTGGCTTTTTTGACCACATGCTAGATCAAATTCAAACCCATGGTAATTTTAAAATGGATGTGAGTGTTGATGGCGATTTAGAAATCGACGATCACCACAGTGTTGAGGACACTGCATTAGCTATAGGCGATGCACTACGCCAAGCATTAGGGGACAAACGAGGCATTGCACGCTTTGGCTTTAGTTTACCAATGGACGAAGCGAATGGTGAATGTTTAATGGATATTTCTGGTCGTCCGCTAATCAAATTCAATGCTCAATTTGACCGTGAAATGGTCGGTGAAATGGCCACAGAAATGGTGCCTCACTTTTTCCGCTCATTTGCAGATGGCTTAAGATGTACTCTGCACATCAGCACGGATGGCGATAATGATCACCACAAAGTTGAAGCCTTATTTAAAGTGCTAGGCCGCACATTACGCCAAGCAGTTAAAGTCGAAGGTGATATTTTGCCTTCAAGTAAAGGCGTTCTTTAAAGGTTGAATAAATGACAAACTCAACAACAAAAATCAGCAGCGATACTACTGTTATCCTTGATACTGGTTGCGCCAATTTAAGCTCTGTGAAATTTGCTTTCGAGCGATTACAAGCCGATGTCATTGTTTCAGCAGACCATAAGGTGATTAAATCAGCGGCGCGAGTTGTGCTTCCCGGTGTTGGCACTGCTGGGGCTGCGATGGATGCATTGGTTAACCGCGATTTAGTTGCCATTATAAAAAGTTTAACCCAGCCTGTAATGGGCGTGTGTTTAGGCATGCAAATGCTCACACAAAAATCCTTGGAACACGGCGGCCGGACAGATAAGGATATCGATTGTTTAGGGTTAATCCCGACACAAGTCGATGATTTAGATAGCCAAGGTTTACCTCTGCCACATATGGGCTGGAATCAAATTAGTGTCACTGACCACCCGCTTTTTCAAGGAATACCTGATGGCAGCTATGTTTACTTTGTTCATAGCTTTAAAGCTCCTATCAGCGAATACACCATTGCCACATCACAATATGGTGAGCAATTTAGTGCAGCCATAGGCAAAGATAACTTTTTCGGGGTTCAATTCCACCCAGAAAAAAGCGCTGCAATCGGTTCCAAGATATTACAAAATTTCCTAAATATGGGGAAACCAGCATGATTATTCCTGCAATAGATTTAATTGATGGCCAAGTCGTTAGATTGTATCAAGGTGACTACCAACAAAAGACCACATTTGATTTAAGCCCGCTAGCACAACTGCAATCTTATGAAGCTCAAGGGGCAAATTTACTTCATATCGTAGATTTAACGGGCGCTAAAGATCCTGATAAAAGACAAATCAAATTAATCTCAGAGCTTGTCGCTGGCTTAAAAACTGATATACAAGTTGGCGGTGGTATTCGTAGCGAGCAACAAGTCAAAGAATTACTGGATATCGGCGTAAAACGCGTTGTTATCGGATCGCTTGCGGTAAAAGAGCCTGAACTCGTTAAAAGTTGGTTTGTAAAATATGGCAGTGAAGCCATTTGTTTGGCCCTTGATGTCAATATTAATGAACAAGGCGAGAAAATCGTCGCGGTTTCAGGCTGGCAAACCGGTGGTGGTAAATCGCTAGAATCATTAGTCAGCGAATTTAGTAGCGTCGGGCTTAAGCATGCTCTTGTCACTGACATTAGCAGAGACGGTACGCTACAAGGCGCCAATACAAATTTATATCAAGAACTCGCTGCAAGCTACCCTGAGATTACCTGGCAAGCATCTGGCGGTATCGCTACTCTTGATGATGTTGCCGCAGTTCGTGACAGTAAAGCTGACGGTATTATCATAGGTAAGGCATTATTGATTGAAAACTTCAGCGTCGAGGAGGCAATAACATGCTGGCCAAACGCTTAGTTCCTTGCCTTGATGTTAGAGATGGGCAAGTAGTTAAAGGGGTACAGTTTCGCAACCACGAAATCATCGGTGAAATAGAGCCCTTAGCCGCTAGATATGCGCTTGAAGGTGCTGATGAATTGGTTTTTTATGATATTACTGCTAGTGCCCATGACAGAGTAATTGATAAGTCTTGGGTGAGTCGAGTCGCAGCGCAAATCGATATTCCATTTTGTGTTGCTGGCGGAATTAAAACCGTCGAGCAAGCTAGGCAAATGCTGGCTTATGGCGCCGATAAAATTTCGATTAACTCGCCAGCACTTAGCGACCCAAGCTTAATATCGCGATTACAAGATGAGTTTGGTCGTCAGTGTATCGTCATTGGTATTGATTCATTTTATGACGCTGAATCCAATAGTTATAAAGTAAAGCAGTTTACTGGCGATGAAGCAGCAACCAAAGACACTCAATGGTATACACAGGATTGGGTTGAAGAAGTGCAAAAGCGAGGTTGCGGCGAAATCGTGCTGAATGTAATGAATCAAGATGGTGTTCGCGGCGGTTATGATATAAAGCAACTCAGCATAGTTAGAGCCATATGTGACGTGCCATTAATCGCTTCAGGCGGTGCTGGAACCATGGCGCATTTTAAAGACGTATTTGAACAAGCCAATGTTGATGCAGCCCTTGCTGCCAGTGTATTTCACAAAGGCATAATTGATATCAATGAGTTAAAGAAATACTTAGCCAATGAGAATATTGCGATACGTCTATAGTTAATGACAAATAGTTAATTACAAATCGTTAATTAAATATAGTCATTTAAACGCAGCCAAATAAGACAGATGTGCTAATTAACAAGAGAAAAGAATAATGACACAATCTTCAACAGTAAATTTTGATGCTCAAGAGCTGGCGTGGGATAAACAAGATAATATGATCCCTGCAGTGGTTCAAAATCACCTAACGGGTAAAGTGCTGATGCTTGGCTACATGAACAAAGCCGCATTTGAACATACAATCGCAACAGGAAAAGTCACCTTCTTTAGCCGCTCAAAGCAGCGTTTATGGACAAAGGGTGAAACTTCTGGCAATACCTTGGATTTAATTGCGATTGACAAAGATTGTGATAATGACAGTTTACTAGTGCAAGTTATTCCAAATGGCCCCACTTGTCATACTGGTAGTGAAAGCTGCTGGCCAGATGGTAACGCTCACCCATTTATCGACAACTTAACCAACCTTATCATTTCCCGCAAAGGACAAAGTGCAGACTCTAGTTATACCGCCTCTTTATTTGAACGCGGCACGAAAAGAATCGCCCAAAAAGTGGGTGAAGAAGGCTTAGAAACTGCACTTGCAGCAGCAACCCATGATAAAGAAGAGCTAATTAATGAAGCATCAGATTTGATGTACCATTTAATTGTGTTGCTTGAAGATCAGCAGCTTTCAATGGCTGAGGTGAATAAAAACCTAATGCAGCGCCATATAAAAAGTCAATAAGCGTCAGTTTCAATTAATATAATGGTCAATAACTGAAAAAGGCACCGATTAGGTGCCTTTTTAATGTTGAACGACATATCGCTAGTTTCGAACCTAACTCTGCTAAGTTCAAATCTAATCAAGAAAGCGCTTAAGCCTGCCCTTCCCACAATTTTTCATCATTTTGCATTTTATATAAGCTCTCAGCTCGAGAGACTAATAAGTTAGCAAATTTTAATTGGGTTTCATCACGTGTAGCCCCAGACTTATGTAGGTTCTCAGCTTTAAGTTGCCACATCATTGAGAAATGACGAATCGCTTCACGAGCGGTCCCAGCCACTTTCACATCGACATAATCTGAAGGTAAATCACCAGACATAACCCAAAATGTTTGCTTAGTTGGTTGCTTAGATTCCATTTTCCAAATTGCAAGGTATGGCACTAAGTAACGGCTTTCATCAGCAAGTACTTTAGACGGGATGACCCCTTTCTCAGCGAGGAATCGATTGGCTTTTTGGAATTGCGCTTGGACCCATTGTTGTCTTTGAACTTCAGGATCTTGTTGTTCTGTTTTCGGCTCAGCCACTGACTCGGTCATTCTTTCTTCCTATTTTATTGTTATATTTGCCATCATAAAAATAACATCAACACCTATAAAAAGGTGACAAATGTAACGAAACGCATAAAAAGTTTACGTTTACGTAAAGTGGCAAGCTAAATTGCCACGTAGATCACAAAATTATATGAATCTAACTTTGTTGAGAGTATCGCTAAATGCTATCGTTCTGCAATAAATAATAACAACCAGTCGTTATCCCGTATCATTCTAACGACTTTTTTATCGCACAGCGGAGATCACAAGTGGCTTTATTTAATCATGTATCGTTTGATAACCACGAACAAGTCGTTTTTTGTCACGATGAAGAAAGTGGCTTAAAAGCAATTATTGCAATTCATAACACCAACCTTGGCCCAGCTGTAGGTGGTTGTCGTATGTGGAACTACGATTCAGATGATGAAGCAGTTAACGACGTTTTACGTCTTTCACGCGGCATGACATACAAAAATGCCCTTGCAGGTTTAACTATGGGCGGTGGTAAGTCAGTGATTATTGCCGATCCTAAAACAACAGATCGTGAAGCACTATTCCGCGCATTCGGTCGTTGTATTCATACTCTTGGTGGTAAGTACTTTTCAGCAGAAGATGTTGGCGTTTCAACAGCTGATATCATGATTGCACATCAAGAAACACCTTACATGGCAGGTCTTGAAGGTAAAAGTGGCGATCCATCTCCTTTCACAGCCCTAGGCACGTATTTAGGTATTAAAGCAGCGGTTAAGCATCAACGCGGTCTAGATAGCCTTAAAGGCCTTAAGATTTCAGTACAAGGTGTTGGCCATGTAGGTTACTACTTATGTAAACATTTACATGAAGAAGGCGCTGAACTTATCGTTACTGATATTCATCAAGCGTCTTTAGATAAAGTGGCTACAGAATTCGGTGCCACGGTAGTTGCACCACAAGACATCTATACCCAAGACGTTGATGTTTACGCACCATGTGCATTAGGTGCAACGATTAACGACACCACTATTCCGCTATTAAAAGCAACCATAGTGGCAGGTTGTGCAAACAATCAACTAGCTGAAGTACGTCACGGTGAAACGCTTAAAGCCAATGGCATTTTATACGCTCCAGATTATGTGATTAATGCTGGTGGTATTATTAATGTCTCTTTCGAAAGTGATTACGACGCGGCTAAATCAACCGCTAAAGTTGAAGAAATCTATAATACGCTAATCAAGATTTTTGATGAAGCAGAAAAGAACAATCGCACCACAGGTGATGTGGCTGACGACATGGCTCGCGCTATCATTAACGCAGCTAAGTAAGACCTATTGCTCAGACAATGTGCCCATTGCTACTGACTTAATCGTCTTATTTAAAGGAGTAACTGTCTACAGTTGCTCCTTTTTTATATATGTTAGCTTAAGGAGCATAAAGCGTATCTTAAGCAAAAGAATCACAGCCCTTCACTTTCCCCAAATCACTAACAATTATTTAACTATGTCACCAATCTGACATACTGGCGTCATCTATTATTCAAAAACATGCCATAAGCTAGCCTTGAAATCCATTGATAGGCGATGCGTAAATGTCTCAAAGTCATGTTGATAGCAAAGCAAGCTTTAACCCATTTTCCAATGCAAATCTGGCAAATGGTAATGCCCTTCCACCTTCCAACATTAAACAAAAATTCAATGCGCTTTGGCTTTCAGATGTCCACCTTGGAAGCCTTGATTGTAAAGCAGAGTTTTTACTGAACTTACTCACACAAACTCAAGCCAAACAGATTTATTTAGTTGGCGATATTATTGATATCTGGGCATTAAAGAAAAGAGTTTATTGGCCTGAGAGCCACAACTTAGTTCTGCAAAAATTGCTTCAACTCGCTAAAGATGGCACTCAAATAAAGTATATCCCTGGTAATCATGACGAAGCCTTTAAGTCTTATACCGACTTTCATCTATGGGGCATAAGCATGGCAAACCAACATATTCATCAATGTATTACTGGTGAAAGAATTCTCATGCTTCACGGCGACCAATTCGATTCAGAAGTTTGTATCAGCCGAACCTACGCTAAGCTCGGGGATCATCTATACGACGTTTTATTATTTCTTAATCGCAAGTTACATCAAATAAGACACGCTTGTGGATTCTCATACTGGTCATTGGCGAGCTACGTAAAGCTTAGGGTTAATAAAGCGCAGCACGCAATCGAAATGTATCGCGATGCAGTACTGCGTTATGCCAAAACTCAAGATGTACAAGCAGTTGTCTGCGGCCATATCCATCAGCCAGAGCTATCACTTCATGACGACATCATTTACGCCAATGATGGCGACTGGGTTGAAAACTGCACACTCATTGCCGAAACCCTCACTGGCGAACTCCAACTATTACGCTGGAGTGATGAAGCATCAACAACAAAAATGCTGAAGCAATTCCAACTGAATACGCAACAAGCTGATGAATATAAACAAAAAGTAGCTTAGCCGAAAGTCATTGTCACAGTAATGACTAAACCTAGCAAAAACAATAAAAGAATAGAAAGGTCATTATTATGATTTTTACCGTAGAGAACGTTGTTCAAAAGAACTTACCAAAACTTAATCAAACACCATGGCTTGCCACGCCAACCAAAGCCATGTTGCGCTATTTGCTTAATGAAAAACAATGTAATGAAATTGCCGCTGAGTTTGCGTATTTAAAAGGGGTCGATTTTGTAGAGCATGTTCTCGATTGTTTCGACTTTAACTATTCAGTACCCAGTAATGAAATCGAAAATATTCCTATTGAGGGGCGAGTCGTCATTTACGCAAACCACCCTATTGGCTCGCTTGATGCTTTGGCACTAATAAAACTTATTAGCCAAGTCAGGCCAGATATCAAAGTCGTCGCCAATGAACTGCTAATGGCATTAGAGCCTATGCATTCTCTCCTTTTACCCGTGAATAACATGTCTGGCGGCACTCCAAGACAACATCTTGAAAATATTCACCTTCACCTTAAAAATGAAGGTGCGGTGCTCATCTTTCCATCCGGTGAAGTATCAAGATTACGACCATCTGGCGTGACTGATTTAAAGTGGCATTCAGGTTTTTTAAAGATGGCGAATACCTGTAATGCTCCTTTATTGCCTATGTATGTTGATGCAAAAAACTCCGCAACCTTTTATGGTGCATCAATGATATATAAGCCTCTTGCGAGCTTATTGTTAGTAAAAGAAATGTTCAAACAGGCAAAACGCACTATGCCTGTTCGAATTGGTAAGTTAATCCCTAAAGAAGCAATTAGCAGTAATGACTTTACCCTTAAAACGAAAGTGCAATTACTCAAAAACCACCTATATCGAATTGGTAAAAACCGCAGTCCGATTTTTGCAACTCAAAACGCGATAGCCCACCCAGAGTCGCGCAGCGAACTGCAACACGCCCTACAACAGTGTGAATTATTGGGTGAAACCAACGACAACAAACAAATATTTCTATATCAACACCATGATTGCAGTCCTATCATGCGTGAAATTGGTCGCTTACGTGAAATAGCCTTTCGCGCAGTCGGTGAAGGAAGCGGCCATCGTCGTGATAATGATCAATACGACCCTTATTACCAACACTTAGTTTTGTGGGATAAGGATGCTTTAGAAATTGTGGGGTCATATCGATTTGCCAGTGCTAAACAAGTTCATGAACAACATGGTAAATCTGCCCTGTATAGCCAGTCCTTATTTAATTACAGCGAAGAATTTGCGCCTTACTTTGAAAATGGTCTGGAGTTAGGCAGAAGCTTTGTTCAGCCCAAATATTGGGGAAAGCGTAGCCTTGATTATTTATGGCTAGGCATTGGCGCTTATTTGGCTAAAAACCCACAATTTAGGTATTTATTTGGCCCAGTTTCAATCAGCGATCAATTACCTGAGCAAGCAAAAGAAATGATGGTTCATTTTTACCAACAACATTTTGCTACAGCAGATAAGCTTGCTCAGTCAAATACCCCATACAAGTTCACAGATGAACGCCTACAACAATTAAACCGTTTATATTCGGATGATGACTATTCAAGTTGCTTTAAGGTGCTTAAACACACCTTAGCTAATATGGGAGCTGCAGTGCCACCTCTATATAAACAGTACGGTGAACTGTGCCAAGATGACGGAGTGAAGTTCCTTGATTTCGGTATCGATACCGATTTTGGTAACTGTATAGATGGCTTAGTGCTCGTTGATATACATGCTCTAAAACCTAAAAAAAGGCAACGCTACATTGAGTATCATTTAAATACTGATAAAAAAGCTTAAAGCGCTATCACTTCAACATCAGCAAGCATTGATAAAATTGTTGGTTTAGATATTAACTATAACCTTGGGATGATTTGTTCACTTTACAATTGTCTGATATAAATAGATTAATTGAAAAGGAGAAACATTATGGTCACAATTGAGCAAATCATGAGCCCAAGGGTTGTCACCGTAGAAATGGATGATCGCATCAGCACTGCCAAAGAAATCTTTGATAATGTGCCTTTTCATCACTTAGTCGTGTTGGATGAAAACAAAACAATATCTGGGATTTTGGCACGTACTGATTTAATCAATGCCATCAGCCCCAACTTAGGTACAGCGGCGGAGCTCACTCGTGATATTGAAACCCTAAATAAACGAGTGCATCAGGTCATGGCCCATGGTCCAATTTCTGTGGCTCCTTCCCTCGATATTGATACTGCTGCGCAATTAATGTTAACCAAAGGAATAACTTGTTTTCCTGTTTTACAAGAAGATGAATTAATTGGAATCGTCAGCTGGCGAGATTTACTAGGTCATTATTGTGGATTAACTAAAGGCCAATAACTAAGAACAGTAACTAAGAACAGTAACTAAGAACAGTAACTAAGAACAGTAACTAAGAACAGTAACTAAGAACAGTAACTAAGAACAGTAACTAAGAACAGTAACTAAGAACAGTAACTAAGAACAGTAACTAAGAACAGTAACTAAGAACAGTAACTAAGAACAGTAACTAAAGTTAAACAGCTAAAACCAACAATAGAATAAGCGATTGTTTTAAAAGGTTTATTGCAATTCAACATTCAAAACCTATAAAGAACACCTTTAGCTTAAAAGCGTTTTTTGTCAATTAAAAATAATTAAAATAAAATTCTTTAGCCTCAACAAACACATACCCTTTGATTCAAAAAAACTTCATTTTACTCGCTGGAAAACGTCACATTTGTCTGCTTATCTTAAGGTAGGTTCACAGGCCAAGGAGACACTCATGACGAGTTTTAAATACCATCTAAATCAGGAAAAAATTGAATTACTGGCTAGTGACTGGATCGGCTTAGAGCGTGTATTAGTCAATGACAAAATTGTGTCGACTAAAGTTAATTTTGGGCAAAGAAGTACCCACAAAATTGAACTTAAAAATGGTAAACCTTGTCGATTACAGCTCTTAATAGACCCTCAAACTGAACAACTTACCTGCAGGCTGTATAAGCAGAATGAGTTTATCGCAAGCTTAAAGCAAGGAAAGCAAAGCTTATTGAGTAGTAAAACGTTTTTTGAGGCAAGCATAATGCTGGCGTGTATGAGTAGCTTAGGCCTTTACTGGCTAAGTTAGTTATTAATACACAAGTTTCTAGCACATCGAAAAAAGCCGCATCAGCGGCTTTTGTGTTTTTATGCGCATAACATGAACAAAGTACAGTAAGTGTCTCTGATAAACACATTACTAACAGCCAATTTTTATGCCCTATTTATGACCAAGTTAGTCGCATTTTGAAACAAGGCTGTCATTAACACAAATAAACAATTCATCTTGGTAGTTACCACTTCCTGCTGTCACAGTGGTGATTTTTAGCTTTTGTTTAGCTGAAGTATCTTCAACAATTGCTACCGACAATATGGTTCCATCTCTGGGTATAATTATCCCTTGAGTAAAATCACCTACATATAAATCTTTGTATAACTTAATACTTATTGAACCAATAGATCTTGGTTCAATACGCCCCTCAGCAATCACAACGCTCTGACCATTGTCAAAAGTGAAAGCTTTGACGTAAGTGCCACCATTGGAAGTTGTTAGCTCATAACCTTCCTGTGATTGAACCGAAATACTAGCGAGCATTATTGCAATTATAGTGATTGTTTTAATCAGTATTTTCATCTTAGACACCTCTTCCCTGCCATAATTAAGCTTCAAGCTCTTACGCTACTGTTGTTATGAATTACGTTATGAGTCACGCTATGAATCATGTTATGAATGACTAGATAGTTCGTGTAATCATTAATCAAAGTACGCTAAATAGCGAATATAAAAAAAGCTACCTTGTAGGTAGCTTTATTATTCACTCACTTAATTGTGATAACTTAGTTAGAAAACGCGAGCAACAAGGCCTTTTAAATAAAAACCTTCTGGAAATGCACTACCAATCGGGTGATCGCTAGCTTGACTCAATCTATCAATAAATTGGACATCTCTTTTAGCATCAAGTGCGGCATCAGCAACCACTTTTTGAAATAGATCCGCTGCCATTAAGCCAGAGCATGAGAATGTCAGTAATGTGCCACCAGGATTAAGTAATTGCATGGCGATCATATTAATGTCTTTATAGCCACGACAAGCGCCATTTAGCTGTGCTTTGTTGTCGGCAAACTTAGGAGGGTCTAACACAATCACATCGAAGGTTTTACCCTCATCACGATACTGACGTAATAGCTTGAACACATCCGCTTCATGATAATTAACATGTTCATCATTAAAGCCGTTAATTTCCATGTTCAATTTAGCTGTATCTAATGCTAACTTTGATACATCAACATTTTCGATGCTGGCAGCACCACCTTTAGCGGCATACAAACCGAATGTACCTGTATAGCAGAAACAGTTTAATACTGATTTATCTTTGACAAAACGAGCCGCAATTGAACGGTTATCTCGCTGATCCAAATAAAAACCTGTCTTATGTCCTTTCGTCACATCGACAGAAATTTTGATGCCATTCTCTTCGATAATGACAGGCATTTCAGGAAGCTCACCGTGTAATAAGCCCGTAATAGGTTTCAAGCCTTCCTTTTTACGAGAATCGACATCTGAGCGCTCGTAAATAGCACAATCAGGGTAGAGTTCAGCTAATACTTCGACTAATGTGTCACGCCAAAAATCAGCCCCTGTACTCAATAGCTGACAAACTAATACATTGGCATACTTATCAATAGTGATACCAGGTAAGCCGTCTGATTCAGCTGCAATAAGGCGGTAACCCGTTAGACCTTGTTCAGCGATTAATGCGTCTCTGCCTGCTTGTGCACGCTGTACACGCCGCATGAAGAAGTCTTTATCAATTTGCTCTTCTTTATCAAATGTCCATACGCGAACTTGGATCTGTGACTCTGGTGACCAAGCACCACGCCCTAACCAATGGCCATCATGCGCAACAACATCAACAGTTTCACCAGCTTGCGGTTTACCTTTAATGTTATGTATACCACTGGCAAAAACCCATGGGTGTTTACGCTCTAGTGATTTTTCACGCTTGGGTCTAAGCTTGATTCTGATAGCCATGATGGTGCCTTTTTCATTTTGGGATCGCGATGATAAGGATCCTAACAAGGGAACGCAAGTTACAATCGCCAATTATAGTGCTTTAGTGTTAAATTTGGAGGCTAGCAATAGCAAATTGATTAACAACAAATTATCTGGCTATCAAGTATGGTAATTAGTGCAAACAAACACGCCACTTAACATCAATTAAGCAGCGCTTTCCCTAGGATATTTCCCATACATTATTCTTTACCGATACTAAGCTCATTTAATATATTGAATAGATATATATTTAATTGAAATATATAAAACTCTACAAGACATAAAAACTATAGTTAATGTCAAATTAACTATTTATTTAATAATATCAATGTAAACAATTGAGACTGGCTTAATAGTGTTACATCTTGCGCTTGGCCATCAATGGATAATGATAAAACAGGGTTTTGTAAAAAATCTTTTGCATCATCAGCTGAATATAACTCTGGTAATTCAAGGTGATACTTCTCAGTACCTGCAACATCTAGTTTTAAATAAAGCGGCTTAGACTTTACCCAATGGCCTGAATCATCTGCGTTATCCTGAAATAAATCGCTATAGCTGACTTCAATTAGTTGCTCACCGGCAACCAGGTCGACTTCACGTTGAAACTCAACGACTACGCCATTTACGCTATCAATATCCAGATCATCATGGAAAGTTATGCTAGAAGATTGCGCAGCAAAACTGGTTAACAGTAGGCCAAAGGCTGCAGATAATGTTAATTTAGTATTCATATTAAACTCCAATCTTAATTTAATTATTCCGTAAATTCATTTCATACCACACAATTTAAAAGACCAACGAACAATTAAAAAAATTTCAAAAAAGTTTATGTTTTTAATTTTTTATTTTTAACCGAATGAAATACCAAGCAATAGCTTAATCAAATTTTGATAAAATCGTTTATTGAAATTTTAAAATTTACAACATTAAATTTGAATTTATTGATTTAATGCAAAGAAATATCTGCAACATTAGATAGAATCACGCAACAAAAGTAACAACCAAGTAATTATTTCTAAGGTATTGGGGTACCTAAGTAATGAGTAAAATGAGTCAAGGGAAAGTCATATGCACTCGTTGCCAAACAGAGATCATCGAAATTACAGTAAGTTGCAACTGCACAAACCGTGATAATGACAATTGTAAAAAACAACATGAGCCTAGATCTGCAACTAGAAACTCTCAACTCAAGCTCTCAACAGTTTCATTGCTTGTACTGAGTAGCACCAGTATCATTTTGTCAGCTTATTTCTGGTATTCTGTCATTGTTGATTTATCTGCTTACACGTTACACCAAGGCAGCACTTACGCAAATTTCGAATTAATTTGTGCTGGATGGTGTTTTTTCATTGGTTGGTATTGTCTCTTCATAACAGTGGCTCAAATGCTTCTCCAGGAAAAGTCTATTCCATAAATACTAGGGCCTGTTGATCTTTGCTGGTTAAGTTTTGTTCTAAATAAAAGCATTTTAATCGAGGCGGATGAATTGATGCCTAGTCATCTAAGCCCCTTTTATTTACAAAGATGCATTCAACAAAGAGTAAAATGCTTTTAGTCGAACCCTCTGGGCAGCGTTTGTTGGCCATTTTTACTGCGTTACCGACTTTTTATGTAGAATAACTACACTACAAAGTCTCTGCCTTGTATAAATGGCCAACAATTCGCTGCAAAAACAATCTTGAAAGATCAACAGGCCCTAGAGATAAATGTTTAACTCTGTTCGATACTATTTGTCTTTCGATTAAAAAACTCTTTCAAAAAATCAATGAGTAAACGAACTTTTTTGGAATCAGCTGCGCCTGGCGGAAAGACAGCATAAATATTAATATCAGACAATTGATAGTCATCGAGTACAGTTTCTAACGTACCTTGCTTTACCTTAGGCCAAGCATCATAAGTCGGTATTCTGCCAATACCGTGGCCACCTTCGACAAAGGCAGTTCTTGCTGAAGCGTTGTTAGTGGTAATGCTTCCTTTCATTTCGATACTAAACGAGCGAGAGCCTTTTTTAAGCTCTAAAACTCGTTTTAATGGCTTGTAAACGACCCAATCATGGGAACTTAACTCGCCAGGGGATTTAGGCCTGCCCTGCTTTTCAAAATAAGCGGGAGCGCCACACAAACAAGTTTTCATAACCGACAACTTAGTGGCTTGTAAACTTGAATCCACTAACGGAGCACCACGAATAGCGATATCTATTCCTTGATTAATAATATTGACGACTTCATCGGTCAACATCACGTCCAGTTCAATTTTAGGATACAACAGCTTAAATTCGTTCAAAGCAGGAACTATGGTTTCGAGCCCTGCATTAACTGGACAAGTTAATTTGATTAAGCCCATTGGCTCGCTTTTCATATTCTCAATTTGCTGATTAGCAGAATAAGCTTGCTCAGCAATCACTTTACAGGACTGATAATAAGCTTGCCCTTCTTCAGTGAGACTAATGCTGCGAGTTGAACGATTGAGTAATTTAACTTGTAAATGCTCTTCTAGTTTTTTTATATGGTAACTTACAACTGCTCGAGAAAGGCCAATATGCTTAGCTGCGCCAGTTAAACTGCCTTGCTCAACCACTTGAGAAAACACCACCATACTTTTTAATTGCTCAAAAGATACATTCATTATCGACCCTAATCTCCAAACTAAAACTCAAACTCAAACTCAAACTCAAACTCAAACTCAAACTCAAACTCAAACTCAAACCAGCATTAAAAATAGCTCAGCCCCCATTGTATCAATTATTTAAACAATGAAGTCAATAAAGTCTGCATTGTCAGATTAAATTCAGGTTTCTATACTGAGTTCATTATTTAATAAGCCAACCAGTGTTAATGGCTTAATATCAGCAGCAAACAAGGAATTGATATGACAAACGTTACCGCCAAAAAAGTATTAATGGTGCTTACTTCACACGACCAATTGGGTGACACAGGCAACAAAACCGGCTTTTGGATTGAAGAGTTTGCCGCGCCATATTTTGTATTTAAAGATGCTGGGTTTGATATCACTTTAGCTTCACCTGCCGGCGGTCAACCACCAATAGATCCAAGCAGCGAACTAGCAGACTTTCAAACGGATGACACGCGTCGATTTGATAATGATAAAGATGCTCAAGCACATCTTGCTACTACACTTGTGCTATCTGACGTTAATGCTGATGATTACGATGGCGTTTTCTACCCAGGTGGTCACGGGCCGTTATGGGATTTAACCGATAATTCAAACTCAATCGAATTAATCGAACAGTTTATTCAACAAAACAAACCTGTCGCTGCAGTGTGTCATGCAAGCGCAGCCTTGTTAAATGTTAAAAACAGCGATGGTAGCTACTTAGTAAAAGACAAAGCTGTAACTGGTTTTAGTAATACTGAAGAAGATGCTGTGCAATTAACTGATGTTGTACCTTTTCTGCTTGAAGATGAATTACAAAAACGTGATGCAGATTATCAAAAAGTCGCTGACTGGCATGCATTTTCAGTTCAAGATGGCTTAGTCATCACTGGACAGAATCCAGCAAGTTCTTCACTGACAGCGCAAAAGCTAGCATCATACATTAACGCGTAACGAATAATATTGTATTAGGACAATCTCATGCTTAATTTTTCATTTCAAAACAATACAAAAATTCTTTTTGGCGAAAACCAAATAAATAGCATTAGTAATGAAATTCCTGCTGATGCGCGAGTACTCATGATCTACGGTGGTGGTTCAATTAAATCAAACGGTGTCTACCAACAAGTGACTGATGCACTTAAAGAACACACTTGGTTTGAATTTTCAGGTGTAGAGCCTAATCCGCAATACGACACCCTAATGAAAGCGCAAGCAATCATTGAAGCTGAAAATATTGATTACTTACTCGCAGTGGGTGGTGGCTCTGTTGTTGATGGCGTTAAATTCATTGCTGCAGCAGCTAAATTTGAAGGTCAAGATCCTTGGGATATGATAGCAAAAGGCGCAAGCGTAAATGACGCACTGCCAATTGGCGCTGTATTAACGCTTCCTGCAACAGGGTCTGAATCAAACGGCGGCTCTGTTATTACTCGTGATGGTAATAAATTACCTTTTGGTAGCCCATTACTGCGTCCATTGTTTGCAGTTTTAGATCCTGCCGTAACCCTTTCATTATCTGATCGCCAAATAGGTAATGGCGTTATTGATGCGTACATTCACATTATGGAGCAGTACTTAACTTACAGTGTAAACGGTAAAGTACAAGACAGATTCAGTGAAGGTCTACTGCAAACCCTTATTGAAGAAGGCCCAAAAGCATTAGCTGCAGAAACTAAACAAGATTTAGAAATACGGGCAAACATTATGTGGTCTGCAACAATGGCATTAAACGGTCTCATCGGTGCTGGTGTCCCTCAGGATTGGTCAACTCATATGATAGGTCATGAACTAACGGCAAGTCATGGAGTCGATCATGCGCGCACTTTATCTATCGTATTACCTGCGGTAATGAAAGTTCGTCGTGAGCAAAAACACGCAAAACTTGTCCAATATGCTGAACGCGTATTTAACATCACTTCTGGCTCTGATGAAGAGAAAATAGATCAAGCTATTATCGCCACTGAGAACTTCTTCAAGTTAATGCAAGTCCCTACTCGTTTAAGCGATATTGATGTAGGTGCAGATCAAGTAGATGTGCTTGTAAATGCACTTGAGAAACATGGCATGACTAAACTGGGTGAGCATGGTGATATCGATTTAACCATCAGCCGAGAAATCTTAACCACTGCTATATAAGCACTAACTCAAGCTAAACTTTAACTTTATAAGGTTTAGCTTAAGTAAAATCGACAAAGGCTAGCATTTCGCTAGCCTTTTTTATTGGCTGCAATTTAGGCCAATAGCGGCTTTAAAGTGTGACCTAAGCTTGATAACCATTAATAATTCTTCAAATGATGAATATTGATGAATTATTTTACTAAGTATTCTGCACTGCTTGGCTTACTATATTCTACACTTGAAGAATTATTCAAAAAATACTGCTCGCTGATGCCTAGATTAAAAAAAACCGCAGGAAGACCGTTAACCCAGGTGGATAACCGCAGTGCGTTAATTGATGCAGCAAGAGTCTTGTTTGTTGAAAATGATTACGAGAAAGTCTCGGTACGTACTATTGCACAGCACGCCAACGTGGATGCCAGTTTAATCCGTTATTATTTCCAGTCGAAGATGGGCTTATTCAGTGAAATGCTAAAAGAAACGCTCGCGCCTATTACTGAGAAAATAAATCAAACTAACAAAGCTTTCATTCACAATTCAGCCGAAGATATTCTCAGTACTTATTATACGTTAATGAGCCAAAACCCTGACTTTCCAAAGCTGATTTACCGTACAGCAAGTCTACCCGACTCTCAAAGTAATCGAGAATTACAAGCCAGCCTTTTAGCATTATTACCTTCACCACGCTTTGCCATTATTGAACAAATGCAAAATGCCAACTTGCTAAAGGATGGTGTCGATACTACGTGCGCCAAAATGAGCTTTATCAGCTTACTGATATTTCCCTTTTTAATGCCAGATTTATTGAAAAATGCTATCGGCATTAAAACATCTCCAGAGTTTATGCAAAAACTTGCTAAACACAATGCTCAACTGTTACGTCATGGGCTTATTGCCGATGAAACACTACCAAGCCAGGACCGCTAAACATGACCAGCTTAAAAAGACGCTATGTATTTCCCGGAATTGCTGCCGGATTTATTATTTTATTTGCCGCAATTGCTTTGCGATCATCGCCTGAACTAGAAGCAGGTCACGATAAGTCACGGTTAGTGGAAGTGATAAGCCTAGATAAACAGCTAAGTATGCCTGTGATCAAAGCGTATGGCCGAGTCGCCCCGAAACACAGCTGGCAAGGAATTGCAGAAGTTGGCGGTAAAATCATTTATCGTCATCCTGAACTTGAAACTGGCCGCTTGATTAAAGCGAATACTTTAGTGCTTGCTATCGATCCCTTAGAGTACGAATTAAAACTTGCCCAAGCTGAGGCTAATGTGAACGCCAGTGAAGCGCAGTTAATTCAATTAAATCAAAAAGAAATTAACCTAGAAACCAGTTTAGAGATAGAACAACAAAAACTCACTTTGGTTGACCAAGAGTATCAGCGTAAACAAGCGCTTAATGTTAAAAACCTCATTTCAAAGTCCGAACTTGAAACCCAAAAACAAGCCCTACTTGCACAGCGCAACTTAGTACAAGATTTAAATAGCAGTTTAAGTCTATTACCCGATGATAGAAAAGTGACTCAAGCTCAAGTCAAAGTGAACCAAGCCCTATTTAACGATGCCCAGCGCCAGTTAAACAATACTCGATTTACTTTACCCTTTGATGCCAGAATTGCAGCGGTAAATATTGAACGTGCTCAAGCTGTGACTAATGGTTCTGTATTGTTTGAAGCCCATCAACTAGGCGCGGTCGAGATCAAAGCGGAACTGTCACTGCAAGATGCCGAAACCTTAATTAGCAGCATTTCAGGCATTCCACGTGATACTGCATCCCTCCCTTCCATCGAAAAAGTTAATTTTGACTCCCATGTTGAAATTAATATGGGCAAAAAACACCATCAATGGCAGGCGAAGTTAACCCGTATTGCCGATACCATTAATCCAGATCAGGCCACTATCGGTTTCTACCTTGAAGTCGAACAAGACTTTAACGAAATGGATTTAGTTAAACGCCCTCCTTTAACTAATGGCATGTTCGTCACCGCTTATATCCACGGCTACGAATCAAAACAATTTATCATTCCTGAAAAAGCCCTACATGGCGAGCATGTGTATGTCATGGATGCAGAAGATAAATTGCAAATCAAAAAAGTAAACGTGGTGTATCGCAGTGAACATGGCGTTGCTATTGATAGTCAGTTAGATGGTAATAGTCAATCAGACAGCGAACCATTAGTTCAGGGCGATCGCATTGTCACTAATGATCTTATCCCAGCCATAGCAGGCATGAGTTTAAAAGTTGCAGAACACGCAGATGAGCAAAGTGAAAAGGAGCTTAACTAGTGATTAATTTTTTCACTCGTCATCCCACTATTGCTAACTTAATGATGCTGGCATTTTTTGTGGTGGGCCTTAGCAGTATTGGCAAGATTAAACGGGAAACCTTTCCAGAGTTTAGTCCCCCTTACATTATTGCCAGTGTGGTTTACCCTGGCGCATCACCTGCAGAAGTTGAAGAAAGTTTGTGTCTTCGTATGGAAGATGCCATTGATGGTTTAAGCGATATTGAAGAAACCAAATGTGATGCCCAAGAAGGTTTTGCATCACTTACAGTCAAGCTCACCGGTGATGCTGATATGGGTCGCAGTTTGGTAGATATTCAAACTGAAATTAATGCCATTAAAGATTTTCCATCACAAATCGACCCTCCAACAGTTAAAGAACTCGACTGGGCTGAACCAGTTGTTGATATTGCTATTGCAGCCGATGCCAGTTTACCCCACTTAAAATCATATGCTGAAGATTTAAAGCGTCGATTAAAGATTGATGCAGGGGTTAATTTAGTCACTGTTTCAGGGTTTTCTGACCATCAAATTCGGGTTGAATTAAACGAAGCGGATATCAGACGTTTAGGGTTAACGGTTGCAGAAGTAGCTGATAAAGTTGGCCGCCAAAACGTGCAAATGCCAGCAGGTAGTGTTGAGTTATCAGATAAAAACTTGCTTATCCGCTTTGATGAACGTCGAATTACGCCTGAAAATTTAGGCAAAATCATTGTGTCATCCAACCCTGAGGGCGGAGTCGTTCGCCTGCGGGATATTGCCAAAATAGAAGATCTATTCGAACTTGAAGAAGAGCACACAATCTTTAATGGTAAGGCTGCAGCAGTATTAAAAGTTCAAAAGAACAAAGCTGATGATGCGCTGCGTATTAAAGAGCGAGTAACTGAATTTGTTGCCCAAGAGCAACTTGTCGCCCCTGATGGCGTTACCCTAACACTGACAAATGACATGTCTTCGTTGTTGCAAGACAGATTATCCATGCTGCTTAAAAATGGTTGGCAAGGCATCATCTTAGTGTTCTTTTCTATGTGGCTGTTTTTCTCAATCCGTTATTCATTTTGGGTATCTGCGGGACTGCCAGTCGCCTTTATGGGCGGCTTGTTCTTAATGTGGGTATTTGGTGTGTCGATTAATATCATGAGCCTTGTGGGTCTATTAATGGCCATTGGTATCATGATGGATGATGCAATTGTTATCGCAGAGTCTGTCGCCGCTCATGTAGAGAAAGGCTTGCCCATTAACGACGCGGTCACCCAAGGAGTTAAAAAAGTTGCCCCTGGGGTATTCTCATCCTTTTTAACCACAGTATTTATTTTTGGTAGTTTGCTATGGTTAGATGGTCAAATGGGCGATGTATTATCCGTCGTACCGCTAGTGCTCATTATGGTATTAAGTGTCAGTTTGATTGAAGCATTTTTGATTTTACCGAATCATTTAAGCCACTCACTTAAATCAAACAAACAAGAGAAACCGCCACTTAAATTTAAAAGAGTATTTTTAGAAAAGTTTGAACATTTTCGAAATAATAACTTAGTCGAAGCTGTTACCTTTGTTGTTAAATGGCGCTACGCAAGCCTTGGGGCAACCTTAGGCTTGCTATTTGTTTCAATAGCCCTAGTGGCTGGCGGCGCAGTTAAATTTGTTGGGTTCCCAGAACTGGATGGCGATATTGCTGAAGCGCGCATCATCTTGCCTCCAGGTTCAACACTGGATCAAACCAAACAAGTCGTAGCACAACTTGTTGCCAGTGCTAATAAAGTCGGCGCGCGATATACACAAGAAAACCAAGAAGAATCTGATCTTATCCGATTTATTACTGAGCAATACAATATAAACGCCGATGCGGGCGAATCTGGCCCACACGTGGCTACCGTTCGTTTAGATTTATTGTCAGCGGAAACTCGAAGTACGTTAATCGACAATTTCATTCAAGATTGGCGCATCGAAAGTGGTGATATTGCTGAACCATTGTCGTTAGTATTTAAACAACCTAGCATGGGCCCTGCTGGCCGCGATGTAGAAGTGAGATTACAACACGATGATCTAGATTTACTCAAAATGGCCTCGGTTGATTTGCAGTCATATTTAAGTCAGTTCTCTGGTGTAAATGGCATTTTAGATGACATGCGCCCAGGTAAAGAAGAAGTGTTAGTCAAGCTACGTGATGGCGCCGAAAACTATGGTGTTGATGGCGAGATGATTGCATCTCAGCTGCGTGCGGCTTACTTTGGCCAAACTGCAGATGATGTTCAAGCTGGACCTGAAAACATTGAAATCCAAGTGCGACTCAATAAACAACAAGCCGGTGATTTACAGGCGTTAGCAAACTTTCCTATCATGTTAGGTGATGGAACACAGCTGCCATTAAATGCAGTCGCAACGTTAAATTACGAGCGCTCTTATGTGCGGATCCAGCGAATAGAAAGTCAACGTACCGTCACCGTTATGGCTGATATTGACAACACTAAAGCTAATGGTAGTGAAATCGTCGGTAAAGTCAGAAACGAATTTGCTCACGAATTACGTGAAAAGTACCCGGGTCTTAAAGTTGATTATGAAGGCGCTGCCAAAGAAACAGCTAAAACCGGCGCTTCCTTTATGCAAGGTTTTATCATTGGTTTATTTGGTTTATTCGCAATATTAAGCTTCCAATTCAGAAGTTACTTAGAACCTTTCGTGGTGATGCTAGCCATTCCACTCGCATTAATCGGGGTATTCTGGGGCCACCTGTTAACGGGGCATAGTTTATCGATGCCATCGATATTAGGTTTTGTATCTCTTGCAGGTATTGTGGTCAATGACTCCATTTTGTTGGTGCAGTATATCCGCCACCATGTGGATATTGGCGATAACATTCAAGAAGCTGTGGTTAAAGCCAGCCGAGATAGATTCAGAGCGGTTTTCCTAACCTCTCTAACCACTGCAGCTGGTTTGCTACCGCTATTGATGGAAACATCCCTACAAGCACAAGTGGTTAAGCCCATTGTTATCTCAATTGTGTTTGGTATTTTCACATCTACCCTATTGGTACTGTTTATCATCCCAAGCGCATACGCAGTGTTAGCTGACTTTAACCTTGTGCATAAGCATGAAGAGTTGTCTGCTTAAACACGTATAAGCCTAACTCACAAGAAGCAATAAAAAGGCCGTTTGTGTCATCATTAACGGCCTTTTTAATTGAACGAGTACTTTAAGAATTTTATAAAAGTCACTAAAAATATGAGTTAGCCTACAACTTAAATATCGAAAAAGTACTCAAGACGAGTAGACGTTTAATAAGCTTTTTGACAAATGGTATAGAGAAGTTTGAGACATTAATTTAGTCACAAAATGACTGAGTTTTTTGTGGAGCCTATCACTGTAACTAACCGATTTCACAAAATAAAAGCTATGCTACTTATTAATTTTATTCAATAAATGTAATAAGGTCTGTTGCTCTTGCTCATCAAGGGCTTCAAGGCACTTCTCATTAACCCACTGCGCTTCATGAATTAAATCTTGCTCTAATGCTTTACCTGCATCGGTTAAAAAAATTTGAAAAGCACGGCGGTTATCAGACTCTTGATGACGGGTAATGTAGCCTTGTACCTGAAGTTGGTCGAGCAAGCGTGTCATGGTGTAATTAGCGACATCACAAAGCTTGGATAGCTCTGTTTGACTGATGCCCTCTTCTTGCCATAAGGAAAATAAAACCGGCCAGAGTTTAACGTCTAGTTCATAGCGTTTAAGGCGTTCATCAAGCTCGTTTTGAAGCGTGATGTTGAGATGAGATACTTGATAATAAAGACTTTCGTAACGTTTCATAACGCGCTCCTACATGCTCATCAAATCTTAGCTACTGGTCAGTAGACGAATCAAGCTAAGAATACGACTGTTGAGTTGTACTTTAGATTACTATCATATAAGCAGGTTTTCACTTAATACTGACTGTTAATACTGGCACTGATTCTAAAAAACGATTCTAAGAAAACGATTCTAAGATAACGAATCTAAGACATAGTACGTATAAGACCGTTATTTTAGTCAGTCTGTTACAAACTGATTAATATATCGGTAGTAACACGCACGCCCTAAACCAGCTATAACCCCTCTTTCAATTTGAATTTCAATGGCATCTTCCAATAAATTCACAGCTGAAGTATTAGCTATAGCATGTTCAGTACCAATACTGCTAATGAATGTTAATCCATCTTGGTTGTCACCGTTATTGGAAAAGCCCTTAGTAAAATCATAGTCAACAAGCACTATAGCGTGCCTTTTAACTTGGACTTTCACTTTTTCAACTGGGGTAATTAAAAAGTATTCACCGTCGATATAATTGAGCACACTGGCAAACAACTTGGCAAATTTAGCAGGCAACGGACTGTTTAGATAAAACCATTCACCCTCACCCTTAATCTCGAACATAGGCTCTTCACTACATAGGTCGACACCTTTGTTTTCGGAGTCCTTAGTAGGAAGTTGCCCTAGTTGCTTGGTAATATTAACCGGCTCAGCCATGGGATTTATTCGCTTGAACTATCAATTGCAACAGGGCCTCAATTGGGTGTTTAGGTTTAAATCCTGCAAAGCGTTTCACTTGGCTTCTACATGAATAGCCTGATACCAATACTTGGGTTTTGTCATCAATACCATCTAGTGTTGGCTGCCATGACATAGCAAATAATTTGGTTGAACGAGCAAGGTTATCTTGTTCATGGCCGTAGGTACCTGCCATTCCGCAGCAGCCCACATTGATCACATCAAACTCTGCGCCAAAATGACTAAACACATTCTTCCATTCTGCTGGGGTTGCAGGTTTTGCAGTTGATTCAGTGCAGTGACTAAACCAACTATACTTTTGCTCAGTTTTAGCAAGTTGAGGGACAGTCTTAATCGCATCGGTTAGCCATTCATTAGCTAGCAAAACTTCAAAATTACCGCGCTTATCCCCTAACACTTCTTGGTATTCATCGCGATAGCATAAGACTAACGCAGGATCTAAGCCCACCATCGGCATACTTAAAGCATGAACCTGATTTAAGAAATCTGCACTAGATTGAGCTGTTTTGGCAAACTTGTCTAAAAACCCTTTAATGTGAGTAGGTTTACCGTTCGGTTTAAACGGTAGTAACACAGGTTTAAGACCCATTTCTTTAATTAATTGAATAAAGCGATACACAAGCTCAGCATCATAAAAACTATTAAACGGATCTTGTACCACTAATACGTAATTTGCTCGTTCAGATACAGGAATACCTTGTAATGCTTCTAAATCATAACCACGGCTTTCGTGGCCATCTAGGCGCTGCTTTAGGGTTGGTACAGACAATGCTGGTGCATCGACATATCCAATAGACTTTTTAATTACCCATTGGCTTAGCTTATTTTGTGATGCTAGATTTGTCACTTTGGGCATTGCTGCCATCATAGGTAACATGTCTTCGATACCCGCAACCAAATAGTCCTTTGCTGGGCGCATATAACGTTTGTAATAGATATTAAAGAACTGCGCTCTAAACTTGGGAACATCTACTTTAACAGGGCACTGACCCGAACAAGCTTTACATGCCAAACAGCCTTTTAGCGACTCCATCACTTCATGGGAATAATCATAGTCACGTGTGCTGTTAATCGTGTTTTGGGCCCGCTGCATAATACTTAATGGTTTAGACTTTGCTAGAGCATCAACATCGACCCCTTCAGCTTCCAATAAACGTAGCCATTCACGCATTAAACCACTACGACCTTTGGGTGAATGAATACGATCGCCCGTCGCTTTAAATGACGGACACATAAACGAATAACTGCTGTAGTTAAAACATAGCCCGTTACCATTACAGTTCATCACATCAGGAAAAGCATCACGTACTTGAACTGGAATTTGTCGGTCGAACTTGCCGCGTTTAACGCTATCAACATTAAACATCATTGGGCCACTGTCTTTTGGCGACACTAATTTACCTGGATTTAGGCGATTATCTGGATCGAATAAACCTTTCACCACCTCAAGTTCACTATAAAGCTCATCACCAAATACTGCAGGGCCGTATTCACCTCGCACGCCTTTTCCGTGCTCGCCCCACATTAAGCCGCCATATTTAAGCGTTAACTCAGCGACTTGATCAGAAATAACCTTTAATAATTTTTCATCTGCTTCATCACACATATCCAGCGCAGGTCGCACATGTAGAACTCCTGCGTCAACATGGCCAAACATGCCATATTGAAGTTGATGGCTATCGAGTAAGTCGCGAAACTCCATAATGAAGTCTGCTAAATTTTCAGGCGGCACGGCTGTATCTTCAGCAAAGGCTAACGGTTTACGGCGCCCTTTGGTGGCGCCTAATAAACCCACCGCTTTTTTGCGCATAGCGTAGATCTTATTAATACTTGGCTTATCTGATGTGAGCTGATAACCCACTACGCCAGCTTCTTCATTGGCAAGTTGACTCGCTAGCACCGCTTCAAGTTTACTAATGCGCTGTTTAACGTCTTCTTCGTCACCTGCAAACTCAACCATATTAAGCCCTTCAATGACTTTATTAGGCACAGCTTCAATGAGATGTGAAACTGAATGCCAAATAATATCTTCACGGGCAAGGTTTAGCACCTTTGAGTCTATGGTTTCAACTACTGTGGCACTGGCGGCCACCAGCGATGGAGCATGACGTAATGCAGATTCGAACGAGTCATATTTAATATTCAACATCATCCGCGTATTCGGTAGCGGGGTGATATTCAGTTTAGCCTCGGTTAAAACGGCTAATGTGCCTTCTGAGCCAGCTAAAATCCGTGACAAATCAAATTGAGTTAATTCATCGTTCCATACATGTCGAAGGTCATAGCCTGTTAAAAATCGGTTTAATGCAGGAAACTGTTTAACGATTAACTCACGTTTATCATGACAACGATTAGCAATTTGGTTAATGATATTTTGCGCAAAAGGATGTTCATCAGCTTGCTCATTCCCTAACGCTAAACCTGAGTCCATTGGAGATGTAGATAGCACACTACCGTCAACCAACACACTAGTTAATCCCAAAACATGATCTGAGGTTTTACCGTACACGAGCGAGCCAGCACCTGAGGCATCGGTATTAATCATGCCGCCCACTGTTGCGCGGTTTGAAGTTGATAAATCTGGGCTAAAAAAGAATCCATGGGGACGAAGAGCATCATTTAACGCATCTTTAACCACACCTGCTTGTACTTTTACCCAGCCTTCTTCAGCGTTAACTTCTAGCACTTGATTCATGTGCCTAGAGACATCGAGGATTAACCCATGAGTTAACGATTGACCATTGGTTCCGGTTCCGCCGCCACGAGCACTAAAAGTCACTTGCTTGTACTGAGGGTCTGATGCCAGAGTTAATACTAGCTCGACGTCAGTTTGATTAAACGGGTAAATAACCGCTTGGGGCAGGAATTGATAAACAGAGTTATCAGTAGCTTGGATCAGCCGCGCGCTATAGCGCTTGTCAATTTCACCAGCAAACGATGACGCTTCAAGCGCATCTAGAAAGCTTAAATAAATAGGTTCTAAAGTTTGATGGTGAGATAGCAACGGCAGCATATTCGACTTCTGTTTATAGTAATTTTGTGATCATTATAAACAAAAAAACAGCCGCTAAGTAGTTGAGTTAAAAAATTTCATTAGAAACATTCATCACTATAACAATTCAATAATTAATAAAATTATTACACGTAAACCTCTGTTTCAGAATACAAATATAATTTATAAAAATTTATGAATATTGCCATTAGTTACTTATGTAAGATTCATATTTCTTGATTATGATGATTAACCCTCTTATTCAAATCTAATACAGGTTAAATAGTGCAGATTATTCATCACTATTACGGCTCATCCATATACCCACAGTTTGAAAACCATTACAATGCGGCGCTTTTTAATAAATACTCCAACTAAGACTCGGATATACACCCCATGAAACTCAGTAAAAGGTTGCAGCAATTAGATGATATGGTCTTATCTGGATACGATCATATTTGGGATTGTTGTTGCGATCATGGTTTTCTAGGCGGGGCTTTATTATCGCGCCAAGCAGCGCCTAATGTGCACTTTGTTGATATTGTTGCTGAGTTAATGAATGAACTGGAACAAAAGTTAAACCGACTTCATTCAAGCTCAAAGCTTAATTCTGCTGTTCAATCCAACTGGTTTACTCACTGTATAGACGTAGCAAAACTTCCTTTAGATCAATATTGTGGTAAGCATTTAATTATCATTGCGGGTGTTGGCGGTGATTTAATGAATCAGTTTATCAATAGTATTCAAAAGCAGTACTCTGACTTAAATATCGATTTTTTACTTTGCCCTGTTCATCATCAATACAGCTTAAGGCAGAATCTTATTTCGTTAGATTTTAGCTTAAAGCAAGAATGTTTAATTGAAGACAACAAACGTTTTTATGAAATTCTGTTAGTTGCTAATTATTCAAGTTCAGCTTATAAGGCTGACTCGAAAAACACTAAGCAACATAAGACTTCAAAAGCTATATCTGAAGTCGGAGAGCAAATTTGGTTGAATAAGAGTGAAGCTGAAAAAAGTGTGTCTTGGCGTTACCTCAACAAAACACTAAACCATTACCAACGTATACAGGTTGGACGTAAACAAGAGGTGCAGCACATCATTAATGCTTATAAAGCAATTGATATGCCTCAAACGTTTGAGCAGTAATTTACTTATGGGCTATAACGTCCCATCGACGTTCGACTAAAACAGTCTTACTTGTGACTTTCTTAGCCGAGGCCTTCTTAGTCGGGACTTGTGCGATGTTTTGTTGCTCAATCAATTGAGTTAATTCAGCAAAAACTCCAATTTCATATGCCCTATAAGCTTGTTCACTCGACCAATAAGTCAATACTAGATAATTATTAGAATCTTTTTCTCGCTGCCAAACATCACCACCAATAAACCCTGGTTGTTTTTGCAGCGAGTTGTTGGCCATTCTATGCATCAAGGGCGCAAGGCAGAGACTTTGTGGTGTAGTCATTCTACATAAAAAGTCGATAACGCAGTAAACCCAAAGGTTTCGACTAAAAGCCTTTTACTCTTTGTTGGATGTATCTTTGTGAATAAAAGCTGCTTAGATGACTAGACATCAACTCATCCGCCTCAATTAAAACGCTTTTATTTCGAACAAAACTTAACCAGCAAAGATCAACAGGCCCTAGCTGCTATAAAAGTAACAAAATAGAGTAAAAAAAAGTCCCAATAACTAAAAAAGCACAAATTAGGCTCAATTTAAAGGCAAAAAAAAGCCGCATTTAAGCGGCTTTTTCAAGCTAACTAAGTTAGCTTAACTTAAACAGCAATTAAGCATGTTCTTCAGCTAGGTATAACCAAGTGTCGATTACTGTATCAGGGTTAAGTGATACGGTATCAATGCCTTGTTCTACTAACCATTGTGCAAAGTCAGCGTGGTCAGATGGGCCTTGGCCACAAATACCTACGTATGCGCCTTTCGCTTTCGCAGCTTTAATCGCTAAAGATAATAATGCTTTAACAGCGTCATTACGCTCATCGAATAAATGGCTGATGATGCCAGAGTCACGGTCAAGACCTAAGGTTAACTGAGTTAAATCGTTAGAGCCGATAGAGAAACCATCAAAGTGCTCTAAGAACTGGTCAGCTAATAATGCATTCGAAGGTAGTTCACACATCATGATGACGCGTAAACCATCTTTACCTCGCTCTAAGCCCTGCTCTTTTAGTAACTCAATAACTTGAGCTGCTTCATCAACAGTACGTACAAATGGGATCATGATTTCAACGTTCTTCAGACCCATGTCGTTACGAACACGTTTTATCGCTTCACACTCTAATGCGAAACAATCGCGGAATGATTCAGAGATATAACGGCTAGCACCACGGAAGCCCAGCATTGGGTTCTCTTCTTCTGGCTCGTAACGGTCACCACCAACAAGGTTAGCGTATTCGTTAGACTTAAAGTCTGACATACGTACGATAACTTTTTTCGGGTAGAACGCACTACCGATTGTCGCAATACCTTCAACAAGACGAGCAACATAGTATTCAACTGGAGAATCATAACCTGCAATCATCTCGTTGATTTCTTGTTGTAACTCAGCTGGCTGAGAGCTGAACTCAAGCAATGCTTTAGGGTGAATACCAATCATGCGGTTGATGATGAACTCAAGACGCGCAAGACCAACACCTTCATTTGGAAGGCGAGCAAAATCAAATGCACGATCAGGGTTACCCACGTTCATCATGATTTTCATTGGTAGTTCAGGTAGGGAGTCAACACGGTTTGTGATGACTTCAAATTCTTGTTTACCGTCGTAGATGAAACCAGTATCACCTTCAGCACATGAAACAGTCACTAGTTGACCATTTTCAATACGGTCAGTGACATCGCCACAACCTACAACTGCAGGAACACCTAGCTCACGAGCGATAATCGCAGCGTGACAAGTACGGCCACCACGGTTAGTTACAATCGCGCTTGCACGCTTCATGATTGGTTCCCAATCTGGATCAGTCATGTCAGTAACCAGTACATCACCTGGCTCGATTTGATCCATATCTTCGATTGATGCAAGCACTTTAGCTACACCGGTACCGATTTTATGACCAATGGCACGGCCTTCACATACAACATCACCCTTAGTTTGTAAGTGGTAACGTTCGATTAGCTGTACATCTTCACGGCTACGAACAGTTTCAGGACGTGCTTGAACGATATAAAGCTTACCGTCGTTGCCATCTTTAGCCCATTCGATGTCCATTGGACGACCATAATGCTTTTCAATGATGCAAGCTTGCTTAGCAAGTTCCATCACTTCTTCATCATTAATCGAGAAAACACTGCGCTGTTCAGCTGGGATATCTTCAATCTTCACTTGCTTACCATGTGAAGCATCGTCAGAGTAAACCATCTGAATCAACTTACTGCCGATATTACGGCGCACAACAGCTTGATGCCCTTGCGCTAAAATTGGTTTGTGCACGTAGAATTCATCAGGGTTAACAGCACCTTGTACTACCATTTCACCTAAACCGAATGATGAAGTGATAAAGACAACGTCGTTGTTACCTGATTCAGTGTCCATGGTAAACATAACACCTGATGATGCTTTATCTGAACGTACCATACGTTGTACGCCAGCAGATAATGCGACACCTTGATGTTCGTAACCTTGGTGAACACGGTAAGAAATTGCACGGTCGTTAAACAGCGATGCATACACGTGCTTAATAGCAAGTAGTACAGCATCAAAGCCTTTAACGTTTAGGAAAGTTTCTTGTTGACCTGCAAAAGATGCATCTGGCATATCTTCAGCTGTTGCTGACGAACGCACTGCAAATGATGCTTCTTGAGTCTCACTAGAAAGTTGCTCGTAAGCTTCGCGAATCGCGTCTTCTAGTTCTGGTTGAAATGGGGTATCAATAACCCACTGTCTGATCTGTGCACCAACTTTCGCTAATTCATTAACGTTATCAACATCCAGTGTTGCAAGAATATCGAAAATTTTCTGGTTAACACCACTTTGCTCTAGAAACTCATTAAACGCATGAGAAGTTGTAGCAAATCCGCCTGGAACTTGAACGCCTGCGTTTGCTAGGTTACTGATCATTTCACCAAGTGACGCATTCTTGCCGCCAACCTTGTTAACATCACCCATGCCTAGTTCTTGATACCAGAGTATGTATTGCTGCACAGTTATCTCTCCACAAGTTTATTTCAATGGCCCCTTCACACGAGGGCAGCGGCATTCTACACTCCCACACAAGTGACGTAAATCTATAATTTTATTTGTAATTTTATTACTACAAGAGGTCATAATGGCACCAAAAGTATTCTATATCTCAGACGGGACTGCGATCACAGCAGAAGTATTCGGACATGCTGTACTGTCTCAATTTCCAGTTGAATTTGAGGCACTTACAGTTCCGTTTGTAGAAACAACTCAAAAAGCTGAGAAAGTTAAGCAGCAAATTAATGATTGTTTTATTACAACAGGCGAAAGACCAATACTTTTCCATTCAATCGTAAAACCTGAAATTCGTGACATCATTTATTCAAGCGAAGGCTTGGATTATGATTTTTTGAACACTTTCGTTAGCCCGTTAGAAAAACAATTGGGTATAGAAGCGAAGCCGGTAATGAATCGCACCCATGGTAAAAGTAACTTGGGCTATGACTCTCGGATAGAAGCGATCAATTACACAATGGAGAACGATGATGGTCAAACCATGAAACATATGGATAAAGCCGACATCATTTTATTGGGGGTTTCTCGTTGTGGTAAAACGCCTTCAAGCTTGTACTTGTCGATGCAATTTGGCATTAAAGCAGCCAATTATCCGTTCGTAGAAGATGATATGGATAACTTGAAACTACCAGAAGCGTTAAAACGTAATAAATCTAAATTATTCGGTTTAACCATTGACCCTAATCGTCTCCATGAAATCCGTCAGGGGCGAATGGAAAACAGCCGTTATTCATCTTTAAGACAGTGCCGTATTGAAGTGAAAGAAGTCGAAATGATGTATAAGAAAGAGCGCATCCCTTTCGTTAATACCACTTTCCATTCAGTAGAAGAAATTTCAGCTAAGATTCTTGATATCACAGGCCTAAAACGTCACATGTTTTAAGCTAAAACATCAAGTTACAGCTGTGTGAATCAAACTTGTAATAAGTCGAAAATGTTAATAATCCAACATTTTCGGCTAACTTATGTCATTTTAGCCGCTTTTGTTCCCAAACTTAGTCGATTTCGACGTGTCTAACGCTAGCATATTAGTTATAATCCCGAGCAATATGATGTTAATTCATCGCAAACATGCTCGGTAAAGTGAATGACAATTAAAACAGACGAACTACGCACCTCCCTTTTATGTAAGGTAATTTCACCTGCGCAACTCGCATCTGAATATCCATTAACCCAAGATGCAGCTGATTATTTAGTAGAGCAGCGTCGTGAAGTTGAAGCTATTATTGCAGGCGAAGATCAACGTTTACTCGTTATCATTGGCCCATGCTCAATTCATGATACTGAAGCCGCACTAGAATATGCTCAGCGCCTGGCAAAATTACACCATGAGCTTAAAGAAGACTTATGTATTGTGATGCGTGTTTATTTCGAAAAACCACGCACTATTGTGGGTTGGAAAGGATTAATTTCTGATCCAGATTTAGACGGCAGCTTTAGCCCTAATAAAGGCTTAAGAATGGCTCGCCATCTACTACAACAGATCACAGAATTGAAACTACCGATCGCCACTGAATTTTTAGACATGGTTAACGGTCAATATATTGCTGACTTAATCACTTGGGGCGCGATTGGCGCTCGTACCACTGAAAGCCAAATTCACCGCGAAATGGCCTCTGCACTTTCTTGTCCTGTAGGATTTAAGAATGGTACCGATGGCAACATCAATATCGCAGTAGATGCAGTGCGTGCAGCGCAAGTGCCACACATTTTCTACTCACCAGATAAAGATGGCGCAATGGCGGTATACCGTACCCACGGTAACCCATATGGCCACATCATTCTGCGCGGTGGTAAAAAACCTAACTACTCTGCTGAAGATGTTGAATCAGTTCGTTCGCAGCTTGAAGCTGTCGGTGTCACTCAACGTATTGTAGTTGATTTCAGCCATGGTAATAGCGAGAAGAAACATAAGAATCAGTTAAACGTTGCTGATAGCATTATGGCGCAAATGCGCAGTGGCAGTACTGCTGTAGCAGGTATTATGGCTGAAAGCTTTATGATTGAAGGCAATCAAAAAGTCGTTGAAGGACAACCTTTAACTTATGGTCAAAGTATTACTGATGCTTGCCTACATTGGCAAGATTCAGAGAAGTTATTACGCGAATTAGCTCAAGCTTCAAAAGAGCGTAAAGCACTACTTGCCAAGTAAGCGTTTAATGACCAAAGATAATTCAAAAACTTCAAAAAGCCAATCATGTTAATGATTGGCTTTTTTGTTTTATTGCAGCTGAATAACTCGGTTTAATCGTCGTTAAGCCGGGATAAAACCTGCGTCTTCTTCCTCTAAGGATTGTAACGATAATCGCTCAAACAAATGATCAATTTTGATAAAGCTCTCAACCAAGTTAGGGTCAAAGTGTTTACCTTTACCCTCAAGTATCAATGTAACCGCTTTATCATGACTGAAAGGCTGCTTGTAACAGCGCGGTGAAGTCAGTGCATCGTACACATCTACCAACGCGACAATACGTGCAGCAAGCGGTATATCTTCACCTGATAATCCTTTGGGATAACCAGTTCCATCCCATTTCTCATGATGTCCACCAGCAATATCACGCCCCATTTTTATAAAATTACAATCAGGCGCGTATTCAGTAAGGCTATCGAGTACTGACGAGCCTATCACTGGGTGAGCTTTAATATTCTCAAACTCCTCTGGAGTTAGTTTTCCAGGTTTCAACAAAATGGCATCTGCAATACCCACTTTCCCGATATCGTGTAACACCGATGACAAGGTAATCTCTTCAATAAATGCTGGCGTAAGCTCCTCTGGCGCATCCAGTTCCGTTAACCTTTGCTTCGCTAATAAGCCAGCATAGCGCTGCATTCTTAATAGATGCGCACCCGTTTCGTTGTCCCGATATTCAGCCAATTTAGCTAACCCTATGACTGTCGCACGCCTCGAGGTTAATGTGCTGTCTAAAGAGTGGGATAATTTACCGATTAAAAAAGAAGTTGAAACTGTGACTATGGCATTGGTGGCTAGAAAATTAATGACAACAACGGTCCAAATTATCAGGCTATAACCTTCAATATTTGGCCAAATATGAAATTGAAAATGATAGGCTACACCTAATAAAACCAAAGATATGGCATTTAAAAATTGCGCTACATTGCTCGCTTTTTTACCCAGTAAAATACAAGTCAGAGGCGGAAACATAAATAGCCAAAAAAAACCTGCACCACTTGGGCCGATTGCCACTAAAAAACCAACACCGATACTAAAAGCTAATAAACAGCCTATTTTATAACGATTTGAATCAGTTATTTTTTTATCAAAAATAATAAATAATAGAATCGCATAAACTAGCGTATCGAAAACAGCCATAGCCAGTAAATCAGCTTGAATGCAAAGGTAAACACTAGTGACATAAACAGGAATACAAATTATCGCTAACATGCCAAAGATACGGGCGAAGAGAACTCTACGCCAATAAACTAGCGAATCTCCTATTGTAACTTGGTCGATAAATATCCTATCTACGAATGACATAACTCTTCCTTGAATTGCCTTATTTGCTCTAATAACTTTCTTAAGTATTGGCTTAATTATTGTTGAGATTAGTTATTACGCAACAAAACTCACACAACTTCCTCAGTAATACGAAATGAGTAAATTAAATTGTTATCAAGATGAGTTAACGTTAGTATTTGATAATATAACGGATAAGAATAGCTATATTTTTCAAAAGGATTTGTCATGAGTATTAAGACTTACAAGCTAAGCAGATTAAGTATTTTAATAGGCTGCTTAGTGCTTCCACTGCAGTTATCAGCAACACCATCAGAGTTCAAACAAGCATACAAAGCTTATAATGAGGCTTTTGAATCTGGTAATACCGAGCAAGCAGCAAAATCAGCCAAACAAGCATATGACTTAGGCAAAGTCATTTACGGCGAGACTAGCATTGATACAGCGAACCTTGGTTTTAACTTGGCTATTTCACTCGCAAATAATTATCAATTTGATGAGGCAGATCCCTATTTTGCCGACACCCTGGATTTATACAAAATCCATTTCGGTGAAGATAGCGTCCAACTTGTAGACCCTTTACTCACCTATGCTGATAAAACCAAAAATTTAAAGCTGGCTAAAAGTTTACTCTCTGACGCTAGATCAATTGCCGATGATAGTGACCAACCAATACTTTACGCCCACACGCTATCTGCAAGCTATTCCAAACTTGTTCAAACTAAATACGACAAGAAGCAAGTTCGTAAATATATTTTGCAAGCCAAAGACATTTATGGTGAATTACTGCCTGCCGACTCTACCGTCTTAGTAAACTCAAGATTTGAAAGTTCAGCTGTTTATTTGGCAAATAAAAAATATGACAAAGCTGAAGAAGAGTTACTAGAAGTGATCAATCAATACCAAGCACTGGATTATACACACCCATATGAACTGGCAGCTCATGCCCGTTTAGTCGCCATGTATAGTGAAAGAGAACAATCAGATCTTGCGACTCAACACTGCTTAGCAATTGGAAGCATGAAGCCTTGGAGTCAAGAGCAGCAACAAACACCTATTTACCGCGTAAATCCCGAATTCCCGCAATCGAAAGCCAGACATCGCACTGAGGGCATGGTGCAGCTTACCTTTACGGTTGATGAACAAGGTTTTGTAATCAATCCAGAAATAGTAAAATCTAAAGGCGGTAAAGCTTTTGAAACTGAAAGTATCAAAGTGCTGAAAGAATGGCGCTATGCCCCCAAGTTTGTTGATGGTAAACCAGTTAAAGCAAAATCAAGAGTCCAATTAGATTATACATTTGGTTAATTTAAACTACCGATTAAAGGAGGCTATGAGCCTCCTTTTTTTATTTAAATATTAGTACTAAATCCTCCTAACTCTTGTATACAACCCCACTTCAACCCGTCTACAAAACAATCAATCCTGCTCAAAAGTTGACGAGCACGTCAACTTACCGTTATGGTCTTTAGCTCAAGCTTGTTACAAACCGGTTAATATTGAATTCATTTCTAAATGGTTTAATCATCAATTGGGCAATAATATTCAAAATAATAGCCAATTAAAGGAGCGCCTCTTGAACAATTCAAACAAATCCAGTGCCGCTATTTTGGGTGTGTTATTACTTGTTGGTTTATCAGTGATGGGATTTTTACTGAAACAAGCGATTATTGAATACAAGTTATTGGATAGAAGTGTCACTGTTAAAGGGCTTGCTCAAAACGAATACCCAGCTGATGTCGTTATCTGGCCAATTCAATTTACTGCGGCGAGCAACAATCTAGAAGACCTATATAAGCAAATTGATTCTCAAACAGTATTAATCAATCAATTTCTAGACAGTAATGAAATCACAGCAGATGAAGTCACACAATCAGCACCTACTATTACCGATAAATTAGCCCAGCAATACGGTGGCAACCAAACGGTAGAATACCGCTACACTGCCTTACAGAATGTTACTGTGTACTCAACTGATATTGAAAAAGTACGAAGTGCAATGCCGAAGTTAACTCAACTAGGTAAAAAAGGTATCGTTTTTTCGCAAAACAATTACGACGCACGAATTGAATATATTTTCACACGTTTAAATGAAGTTAAACCACAAATGATAGAAGAGTCGACCCGCAATGCACGCATAGTGGCCGACAAATTTGCCAAAGACTCTGATAGCCAACTAGGGAAAATTAAACGCGCAAGTCAGGGGCAATTTAGCATCAGCAATCGCGATAAAAATAATCCACATATCAAACGCGTTAGAGTGGTATCAACGATTGAATACTACCTTGCTGATTAAGTTAACCCTAACCATAGGAGGACAATATGGACAGTGACTATAAAAAACAATTAAACCGAAGATACTTTACTGGGCTATTGATGACATTTGGCCTGATCACCATTTTAGCTATTTTGATGTTTAGCAGTGGATTAATTGCTGCAGAGGTAAAAACGACAAAAACTCAATCAGAACAGTTAGCAAACGTTAAAACAAAAACAATATTCCTTGTACGACATGCTGAAAAAGAATCCGGCAGTGACCCTCTCCTAACTATTGAAGGTCAATCTCGCGCGCAAAACTTAGCGAATTTGCTTCAATCAGTGCCTTTAGATGCTATTTACAGTACAGACTATCATCGCACTCAAGATACCGCTAAGCCGACAGCATCGCTTAAATCATTAGCAATAACTAGCTATGACCCGCGCAAATTATCTGACTTTGCATCTTTGATAAAAACCAATCAGCACCAGCGTATACTCATTGTCGGCCATAGTAATACTACCCCTGAACTGGTCAGATTATTAGGTGGTATTGCTGGAGATGAAATTGTGGAGGCTACTGAGTTTAATCGATTATATATTCTGACTGTTGATAACCAGGAGCAACAAACCAGCTCAGTTTTATTAAGGTACTAGTTATTAAAATACTGGTTATAAAAATACTTGTTATAAAAAATTAAAGCACACTTAATTTTATCCTAATTGATTTTCAACACACCCTACCCCTGATGTTAATCTGCATCTAAATTTAGTCTTTACTCGAAACCTCAACGACCAGCTATTTCTTTCGGAGTGCTCATGCTTAAATGTGACTTACACGATTACATCGAAATATTATGTCTTTACCGATATCACGTAGAGCTAAGCATGAAAGATAGCTCCATTATCGATGGAGTATTTTTTGACACTGGATTTAGCTTTGAAAAGCTTGCTTCAACAAATAAACCAGCAGAGAAAGTAGAGGTAATTAAAGGTCAATTAAGTCAGACTCAACAGCCTATCATCGTCGAAATCCGCAATATAAAACACATTAAGGTACTTACTGAAAATGCAAAGTTTACCTATTTAACCTTACGTGATGATTAGAGCTTGTTAATCTTGGCTGGTTGAATTTTTAACCTCGCCTTCGGCCAACGTATGTTGTTAATTTCTAATTTGTTATCGGCTTAATATGTAAAATATCGACACCACAAATCCTCTACCTTGTCTAAATGAACCATAACTCGCGACGATACATGATTTAAAGATCAACACCCCCTAAATTAGTGACTGTTGAGTTTCACTACCTATTTCGTGGCGTTATCCGTATAATTCGCCATCCAGCTAGAAGTACTAAAAATAAAATTAGGTAGTTGAATGCCCTTTACTAGTAACGTATCACCAGAAAATAATCCGACATTACCAAAAGAAATTAGCGACAGAATTGAACAATCTGAAGCAAAAGTCATTAAAGCGATATTTCCGTCAAATACCAATCATCACAACACCTTATTTGGTGGCGATGCTTTAGCATGGATGGATGAAACAGCATTTATCGCAGCAACTCGCTTTTGCCGTAAGGCCTTAGTCACCGTCAGCTCTGATAGAATTGACTTTAAAAAAGCTATTCCAGCAGGAAGTCTTGCAGAGCTTGTAGCCCGCGTGATTCATGTTGGTAATACTTCTTTAAAAGTAGAAGTAAATATTTTTGTAGAAGACATGTACCAAGACTTACGCGAACATGCCATAAGGGGTGTTTTCACATTCGTGGCGGTAGACGAACAAAGAAATCCTACCCCTGTTTGGCCTGTAAACACTTAAGCTTAGGCTGTTAGTTTTCATTTTAAACAGCAAATGACACCAAATAAAATCAAACCTTACTAAGTGCAAACATTGCTGGAAAGCGTAACGCTTTCCAGTTTTAAGCCTATTGTTCATAAAAGCAACCAATTAAAGCTCCGCTTGGATTTCAGCAAGCATTTAATTGTTTTAGCTTTTGCTCCGAAAGCGCACCAACATTAGACCAAAGTCTGAGCCACAATATTATTTAACTGTTTTCGTTATACTCTTGCACTTTAGCGTGGATCGATAACCAAGTTATCTGTTACATTAAAATTACCTTCACGTGCAACCAAGACAACTAAAAAGCCATGAAGCTACAAAATTTAAATATTATTATTGCAGACGACCATCCCTTATTTAGAAATGCATTGAGACAAGCATTAAATAATGCTTTTCAAGGTACTAATTGGTTTGAAGCTGACAGTGCTGAAGCACTGCAAACAATTCTTGATGAAAAAGCGACGGATCTAGACTTAATTTTACTTGATCTTCAAATGCCAGGTTCTCATGGCTATTCAACATTGATCCATCTTCGAGGCCACTACCCTGATATACCTGTAGTGGTTATTTCAGCCCACGAAGATATTCAAACTATAAGTCGCGCTATTCATTACGGGAGCTCAGGGTTTATTCCCAAATCAGCTTCAATGGATACCCTTAAGCAAGCCCTTGATGCTGTATTGTACGGCGATATTTGGTTACCAGAAGGAACCGAGATCCTCGAAGTTGATGACGATCCAACAAGTCAGATGGCAAATAAGCTGTCAGACTTAACACCGCAGCAATATCGTGTTTTACAAATGTTTGCTGAAGGTTTGCTCAACAAGCAAATTGCCTATGATTTTGGTGTCTCTGAAGCAACAATTAAAGCCCATGCAACGGCAATATTTCGTAAGCTTGGAGTCAGAAACCGTACTCAGGCTGTTATCGCGTTACAACAACTTGAAATGGAAAAGGTAGACCTATCTTAAGTCATGTTTCACAATTGCCGTTTTCACAAGCCTGTGAAAATAATAAAGGACCAATACTTGTTGAGCTAAAACGTATTTTTGCCAATAGCCAACAAGTATTAGAAATAGGCAGTGGCACTGGACAACATAGCGTCCACTTTGCTGAACACCTTCCACATGTTACTTGGCAAGCAAGCGATCAAAACAGTTATCTAACTCACTTAAATGCCCGTATTGAGCTTGTAGGTAGTCCTAACCTATTACCTGCATTTGGACTTGATGTGACCCTAGATTGGCCAACTCAGATGATATCGCCTGTGCTTGATAGCATTTTCACAGCCAATACATTACACATAATGAGTAAACCAATGGTAGAAGCCTTTTTTAAAGGTATCGGTCAATCTCTTATTAAGACTTCTCAAGTCGCAATTTATGGCCCTTTTAATTATCAAGGTAAGTTCAGCAGTGATAGTAATGCATCATTTGATCAGTGGTTAAAACAAAACAACCCTGAAAGTGGTATTCGAGATATCGAATGGATCACTACTCTCGCAAAACAACAAGGGTTAATACTGCAAGCTGATATCGAAATGCCGGCCAATAATCGTTTGTTGCACTTTTGCCGTAATTAGCAAACTGAGTGTAATCCAGCTAAGTTCATTGAGCTGAACCTAATCTAATCAGTTTATGTTATTTATCAAACACTCAAACCGTAATTACAAAGAGTAAATCTCTTAAAATATCATTGAAAAATTTGTAAGCTATTAACTTATTTAATCTATGCAAATATACATAAGGAAAACGCATTATGGGTTCGGTTACCACTAAAAAACACCCAAACGGTTTAGATTATGTCGAAGTAAATACTGATTTATGCCAAGCCAGTATTTTTCTTCAAGGCGCGCAAATTGATTATTTTAAACCAGCAGATAAGTCACCATTATTGTGGGTATCTGATGCTGATGATTACCAACCAGGTAATGGCATTCGTGGCGGGATCCCGGTTTGTTGGCCATGGTTTGGCGCAAGCGCAGTTGAAGGTTTCCCTCAACATGGATTTGCAAGAACTAGCATCTGGTCTCTCGCCTCAGTAAAAATGCGTAATCAATTAGTGGATTTAATTTTTACACTTAAGATCACTGAAGATAATAAACAATTTTGGGCTCACGACACTGAAGTTAGTGTCTTGTTTACCCTTGGTGAAACCCTATCGGTGAGCATCGTTAACAAAAATAACTGTGATTACCCTGTAAACCTCACTCAAGCTTTACATACCTATTTCCCAATTGAAGACATACACCAATTAAAAGCCACGGGGTTTTCTGGTGCAAAATATATCGAATTTGGTAAAGGGCCTTATCAGCAAGATAGCGATGAGGTCAGTTTTAACAGAGAAACCGACCGGGTTTATACTGATTTAGGTGCAACGCAACTATTGCATACCCCCAATGGCATCATAGAAGTCAGCCGCGAAAACAGTCAATCTGCGGTTTTATGGAATCCATGGATTGACAAGTCACAACGTTTATCCCGCTTTGAAGACAATGACTATCTCACCATGGTGTGCCATGAAGCGGCTAATGTACTGGAAGATGAAGTACAACTAGCGCCAGGTGAAAGCCACACTTTGACCACACACATACGCTGGCGCTAATAGCGATAATGACGTGGCTAGAACTTTAGAATAAAGCTGTGAGTCTAGTTCTGTTAGAGTAAAGTTGTGAGCTAATTCTATGAGAATAAAGACGTGAGACTAATTCTCTGAAAAAAAGCCGCGTATAAAACCATATGTGCTTATGACTGAAATCTTAAGCACATATCTAATTAAACTGATTAGATTAAATGTAAAAGAGCCACCGCAGCTTAGCTATGCTATCCTTCCTTAAACTCAACAAATCAATATCTTAAAAGACGACATACCCTAATGGCAGGCCGTATTTTCACAGTTAAGCGATTCCTTTTATTGTGCTTTTTAACAATCGCATTAGGGCTTGTCTTGCTTCAACAAAACTTCAGGCCATTAGCACTCAAGTTCATCAACTCATTAACTGAACCCTATCATGTCGAAGTCATCGATGTGGAAGTGAAGCTGACGGATCTAACCCAGTTTAAACTAACAGATCTTAACCAATTATCTTTACCCTGGCTTAAGATGCGTTATCAAGACAGTGTCATTGAGCTTAAGGAAATTCAATTAGATTTATTTGATGGTTATAGTGCTATCAAAAGTATGTCTTTAAGTATTGAGGATATAAAAGCGCTACATGTTGCAGATATACAGGTCAGCTTAGGTGAGAGTTTTTTACAAAGACAAGAGCAAGGTGAAAATTCTGACAACCTTGGTTTAAGCATAAATCAAATACCACAGATAGCTTTAGATAATATCAGCGTTTATCTGCCTACAAGATTGCAAGATAAAGTCCCCTTTCCAATAATTCAAACTCAATACTTGCAACTCGCTGATATCCCAACTGATGAGAAATTAAATTCAAAAAATACAGGACAGAAAGCTGCAAAAATACTGTCTGCGACACTAAATCTAATGGAACAACAGGTTCTTAAGTTCGATTTAACATTAGACAAAGAGCGCTGGCAGCTTAACCATCAAACCGATATAGATACACTTCTTGTAGGGGTAGCTAAATTTAATGGCGCATTGGGATCAACTTTTGATCAAGTCTCAAGCCAAATCAACAAACAGAGCAATGTGAGCAAGAGTGCTAAGCCCGAGTTCATGACGGCACTCGATCGTTTTGTGCAGCATTTAGAAGAATCACAAATTGAAGTTAACGGTAAATGGAATAGCCAAACAACGCTCGATTTAGTCCGCGGGTCTATCGCAAGTCAACACAAGATTATTCCAGTAGCGGCCCCTCAGTCAGCAGATATCGCATTTTCAGCGAATACAACTAACACATCTTGGAAGCCAATCATTAGCAGTCCATTACTTTCAAGTATTGCATTTACGCCAGAATCGACGATTGAGTTTGCTATAGACTATAGCCCTGTTACAGACAATTCCCCTGCTAAAGTAGCCTTGGCGCTACAACCTATTATTTGGCGCCTTAAGACTCACCATCAGCAATTAGATGAAATAATCACTTTATTTAACTTATCAGATTTAACTGTATTAGATAAGCAAGCCACAATTTTGGCCGCTGAACTCTCACAGCCAATCGATTGGACTTTATCCTTAGATAAGCCCTTAACGATTGAAATGCCAATCAATAACCAATCTATGGTTAATGTTTTTAATACCGATTTAAGCTTAAATGTTAGCCATCCAACCCTTTCTGCAATGCTCAATATTAATGAGTTTTCAATAGACAATTTATCTACTGACCTTATATCTAAGGGCCTTGGTTCAGTTGAGCCAGACAGCTTACAAATAAATTCAGCACTAAGCCTTAATATCAAACAAAAGCAAAAGGTTGATCTACAGGCTTATCAGAACAAAGAAAAGTCAGTCGCGAATAGCATTGTCATTAATGACTCAGAAGTTAATATTTCTGCCACTCTATCTGCTGATGCTCAATCAGCAAAAATTGCCTTACTACCACAATCTGAAATACACACAGAGCAGCTAACGCTGCAATTACCACATAAATCATTATCTTTTGACAACCTATATTGGCAACTCACAAAACCTGCAAGCATTCAAACAAGCTATGGGTTCAGTACGTCCGAAGTGAATGGACTGTCAGGTTCTCAATCACAATCAAATATAGATCAATCTGCCAAGCTGATACTTGCTGATTTTATGCTTGGGTTTGACTCATTTTCCTTTATTAACCATCAAGACAGTTCTCTTTTAACTGAAAGCTTTGAAATTTTTCTAGGCGCCTTCGAACTAAAAGCCCAACAGGATATTGAGTTATCAGTCAATTTAGATACGAATAATCAAGCTGTATCATCAGATATTAACGCTATTGCAAATAATACTACTGCAATTAATGCTACTGGGATTCAATCAAGCTTGAAGCAATCAAATCAATCGAATCCTGGGCTAGTTTCTGAATTACTCGCGCAAACTAATGAAACTGAACTGGATTGGAGCTTACAGAATATTCGTATTGATAAACTTATCCCTAATCGTTCAAAAGTACGTCGATACAAAGTGCTGCGTCTTGATGAAATCACGCTTAATCAGCAACTTCGTTTACAACAGCAGTTATTGACAGGTAGAGAGCTTTGGCAGTTAGATGAGCTATTACTATCAAGCTATCACCTACTCAGATTACCTCAACAGCAAACACCTGTTTCTTTAGCGGGGCAATGGCAAGTTGATACTGATTTACAGTCAGTAATAAACACCTTAGGCCAAACTCAAATGTTACCCGATAATTTAACGCTATCAGGCTACAATAAACTCAACGCAGGATTCGCCCTCAACGAGAGCCAAGGTGTCTCTTTATTTGAAATGAAATTTGAGCAGCAGCTGACTCAATTGGATGCCAAATATAATGACAACTTTTTTTATGATGCTAACTTAACTTCAAACTGCCAATTTAACTGGCAACAAGTTCATAGTACGCCTAGTCAGCCAACAACCTATAGCCAAAGTCGTCTTTTATGCCAGCAAGCTGAGCTTAATATTGCAGATGCTTATGTCGGTGTAAATCTTGAAAACATCAATCTTAAAGCCAATATTTCATTGGGAAAAAATGATGAAATACCCGCTAAGAATTGGTTACAGGAAATTAGTGGCCTTAGTGATACCGATGTTAACTTAACTGCCTGCGGTGATTTATTAGATGGCCAATTCCTCATTCCTGAATTTTATGTCAAATTACATGACAAATCTGAAGGTTACTTTGTATTAAACGGCATCAGTTTAGAATCATTGTTAGCCGCACAACCCCAAGTAGGTGTTTATGCTGATGGTATTTTCGATGGCGTGCTTCCAGCAACTTTAATTGATGGAAAAGTGACTATAAAAGGCGGCCATTTAGCCGCTAGACAACCTGGTGGGCTAATACAAGTCTCCAACAATCCAGCCCTCGAACAAATTCGTAATACTCAACCTTATTTAGACTTTGTAGTACAAGCGCTAGAACATCTGGAATACAGTCAACTTAGTAGCAGCTTTGACATGGAAGATAATGGCGATGCTTCCCTTAAAATACAGGTAAAAGGTAAAAGCCAAGACATTGAAAGGCCTATACATTTGAACTATTCTCATGAAGAGAACTTGTTCCAACTATACAAAAGCACGCAGATTGGAAACAGACTGCAAAATGATATTGAACGTTCCGTGAAGTAAATTTCGTGAAGTAGAAGGACAACTCAGTGAAAATTCATTCGTTATATAAGTTATTATTATTGTGCTCAGGCAGTTTGCTCATCACAGCCTGTTCCCCAACGGTAAAAATTGCCCCGCCTGATAAACCGATTGAGATAAACCTCAATGTTAAAATCGAGCATGAAATCATCATAAAAATCGATAAAGAACTGGATATTTTACTAGAAAATGAAGAGTTATTTTAATTAATAGGGATCACATTATGAAGCTAGCAATCATTGCCTTATTAACAGGGCTATTAATATCGGTAAATGCTTATGCATTAACACTGCAACAAGCAAAATCACAGGGTTTAGTTGGCGAGCAAACCAATGGATACCTCGGCTTAGTCGTCAATAACACTGAAGCTAAACAGCTTATGACTGAGGTTAATGCGAAACGAAAACAGCATTATCAAAAAATAGCTAAAAAAAATAAACTGTCTACATCAGATGTTGCCAATAGAGCCGCCAAAAAAGCCATTGCAGCTGCTGACAAAAACCATTTCATTCAAAATTCTGCCGGTAAATGGCAACAAAAATAAACGCCCTACCTCAACTTACAAAGTAAATGTCAGCAGTAAAAAATCTATGGTGTTTTTAAACCCCAATCTTACTGACTGCATTTACACGGGTAAGGATTATTACCAAAACCTTTGGTTTATGCCTTATTCATTTCGTAAGTTATTAGCATTATTATAATTTTTAACAATATCAATTGTGCTTTATCGTATTAGCCTGCAATCACACAAAGCCCCCGACACACCTAGGTTTAGCTTAACTTTCCGAACTCTGAATTTTCTAAAATTTAAAGTCACCTTTCAATAACCTTATTTCATAAGCGGGTATTTTTTTAATCAATCAAAAGTGTTACATTTGTAACGCAAGTCAATTTTTTGTCTGGTGTCATTTTTCCATTAACCCTTCTTACTTTGAGCATATGAACAAATTCCTTTCTGTTATTGTTGCACTCATAATGTTGATCAGCCCAGTGCAAGCTAAACCTGTCGTTAACGTCGGAGGTTATTTATTTGCGCCGTATGTGAATATTACCGAAGGGGGCATGTTCCAAGGTTTTACTATTGATTTAATCTCTGCATTTAATGAAATACAGTCAGAAGTTAATTTCCAGTTCGTTAACACAAGTATTGGCAATCGCTATCAAGCTTATAAAATTGGTCGTTACGATATGATGATTTTTGAAAGCCCTGTATGGGGTTGGCAGAATTTTGATACCATTTTTATCCCACTTGATATTAAAGATGGTGAAGTATTTATCACCCTTAGAGGCAGAAATAAAAATCAAAGTTATTTTTCATCGTTCGAGGGGAAATCACTCAGTCTTGTCAGTGGTTACCATTACCAATTTGCCGATTGGAATACCGATGACAATGAACTGGCTGTTAATTTCAATGTTCAGTTTGTCCACACTAATAAAGCATCGATTGAAAGTGTGCTTAAAGGGCGAGCTGATATCGCGCCAGTGACATATTCATACTTAATGCACTACCTGCAAACACACCCAGAAACACGATCGCAGTTGTTGATATCTGACAAATTAGATCAATCTTATTCCCACAGTATTTTAATCAATCCAAACGCTATTATCTCAGCAAGTGATGTTAAACAATGGTTTGAGGAAATAAGACATTCTGGAAGATTAAAAAGAATAGCCGACAAATATAATGTCGATATTTAAGGTTTACTCTAAGTGCTAAATCAAAAGGTCTATAAGAATAATGTTCTAATTGCGACTAAAATAAAACTTGCTGACAATATTGCCGAGAGGCTTTGATTACCAAGTACCCTTGATTACCAAGAATCTTTGCAAATACTATCAACAAGTTATATTTATAAGTAGTAAGACAAACGCTCAGCACGCTAACTTCAAATCTAGCGTCAATTCTAACTTCAGCCCTAGCAAACTACATCGTCACCATTGCCCAATATTCAAGACGAGATTTAGGGTCAAGCACAACCTTTTTACACAAATCTTTATACTTACCCATTAATGGGCCTAATCCACTAGAACCGCCTAAACTGGCAATTTGTTGCTCTTTTGCTGTTGCTACAGCTGCTTCTACTTTGTCAGCAGCCATGTACTGACCCGCTAGCTTTTCAGCTTCAAGCCCTGAGTCTTTAAGCCTTCCACCCACAGCCTGCATTTGTGGCGCATCCATTCCCATAATCACGCCTGATGCAATCTCATAATACGCAGCGCACTGCACCAGCTCATTACTGAAAGCTTCTTCCGCTTTGTCTTGGGCAAAACTCGTCGAGGAAACTGTTAGCAAAACGACTGACGCAGCTAATTTAAATCCTTTGTTTAACATGAAATATCCTTGATTGTTTTTATCATTTATTTAGGGCCTGTTGATCTTTACTGGTTAAGTTTTGTTCGAAATAAAAGCGTTTTAATCGAGGCGAATGAATTGATGCCTAGTTATCTAAGCAAAGTTCATTCAACAAAGAGTAAAACGCTTTTAGTCGAACCCTTCGGGCAGCGTTTGTTGGTCATTTTTACTGCGTTATCGACTTTTTATGTAGAATAACTACACCACAAAGTCTCTGCCTTATACAAATGACCGACAATTCGCTGCAAAAACAACCTTGAAAGGTCAACAGGCCCTAGCTAAAAAGCTGAATATCTAAACCATCATGCTTAATGATTTAGTAATTAATTTCGGTATGCAAAATGGCCGTCGCATTTTGTTGCTGATAATAATCTAAACGATGCTTTAAATGCTTTTTCACTGTGGTCCATTCTGTGTCAATAATGGAATACACCACAGTGTCTCTGACAGTGCCATCTTTAAGTAACTTATGGTTTCTTAACACGCCATCTTGTTTAGCCCCTAAACGCATAATGGCTTGTCTTGAAGTTTGATTATGCCAATGAGTTCTAAACTCTACCGCCATCACATCTAAGGTGCCAAAAGCGTACTCAAGTACTAATAATTTAGTTTCGGTATTTACAGCGGTTCGTTGTGCCCTTTTGGCATACCATGTATAGCCAATTTCTAAACGTCGGTTGGGTTGATCCCAATGACAAATACGAGTGCAACCAATAATCTCGCCTGAGGTTTTCTCTCGCACAACAAAGGCTAATGCTTCACCACGGCTTTCTTGTGCTAACGCTTTTTCAACATACGCCTTCATGTCATCAGGGTGAGGAACACTGGTATACCAAAGTTCCCACAAATTCCCATCAGTGGTGGCCAAGCTTAATGCCGCCACGTGATCAAGAGTTAATGGCTCTAAAATGACATGTTCACCAGTTAAACAAGTATCACTGTTTACTTCTGTCATTCATCTCTCCTAATAAGTTGTTAACTGACTCACACAAATACAGAATACATGATCTAGAGCAGAATAAAATCACCTTTTTATTCGGAAAATCAACAGGCCCTGTTTGCTTCTATAGGTAGCCTCGTTTTCATTGAGCTTTCCGGCTGCAATCTTGCTATTTAAGTTTAATCAAATAAAAAGCCAATATTTTTCAATATTGGCTTTGCACAGCAAAAGCTGTCGTTGAGTATATTAAGTCAATTTGCAGTTGGGAGCTGCAACTGACAACACCAGTAAACCGTGTTTATATGACGATTTAACGATGACGAGATAACTAGTTGCCCCATAAATTAAGCAACCAGTGTAAATCTTCGTTATTGATTAAAAGTCAGTTGATACACACTCGTTGTACCACTCACTTCGTTACCAATCACTAATAACGGCATACCTGTAGGGTTTGATTCTGCGCTGATAAACTTCATCCCTTCAGGACCAAGATCGCCAGCTAACTCTGGTTGGCCGGTGATATCATCTCCATCAATTTCAAAATCAATGTCGAAATCACGGTTAATCACATAATCAATAAAACTGACGTTGAAAGGATTAGTAATATCGTAAACCATGAAACCGCCCGTTCGCTCTAAACCAATAAAGGCATACTTTTTATCACCGATTTCGCCAATAGCAAGTGCTTCTGGCTCTGGACCTTTATCATCACTGCGACTATCGCCTTTGCTTTCTTCATTATGATTATTAAAGTTTTCGCCTAAAATTGCAGCCGTAATACGCTCAAACTGACTGCCACTATCGAATACTAATTGACCATCATGGCTCCAGATTGAAAATGAACGAGCGCCATACGATACGATTTTATCCATATCGCCGTCGCCATCTTCATCACCCATACTTGTGGTGATTTTCAAACGACCAAGCTGAGTGTCATCTTGAGCGGCTAGGATTTGAGGGTGACTTGGGTCTAAAGTTAAATCTTCAGCGCGTTCTTCTTCAGAAAAGCCATCGTAATCTCTAGCGTCACCTTCGTTAGCCGTTACGATGAAGTCTTGACCATGCCACTGATAGCTAGCGATAGTATCTGGTTGGTACATACCATAAACGCCTTCGTAAGCTACAATATTAATGGCATCATCTTTGTCACTGGCATCAATTTCGTTACCCGCTTTTCCATAATCTTTAAGACCCAACGCATTAATGCTTTCAACCGAGTTATCTTCAAGGTTGATCACTGCAATAGCATTGTTTTCTTGCAAACTCACGTAGGCATATTGATTATCTTTTGATACCGCAACATATTCAGGTTCTAAATCCTGTGATACCGATGCGCCAGGTCCATTTAATTTAATTAAATCACTTAGCTCATCATGGCGTGCATTACCTGCATCAAATTCGTTAAAGGTAATTAAGGTCGCTGTATCTGCTGGCATGCTATCAAGGATATTGATCACTGCTACAGTCCCTTCAGGGTCAACTGTGTATGCAGAGTTTGGTTCACCTTCATTGGCAACAATGACCTTGGTGCCATCATGAGTAAACATGACGTTATCAGGCAGTGCACCAACAGTGACCGCTTTAATGAAACTTGGCGCTTCAGTTTCTGAAAGTTGGTAAAAAGCGATAATGCCATTACCTTGAGTAGCATTTCCTGCATCATCCTCACGCTCAACAGCTGCAGCTAAAAGGTTGTCAAAAATACTAATACTATTAACGCTGCCTAAACCTGTCATTTCAGCATCTGTTGCTACATCTAAGCTAAATGCTTTACTCAGGTTATTGAGGGTACTTGATTCTGCATCATCAGCGGCTTCGGTATTGAGTGCCGATAAGTCAATCGCATCGACCATACCACTTTGCGCGTTTACGACATAAGCAAGATGACTAGCGGCATGATAATCGACAATCTCTGCGGCGCTTTTTCCGAAAATACCTGATTCATAACGACCTACTAAACCTAAAGATAATGCGCCTTGTGACGAATTACAGATAATTTGTGCTTGATCACTAATCACCTCGTCATCATCAAGAACACCATTACTATTAGCATCGATTCCAGTATCGATTTGCTTACCACCAAAAGGACACGTGGCGTGGCCTGACGCTAAAGTGCTCGTTGCAAGCAGTGATGTTAGGCCATTTGAGCCGTTAATACCGGCAACGCCATTCACACCATCAGTTCCATCATCGCCATCACAGCCAGCTAAAAACATCATCGAAACTACTGCTGCTAGTGGTAAAATTTTGGTTTTCATTATCATTATCCTGTTGCGTACTTGTTATAAAAATTCCAAGTAAGCTAACCAAGTTCAATGACAGTCAGTCGACACTCTTGTTAATCTATTGTTACATTCCTTTCAATCAGTTAAGTAAAGATTTTGATACAAGTTTAATTTCATTAATTCCCTTTCGTGTGGTGTAAACATGTTAAAATCTTTTATGGAATATTCTTAAATTCCTTTCCTTGTTGTCTGCTTTCTTTTCTATAACTGAGGTAAGTGTGAGCCCGTCTTCTAACACTCATTCTGGTGCTACGGCACAATACTCTCCAAATCTTGCCATGTTAATTCCGATGCTGGCTGCGATTGTTGCTATCACGCCATTAGCAATTGATATGTACTTGCCTGCGATGTCGGCGATTGCATTAACTTATGATGCTCATGTCACCACAGTGCAGCAGTCATTAAGTATTTATTTAGCAGGCTACGCATTAGGTATGCTGACTTTTGGTCCATTAGCAGATAGGTTTGGACGTAGACCGTTAGTCATTTTTGGTTTGAGTGGTTTTACTCTCATTAGCTTATTTATCTCTTTCAGTAGCAGTATCGAAGTGTTTCTCGCACTACGATTTGTTCAAGCATTTATCGGCGCTGCCGCAACGGTGGTTGTGCCAGGTTATATCAAAGAGGTATACGGTAAGAACACAGCTAAAGGTATGTCTTATGTCAGTTTAATCATGATGTTAGCGCCATTACTCGCACCAACTTTAGGCAGCTTAATTTTAGAGTTTGGGGAGTGGCCATTAATATTTATAAGCCAAAGTTGTTATGCCATCGCCTTACTATTGCTAGTGCTGTTTAAGCTTAAAATGCCCAGCGATAAAGCCAAGGATACTCGAAGTACCCAATCATTTTTTAAATCTTATAAAACCGTGTTATCTCGCCAAGGGGTTAAAGTTAACATTACTTGCGGGGTACTCACCTCGTTTGCATTTTTCTGTTATTTAACCGCATCACCTTTCATTTATATGGAAGTATTTAATCTTGATAAGTCACTATTTGCCATATTGTTCAGTACCAATGTCGGCGCATTAATGTTGGCAAATATCGTCAATTCACGCATTGTTGGTCGCTACGGATCAAACAGAATGTTATTTGTGGCAACTGTTTTTGCTACCTTGTCTGCAACTGGACTGATTATCGTTAACTTAATCGAGCTAAGTTACCATTACACGGTGATAATGCTTATCCCATTAATGGGTTGTCTTGGGATTATGTCAGTGAACGCTGATGCGATCGTTTTAATGAAATTTAAAAAAGAAACGGGTACAGCAACAGCTGTTATTGGAACACTTAGGTTTGGTTTTGGCTCGTTAGCAGGCCCATTATTGGCTTTCTTTTACACTGGAACAGCAGTGCCCTTTTCAGCCATGATGTTGATATCAGTAATGTTGGTTATGGTTTGTTTACTATTTCAGCGCACTCAGCCAAGTGTTTAACTGCTTTATACTTAAGCTCTTTATACTTGCCTTTATGCTATAGCACTTTATACGTTAACCCCTTTATACAATTTGTATAAAGGGGATTCTTTTAAGCTCAATTAAGTGGACTGCTATCAACATTTTAAATTATTTAAACGCTTTAACTTTGAACTAATGTGGTCTCAATACATTTATGGTCTCAGTACATTTTCTCAGAATGTATTTGGTCTGAGTGAATTTGCTAAGAGTGCTTTTTCTACGAAGCTAAAACTTATATCAAACTTCCCCCTCGATTAACCTAAGCTACCTCGCGCCAAACTCTCTTAACCGTTCTCATCAACACTGTTATCAAATCTGTTATAAAACACAACAATAAGAACGTATCTGCAGTTTTCATCACATTCAGAAACTCATAGCCTTTATTCAATATTATGCAATTTATGATGGATTTAATGGTTATTGATGACTTAATAATTAATTATTTTAAATATTCATGAAATCCGCTCAAGTTTAATAATAAATTTCTAAAACCCTCTTGTATCAAGTTCAAAATTAATTATGATGAAATCATCTTGTTTCACTTGGTGTTGTATAAACAACTCATATAGCAGGACAATTATCTAAGGCGGTTATCGACTGCAAAGATAAACGAGTTCGAATTACCATTCGGGCTTACTTTTAGAACGATTACCGTCGTTGTAACAAGATACTGTTTACCCACAACGGTAACTTAAGAGGATTTAGCAATGGAAAAATTATCCGGCGCAAGCATGATAGTGCGCTCGTTAATCGATGAAGGCGTAAAACACATATTCGGCTACCCTGGTGGCTCAGTTCTTGATATCTACGATGCACTTCATAAAATTGCAGGTGTAGAACATATCCTTGTAAGACACGAACAAGCTGCAGTCCATATGGCTGACGGTTATGCCCGCGCAACGGGTGATGTCGGTGTCGTGTTAGTTACCTCAGGTCCAGGTGCAACCAATGCTATTACAGGTATTGCGACGGCCTACATGGACTCAATCCCAATGGTTGTGCTCTCAGGACAGGTTCCGAGTAACCTTATCGGTAATGATGCCTTCCAAGAATGTGACATGATTGGTATTTCTCGCCCAATCGTTAAACACAGCTTTTTAGTCAAAGATCCTCGCGATATTCCTGAGATCATTAAAAAAGCCTTTTTCATCGCCTCTACAGGCAGACCCGGTCCTGTGGTTGTCGACTTACCAAAAGATTGCCTGAACCCTGAGTTATTGCATGATTATATTTACCCAGAATCAGTCAATATGCGTTCATACAATCCAACAACGTCTGGACATAAAGGCCAAATACGCCGTGGTTTACACGCGTTATTAGCCGCTAAAAAACCAGTACTTTATGTAGGTGGTGGCGCAATTATTTCAGAATGTGATAAGCAGGTTTTACAATTAGCAGAACGTTTAAACATTCCAGTGATTAACACCCTTATGGGCTTAGGTGCATTCCCAGGCAGCCATCCACAATTTCTTGGCATGTTAGGTATGCATGGTCGATATGAAGCCAATATGGCAATGCATGAAAGCGACCTGATTTTTGGTATCGGTGTACGTTTTGATGACCGGACAACGAATAACGTCGAAAAATACTGCCCTAACGCCACCATTTTGCACATTGATATTGATCCCGCATCGATCTCAAAAACCGTACGTGTTGATATTCCTATCGTTGGCTCTGCGGAAAATATTCTTGATAGCATGTTAAAACTGCTTGATGACACCCAAAAAACCAATGATGCTGAAGCACTTGATTCATGGTGGGCTGATATCAATAAATGGCGTGAACGTGACAGTTTAGCCTACGACAAAACAACCGATCGAATAAAGCCTCAGCAAGTGATTGAAATGCTGCACAAGCTTACTGATGGCGACGCTTATGTCACATCAGATGTTGGTCAGCACCAAATGTTTGCCGCTTTATACTATCCATTTGATAAACCTCGTCGCTGGATAAATTCTGGTGGCCTAGGCACCATGGGCTTTGGTTTACCTGCCGCCATGGGCGTGAAAATGGCAATGCCAGATGAAACTGTTGTATGTGTCACTGGTGATGGTTCGATACAAATGAATATTCAAGAGCTTTCAACAGCACTTCAATATGACACCCCTGTAAAAATCATCAACTTAAATAACCGTTTCTTAGGCATGGTGAAGCAGTGGCAAGATATGATTTACTCAGGTCGTCACTCGCATTCTTACATGGATTCAGTGCCTAATTTTGCCAAAATTGCCGAAGCTTATGGCCATGTTGGTATGACCATTAGCGATCCAAACGAACTTGAATCTAAGCTTGCAGAAGCATTAGCAATGAAAGATAAACTGGTATTTGTTGATATTAGCGTTGATGAGACTGAGCATGTGTACCCTATGCTGATCCGTGGCGAATCAATGAAAGATATGTGGTTAAGCAAAACGGAGAGAAGCTAATGCGTCGTATTATTTCTGTATTACTTGAAAACCAACCGGGTGCATTATCCCGTGTTGTCGGTTTATTCTCTCAGCGTGGTTACAACATTGAAAGTTTAACGGTAGCGCCAACAGAAGACACCACACTGTCGCGCCTTAACATTACTGTGAATGCTGAAGCCAATGTACATGAGCAAATCGAAAAGCAATTGCATAAGCTAATCGATATTCTCAAAGTGTCTAACATTACTGAAAATGCGCATATTGAGCGAGAGTTAGCCTTAGTAAAAGTAAAAGCACAAGGCGATATGCGTGAAGAAGTTAAACGCACTGCGGATATTTTCCGTGGTCAAATCGTTGATGTGACATCGAGTTTGTACACCATTCAAATGGCAGGAACCAGTGACAAAATTGATGCCTTTATTAGTGCGCTCGCTGAAGTGACTAAGGTGATTGAAGTATCTCGTTCTGGTGTTGTAGGACTTGCTCGCGGCGATAAAGCCATGAAAGCCTAACAAATACTGTTTGAACCATATATACAAGGTTTGAAAAGTGAATAACAATTACCTCAGCTTACGCCTTGCATTGTTATCCGAGCTTGTGCCTGACAAAGCATCTTGAGGTAACATGGGTATAAAGGGAGCGATCGCTCCCTTTATACCCATGTTACCTCAAGATGCTTT
>NZ_VKHR01000034.1 GCF_009663145.1 Shewanella sp. TC10
ATCAACAAGCCGCTAATAGCCAAGTTGATAGAAATGTTCCATAGTGACTTTATCCCAGCAATAGCTTACTGGTGCGAGAGAAATCTTCATCAATATTTACCTTACTGCCATTGGCGCTCGTATGCGCCCAATGTGGTGACTTGTCCTTCAGAAACTTTTGCTAATACTTGATTCCATCTGGCTTGCTCAGTGAATGACTCCGGGTCGGATAAAAAGCTATCGATAGCTTCACGCCAAACCCGGGTTACTTGTTCCACATAAGCGGGGCTGCGTTGTCGGCCTTCTATTTTTAGTGATTTAATACCAGCAGATGCGAGTTGTGGAAGCAGGCTTAAGGTATTTAAGCTAGTAGGGGACTCTAGTAAGTAATTTGCTTGAGTTTGGTCTTCGGCAATATAGCGCCCTTTACAGACGACTGGGTAGCCAAGTTGCTGATCAACACCTGTGGTATCAATAAGCACTTCATTTAACCGTGTTAAACACTTGTCTCCTTGCTCTTGCCATCTTACATGTCTAGCGGGGGAACATGAACCACCAGTGTTGGGGGACTGGCCTGTAACATAAGAAGATAAATGACAACGGCCTTCAGCCATAATACATAAACTACCAAATGCAAAAACCTCTAGATCAACACTGCTATTTTTGGCCAAGTCTTTAACTTGCTTAATCGATAACACGCGAGGTAAAACCGCTCGCTCAATATTGAAAGCCTGTTGATAGAAGTCTAATGCGGCTAGATTGGTGGCACTGGCTTGAACTGATAGGTGCAAGGGTAAATGAGGGTAGCGTCGATTGGCGTAATCCAATAATGATATATCGGCAGTGATCAGTGCATCCATCCCTATGTTTGCCGCTAAATCGATAGCTTGATACCAACGAGACTCCTCACCAGGTTTCGGAAAGGTGTTTAAGGTTAAAAATACTTTTCGACCTTGGCTATGGGCAAGCTTAGTCGCTTGTTTTATTTGATCAGGGGTAAAATTGAGTCCCGCGAATGAGCGGGCATTGGTGTCGTCTTTTAAACCTAGATAAACCGCATCTGCACCAGCTCTAAAAGCGGCTTTTAACGAGGCTAAATTTCCTGCGGGGCACAAGAGTTCCATTTTCTCTCTCTCTAATTGCTGTTGCAAGGGAGTGTAAAGTTGAATGACGTCACATGAATTGATTTGAAACAGGTTTCAATTGATAAAATGTGAGTAAACTAGCTTAAATATAATTCTAGGCAGTGTAGGAGTATCAATGTCTCTCGGTTTTTCCAGTAAAGTCGCTAAAAACGTATTAGGTTTAGCACCCAAAGTGGCCACACAATCTTTATCGGTTGTGCCTGAAAAAATGAAATTAGATTTGTTAGCTAAATTGCTGACTTTGACATTATCAGAGCAAATCAAATTTGGTGAATTAGATTTTTTACAAGCTAAGTGGGTAGCGATTTCAGTGCAAGATATTGGCTTACATTTTGAAATTAGCTTCGACGGAAAATTGCTATTACGTCCACTGACTAAAGCCGATGTTACTTTTACAGCAAATGTGCCGGAGCTATTATTGGTTGCCGCGGCAAAAGAAGACCCTGATACGTTATTTTTTCAGCGTAAACTCAGAATTGAAGGGGACACTGAATTAGGCTTAGAAGTGAAAAACCTATTATTGGGTATCGAACTAGAATCATTGCCTCAACCTGTTCGTTTAAGCATTGAGAAACTCGCTATCACGTTGCAAACACTGCAAAGCTACTCAAATGACACTGCGATGGCATAAGACCAGCCTAACGATAAATTATAAAGTTTGAGCAATAAAAAAGGCGCTATCTAAGCGCCTTTTTTGTCTCTAATGCTTGAACAGCTGTGTCGCCTTCAAGTTTAATCGAGCGAGATTAAGTTAAACCTTGCCTGTAATGACTTGGTACTTATATTTAAGCTCTTCAGGCGTTTCAACATGGGCTGGATCGGGATCAATACAATCAATAGGGCACACAGAAATACATGTCGGCTTGTCATAATGGCCTACACACTCTGTGCACAGGGCAGGATCGATTTCATAAATCTCCTCGCCCATAGTAATTGCTTCATTAGGGCACTCAGGCTCACACATGTCGCAATTGATACAGCTATCGTCGATTATTAAAGCCATAAGTATTACTCTGCTGGTGCGCTTTCTTGATGCGGATTACGTGAATCTTGTCCTTGGGGAAGGTTTCGCATCAAAATTGCTTTATCTAATTCAACTTCATCAGGAACGGCTAAGAAAACAAAATGGCCGGAACCTAGCCCTGCTTCCACTGATTCACCTTTGCGGTTCACTAATTCTGATATCGTTAAGGTTAAATTCCCTTGTGGTGTCATCACTTCAACACTGTCACCCACTAAGAATTTATTTTTAACATCAATTTCAGCAGCACCTGACTCATTACGTTTACCGGTAAATTCACCGACAAATTGTTGGGTGTCACTAATCGAATAGCCATAATCATAGTTTTGGTATTCATCATGAACGTGACGGCGCAAGAAACCTTCGGTATAGCCACGATGCGCTAAACCTTCAAGGTTATGCATTAAGGTGCGATCAAAGTCGTTACCAGCAACAGCATCTTCAATCGCTTGGCGGTATAACTGCGCCGTTCGAGCAACATAATAGAATGACTTAGTACGGCCTTCGATTTTTAATGAATCCACACCCATTTTAGTCAAACGCTCAACATGTTGGATTGCACGCAAATCTTTAGAGTTCATGATGTAAGTGCCATGTTCATCTTCATAAGCTGGCATGTACTCACCAGGACGACCTGGTTCTTGTAGTAGCACGACTTCATCTGATGGCTGGCCCGCACCTAAGGTTGGAGTTTCAATTTCTACACCATTTTGATCGACAATACCTTGCGGATTAACTGCAATAATGTCGCCTGTTTCGGTTTGTTTCGCTTCATGAACATCATACTTCCAACGACAAGCGTTAGTGCATGTTCCTTGGTTAGGATCGCGTTTGTTGATGTAACCAGAAAGCAGACAACGACCCGAGTAAGCCATACACAATGCGCCATGAACAAACACTTCTAATTCGATATCTGGACATTGCTGGCGAATTTCTTCAATTTCATCAAGGGAGAGTTCACGAGATAAAATCACGCGTTTAATACCTTGCTGCTGCCAAAACTTAACCGATGCCCAGTTAATCGCGTTTGCTTGAACGGATAAATGCACTGTTTGATCAGGGAAGGCTTCTCGCACCATCATGATAAGGCCAGGATCTGACATGATCACCGCATCAGGTTTCATATCAATCACAGGTGCCATATCACGGATATAGGTTTTTAACTTAGCGTTATGTGGGGCAATATTACTGACCACATAAAGCTTTTTGTTTAGCGCATGGGCTTCTTTAATCCCCATGGCAAGATTTTCCATTTTAAAGTCATTATTTCTAACGCGTAAGCTATAGCGAGGTTGACCTGCATATACCGCATCTGCACCGTAGGCAAAGGCGTAACGCATGTTCTTTAATGTTCCTGCTGGAGACAATAGCTCTGGTCTAAACATAATCACTCTCAATTTGATGGAAATTCACGCATAGCGCGGGGGGCGGCATTTTACTTAAGTATGGTTGCTTAATGCAAATAATTCCTCTGTGATTGTGGGGTTTGTCTAATTTAATTATGACTAATAAAAGAAAATGGTTTATAAAAGATTACTGCTTTTTCTTTATTCAAATAAACCACATAACTGATATAATCCGAACAAAGCAATAACAATAGAATAACAGGCGGAAAGTATGACAACTGAACACCAACTTTTGGTCGGACTATTAAAGAAGCTTAAAGATGATGCTTTAGTGCTTCCTACACTGCCAGAAGTCGCTATGCGTGTGCAGGAAGTTGTAGCGCAGCCCGATTCAAGCTTAAAACAAGTCGGTGACATTATTGGCCAAGATGCAGCGATTTCTGCACGTATTATTAAAGTGGCAAACAGTGCGCTATATAGCCGTGGTAACAAAGCCGAAAATATCAGTGCGGCAGTAAATCGCATTGGCTTAGTGCAAATTAAATCTATTGTGACATCTGTAGCACTTGAGCAATTGTTTATCTCTACCAATGAAATGGTGTGGGAAGTGATGGATGAAGTATGGCAAACCTCAATTGAGGTGACTGCATCATCTGGAGCGATGTTAGCCATTTACAATAAACGTAACCCGAGTAAAAAATTAGATCCTGAAACATTAACCCTAGCAGGCCTGGTACATAATATCGGTGCGCTGCCAGTTTTGTCTGAAGCAGAAACCAAACCTGATGCTTTTACCAGTATTGATCAACTGCGTGGTTTAGTACGTAAAATGCAAGGCCCAATAGGCCGAGCCATTTTAAAAACATGGGACTTTGCTCCTGAAGTGATGGAAGTGGTCGAGCGCTGGGCTGATTTACATTACATGCCAGAGAAAGTGACGTATTTAGACTTTATTCGTTCTGCGTCTTATTACACTGGTGAATTAAGAGCAGGTGTTGAACTTGAGCAGCGTCTAGATATATTTGCTACACGTGGTTTGCCCGTGACACCAGAAGATTTAGAAAGTGATGAATTTTTAGATGTTTATCATTCGATTAAGCAGAGCTACCAATAACAGTGCCATTAAAATTTTTTACCAATAATGTTAATCTGGTTTTTGATGTATTTAGTTAGCTTTTATAGCGCTTTAATAGCACTTTTTAGAGATTTTGTTTAGAGCTTTTATTTTGTTTAGAGCTTTTATTTTGTTTAGAGCTTTTATATAGAATCGTTATACATTTTCCCGATTAACCTAATGGACATTTATCATCGAATAAGGAGCAATAAATTGTGTTAAGCATTGAAATTATCATTGTGTTATTTATCGTGCTTATTCTGATATTAGGGATTGTGATTGGCGGCTATTTTCAGCAAGGTAAATTTATTGCTGAATTAACTCAAACATTAGAATCCAATAACGCGACTCAATCGCCGTTAAATTTCAAACATACACCCCGTGCATTTAAACCCCTAGTCCGTAATATCAACCTGTTCCAACAAAATAACCCAATGACACTTGAGCGAGATAAACTGACTGGTTTGTCTAATCGAGTTGGCTTTAAACGAAAAATGTTTGCCAAAATGCCTGCAACGGAAGGCATGTTAGTGCTGGTGGACATACAGCAGTTTCGATTTGTGAATGACTTATTTGGCTTTATTTTCGGCGACCAGTTACTTAAATCCTTTGCATTACGAATTAAAGGTTTAGCTAACCCTCCTCAGTTTGTCTCTAGAATGAACGGCAATGAGTTTTTATTGTTTTATCCTCAAGTCATCTCAATCTCTGAATTAAATGTAATCAAGCAACATCTTCAAAAAACATTTGAGATAGAGCAAACTCCGATCAGTATTAAGGTGCAGCTTGGGGTATTAGAATTACACGAACATCATGCTGATGTAAGTTTGATGCTAAGACGATTAGATTTAGCCCTTAAAAAGGCTAAGGTGAGCCACAAAGATATTGCTTTTTATAATCAAGATGATGATAAAGCTCAGTATCGTGAGCTGATGATTATAAATAGCTTACCTAAAAGCTTGAAGCAGAATCAGCTTCATATGGTATATCAGCCTAAACTAGATATCAGCACAGGAGAGTGCTCACAGGTAGAAGCATTAATTCGATGGGATCATGACGGTTTAGGTAATATCCCTCCTACAGAGTTTATACCACTAGCTGAACATACTGGCATTATTGATTTAATCAGTAAATGGGCGCTAGAGCAGGTGCTACAGCAACAAGTGAAGTGGCTTCAACAAGGAATAAATATTAAAGTCGCTGTGAATCTATCGACTAAAGATTTAGAAAACCAACATCTACCTATAGATATCAGTAATTTGTTAATGCAGTACAAGGTTCCTGCTGAAAACTTGATGATTGAAATTACCGAAAGTGCCTTGATGTTAGATTTAGCCAGAACCATTGAAACGCTGAAAGAAATTAGACAATTAGGGGTTAAAATAGCCATTGATGATTTTGGTACAGGCCACTCTTCATTAGCATATTTACGCCACCTACCAATTGACGAAGTCAAAATTGATAAAGCATTCTTGGATGATTTTAATTGCGATCTTCAAGCAAATAAAATTGTTAAAACCAGTATCGATTTAGCTAAAAGTCTTGGGTTTGATGTAACGGTTGAAGGGGTTGAAACCAAAGATGTTTTCGATACTTTAATTGAATTTGGCACTGATACGATTCAAGGTGAATATGTTAGTAAGCCACTTATCGCCAACGAACTTGAGCTACGTTTCTCGCAGCTCATCAAGAAACCTTTTGTAAATTTACCTACTACCCATTAGCTATACTATCCATTAGCTTTACTATCCATTAGCTTCATTATCTATGCCTCATTAGACTAAGTCTCATTACCTATGTCTCATTAAAACTAAGCCTCATTAAAACTATGTCTCTTTAACTAAGTCTCAATAACGACAATAGTATTGAGGACATCTAGTTGTTGAAACAAAAGAAAGAGAAGGAACAAGAGCAACCCATTTTCAACTCTAGTTCCATTATGAGCGAACTACACCAACACCAACAGCTACACCAACAACACATCACCACATTATTGTCACAATCGAAGTTATAAGGTTATTAACTAAACTTTTCCCGTAACTGTTCAATTAAGTTGATTGGCATTGGCGCCATTTGGCGTTGCTGGTTCATACAAACCATTTCAATAGTTGCAGTTACAGCAGGCTTTTTAGCATTAGGGCGCCAAATTTCTTGTTGCCACACAGTGCGATATTTACTTTCAAAATAATATTTAGTTCTGACATCGATAATATCAGCAAACTCAACTCCATCATGGCAGAGCATGTCAGTACGATATACCGCAAAACCTAATTGCTGTTCTTGCCACAAAATATTAAGCACATTAGCGCCAATGACATGTTCTCTTGCTCGTTCAAAATACTTTAAGAAGTTGGGGTGGTATACCACGCCAGAAAAGTCAGTATCTTCATAATATATTTGTACAGGGAAGTGAAATGTAGGGCTATATTCAATTGTTTTTTGAGTCATTATGATTATGTAGTAGGAAGCAATGAAAGTTATTGTCGCTTATTTGGAAGGGATACAGTAGCGCTATTTCGCTAACCTTACAGAATTCGAACCTCATCAGACCACAAGTGTTGATAAAAAATCATTAGTTTTCTTTATTTACTGTTTGAAAGTTTTAGTTAGCCTTTAATCCCTTTTACTTTCAGTAGTAAGAGCGGCACCATCGATAAGCATTTTGCTCGCGAGAGGCTCTGCAATCGCAGGGCTAAATAAATATCCTTGACCCGTCATACAATCCAACTCTATGAGTTTAAGTCTTTGCATGTCGGTTTCAATACCTTCTGCCACAATGTCCATATTGAGCTCAGTACCTAGATTAATGATATTTCTTAGTACCACTTCAGTAGCATGATTTTCCAGTAACCCATTTAAAAATCCTTGATCGATTTTTAAGGTATCAAGTGGGAAATGGGTTAAATAGTTCAATGATGAAAAGCCTGTGCCAAAATCATCTAGGGCAATACGCACCTTGAGTTTTTTTAGTTGCTTAAGTACAACTTCAGCGGTGTCGAAGTTTTCAATCAGTAACGACTCCGTTATTTCTAATTCAAGCTTTTCAGCAGGGAAACCTGTTTTTAGTAAGATTGATTCTATTTGCACGCAAATATCAGGCTGAGACAACTGAATAGTTGATATATTGACTGAAATATTATCCTTTAATAACCCTTGTTGGTGCCACTTTTGTCCGTCCGTACACGCGCGCAGTAACACCCAATAACCTATTTCAATTATCTGGCCATTGCTTTCAGCTTCGGGGATAAATTTAGCGGGTGATATAAGTCCCTCACTTGGATGGTACCATCTTAGTAAAGCTTCAAATGAACATACCTCACCAGTCAACATATTCACTTTAGGCTGGTAATGGACCTGAAATTGGTGACCTGCTAATGCCGTTTTTAATTGCTGCTTAATGGTGGTTTTTTCAAGTAGCGCTTGCGATAACGATTCATTGAAAAAGTAAGCGCCATTTCGGCCTGCATGTTTTGCAGCATACATAGCCGTGTCGGCATGTTTTAGTAAAGTCTTAGAGTCAAGGCCATCTTCTGGGAAGCAAGCAACACCGATACTGGCTGAACTGGTAATCCAGTGGGCTTTGATCTGATAACCGGTATTAATACAGGTGCGAATTTGCTCGATAATATTGATGAGCTTTGCTTGGCTACCTGGATGTTGAATGATTATGGCAAATTCATCACCACCTAATCTTGCCAGCAAGTCATCTTTGTTAAGGGTATTTGATAGCCTTTTACTGACTTCAATAATGAGTTCATCGCCAATGTCGTGACCCATAGTGTCATTGACCTCTTTGAAATAATCTAAATCAATGAACACAATTGCAGCTGGGTTCTGGGCATTTGTCACGGCCAGCTCTAACTTTGCATTAAAACGAAATCGATTTGAGAGTCCTGTAAGGCTGTCGTAGTTTGCTCGATTACTGAGTTCGGTAATTTTTTGGTAGCGAGTAAACAGATATAGAATAATCAGTAGAGTACAGATAGCCATTAAGGTAATAATGGCGTAGAACCACCATGCTTGTTTAACTTCAAACTCAAACGTAGCAACATGAGGACTCCAGCGACCATCACTGTTGCTTCCTTGGGCAACAAAAGAATACTTACCAGCATTTAGGTTGGTGTAGGTGGCGGAAGTGTTGCTGCCAGCATAAACCCAGTTGTCATCAAACCCCAATAAACGATAGCGATATTGAATTCTATTAGGTGCGGTAAAATCCATTGATGCAAAGGAGAATTGGACAATATTTTGTTCATAATCCAATTGAACATCACCGACTTTTTGGTTGCTGTTAGGGCCTAAAAACTGTTCATTGGCAATTAGCGCAGAAGTGATATGGACCTTGGGTTTGAAGCTATTACTTTTGATAGCTTTAGTGTCAATTTTATACAGGCCATTATTAGAGCCTAGATATAAATGGTCGTTTTTCATCGCTATCGCAGAATCTGTAAATGAGCTGCCTTTTTCGTTAATCGCACTTGGATATTGGGTCACCTCAAAGGTATCAATATTCATTTTGGCGAATTTGGATTGCGAAGTGACCCAGACAAAACCATCTCCATTGCCTGCAACACCTCTAAGTGTATTAGTAGTAAAACCATATTCTTTATTGAAGTATCTGATTTCAATAGGATCTTGCCACATCTCTCCCATTTCGATACGTGCTAGACCCAAGCCTTGGGTGGCAACCCAAATATGATTATTTTCATCTTGATAGAGTTTAACGGTTCTAATATTTTCTGTTTCCGAGCCGAGTGATAAATGCTTAACCTCAAAAGTCTCAGGGTTCACTCTGTAAATAGCGTTGGTTGTTGCTAACCATAGCTCGCCGTTATGGATAAATTGCTTATCAAATGTGAAGTTGCCCCCAGCGGCATAAGAAAAATCATGCTCAGTCAGTAGCTGCTGTTTAATTCCTTCTTGAGGATTAAATAGGATCAACCCCACATCTAAGTAACCGGTGATCCATACATCGCCATTGTTATCGGGTAGCGTTAAATAAAAGGGACTATTAGGGAAGCCATAAGGATTATCAAGCGCATTACTATAATGTGTTAAGGTTTCATCAAGCGTGTTAAATACAGACAACCCATTTGCACTGGCAATCCAAAGATTTTCGTCATCGTCTTTAATTGCACTGTATGGCATTGAAATTGGTGCGTCTGCAATCGGGTTTAATTTTATCGCTTCGGTTTTATCGTTGATGAGATTTATTTTTTCTGATGTTGTTACCCAGATATCTTTGCTTTTATCGGTATCAATCCAGTAAGTGAAAGAGCTAGATAATTCAGGGGAGAAAGGATGAGGTTTAAAGATTCGGGTGCCATGTTTAAACGGGGAGTAGTAAGAAGCTCCCATAGTCGTGGCGAACCAAATACCGCCTGATTGATCAAGCTGCAATTCACTGACCGTATTATCAGCAATAGAGCTAGGATTATACGCTTGATGTTGTATGTGGGTATAGCTCATTGTGTCTAACGTGACTTTTGTAGCCCCTTTATCATGGGCTAACCAAAGAGTGTTGTCGTTTTCAAGGGTGAGGTCATATATTTTATTTGAGGCAATTTGATCAATAGATGGATTATTCTCATCGATAACATAAGCAATCATTTCCATGGTCTTGGGATTGAAATCGATTAAACCTTGCTGATAAGTTGCTAACCAAACTTGCTCGTCTGATATCACTTCAACAGCATTGATTGATCCTGTCATGATCTTATTGGTATCAGGATCTGAAGATGTGACTAAATCTAACCGCCTGGTGTCCATGTTGATTGTCGTGAGGCCATAGTCTGTGGCAACCCAAATTGTATCTTTATAATCACTAAAAATACTGTAAATGGAAGTATCGTATTGCTGACCATTTTCATCAAAAAGCGAAAAGCCTGTGAAAGTGTTTGTCTGCGAATTATATAAGCTAATTCCTGAACCTGTGCCTATCCAGATATTATCTTGCTTATCTTCGTAAATTCGGGTTATCCAACTAGAGCCGAGATTATTTTCACTGGTCTGCATATTGTGCAAAACCATTTCATTGTTTGGAGTGAGCTGATTCAACCCATCTTCAGTACCGATCCAAATATTGCCGGCTTTATCTTCATAAATATCGGTGACATAGTTGTTTGAGATGTGGTTTATTTCATTTGGTGAGAACTGGAAGTGAGTGAAGTTGATACCGTCGTATCGACTAGCACCACTGTCAGTGCCAAACCACATATAACCGCTACGTTGCTGATGGATTGTAGTAATACTAGAGGAAAGTAAACCATCACTTACATTGAGTGTTTCAAGCTGGAATTGTTCAGCATAGGCTAGTGTAAAAATGCCGAAATAGACACAAATAGCAATGACAATACACTGTAGTTTTTTTGCCCGCTGAAACATCAACTTCTCTGCTACTCATAATTGAAACTATAACGTAATTGTTACATAAAAAGATGTCCCATGGAATCATGTCTGGTAGATAAGCTTGTTTGAATTTTTTCCTTTAACTTATTGTTAACATTTGCTTTTGAAGGTTTTTTTATATCTATTTGATATTGGTGATGTTTGATAACAACTCAAGATATTAAGCTTAAATAAATTCAATGGCTGCACAAATTTAAAAGCAACTGAGTCTGATTTTTAAGCTAGCAAGATTACAATAAAAGGCTGGATTCGATAGGTAAATGACTGCCGACGACATCAAGTAAAGACTTAGCGGTTAGGCTCGAAACACTAATTACTTGAGTATCACATCCATATTTCTGCGCCACTTTCGCCATTAATAAATCAAAGTCTCCATCGCCCGAAAGTAGAATGACCTTATCAACGCGTTCAGCATAATCTAAAACGTCGATGGTTATGCCAACATCCCAGTCGCCTTTTGCACTGCCATCACTTCGTTGAATATAGGGTTTGAGTTTAACGTCAAAACCAATGTGCCTTAGTGCATCTTGAAATTTGACTTGGCCATCGTCAGCTGGGGCGATGGCATAAGCAAAAGCATGCTCTATTTGAGCTTGTTGACTCAACATTTTAAACAGCGCACGGTAATTAAAAGAGCGACCATAAGCTTGTTTACAGGTGTAATAAATGTTTTGTACATCTACAAATACTGCTACTTTTTCCATTATTACACCTGTTTAGTCATTTACGCTTAAGCGCTTTTTTGTTTTTGCATCTCAATAGCATCATTAAGCTGTTGCTCAACAAACCCTGGTGATTTAGTGGTTCCAGATATGAGTCTATACATGGCTGGGATCACTAATAAGGTCACTAGAGTAGCAAATGCCATTCCAAAGAACACTACTGTACCAACCGCGATTCGACTTTCAGAGCCAGCACCCGTCGACATGATTAAAGGAATCGCACCAATTAACGTGGTGAATGCCGTCATTAGAATGGGTCTTAAGCGTCTTGCTGACGCATCCACAATGGCTTGTTCTAGCTCAAGTCCTTTGTCACGTAATTGGTTGGCAAATTCCACAATCAAAATACCATTTTTAGTTACCATACCAATTAGCATGATCATACCAATCTGACTGTAAATGTTCAGACCTTGACCTGTTAGGTATAGGCCTAAGAAGCCACCAAATATTCCCATCGGTACGGTAAACATGACAACGAGTGGATTAATGAAGCTCTCAAATTGAGCCGCTAGCACTAAATAAGCCACCAATAAAGCTAAACCAAATACAATGAAAATGCTGCTTTGGTTTTCTTTAAAGTCTTTAGACTCACCGGTATAAGAAACTGTAATGTCACTTGGCAGCATTTCAATTGCTTTAGCATCAAGAAAATCTAACGCATCACCTAAAGTATATCCAGCGCCTAAGTTCGCTTTTAAGGTGATCGACTTTTGTTTGTTAAGGTGACTTAGTTTCTGCGCTGAGGCGACTTCATCAATCTTAGTAATAGTATCTAAGGTAATCAGTTTACCTGTCGATGTTCGCATATATATCTGGCTTAAATCGGCAACACTATTGAAGCTGTTTTCATCACCGCGCAAATATACATCATACTCTTCGCCACGTTCAATAAAGGTGGTTTCACTGCGGCCACCTAACATGATTTCTAAAGTATCAGAAACCTCAGTGACGCTGACGCCAAGCTCTGCTGCACGTTCGCGATCGACTGACACAAGTAATTCAGGTGTGGTTTCTGCGTAATCAAGATCTGCACCTTCTAGAATAGGGCTTAAATCAGCTTCAAGTTGTAGCTTCTGAGCCCAGTCGAACAGCTCGTTGTAGTCAGAACCACCAAGAACAAACTGAACAGGCTCACTCGATTTACCTCTAAACCCAGGTAGCATTGGGCGCACCATGACATCAGGTATGCCCTCAAGTGCTTTAGCTACAACGCCTAGTGCTTGTTGAGCATTGATATCACGATCTTTCCACTCCTCAAGTTGAATGATCACAAAACCGGTTTGGTCACCAGCTCGGCCACCAAAAGCTGGGGCTTGAGTACTGAATGATTTGAACACGCCATTGCCTAACATAGGCATTAAACGCTGCTCTACAATATCCATGTTAGCCGACATGCGGTTATAACTAGTGCCTTCAGCGCCTTTGATGAAGGCAAAAATCACTCCACGGTCTTCTTGCGGTGCAAGTTGCGCAGGAACTTGATTCAATAACCAGCCACTACCCACAAGACAAGCAATAATGACAACAGGGGCAGCAACGCGATATTGAACCGCTTTTGAAACGACGCGGCGATATTGCTGCTCTAGTTTATCGAATATGCTATCAACCCAAAGGTTAAAGCGATTTGGTTTTACATTGGCTTTGAGTAATTTACTGCCCAGAACAGGGGTTAATGTCAAAGCAATGAGAGAGGAGAACAAAACCGACACCGCGAGCATCACTGAAAATTCGGTAAAGAGTAAACCGACCATACCTTCCATAAAGGATATTGGTAAAAATACCATTACCAATACCGCAGTGGTTGCCATTACTGCAAAACCTACTTCACGGGCTCCTTTGTAGGCAGCAAGAATCGGTGGCTCACCTTTTTCAATGTGATGGAATATATTTTCTACCACCACGATCGCATCATCCACCACTAAGCCAATGGATAGGATCAGCGCCATTAATGTAAGCAAATTAATGGAGAAACCAAAGGTATTGGCGGCAATAAAAGCTGAAATCAAAGACACTGGCACAGTGACTGCTGGAATGAGTGTGGCGCGCACTTGTCCGATGAATATGTACAGCACCAAAATGACTAAAATCGCTGTAATAATTAAGGTGTTATATACTTCATCAATAGAGCGAGAAATAAAAATAGTAGAGTCATAGTCAACGACTAATGCTGTGCCATCAGGCAAGAACTCTTGAATTCTATCGACTTCTTTGTGTACCAATTTAGCCACATCAAGCGGGTTAGCATCAGACTGAGCAATAATGCCTAAACTAATATTGGGGACACCATCACTTTTAAAGGTCGAGTTCTCGTTTTCAGCACCAATAAACACGTCTGCGACATCTTTAAGATAAATAGGAGTACCATCATCTGCAGTACGGACAACTAAGTAATCAAAATCATCAGGGTTATTGTACAGTCGAGCCGTTCTTACGGTCATTACTGTCGTGTCATTACGTACTTCGCCACCGGGCGTTTCAACGTTTTCGGTTTTGAGCGCTGACACAATATCATTGGCCGATACATTTCGACCTGCCATTAGTTCAGGTTTTAACTGAACGTACATGACTTTGTATAAACCGCCTGACAGTGAGATAGAGCTGACGCCAGTGATTAAATTAAAGCGATCTTCGAGCACGCGTTGGGAGTAATCAGTAAGCTGAGTACGATCCATCATCGAAGAGCTTAAATTGACGTAAATTGATGGTTCACCAGAGCCGTTATCTTTCGATACCACTGGGTCATCTGCTTCATCTGGCAAACGACGTTGAGCACGTGCTACCGCATCACGAACATCACTGACGCCTTCTGTTAAATCCCAGCCTAATAGGAAGGTCACAGTAATACGTGACATGCCGTTTCGGGTAACAGATTCGATTTCATCTACACCACTGATACCCGTTAGCTCATCTTCAATGGTGGTGGTGATCTGACTTTCCATAATCGTGGCTGATGCGCCACTATAGGTCGTCATCACCGTAACAACAGGGTTTTCGACGTCAGGCATTTCTCTTACTGACAATTTTGACAGTGAAACGAGACCAAATACGCCAAGCAGTAAACTTAAAACAATCGCGACAACAGGTCTTTTTACAGACACATCAGAGAGCCACATTAACTTTTCTCCAGTTGAGCATTAGTTGTTGTGTCGGTAGATTTTTCTGAGGCCTTTTCAGAAGTTTCATGGGCTAAACGTGAGGCTGTTCCTTGCTGCTCAAGTACATCAACAGATACACCATCACGCATATTCACCAGCCCTTGTACAACTACGTTATCGCCAATATTCAAACCTTCAGTAATCAGTACCTCGTTATCAATACGAGCGCCTAAGATGACTTCGGTGCGATTAGCAATATTGTTGCTATCAACAAGGTAAACAAAACGTTTAGTGCCAGAGTACTCGATAGCCTGAACTGGAATAACAGGCTCAGATACCGCAGGGAAATTAAGCGTTGCCGCCATCATCATGCCTGGTTTTAATTTATTGTCAGGATTAGCAAATTGCACTCGTACACGTAAGTTTAACGTGTCTTGGTTAATACGTGAGTCAATGGCAATGATTTCGCCGTTAAACTCTTGAGATGGCCATGCACGGCTTTGGGCTGAGACTTTCATGCCATTTGAAAGTAATGACAAGTAATGCTCAGGAACTTGTAAATCGAGTCTCATGGTTGATAGATCGTCGAAAGACAATAGCTCAGTACCCACTGAAATCATTTTGCCTACGCTGAAATCGATTAATCCAGCCGAACCCTTAAAAGGAGCATTGAGTGAGTGATAATCTAAATCCGCTTGAGCAGCAGCAAGTCTTGCTGCTGCCATATCAACACTGGCCCGTTGAGCATCTATTTCTGTTTGGGTAATAGCATTGCTTGAAATCAGTTTCAGGAATTCTTTGAGCTTACGTTTCTCATCGGCAAGGTAAGCAGCTGCTTCTGCGGTTGCAGCTTTAGCTTTGGCATCATCAAGCTGAACGATAACTTGGCCTGCCTGAATATCTTGATCTGGCTTAATTAAAATCTCACTGATTTGTCCTGCCACTTGAGAAGATATGTAAACAGACTGCTCTGCATCAAGTTTACCAATAAGTGATAAAGACTGAGATAGTTCATGCTGATCAACAACACCTGTGACAACGGGTATTGTTTTTTGGGCTTTCCCTTTTGCATGGGGTTTAGCTTTATCCGCCTGGGATAAGCCGCTAAAAGACACAACTGCAGCGATGATACTGCTTAATATAATAAGAAATGCCAATTTTTTCATTTTATGAACTCTAAGAAAGATCAACAGACCGATTGCTGAATTGCGGACTATTTTAATCAAAAAAAGGCATATAAGAGTAAAGGAATGTAAAGCAAAGCAGATAAGATTGTAACTAAACATGCTGATAACAAAAGTGTTTATATAAATAATCGTAAGTGTTATTAAACGATCTCAGTTGTTACTCTTTAATTACAAAATAAGAGGTTTGTGACTTGAATTGAACGGTGATTTTTTATCGAAAATTAAAAAGCCACCTCAATTTAGAGGTGGCTAAAAGTGTGTCAGCAGAGCTAAATATTAAACAGCGCTTTAAAGCTTAGCTGATGGGCTCGAATCAAAACTTTCTTTTTGTTCAGCGGTTGCAGGTTCGATACCCATGAAGTACTCGTAACCCTTATCTTGCATACTTTTTTTAGGTTTATTGGTTGAAGCGTTAACATTACTGTTTAGCATATCAGTAGGTTTTGGCTTCATTTTCATTGTCTGCTTTTTATGATCACTTTTAGGTAAAGTCACCATGTCGTTATTTTGAGCAGTGTTATTAAAGTTATAACTGAAGACGCCGTTGCCCTGAATAAACTCAACACTTGATTTATCTTCCGACTGATAAGAAGCTAAAATACCATGTTGACCGAGTGGAACCTCATGAAACAGTTCACGACCCGTACCAATTTTTATCCCGTCAACAAACCAGTCTGCGGCCACATTACTCACTAAGGTAATCATGGCTGACTTAAGACCTAATTGTTCATTAATTAATGAATCGATTTTACTGTTATAAGATGGTTTAAAAGCCATTTTAATCTTGTAGTTTAAATTACCACTCATGTTCATGCTGGCATCAACAACATCGTATGATAAAAGCACGCTGCGTTCATTTAAAAATGGGTCAGTTTTAATGGTATTGGTAACAATGTAACTTTCTGAATCTTTCAAACAATCATTAATTGATTGAAACTTAGAGCATAATGTCGAACCGTCTAAATCAACAGATTGAACCGTATCAGGTTTAGACACATCGGCGATGACTCGCTTAGTGATTTCACTTTTAAGTGCTGCTAATTGCTCATCCTTATTGGTACGAGTGTTATTGATAACATCGTATTCAGCCATGATAGATTTATATTCTCTTTTAAGAGACTTGCCATCGATATCGTATTTGGTTTCAAGTTGATCAATTTTAAGGACTAATGTCTCGAGTTCTTTATAAAAAGAATCGAGGTTAGAACGAGACAGGATTCTGGTCGGCAACTTAGAGACTAAATGTTCATACTCAGTTTGCTTACTTTTAATTTCGACGCTCAGTGCATAATAATCAGATTCTTTCTTCTTATGAGTCGATAACTTATCGTTCGCTGAAATAAGTAAACTATCAATATTATATTTTTGCTCAATTTCTTGTAGTTTTTGAGTTTCACTACTAGAAATTACCTCTAAACCAAATGAGCTACTTGCGTAAAAACATAATAAAATAAAAGCAACTTGACTGTATCTCACTGATTTCTCCATTTTTATTTGATTTAGTGATGTATAACCTAAAGCTATAGTCATCGGTTAACAGTTAAATAAGCCGTCAATATTTTTATAGTACTTAAGTTAATTTGTCTTTACAAATAGATTATGGTTTTTTGACGCTTTTTTACAATGATGTCACAGCGATGAGTTGCAAAGGCTTGTAAAAGGGTTTTATTGATACGGTGCGATACTAAGATTGGTTATTTAAGTGTTTGTTAATGCAGTCTAATTGAACTGTAACTTAAGGAACAAAAAAGTGACTTTTATCTATTGATATCACTTCTTAAATAAGGGGGGTAAATTGCTCAGCAATAGATAAATGTAACTAACTTATTAATATAGTGTCATTCGTCATTTTTATGACATCGCAGTTTCTAACTGTTGTTTTCAGCTGTTACAGTCTATTTTTTGCCTTAAACATAAAAAAGCCCCAATTTAGACAATTTGCTTTAAAGAGCCATTGTTTAAATTGAGGCTTAATGTTTTAAAAGCTGAATGCCAACGATAGCAGCATTAATTAACTTTTACTTGCAAGTGCTTACTTGACAATACGCTTGTATTTAAGGCGGTGAGGCTCAATGGCTTCAGTACCTAAATGTTCCTTTAACCACGCAGTATATTCAGTGTAGTTACCTTCATAGAAGTTAACTTGACCTTCGTCGCGGTAATCTAAAATATGGGTAGCAATTCTATCTAAGAACCAACGGTCATGAGAAATGACCATGGCACAACCAGGGAACTCAAGTAAGGCTTCTTCTAATGCTCGTAGCGTTTCAACATCCAAGTCATTGGTTGGCTCATCGAGTAGTAATACGTTACCGCCAGCTTGCAATAGTTTGGCTAGATGAACACGGTTACGCTCACCACCAGATAAGGTGCCAATGATTTTTTGCTGGTCGCCACCACGGAAGTTAAAGCGGCCTACATAGGCGCGACTTGGGATCTCGGTGTTATTGATGCGCATGATATCTTGGCCGTCGGAAATTTCTTGCCAGACAGTATTTTTATCATTCATCGAATCACGGAACTGCTCAACTGAAGCAATTTGCACTGATTCACCCACTTCGATGCTGCCGCTATCTGGTTGCTCAGCACCAGAAATCATCTTAAATAATGTCGACTTACCCGCGCCGTTAGCACCGATAATACCGACAATGGCGCCTTTAGGTACTGCAAAAGTTAAGTCATCAATTAATACACGATCGCCATATGACTTAGTTAAATTATTCACTTCAATGACTTTATCGCCTAAACGAGGTCCTGGTGGAATAAACAGTTCATTGGTTTCGTTACGCTTTTGATAGTCGTTGGTATTCAATTCTTCAAAGCGAGCCATACGGGCTTTGCCTTTAGATTGACGACCTTTAGAGCCTTGACGTACCCATTCTAATTCTTTCTGAATCGTTTTTTGGCGAGCACTTTCAGTAGATGTCTCTTGTTGCAGACGAGCATCTTTTTGCTCTAGCCACGAAGAATAGTTGCCTTCCCACGGAATACCTTCGCCGCGGTCAAGTTCTAAAATCCAACCTGCTGCATTATCCAAGAAATATCTATCATGGGTAATGGCCACGACTGTGCCGGTATAATCTTGTAAGAAGCGCTCAAGCCATGCGACTGATTCTGCATCCAAGTGGTTGGTTGGTTCATCGAGTAGCAACATGTCTGGCTTTTCAAGTAATAAGCGACAAATAGCGACACGGCGACGTTCACCACCGGAAAGTACTTCGATTTTTTCATCCCAATCTGGAAGGCGCAGTGCATTGGCAGCTCTGTCTAAAACCACATCAAGGTTATGTGCATCTTGAGATTGAATAATTGCTTCAAGCTGACCTTGTTCTTTGGCTAACGCATCAAAATCTGCATCAGGTTCAGCATATAAGGCATACACTTCATCTAAACGAGTCAGTGCATTTTTAGCTTCGCTTACTGCTTCTTCAATCGCTTCTCGAACTGTTTGTGATTCATCAAGCTTTGGTTCTTGGGGAAGGTAGCCAATTTTTAGATCTTGCATCGGGCGAGCTTCGCCTTCGATTTCAGTATCTAAACCCGCCATAATTCTAAGTAAAGTTGATTTACCTGAACCGTTTAAACCTAAAACACCAATCTTGGCGCCAGGGAAAAAACTAAGGGAAATATCTTTAAGGATTTGTTTTTTAGGCGGAACAATCTTGCCCACTCTAAGCATGCTATATACAAACTGAGCCATATTTATATCTCTTTGACTAAGGTTCGGACTAGGGAATTTAACTAATTCTACTTGAATCTCGCCGTAACTGAAAACCGAACTTTTGTCATCGAAGGTTTATTCAACACCGATAGGTCAAAAAATTACTTAACAAAAACAACCGAACAAAGTAATAATTGGCTATAACATAGTTGTAACAACCCTGTTTATGGATAAAAAGGGGTAACAATGGTTGTTGGATATATCAGGGCAATTTTTCAAAATATGTTAAGGGATTAAAGTGAGAACGATACAAAGGAAGGCTTTTAAAAAACTATTATTGTGTAATTCGTTGTTTACTATTTCAATATTTTGTTTGTTTGCTCAAGTGAATGCCAAGCAACTCCAAACAAAAGAATATAGGTCTTTATTTATTGATAAAGGCCAAGCCCCCACCGTTTTCGCCATTAACAGTAAAGGTGAAAGTTCAGTTAATTCCTTCTATTCAACAGCAGTTAATCAATCATATTTAAATACAGTTAATCAACTCAAGTATGAGCCATCAGGTTTATCCATAAGCTCCATCGCTGCAGGGACAGAAACTAGAAGTAATGATGGTCTTGATGTACAAGAAGATGAAAATCTAATCACTTATAGTGAGCTAAATAATAAAGACTGGTGGGGAGCATTAATTGAAATTTCGACGGTATTGGTCATTGGTGAGGTGCTTTACCTGACTAGCGAAGAAAGTATGGAAGGAGATTTTGATTACGAAATTGAAGGTAATGCAGCGCAATACTTTGCCGATCGAATAGTGACGACTGAGGCTTGGAAACTTGATGATAACAAAGTTGGCATGAACTGGGGGCATACATACGCAGGTGCACTTTATTATCAAGCGTTTCGTAATTACAACTTTAATTATTATGAATCTTTGGCGGGTAATTTTATCGCGTCAGCTGTCTGGGAAGTTTTTGCTGAATATAAAGAAGTGGTGAGTGTGAATGATCAAATTGTTACTACTTTTGGTGGTGCGGTTTTAGGTGAAAGCTTATTTCAATTATCAGAAATGTTAGATTCAAAACAAGGCTGGATCCCAACGGCTTTTAGTAGTGTTTTTAATCCTGCTAAGACCATTAAAGGTTGGTTTGGTTATGATAATCCTCAACGGTTTAATCGAGCATATGCCAAGGACATATTTAATATCTATACAGGGGCAAACTACTCCAATAAAGAACAAGCTGATATTTCAACTACTTCTTTAATACTAGGGTTAGAGGCGAGTGTTGATAGCGTTCAAGGTAAATATGATTCTTTATCTGCAACACCTAGCCAAGTCGATTTAAATATGGAACTGGGGATTTCTAATGAAGGAATTGAAGATTGGCAAATGGATTCTTCGATTTTTTTAGGTGGCTTGACGAGTGATGTTAATGCGATATCTGATTCAGGAACTAGGCGGCAGACTTGGTTTTTGGGGCCATCCATGGGGCTGGAATATAGTAGTTTGGGTCAAGATGAAGAGGAAGATTTTTACGCAGCAATTAATGTGATAGGCGTAACTGCAGGTACGAAATGGTTTGTTGATGATGTTTCGATAAGCATTAGAGGCGACTTGTTTGGCGATTTTAGTATGGTGAAACCCTTCGCAACAAAAGAATATCGCCAAAGTGGTGGCCATTTTTGGGGGACAAAATCGGTGCTTTGGGAAGGCGGTTATGGGTATGCTTTAGGTCATACAGCCAAGTTAGCCTTAGAAGCAAATTATAAAGAGTTGTTGCTCGGGATTAAGTTTCAAAGTCAACGGTGGGATTCTATTGATGATAACGAGTTTAATCGAAGTAGTGATTGGAACCCAAATGTCAGTGACATAGACTTTAAAGATGCGCGGGATAGGTATGAAGTATACCTTGATGTTCCTTTAACTAACACTATGAGTATTAGTATTCATCATGAAAGAATAGATCGAAGTGGGACATTAACGGGTATTGAAAATGTATCCATTGCCAATCGAAATGATGAAACAGAAAGCCGCAGTAGTATTCACTTTATTTATAAATATTAATCGATAAATTATTGCTTTGGTATTGGACCATCTTATTCACTTGTATCGATAAAATGACGAGTAGAGCTGAATTACGCTTTTGATTTAGTTTTTAGAAAAGAGTTTTCTAAAAATAGTCACAAGGTTATGAAACTAAGAGTGAATTTGGATTTTTGTATGAAATACAATTACTGAAAGCTACTGCCGTTGAAAAATTTATAGATAGCAAATGGTACTCATGATGAATTGCAAGTAATTTCATGTTTCAAATGCTGGGATTGTGATCAATTGCGCTGTATCATACCGCGCAACCCTACTATAAGAATTAACAGCTGGAGTGAGTAATGCTGAAAAAAGATATGAATATCGCGGATTATGATCCACAACTATTTGCAGCAATTGAAGATGAAACACGCCGTCAAGAAGAGCACATCGAACTCATTGCTTCTGAAAACTATACCAGCCCACGTGTTCTTGAAGCTCAAGGTTCACAGTTAACCAACAAATACGCTGAAGGTTATCCTGGAAAGCGTTACTACGGCGGTTGTGAGCATGTAGATATTGCAGAAGAGTTAGCTATTTCTCGTGCAAAAGAATTGTTTGGCGCTACATACGCAAACGTTCAACCACATTCAGGTTCTCAAGCGAATTCAGCAGTTTTCATGGCGTTACTTCAAGGCGGTGATACTGTTTTAGGTATGAGCCTTGCTCATGGTGGTCACTTGACTCACGGTTCTCATGTGAGTTTTTCAGGCAAGCTTTATAATGCCGTTCAGTACGGTATCGATGAAACTACAGGTAAAATTGATTACGCTGAAGTTGAGCGTTTAGCTGTAGAACATAAACCAAAAATGATTATTGCAGGTTTCTCTGCATACTCAGGCATTATCGATTGGGGCAAGTTCCGCGAAATCGCTGACAAAGTGGGTGCTTACTTATTCGTAGATATGGCTCACGTTGCAGGTCTTGTTGCTGCAGGTATTTACCCGAATCCGCTACCACATGCACACGTTGTTACTACTACTACTCATAAAACGCTTGCGGGCCCTCGTGGTGGTTTAATTCTATCTGCATCAAATGATGAAGACATATACAAGAAATTAAACTCAGCAGTATTCCCTGGTGGCCAAGGTGGTCCGTTGATGCATGTTATTGCAGCTAAAGCGGTAGCATTTAAAGAAGCATTGGATCCAGAATTTACCACTTACCAAGAACAAGTTGTTGCTAATGCAAAAGCAATGGCAAAAACATTCATCGAGCGTGGCTACGATGTTGTTTCTGGTGGTACAGATAACCACTTATTCTTGCTTGATTTGATCAGCAAAGATATGACAGGTAAAGATGCAGATGCTGCGTTAGGCAAAGCAAACATCACAGTAAACAAAAACTCAGTGCCAAATGATCCGCGTTCACCATTTGTTACTTCAGGTCTTCGTATTGGTTCTCCAGCAATTACCCGTCGTGGTTTCGCTGAAACTGAATCAGTAGAACTAACAAACTGGATGTGTGATGTGCTAGATGACATCAGTAATGAAGCTACAATCGAGCGCGTAAAGAACCAAGTGCTTGAGTTATGTGCTAAATACCCTGTTTACGGGTAAATTGATTACTGGTAAAGGTTTACGGGTAAATCGCTCACAAATAAAAGGTGAGGGATAAAACCGTTACTTGATGTTTAAATAAGCCGAGCAAAAAGCGAGATAACACTGGCTAATATTGCTCCTCTTATTTAGACACATTATCCATTTGAACTAAGTAGGATAATCTTATCGATAAGGTTAACCTTATTAAGTAAATAGGATAAACTTTAATGGCTGTAAGTACCTTGTGCTTACGGCCATTTTATTTTTATTTTCAGGAGCGAATATGCATTGCCCATTTTGTAGCGCGACAGATACCAAAGTGATTGACTCTCGTCTTGTGGCTGATGGTCACCAAGTCCGTCGCCGCCGGGAATGTACATTGTGCCATGAACGCTTCACTACCTTTGAAGGCGCAGAATTAGTTATGCCGCGAGTGATCAAACAAGATGGTACTCGTCAGCCGTTTGATGAAGATAAACTTCGAGGTGGCATGTTACGTGCGGTAGAAAAACGTCCAGTGTCTATTGACCAAATTGAACAAGCATTAACTAAAATCAAATCGACCTTAAGAGGTACGGGTGAGCGCGAGATTGACTCAGCAATGATTGGTAATTTAATGATGGAGCAATTAATGGTGTTAGATAAAGTTGCTTATATTCGTTTCGCCTCAGTTTATCGTGCCTTTGAAGATGTTTCTCAGTTTGGCGAAGCCATCGCTAAGCTACAAAAGTAATTTCTATTCCCAATATCGAGGCTGTGGATTATGTCTTACAGCCGCTATTCAAGTAGGTGTTTATGTCTCAATGGTCTATTACTGATATTGAAATGATGAGCCTGGCAATTTCTTTAGCCGAAAAAGGGCGTTACACCACTCGTCCTAACCCAAATGTTGGCTGTGTCATTGCCGTTGCTGATAACATTATTGGTCAGGGCTACCATATCAAAGCAGGTGGCCCCCATGCTGAAATTCATGCGCTTCAAGACGTAGATGCGAAACAAAATCGGCAGCAACTATCAGCCGCCACGGCTTATGTCACCCTTGAACCATGCAGCCATTATGGACGTACACCTCCTTGCGCATTAGCATTAATCAAAGCCGGTGTAAAAAGAGTCGTGATTGCTGAAGTTGATGCGAACCCACAAGTGGCAGGTAATGGTATTCGTTTACTTGAAGAAGCGGGCATTCAAGTCGACGTGGGATTATTGTCAGAACAAGCTAAGTTATTAAATTTAGGTTTTACCAAAAAAATGACCACAGGCTTGCCTAGAATTACGATTAAACTAGCAGCTAGTATTGATGGAAAAACGGCACTTTCGAATGGGGTCTCTAAATGGATAACTGGACCTGAAGCGCGCGCTGATGTGCAAAAGCTTCGTGCCCGTCATTGTGCCTTAGTGACAGGTGTTGAAACAGTACTTGCTGATAACCCAACGCTAAATGTGCGTTATGAAGAATTAGGCAGCATGAAAAACTCATTTTCACCCTCAGATCTACATCAGCCTTTGCGCGTTATTTTAGACAGTAAAGCTAGGCTAACGAGCGAAATGAAACTGTTTGAATTCGCGTCACCAGTATTGTTGGTTTCTTGCGTGGATTACCCCGCAAAAGTACAAGAAAAATTTAACAATCATGTTAGTTGTATCACTATTGCCACAAATGAGGATGGACGCGTTGATTTACATGCGTTATTTACTTACTTAGGTAAACAGTGCAACTCAGTACTGGTTGAGGCGGGGGCCACTCTTGCTGGTAGTGTGCTTAATGAAAAGCTTGCCGATGAACTCTACCTTTACCAAGCAATGAAGATTTTAGGCAGTCATGGCCGTAATTTATTACAACTGAACGACTATCAAACTATGGAACAAATTCCTGAGTTACAATTAGTCGATTCAAGACGCGTTGGTGATGATCAACGGATGATTTTTAATCTCTAGTTTATTATTTAGCTAGCTGTATTGGTTTGTGATGCTAATGCTATAGATAGCCTGTTATTAAACTTGATTGAGTTAACTGTTAATAATCGAATCGAACTGAACCGAATTAAAACAAGTGAGTATTTATGTTTACCGGCATTATTGAAGCCTTAGGCACATTGAGAAAAATCGAACGTAAAGGTGATGATATTCGCCTAAACGTTGCTAGCGGAAATTTGGATTTATCTGATGTTAAATTAGGCGATAGTATTGCGACCAATGGCGTATGTTTGACTGTAGTGCAATGCCTTGCAGATGGTTATATTGCCGACATTTCTGCTGAGACAGTTGCTTTGACAGGTTTTGCTAACTATCACGTTGGTCAAAAGGTAAATCTAGAAAAAGCTGTCCTACCAACGACTCGACTTGGCGGCCATATGGTCAGTGGCCATGTTGACGGTATTGCAGCAGTAGAGCAGCGAAGTGTACGTGGTAAAGCCATTGAGTTTTGGCTTGCCGCTCCAGCAGAATTGGCACGCTATATTGCTCACAAAGGCTCAATTACTATTGATGGTGTTAGCTTAACAGTTAATGAAATTGACGGTCATCGTTTTCGTTTAACGATAGTGCCACACACAGCATCAGAAACCACACTAATCAGCTTACAAGCTGGCGATAAGGTAAATATTGAAGTTGACCTTATTGCTCGATATTTAGAACGCTTAATGAATCCGCAACAGCCTGAGAAAGCTTCAGGCGGAGTGACAATGGAAATGTTAGCCAGCGCCGGATTTATGCGATAACCCTATTTTTACCCTATATTGCAAATATGGGAAATAACAACATAAAGGTCTTAACATGGCACTACATAGTATAGAAGAGATCATCGAAGACATTCGCCAAGGTAAAATGGTTATCTTGATGGACGATGAAGACAGAGAAAATGAAGGTGACTTGATTATGGCTGCCGAAAAGGTCACGCCTGAAGCAATCAACTTTATGGCGACATATGGCCGTGGTTTAATCTGTCAAACTATGACTAGAGAGCGTTGCCAACAATTAAATCTACCTTTAATGGTGACCAATAATAACGCCCAATTCTCTACTAATTTCACCGTTTCTATTGAAGCGGCAACAGGTGTTACAACGGGTATTTCTGCCCATGACCGCGCTGTTACTGTGCAAGCAGCAGTTGCCAAAGATGCAAAAGCGGCTGACTTAGTTCAACCTGGACATATTTTCCCATTAATGGCCCAAGATGGCGGCGTATTAACTCGTGCCGGTCATACTGAAGCTGGTTGTGATTTAGCCCGTTTAGCGGGTCTTGAACCATCAGGTGTAATTGTTGAAATCCTTAATGATGACGGCACCATGGCTCGTTGTCCTGACTTAGAAGTCTTCAGCGAAAAGCACGGCGTAAAAATGGGTACCATTGCTGATTTAATTGAGTACCGTAACACTAAAGAAACTACGGTTGTACGTGAAGCTGAATGTAAACTGCCAACACGTTTCGGTGAGTTCAAAATGGTGACTTTCAGAGACACTATCGATAACCAATTACACTATGCTTTAGTGAAAGGAAACGTTGAAGAGAACTGTCTAGTACGTGTTCACCTACAAAACACCTTTAATGATCTATTGCACTCTGAGCGCGACCAAAAACGTAGCTGGCCATTAGAAAAAGCCATGGAGCGTATTGCATCTGAAGGCGGTGTATTGGTGTTATTAGGCCATGAAGAGCATTCAAGTGAAATGCTTGCGAAAGTTAAAGCTTTTGAAGCTGAAGATAATGGCCAAGCGCCAGCTGCAGCTAAATGGGAAGGGACTTCTCGAAAAGTAGGAATTGGTTCACAAATTCTCTCCAGTCTTGGTGTTAGCACAATGCGTTTATTGAGTTCACCAAAACATTATCATTCGTTGTCAGGCTTTGGTTTAGAAGTTACTGATTACATTGCAGAATAATTCACTAATTTAGTGAAGTTAACATTTATCATTAATTGCACAGGACTCAGGGCATTTTGCTGTGGTATTATACCGCCACTTTTGCCCAGAGCTGGGTGCTTTAGCTAATTTAGGTAAGATAATGAACGTAGTTCAAGGTAATATCGAAGCAAAAAATGCCAAAGTTGCGATTGTAGTATCGCGTTTCAACAGTTTTTTAGTTGAAAGTCTGCTTGATGGCGCAATAGATACACTAAAACGTTTTGGTCAGGTTGACGATACCAACATTACTGTTGTTCGTGTTCCTGGCGCTGTTGAGCTGCCACTTGCTGCACGTCGTGTTGCTGCATCTGGAAAGTTTGACGGTATCATTGCACTAGGTGCAGTGATTCGTGGTGGTACTCCGCATTTTGATTTAGTTGCAGGCGAGTGTAACAAGGGGCTAGCTCAAGTTGCTTTAGAGTTTGATATCCCAGTTTCATTTGGCGTGTTAACCACAGATACCATTGAGCAAGCAATCGAACGCTCTGGTACTAAAGCAGGTAACAAAGGCACTGAAGCTGCTCTTGGCCTTCTTGAAATGGTTAACGTTCTGCAAGAATTAGAACAACAGTTGGTATAGTAGTAGGAAAAGTAATGAAGCCTTCAGAGCGCCGTAAGGCACGCCGTTTAGCTGTTCAAGCTATTTATTCGTGGCAATTAAGCAAGAATAACGTTGCTGATGTTGAACATGAATTTTTAACTGAGCAAAACATTAACGGTGTTGATGTAGCTTATTTTCGTGAATTGCTATCAGGTGTAGCCACGAAAGCAACTCAACTTGATGATCTTCTAAAACCTCACTTAGATCGTGATATTGAAGATGTATCTCCAGTTGAAAAAGCCATTGTGCGCTTAGCTGCATATGAATTAACTTATCGTAAAGATGTGCCATATAAAGTGGCTATCAACGAAGGTATCGAATTAGCGAAAGCGTTTGGTGCTGACGACAGCCATAAGTTTGTCAATGGTATGCTAGATAAGCTTGTTACTCGCAAGTAATGAATGAAAACGGTATCTTCGGATACCGTTTTTGTATGGCTTAAGATACTTCTATAAAACATATAGGTGGGCGGGCAACCGTACCAGATTTATCGTGAAAGAATTCCAACTTATTGAACAATTTTTCCGTGATAAAGGTCAACAACGCCGCGATGTTCATCTCGGTATCGGCGATGACTGCGCACTCGTGCAACCAGCAGAAGACAAATCTATCGCAATTTCATGCGACACGCTCGTAGAAAACGTCCATTTCTTACCAAGCATGCCTGCACATGAGTTAGGTTATAAAGCTGTGGCTGTTAATTTGTCAGATTTAGCGGCAATGGGCGCAGATCCTGCTTGGATGACTTTGGCGTTAACCTTGCCTGATGTGGATAATCAATGGCTTCAAGATTTCAGTGAAGGCTTATTTGAAGCGGCTGAGTATTATAGTGTTAGCCTCATTGGTGGTGATACGACCCGTGGCCCACGTTGTATTAACGTGACTATCCATGGTCAAGTCCCAACAGGAAAAGCATTGACCCGTAGTGGCGCTAAGATAGGTGATTGGATCTATGTCACCGGCACTTTAGGTGACTCAGCGTTAGGTCTTGATTTACTTTTAGGTAAAAAAGAAGTCGATCCGCAATACAAAGAGTTTTTGATTAACCGTCATTACCATCCAACCCCAAGGATCATTGCAGGCCAAGCTCTGCGCACTTTAGCATCCAGTGCAATTGATTTATCTGATGGATTAAACTCAGACATTAATCATGTTTTAAAATCGTCAGATGTCGGTGCCATTATTGATGTGAATGAGTTACCTTTATCCAAATCTCTCCTAGAGTCAGTAGGTAAAAAGGAAGCAATTAATTACGCGCTGACTGGAGGTGAAGATTATGAGTTATTATTCACTGTCCCAGAGTCACAACGCGGTGCGTTAGATACAGCGTTAATTCATGCGGGTGTTAAGTTTGTCAAAATTGGTCAAATTTGCGCGGGTGATAAATTGCGATTGGTATCTGATGGGCAGCCCTATGAGTTAGACTCGAAAAATTTTGAGCATTTTTAATGAATTTATTATCAACTGATCCAGCAGTATTAAAACTTTCTTTAAAAAATCCGGTGCATTTTTTAGCATTAGGGTTTGGTAGTGGTTTAGCAGCTAAAGCCCCTGGCACGTTTGGTACGCTTGCAGCTGTTCCATTGGTTTATTTAATGGGGCACTTAAGTTTAACGCCTTTTATCATTATTACTGTAATTAGTACCCTTGTTGGTTTTTATATTTGTGATAAAGCGGCAAAGGACATGGGCGTACATGATCATGGCGCAATCGTTTGGGATGAAGTRRAATCTTTACCTTCTCCAACAGCGGCATAAAATGCCGTTGCGGTGACAGGACCAATGCCWGGCACACTCTCCAAACGTTKGCATACTTGATTGTTCTTCATCTCTTGTTGAACTTGAACGTCACAACTTTTAAGCCTTCGCTCAATATCATTAAACTCTTCGTACAGTTGATAGAAAATATTTCGGCCTYTGGCTGTTAATTCGTTATCAGCATTTTCTAGAATATCAGGTAGCTTTGACCTAAAAGACGCTTTTCCTTTTGTGATAATAATGCCGTACTCAGCAAGCATCCCTCTAACCTGATTAATCAGTGCTGTCGATTGTTTGTTTAGCCTTTCTCTCATTCGATGCAACATCTGAATATCTTGTTGTTCTATAGGTTTTGGTTCTACAAAGCGCATGTTAGGCCGTTGCGCTGCTTCAGCTATCGCAAGTGCATCGTTATAGTCATTCTTATTTCCCTGTCTGTAGGGCACGACATACTGAGGCGCTATCAATTTGACTTGATGACCCACTTTCTCAAACTCTCTAGCCCAGTAATTTGCGCCACCACAGGCTTCCATCACAACAAGACAAGGTTCTATTTGAGCAAGAAAAAGTACTAACTCTTTTCGCTTAATTATCTTCTTTTTGACGAGCTTTCCGGCTTTATTAACGCCAACAAAATGAAAAACAGACTTTGCGATATCAAGACCAATTGTAGTAATGTTCATAGTGGACCCGTCCTCTTTCTGATGAGTTTTAGCAACTACATCGTGGCCCATTGCGAGGCCGATTAAAAGTGGATGGGTCCATTCCATTATCCATGCCAAGCTCACGGCCTTTCTCGATGACCTCAATTCAAATTGAACATTCAAAGAAGATCAAAAGCACCCACGCAACTTGAGCCTTTTAGATTTGTATCTTTTTGATCTTTTAGTTGTCGCGAATACCGTCAAATCGAAGAGACAATAATCCCAGTGTAGATGCAGCAGCGAGCTTCCAAAACATGGATGTTTTGGTAGAGCTTACATGGACGTACTTGCAGCGTCTCGCAGTTGTATCTGCACATAAGCCTGCGGCAGGCAATGGATTAGATTGAAGTAATGGTCTTGAGTAACTAGCCCAATTAATATGAGGTATAAAATTGTTGCTCTTAAAACGTTTATGCCCCAAAGCTTGTTAGCCTTTTATATGCCGGTATGTATATAGAGTTATATAAAAGGCAGCAATTGACAGCAATTGCTTCTCGTTATGTAAAAGCAAAAATTCTCGGATTTACCTACCGAATAATATTATATTATTGAAAAATATGTATTTTATTATTGAGAATAATTTACATAACGACCCAAGTTAATTCTCGGTTATCTCAATTCTCGGTTTTATCCAGTATTTAGTCGATTGATTTAAATATTGATGGCTGTTAAGTTATTAAAAATATTAATAAATTAAGCTAAAAAATGATTGAATTTTGGTAATTAGCCTAGGGGTGTTTATCGGAATTCTCGCTAATAAGCTGTTAGGTATACACGCTGGCTATGGAGAGTAAGTTGAAACGGTTTTTCATATTTATTATATGTTCGTCCATACCAGCATTTTGTATTTATTTAATTAGCATCTATGGATTTGATAACTGTGATGTTCATTTAGGTTGTTTTAGCCTATTCACACTATTTTGTACTTACGTTTTAGTATGGAGTTTATTAGGTTACATCGGTTTTGTATTTGCAAAGTCATCTTCAAAAAAGGCTAATTTGCCATATAAATATTTAGCTTTGTTGGGGCTCATTATTGGGCTTAGTCATTTTCTAGTGCAAATTAATATCGGGGACTTTTTAGTTATGCTTCCATTGCCAATTTTATTATCATGGCTTGGTAGTTCAGCCCTGTATCGTTTACAAGAAAAATAGGTTAAAAGTATACCTAACAAGGCATTTAAATCGGAACTAAAACAGCGGGTTTGGTTTCGCTCCACATTATAACCCGCTATTTTAGTCCGCTTAATGCGGCGTTAGGTGTATTAAGTGTTCGCATCAGAGTTGACTGAAAAATTATTAGCTGAAGGTTGTACGCCAGAAAGTTTTGCCGTTTTATCTCGCCAAAGTGATACTTACTGCTTAGATAAACTGTGGGGGGAATGGGCTGTTTTTTATTCCGAAAGAGGAATAGATTCTAAACCTATCTATACATCGGATTCTGAAACTGAGGCTTGCGAGTTTTTCTATGATTACATTCTAAAACAGGAACATTGGCATTTAGTCGGCTTTTTTAAAGATGAAGCAGAGGCACTAGAACTAGAGAGTAAGCTAGATAGAATTGGCTTATGTTCTATTCGCAATGACATTCCAGCTTTTAACGCTGCCAATGATCCAAGGTACCGTGTATTTGTTGTAGGCAAAGACATATTTAAAGCAAAAGAAAAGCTTGGTAGTTTAGCAATAACATACACCTAAAAAGCTAATAAATAAGGACAAAAAACAGTTGACTGTTTTCGTTCCTTAACATTTTAGCCAACAATTTTTTGCCCATTATTAGGGCGTTATGCGTTTAGGAAGGATCTGTGAACGAATTTTACCTAATTGAAAAAAGGATTTCGGAAATACAATCAAAGATCGAGCTCTATCAAGAACTTTATGGTTCTGAAGATTCGGTAGCTTCCCTTAATAAAAATTTCCCTGAATGCTTTGCGAAGTTTCAAGAGTCGCTTTTTTTTGAAATTATATGCCGCATAAGTGCTCTATTTGATCCCGCTTCATCAAGAAGTGACAAAAACTTAACGTTAGACCACTTAGTAACTATTAGCGATGAGGCGTACTCCAAGGAAATGCATTTGGTACTTGAGTCTTTGAAATTTGACTTCAAAGAAACGGGATTAAAAAACATTCGAAATAAACTTTATGCTCACAATGATTTGAGTGCATATATGCGCAAGAAGAAGTTCGCTACAAATATAACCTATAAATCTTTGACTTCTTTGTTAGTCAACTGTTTTTCCTTTGTTCGAGATTTAGGTATAGAGTCTGGGAAAGTGAAGCAAGATCAACTAATCTATCGTTCGACAAAACTACCTAAAAACCGTAATGGTAAAGCATTGATTGATAGGTTAAACAATGCATAACAAGTTACTCAAAAGGACGTAAAACGCTTGGCTTGCGCTCCTTCGTCGCTAATTTTAGCCAAGCATTTATGCGCCCATTAGTAAGGCGTTATGTTTCCAAGGAATATCAATGCCGTATGCAATGAATCCACAACAATTTGAGTCTGTGTTAGCTTTAAGTAGTGAAGAACGCAACGAACATTTCATAGGTAAAGTTGCTGACTGGGAACAATTATGGGCAGTAAAAAATAGTGATGGTTGGCTTGTTCCTGTAACTGAAGATAATTTAGAGTATTTCCCTGTTTGGCCTCATCCTGAATATGCCCAGAAAGTTGCAGATGAGCATTTCCCTGGTCATGAAGCTACTGAAATATCACTTGAAGAGTTTACTAATCATTGGTTACCTACCTTCAAAAAAGATAATGTTAAAGTTGGCGTTTTTCCGAATAAAGAATGGAGTCTTTGGGTTATGGAAGCAACTGATTTGCTTGAATGTCTCGAAGACGAATGCGAGCAATACGAGTAAGAAACTTAACAAGAGACTATGGTTACCCTTAAACTCTCTGAATCTTCTACATTGCTCCTTTCCAGAAATGCTTAGACAGCTAACTCACTTATCCCCCAATTCAGCTTCAACCTTTAATATCTAACAACTTCAATTCCAAATACTATTTATACAGATGCTTATAATCAGGCAGGTGATTTAACCAGAACGGTGGTGTGCCGATGTATTCTTGTACCGCTTTAATAAACTCACTGACTAACAAGGTTTGCTTTCGATGCGGGTACACCGCATAAATCCCCGTATCCATGGTGGATAAACCATAATCGGTTAGCAGTGGCACCAATTTAGTATCTGCAATAGGTTGATCTAAATTAAACAAATCCACCATGGCATAGCCAATACCCGATTGCACCGCACTCATCAGTGAACGTACATCACTGATATGATAATTACCGCGCATTTGGTAATTTTTGTATTGCTCACCATGGGGGACTTCAGTTAAACGCATTTGATCTAAACTGACATTGCCATTGCTGTAAACCACGGCCGGTAATTGCACTAGCTCCTCAGGAGTTGTCGGCATGCCATGTTCAGCGATAAAGGCTTCTGAAGCGACTATCGCAAAATGGGTTTTAGCGATTTTCTTGGCAATTAAATTAGACTCGGTCAGCTTACCTACCCTAAACGCCAGGTCGAAGTGATCAGTAATAATATCGGTGAGTTTGTCATCTAAATTAAGGGTGACTTTTACATCAGGGTAGCGCTTCATAAACGCGGTAACCACAGGCTGTAGATATTCCTGCCCGAAGTAAATCCCTGAAGTAATACGAATGATCCCTTTAGGTTCAGATTGATATGAGTCAGCAATATTTTGGATTTGAGTGAGGGTTTCCATTAAATTCTGGGTTTGCTCTAAAATCTCTTCTCCAGCTGAGGTCAGCGAAAATGATCGTGTTGAGCGATTCAGTAGTTGCACACCCAATTCAGCTTCCAGCTTTTTAACCTGTTTAGAGAGTAACGAGTTATCCATGTCATGCAACGCCGCCGCTTTTGTAAAGGAGCCTTGCTGAACCACATCCATAAAAAGGGCGAGTTGTTTTGTTAAAGACATGAAATACCGTTATAGAAGCCAGAATTATCACTAATAATGACCTATTTAAACCAAATTAGGGAATAACTTTTACAGATTTTAAGCCGAGCAAAGCCACTGAAAATGGCTAAATGGTAAAGTTGAGCCGCAAACTAAATGAGAATAATATTTATTTAGCTTAAAAAATTTGCTATTTTATGACCAAGTCAATGAAGTAGTAGGCAAACCAGTGAGTTCAAAAAGCGCGCTAAAAAAGCTTAAGAAGAAGTCAAAAAAATTGACCAGTAAGTCGTTAAAGCAACTCAATGCATTAACAGCTAATAGCAGTAAAGTGGCTCAGCTAAACCCACAGCTGAAGCAAGAATTAAGTCATTTATCAGGACAAGTGATTGGGGATGTGGTGTCTGAGTTAGTGCATCCACTTAACCCAGTACTATCTTGGTTTAATGAAGGTAGTCAACAGCGCCGTGTCATGCCTACCAATCGGACTAAAGCGCCTATTAATCCTGATATATCAGTGACGACAGCCCAGCCTGCTAGCGTAAATGCTGTACAGATTCAGCCAAGATCAATTGCACAAATCCCACTGAAAACACCACCTTGTAAACGCTGCCCTGCACTGGCGGGGGGAAATTGTAAATGTGCAATGAAGAAGTTCAATATCAGTTTATGATCTTGCTATAAACAGACCATTTTAAGCACTGCAAATAGCAGCAATGCTTATAGTAACAACTAATAGTAACAACGCTTAAAGTAACAACTAATAGTAACAACGCTTAAAGTAACAACTAAGATGAACCTAGTATTAAGCGCTTAAGATCACTCGGCTAATAGATGGGCCAACTAAGCGAGATAATGCGATACCCGCCATCCCTTTCACTAAGGTTTTTGTTCCTGCTATCACAGCATTCTCAACAAAAGATGACTTACCGCTTTCTTCTAACCAGCCATGACTTTCAAGAATCTCTAATAAATTCTCACAATCAAGTTCATTATTATCAAAAGTGATGGCAACTGAGCCTGCATGATGCTGATGCTTTACGTGTTTTACTGCATCAATTTGCTCAAGCTGTTCGATTAACTCGTCGACTTGTTGTTTGTTGTTACGAATATATTCAGATCTGACTCTTAATCTTTGCTTAGTTTTGTGAATATAAATGCTCATAACCGCCTCAATAAGTGATAATCATTATCATTACGATAATATTATCACTGACTGCAATTGTACGTAAAGCATTCAAAATAATTATTTTATAATTTGTGATTTACCTAGCTTTACAACCTATTTCGCATAGCCGAATCGGGCGATTGATACAATCTTTACATTAGATCCCCAAATATTGCCATACTGCAAGAGAAGCCAATAATTACTGCTAATTCAATTAGCTGTAGAGAGCACATTATTTAAAAAAGGGGTTTATATCAGTATTCAAGCTCGAAAAACGCTGACAACATCAACAAACTGTACCAAACGTGATCTTAGACAAAAAAGTGCGGAATCTAGCTTCGTATAATGCTCAAATGGACAAATATCTAAATAAAGTTATCAAAATGAGACGCTGGGTCATGATAGCTCATCATATCCCCGGCCGAATTCGACTCAAATATAAGCTTGGGATCGTGTCACAACTGATGCAGTTTAACCTGCAAAATGTCGATGATGTGATTGCCCAAGTTCCTGCATTTCTCAGTTATAAGATCAATAAGTCAACTGGCAGCATAGTCATTGAGTACGACGCTAGCCTTGTTACGCCTAACCTCGTCGATGACCTTTTTTCAGGCACAGATGAACAAGCAGAACAGGCTTATTTCGCCCTTGCTCAGTACTTAAATGCCGAAGGAATTAGAACATGAGCCATCAATACAGCTCGGAAGGATACGCGGCCCAATATTCGCCAAATAATGCTCAACAAAATGGCCAACAAGGTGCACCAGAAAATGCCCCTCAACAGGAACAGCAAAATACAGCTAATCCGCAAATGAATGGTCAGCCGCCGCAATGGGGGCAAATGCCGCCACCGATGGATCCTTATCAAGCACAAATGTACGGCTATGGTCACCCTCCGGGAGCTGGCCACCCACATATGCAACAGCCACAAATGGGGCATCCACATGCGCACATGAACCAATATCATGGTCATCCGCATATGCACCCTGGATTTAACCATCCACACAATCAACCACAGTATCACCCTCACCATGCCCAACATCATCCTATGTGGGGATACCCGCAAATGATGCATGGCGCATATTATCCTCACCCTAACATGCCACCTCAGCCTCAACCTGAAGCAAGCGCAGAGCAAGACGATCCATTTATGGAACAAGCGCAAGCGATGCTTGAACAAGCATTAGGTGAAGATGCTGGCATGTTTAAAGACATATTAGGAAGTTTAGGTATGAACGATAAAGAATTTTGGAAAGGCGCAATGGTCGGTGCTGCAGCAGCACTTTTACTCAGCAATGACAAAGTCCGTGGCAAGTTAATGGACGTAGTCTCTGGCGCTGGCGACATGCTAAAAACAGGTGGCGGTAAAGTGAAAGAAACAGCTAGCCAAACAGCCAGCAATGTAAAAGAAAATGTCACCAACAGCAGTGAGATTTTCAAAGAAACCTACAACGCAGGTAAAGAAGGCTTCCAAGCGTCTGTTGAGCGTCATTATCAAGCTCCGGCTGAAGACGTCGCTACAGAAACTGATGAATCAGTTCAAGCAGAAGAAACTGCACCTGTATTATCTTCTACCACTCAAGAAGACATGAAACCAGCATGAGTAATACTTACAACCAATTAAGCCCAGCCAGTCGTGCACTGCTTGTCGGCGCGATGGTTGGCGGTGGCGCCTCAGTAGCAACCCAGTGGAAGTCTTACAAACAAGGTGAGATAGAAGCTGAGATGATGGTGTCAAAAGCCACCAAATCTGCCTTACAGGCAGCTGCAATTAGTGGCATTACCACTTATGCAGCAGGTCAAATGGCGGGGCGCCCAGTGCTATCACTAATGACCATACTTGCCGCAGGCGCAGCAGGTTTATACCTTGTCGACCAATTTTCAGGAAAAAACAGTCATGAGTAATTACCCACCTTACGGCTATGGATATGGTTATGGCCCAGCTGGCCAGCCACAGGCTCAGCCGTACAATCAACAGCCACAGCAACAAGAAACTCAAGCGCCTTATAAAGCGCAAAATAGCAAAACTCACTTTGCGATGGGTTTAGCTGCTGGCGCTGCTGTAGCCTATTTACTGAGTAATAAAAAATTACAGCAAAGCGTGGCATCGACGGGCGAAAAAGCCTGGTCCACTGTGCGCGGTGAAGTTGAAGAGCTCAAAGAACGCTTAGAAGACACCCAAGCAGAACTAGATTACTACCGTAACCTACATAAAGGTGAATAATGCTCCCGTTGCGAATTAAGCATCATATTCCTGGTCGGATACGGTTCAAACTCAATCGTACAGCAAAGCTTGAAGACACTGGTGAGTGGATTAAAAATAGCTTAATGGTGATCCAAGGCATTAGTGCTGTACGAGTTAATGAAGCCGCCTACTCAATTGTGATTGACTACGATGACAACTTGCTAGAACAGCAAACCATCGAAGCAAGATTGGCGCAAATTGATCTCAGTGATGCTGAGCTTGAAGAGTCTGAACACCAATTTACCCGTGGTGACATTGCCATGAATGTCATTGGCACCCTGTCAGCAGCATTACTGCCAAGCAAGTGGGGAGCGTTATCGACTGCAACCCTTATTGCCCCGACGATTGCCGAAGGTATTTCAGAGCTAAAGCAAAAACGCGTTTCTGTTGAAGTGCTTGATGCTATTGCGGTTGGTTTATCAGCTTATCGTGGTGACTATCGCACCGCTATGATGACCCAAACCTTGATTAGTCTCGGTGAGTTCATGGAGCAAGAAACCTGTCGTAAAAGCGACAAGTTACTGGCTGATTTAATGATCCCGCAAGAGTCTATCGTTTGGCGCATAATGCCAGATGGCAGCAGATTACAAGTCAGCTCAACTGAACTGAATGTCGATGACATCATTGAATTAGTGCCTGGCGACCCTGTACCCATTGATGGTGTAGTCGTTGATGGCGCAGCGCTTATCAACCAATCAGCATTAACCGGTGAAAGCGTGCCCGTTAGACGAGAACTTGATGCTGTAGTTTATTCAGGTTCAAGTGTGCACGAAGGCACGATAAAAGTGCGGGTCGAAAAAGTCGGTAGCGAAGCAACCACAGCTAAAATCGCCCAGCTGATTTATGACTCATTGAGTGAAAAGAGTGAAATCCAACAAGTGACTCAAGACATGGCTAATCGCCGCGTTAAAATCACTTTAGGCATCGGTGCTGCGGTCTTTGCATTAACCCAAGACATTAACCGCGTCGCCTCGGTATTCTTAGTTGATTACTCCTGTGCGCTTAAACTCAGCACCCCAGTCACCTTTAAATCAATAATGTACCGCGCCGCTCAGCAAGGTATCTTACTAAAAGGTGGCAGCGCCATTGAAAAGCTTGCCGAAGTGGATGTGTGCGTATTTGATAAAACAGGCACCTTAACCCATGGCGATATGGAAGTAACCGATGTGGTACCTTTCAATTGTCAAGGCGATCATTGTGCCCGCGATTTATTGGCCATTGCCGCCTCAGTTGAAGAGCACAGTAACCACCCACTGTCCCAAGCTGTAGTGAATGCAGCTAAACATCATCAATTACCGCATATTGATCATGGTGAAGTCGAGTACGTCATTGCTCATGGGCTTAAAAGCACCGTCAATGACCATTGCCTTGTGATGGGCAGTCGTCATTTCCTTGAGTCCCATGAAGCCGTTGACTTTAGCGCTTATGAAGACGAAATTCGTCAATATGAATCCAAAGGACGTCACCTGATTTTCATCTCCCATCAGGGTGAGTTAATGGGCATGATTGGCCTTAGGGATCACTTACGTGACGATGTACATCAAACCCTTGCAGATCTCAAACAGCTAGGCATTAGCCAGCTAATGATGATTTCTGGCGATAGTGTTTATAAAGCCAATATGCTGGGTGACGATCTTAAACTCGATAAAGTATTTGCCGAGGCCACACCCGAAACCAAATCAAGCATTATCGAGTCATTGCAGCAGCAAGGGCACAAGGTTATGTTTGTTGGTGACGGCGTTAATGATGCACCCGCTTTAACTAAGGCAAATGTCGGCGTAGCAATGTGCAAAGGCACTGAGCTCGCAAGACAAGCTGCTGACGTGGTATTACTGCAGGATAGACTTTATGGCGTGGCTGAAACCTATCAGCTTGCTCAAATAGCGATGAAGATGATTAACAGTAATATCAAAGTCGCTGAGTATGTTAACAGCGGCATTATGTTAGCAGCGGCATTAGGTTGGCTAAACCCAACCATGAGCGCCCTACTTCATAATGGCACCACCTTAGGTATTCTCGCCCGTTCGGTCGCCATTAAAAATGGCCCAAAAGCGAGTTAGTACCTGACTCAATAGCGCTTAAGCTAGCTAATATACAATTGTATCGACATGAAAAAGCCCAGTTAAACAAAACGTTTAACTGGGCTTTTTATTATATTGTCTCTACCTAAGTTAACTTATCATCAAAGCTAAATTCAGATATAAAGCCAAACAGGTAACCAATATCAAGCACTCGTTCAACAAGAGAGTAAGGCGATTGGCCTTTCATCATTTGAAAGGCCAAAAATAACAAAAAAGTGGCGGATTACTGCAAAAAATTGAACCCAACTAAACACATTGCTCATCTATATTTATTGCAAGCGACTAAGGTAAATTACTGTAACATAAGCCATTAAGCGATATGAATTATATGCTTACAGCTAAAACTTACTTCATTTAAATAACTAAAGAGGGAATATATTAGCCCCCTACCTCCCACATAACGCCTCGATAATTTTGAACTATACTTTGATCATTAAAAGCTATTTCGGGCTGATCAATGAATAAAAAAACAATATTTGATCCTAAAACATTCTTACTTAATAAATCCAACGAGCTTATCTCACTCGATAAGTGGCAAAAGACAGTTAATTTACTTGCCAAAGTTTTCCATGCTCCAGCAAGCTTTTTAGTGCAATTCACACCAGATGATGGCTTTCAAGTCACTATTTCGAGCCAACAAAGTAGCAACCCTTATCCCGCGGGAGTCATCATTGAACCAGAAGCAAATATTTTTTGCCGTAAAGTCGTAGAAACCAGTCAATCTCTTTATGTTCCCAACGCTCCTACTGATCCTATTTGGGATAGCAATCCCGAGGTACACAATGACGGTTTTACCTCTTATTTAGGGGTTCCAATTTATTGGCCAGATGGTCACCCTTTCGGCACATTTTGTGTCATGGATTACAACAAGACTGACTATGATGAAACTTACTTTGAACTCATTGAGCAATTAAAGGATATTATTGAATCTGATCTCGCCTTAATTGACCTTTACGGACAAATGCAGCAATTAGCGATTACCGATCCTTTATCTGGCATTAACAATCGCCGTGGCTTTGAAACGCTTAGTCAACAGCGTATTGCATTAGCAAAGCGTAGCCAGGCTAGTTTGGGCTTATGCTATTTAGATATTGATAATTTTAAACAGATCAATGACCAATATGGCCACAAAACAGGAGATGAACTCATCAAGCATATTGGCACGGTACTAACCGCAACCGTGCGTCAAAGTGATGTAATAGGTCGGATCGGTGGTGATGAATTTGTGGCATTAGTCATGTTAGAGAAAGAGCAAGATTTAGCGATTATCAATCAACGACTGCAAGATGGATTTTTAACAGCAAGGCATACTCCAAACCTGCCAGACTACAGTGTTTCAATTGGCACCATTCATGTTGATTTGAAAACTGATTTTACGGAGTTACTCGATAGAGCTGATAAGGAAATGCTAAAAAGGAAAAAACGCTTCAGATAAAACTTATCACTCAAGCACTTAATCGATGCAACATCTATGGCACTAGTCCTGAATAAAGCATTTTTATACCAGTAATAAACAGCATGATATAACTAATTTTGTAGATCAGTTCTTGTGATATCACCTTAACTAACCACACTCCAAACCTGACCCCTAAAAAAGCGATAGGGATCAGCACTAAGGAGGTTAGCAAATTTTGAACATCAAACTGGCCCATCATGCTATAAGGGACTAATTTGATAAAGTTAACCACGGCAAAAAAGACCACGCTAGTACCTATAAGTTGCTCTTTTGGTAACTTCATAGGTAATAAATACATACTAACAGGCGGCCCACCAGCGTGAGCAATGGTACTTGAAAAACCTGAGAGCATGTTTAAAGCATAACCTTTAAGTGGATTGCTCGATTCAGTCTTTTTCAACAAAAAAGTTTGCACTAAAAAAGCCATTGCTAAGCCACCAATAATCAACTCAACAACATGCACAGGCATTTGCCCCATGAAATAAGCCGCAATCAAAATCCCCACAATAGCCCAAGGCAACATGGTTTTAAGTACAGCGTAATTGCAATTTTTTCGATGATAAAACAGCGCCATTAAATCCATCACACATAATAAGGGCAATAAAATTGCTGCTGCTTGAATTGGTGATACTGACATAGCCATTAATGGTACAGACAGCATACCTAAAATGCCGCCAACCCCACCTTTGGCCATACCATAAAAAAACACTGCTGGAATTGCTGCTAGATAAAAGCCTAAATCAGAAATCATCTTGCTCACTATATTCAATCAAACGGAGCTCAAATGACCTCCAATTTGGCATAAAAACTCATTCAAAATTTGCTTTCAAACGGGCAAACCTTATCTCAATCTAAACAACCCGTTAGGCAAGTTTAGTCATTTCATTGAGAACAAAACTGGCAACACATCCTTCTGTGGCAGTCATATACTCAGCAAGGTGAGTATTACCCATGTGAATTTGCCATAATTCACGAGACTCCCAGTTTTCATAAAACATAAAATGCGCTGGGTTTTCATTATCTTGATGTAAATCATAGTTAATACAACCTGTCTCCGCACGAGTGGTATCAATTAACTTTAAAAGCTCTGCTTTAACTAATTCAATTTTGTCTTCATTAGCAACGATATTAGCGACGATAGTTAGTGCTGTCATGGTGTTTTCCTTATGGATTAAAGCAGCTCGTTTACGCTGCGTCGTTAAGATGAAGCCATAATAACGAAAGCATTAACTGTTAAAAACAGCATATGGTTTGAATGATTATCAAATTAAAATTGACAATAACCCAGGTACCACCTTGTTTTTAACGACAAGTAAAAAGCAGCATATTTAAATCTTAGATCACCGAAATCACTTTTTAAAAATTGTCGGCTTGGTAGCGACTCAATCATCTGCTTAACTGCTACATTAACAACTTAACAAGGGATCACTGGAGTATCCTCAAAGCAATTCATGCTAAAGTCGTTAAAGCAAAACCAGTTAGCAGAACCTGCAAGCATAATGCGAGACACAATAAATAATGATTAAAAACCTATTTAATAACTTAGATTTGAACTTGTTACGTACTTTCTATGTGTTGTCGCAAGAACGTAATATGCGTAAAGCATCTAAACGGTTATTTATTTCTCAGCCTGCAATCAGCCAAGCACTCAATAAATTAAGACATCACTTTGATGACCCTCTATTTATTAAAATACCTACAGGCTTAAAATTAACGCCTTATGCAGAGACTTTAGCCGCAGAATTATCACCTGTGATTGAGCAGCTAGCCGATATCGTCAATCAACAAACTAAATTTGCCCCTGAAACAATGGACACTCACTGGGTTATTGCTATTTCTCCTGTCGCAATTAATGCGTTATCTGCGCCGCTATTTTCACTCTTTAAAGCTGCAGCACCACTAGCAAGTTTAAAAATAACGCCTTGGACCCAGCAAACCCAGAGTGACATTGCTGCCGGTAAAGTATTTATCGGGATCAATTACCCTGTGATAGAACGCAGTGCACTCGCCTCAGAGAAGCTGATTGAACTCCAATCATTTGCTTTTGTGCGTAAAAAGCATCCTATAACTACTCAATATGCTGCTCTTGAAGATTTTGCTGGAGTGGAGATTGCATCCATGATTAGTCCCGACTGGAATGATGAACACAGTTTGGCATTGGATTTAATGACCCAAAAAGGCTTACAAGCCAAAATAGGTATACGTTCAGAATTGTTAGATACCTTGGTCAAGATTACAGAGCAATCTGACATGGTGTTACCTCATACAAACCTGTTTCCTCTTCACAATTACCCACAGTTACGGCCAATAGAGTTATTAGTTAATGGCAGCGCATTCCATATTGATTTAAAGGCTTACTTTAATTTAGAAAATCAACAGCTAGCAGCCAAAGATTGGTTTATTCAATTAATTCAACAAACACTAAAAAAAGTGATTACATATTAAGTGTTTACGTTCAGCTAAACACGGTAATTTCTAATCAACATCGCAAACCGGCATTATCAGCCCACCTCACCGTGATAAGCATAGCTTATCACCTTCATCACAATAACTGCTTAGCCAATTCAACATTAACTCATTACCCTTGCCGCCATTAAATGTTACAGACTTAATATCTATAGGCTGCTATGAAAAAAATTATCTTTGTTTTACTCACCCTCTATAGTTTTCAAACCTTTGCAGCGTCTGTTCATGTTTCGCCTGAATTAAAAATTGGGCCTTATTATGACCATACCCAAGTAGTCTCAGGCGCTGGGTTGCAGTTAGGTATTGCAGGTGTACTCAATACACAATCAATTTATGTATCCTACGGCCATACTTCAGCCTCATTCATTCATATTGATAAAGACAGGCTTAAAACCTACCGTATTGGTATTCAGGATAACTTTTTCGGTTTACCAGATGCGATGGCATTGCAATTTGAACTAGGCTGGGTTGAATACGAAGGCGAGCGCAACATCTTTGGTAATGTCCAACATAAAGATGGCAGTGGAGCTAGTATTGCTAGCGCTATTGTCTATAACATAAATGATAATATTGCGGTCAGAGTCGGTTTAGAATTCAATATTATCGATAAAAGTAATACTTTCTTAGAATCCAATGTTTCAAACATACTCGCCACCGGCCTTATCTTTACGTTTTAGATAGCACCAATGAGTTAAGTTACAGATGATAAAAAGCCAGTTTAACTAACTAAACTGGCTTTGATGTCATGGATTGAATGACACTATCTAATCTCATTTTAAAGTGGCTTAAATCTTCAACAATCATGACTCATATCTGAGCAATTTTATCTCCAAACACCCCATTCACCTGTCGTGCCAGGCTGCTCACCTTGGGTCCACCATTTAGCTGTCCAAGTTCGGCCATCAAATGTTACTGTGTCACCTTCAACATATACTTTACCAGCATCCCAATCCCCTTCAACAGGTGGTACTTCAGGCGTTTCTTCTTCACCGATTACAGTGAATCCGTATACTGAACTGTCGCTACCTTCGTTGTTTGATACCGTTAATCTAAACGATAACTCGTGCTCAACTTGGCTATCAAGTTGCTGAGTATTAACCATTAACTCGTTATACAAACCTTGCTCAACATTCACAGCAGGACCACTTAATTGCGCCCATTGCACACTATCAAACTCACCTTGGGTATTATGTGGATGAAGCACGACTACAGTGCCGTGTGCTACCTCAGCAATTTCAATTTCTTGTAAAGCCTGTGGCGTGATAATGGCTTTTAATTGTGGATCAACGTCTTCAGCAACAATACTGAATACACCTGAAGCACGCTCATCTTTTGAATTAAAGTAATTAGCATGTAGGTTATCTCTAAAATACATGTAGTGATTCATTTCAGCATGCCAATCACCAATGAACACGTGCCCACTATGATTAGTTTCGTAATAGCCACTGATTTGCGATGCTAATAAGCGATCCCAATCGAGTTGATTATCAGCAGTGATTTTAATGCTAAATGAGTTATGTACTTCACCGTATTGATTCAGCACATCATATTTAACCGACTCACCGATTTGAGGCGTATTAATGCTGATATCACTCGGAATAAATTGCTCACCTTTATTTAGGTAAGGTAAGTCTGGATCAACCGGAGGCTGTTCATCACCAGTAATAGTAATGTCGCTACAGTTATAGAAACCTTCACCGACAGGGTCGATACGCTGCCATCTTGTATACAACACGGCATCGCCACTGCGATCTGCAGGAATAGTCACATTCATGCGATACTTCTTATCCGCACCTACAGTAATATTTCCGTACTCTTGAATAAGCTCTAAATCGCCCCACTTAAGTGGTTGTGATACATCCACTCCAGGTTTTGTCAGATAAATTTCCCAATAAGATGGATTATGTGGCGCTGTCGCATTGAAGACAAACTCAAAAGTCCCTGGCGCAATTTCAGTGCGCGTCCAATCAGAATGCGCAATACCTAAACCACTTTTTTGCGAGTCATTGGCATAACACAATGAACCGTCTGGAATTGCGGTTTTAACAATGTTTTGATCAAGGTAATCAGGCGCTTTAATGTTAATCGCCACCTCGTTACGTTGAATGAATGGATAAGTACCTGACTCTTTTAACGCCGCAGCACAAGCAGCATTCGGAGGATTACCAGTCCAAAGTCCTCCTTGCTCATAACAGATTGATTGTCTCGCCTCAGGAAACTCTACCCAGCCATGAGCTTGTGCTGTAGTAGGAACGATGAAATACATGGCACTAAGAATTGATGAAAGTTTAACTATTTGCTTTGACACAGCAAATCACTCCTTGATGTTTTTATAATGAAAAGAAACAAGGACTTAATGAGATAACGTAGGAGTCGATTCTCGGTTAAAGTCGAGGCGATTATCAGGATTAATAAACACCATTTCAACCAGCAATATTTTGACACCTGTTTCAAAATGTGACTTCTACTAATTTATTGAATTTAAATAAAATAAACTAAAGAATAATACTAAACCGCTAGTGATTTATGTCATTTTGAGCCAGTTCAGGGTAGATCAAATAATTTTCTCTATACCAATGAAATATTAAACAAAAATAAATTGACGTTTCAAATGCGATTTCGGGGGGATTGACGACAAATTGGGAAACGTCAAATGTCGGTATTGCGCTTTGCTTAGACTCATAACTTCAATTTAATTCAACGACTGCAAGGTGGATGTTTAACAACAAAGCATACCCCAAGCATAAGTTAACCCCAATCAAACACTAAAACTCATTAAAAATATTTAGCTTAAAAATCAGGCGGATAACAAATAAATAACACAAACCTGAACGAATGTTCAAAATAAAACTTGAACGATCGTTCAAGTGGTTTTATATTGTGACCATACCAAGCGGAAAACACCGCTAATTAATACAGTAATGATTGATGTAAACAGTCGATATTTATTGCCAGCTTAATTCACCTTTTAACTCGATATTTAATTGAATCGCCCTGGAGAGTCATATGAGCAAATTTACAATTCACAACCTAGAAACCGTCCCAGCAGCAAGTAAAGCAATGTTAGAGCAGTCAAATAAAGCTTACGGAATGGTGCCTAACTTACATGGCGTTTTGGCTGAATCTCCAAATACATTTGAAGCTTACCAAGTACTACATAAACTATTTTCTGAATCGTCATTTAATGCAGAAGAGTTAACGGTTGTATGGCAGACGATTAATGTTGAACACGGTTGTACTTATTGTGTTCCAGCGCATACTGCTATTGCTGGCATGATGAACGTTGATAGCGCATTATCAGACGCGCTAAGAAACCGTGCCGCTATGCCAACAGCTAAACTGCAAGCATTGCATGACACAACATTATTAATGGTTCGTAAGCGTGGCATGTTATCTGATGCTGAAATGGAAGCATTCTTTGCAGCGGGATACGGTCAACAGCAACTACTTGAAATCATCTTAGGTTTATCGCAAAAAGTGATCAGCAACTATGTTAATCACATTGCACATACACCGACTGATGCGCCTTTCCAACAGTTCGCTTGGGAAGACAACAAGTAATACCAATCAGCATAATAATATGATCACTTATTTATCCCGATTGGTATAAGACATACTTAACATTGTTGATATAGTTTCAAACAGAAAGAGCCAAAGCATTTTGGCTCTTCTTTTCTCGTTATTACTCATTAAAAGCAAGGTGTAACATGTCTAAAAAGATCAAACTCGACATCGTTTCTGACGTTGTTTGCCCGTGGTGCATTGTTGGTTATAAAGCGCTAGAGCAAGCCATTGCTGAGCTCGGTATTGAAGATAAAATCGAACTTGAATGGCAACCTTTCGAGCTGAATCCTGATATGCCTGCAGAAGGCGAAGAGCTGCGAGCTCATGTTGCCCGAAAATACGGTTCAAGCAGAGAAGACAGTGATCGCGCCAGAGCCAATATTACTGCTCGAGGGGCTGAATTGGATTTTGAGTTCAATTTTGGCGAACAGATGCATATCGTCAACACCTTCGATGCACACATTTTGTTGGACTACGCTAAACAATTCCATCAACAAACTGAGCTCAAACTGAGATTATTTTCTGCTTACTTTACTGAGCATAAAGATATTTCAGACCGAGCAGTGCTAGCTAATGAACTCACTAGCATAGGTTTAAATGCCGATGAGGCAATGAAGTTATTAGATAACCCTGAGGTGAAAAGTCGTATCAATATGGAGAAAAGCCAATGGACTTCAGCGGGTATTTCTTCAGTACCGACTGTGGTATTTAATCGCACCAGTGCGCTAAACGGGGCTCACCCTGTAGCGTCATATAAGCAGGTATTAACCGAGCTAGTTGCTGAGTTGTAAGCTTAAAATCAACTTCCATCTTCTGCAAATAAAGCCAGATTTGTAAACTGGCTATTAATGGTTAAACCTTATCAATTAGGCCATCAAGCATAGATAAAGACGTTGCAACGCTTGTTGGCTTTAATTCCCAAGGATCAAAAATTGCCTTAGGTGAACGTTGTATCCACGCCGCTTTCAATCCCGCAGATATCGCGCCTGTCACATCAAATGGATTACTAGAAATCAGCCAAGTATGACAGGCAAGAGATTGCGACTTAGTTAAAAAATAGCCGTATATCTCAGGGTTAGGTTTAAAGGTATTAATTTCATCAGCGCTCACTACACCTTCAAAAAAGACATCAATATCTGCGGTTTTCAGTAAGGTTTCCACCGCTCCTTTGGTGCCATTAGAAAACGCGAACAAACGATATCCTTTAGCTTTAAGAGTGGCTAAAGCAGGTTTAACATCATCAAAGGCTGGCAATGTTTTATAGCATTCCATTAAGTGATGTTTTTGTTCTGCTGATAAATCGATTTGATAGTACTGGCAGGTGTATTCCAAAGCTTGGCGGGTACATTCAGTAAAGGGAACATAATTTTGCATTAAACCGCGGCGAAACGAATACTCTAATTGTTTTTCGCGCCAGCGGTTTGAAAAGTCCATGGCCTTATCACCCACCATAGACTGTAATTGAGTTAACACGCCATGGGTGTTAATTAAAGTGCCGTATACATCAAATGCTAACGTTGGTTTGATAGATCCCTGTGGCATCCCTGCTCCTTAGCTTAACAGTCGACTCAACTATTTTTTAAGTCTCAACTATCTTTAAACCCGCCATAATTCCTTAAGCCTCACCATAACTCCTTAAGCCTCCAGCATAACTAGCTTGCTAACACTTATGACAGATCAAGCGCGTCTGGCCAAGGGTGGATTACTGAATATGGCTTCAATAAAGTCTTGAATGGTATTGTCATCACTATTGGCATGGGCATAGGTACGAATACCGATAATTTGCACTTGTAGAAAACGAGCCAACGCTTGGGGAGTTTGGCTTGAATCTAGCTCGCCATTGTCTTGTGCTTGGGCTAATAATTTAGCAAATGCAGTTTCGACCATGATAAGAGACTGTTTGGCTTCTGCAAGTAACTCGGCATGTTCTTCGGTTAATTCAGCCACGGTTTTCACTAACATACACATACCACTCGGGGCATTGTGTTCACGCGCCGACACAGCACCTTCTACAAACATCTTCAGAGCTGTAAGCGGCGAGCCGGAGTTGGCCACACAGGATTCTAATTGCGCAACACCAGATTGTGCATAATGCTGTAATGCTTCTTTGAATAAACCTTCTTTACTGCCAAAGCTTGCGTAAATGCTACCAGGTCGCATATCGATGACTTCTTGTAAGTTACGCATAGAGGTCGCGTGGAAGCCTTTTTCCCAATAAAGGTCAGCAGCTTTTTTAATGGTTTCTTCGCGATTAAATTTGGCAGGCTTACTCATAACTATCTCGATTTCTAAATCTATATTAAACAATAACGCAACTCATATTGAGCAGTCGTTCAATTATAGTTTGAGCATATATTCAAGTCTAGGATTAATTGCTCATAAAAAAGCCTTAATTGAAACGCCTTTAAAGGTCATCGTCATATAATGTTAACCCTTTTATGCGCTAGATCTATCCAGAACAGTTGTCGCCATTTGACAGCTTATATATTGAGACAAGCATGAGTCATAAAGGAAGTTACTTGGAATAATACCAGTGAAGAGAACGGCTAATACTCCACAAGAAAGTGGGAGCTAGCAGTACGAGAAATGAGTGGTATCAAAAATAGCACTTTAATTTATTTATTCATAATTTATCACATCTAAAGCTTCCCACAGCTTCCCACCCAAGTCGAAATTAAAAATATCAATAAAATACAAAAACTTACTATTTAAACCATTAAGATATTACAATATTGATATATATACATGTGCACATATGCCAAAAACTGTATATAATCAGCGGCAGCTACATAGCTAGCTGAACGCAAGCCACACTTAGAATGGTTTGCAGGGAATTGATTAAAGTTGAGAAATAAGTAATGAAAATCGTAAAGACCGTATTACTAACAGCTGCAATAACAGCACTTCCATTAACCGTATCGGCAAATCAAACCATAAACGGTGCAGGTTCTACATTTGCTCATCCTATTATTTCTAGCTGGGCAGAGAGCTACCATAAAGAATCTGGCCTTAAATTAAACTACCAAGCGATTGGCTCTGGTGGCGGTATTCGACAAATAGAAGGGAAGACCGTTGATTTTGGAGCTTCTGATGCCCCTCTCGATCCTGCTCGTCTAGAAGCACAGAACTTAGTTCAATTTCCTATCATTATTGGTGCGATCGTACCGGTAATTAATGTCCCTGGTATTGATAGCGGTGAGCTCAAGCTCACAGGTCAACTTCTTGGTGATATCTACCTTGGCAAGATTAAAACGTGGAACGATGCTCAAATCCAAGAGCTAAATCCAGGCGTTTCTTTACCGCCACTTCCTATCATCGTTGTACACCGTTCTGATGGCTCAGGTACGACATTCAATTTCACTCACTACCTAGGCTTAACTAACGACGCATGGACATCAGAAGTCGGTGTGAATACTGATGTTGCCTGGCCAAGACAAGCGACGACTATCGGTGGTAAGGGCAATGCTGGTGTGGCTAACTTTGTCACTCGTACTCGCGGTGCCATCGGGTATGTTGAATTTGCCTATGCCAAACAGAACGATATGACCCATACATTGCTTTCTAATCAAGAGGGCAACTTTGTTGAACCCAACCTAAATTCCTTTTCGAAGGCCGCAGCCAACGCCGATTGGGTCAACACTCCGACACTTGATATTCTATTAAACGATCAACCAGGTGCAGAGTCTTGGCCTATGACGGCAGCAACATTTGTATTGATGCATGAAGATCAACAAAGTGCAGAGAAAGCGAAAGCAATTTTAGATTTCTTTAAGTGGAGTTTTGCGCCGCAAGGCGCTGAGCATGCTATTGACTTAGACTACATTCCAATGCCTACAGAAGTGGTTGAAATCATAGAATCAGTTTGGACAGAACGTTTCCAAGCTAATGGCGAATCTCTTTACAATTAAGCCATATAGGGCTGCTTTAAACGGCAGCCCTTAGCTTGAGTAATCAATATGTATATCAAGACAATTTCAAAAATATTGAATGCTGATTTTGCATTTAATAAAGTGAGCGCTACCTGCGCGTTCCTAGTGCTTATTCTATTCGTTGGCCTATTAATTGAGTTGCTCACCGGGAGTCAGCTAGCATTTGAGTCGCTAGGCTTTTCTTTCCTAACGAGTACGGAATGGAACCCAGTCCTCGGTGAATTTGGCGCGGCACCTGCAATATTTGGCACCTTGGTCTCGTCATTTATTGCTATCTGCATTGCAATTCCAATTGCGATAGGTGCAGCTATTTTCCTCAACGAACTGACACCACGTTGGTTCAGTGTCCCAGTTGGTAAAGCGATTGAATTACTCGCAGCCATTCCAAGTATTATTTACGGAATGTGGGGACTATTCGTGTTCGCTCCTTGGTTCTCGGATGGGTTCCAGATGTGGGCGTTAATGAACCTCGGTGATATCCCTGTTATCGGCACCTTGTTTAGTGGCCCCCCAATTGGTATCGGGTTGTTAACTGCGGGCATTATTCTTTCGTTTATGATCTTACCTATCATGATTGCATTAATACGTGATGCTTTAGCTTCTATACCGAACGTGGTGCGTGAAGCTGGATATGGTGTAGGTGCAACCTCTTTTGAAGTCATTACTCGTATTTTATTGCCTAAAATCAAAAGCGCAGTATTTACAGCAAGCTTATTAGGCACGGGGCGTGCGCTAGGTGAAACTATGGCCGTCGCGTTTGTCATTGGTGGTTCAAATACCATTCAAGCATCGCTCTTCATGCCCGCGAGCTCAATATCGGCAACCATTGCCCAGCAATTTAACGAAGCCAGTGATCCAACGCATATATCGGCCCTAATTAGTTTAGGCCTTGTGTTATTAACGATCTCACTGGTCATTATTCTACTTTCTCGAGTACTCATGGGTAAAAAATAATGGAAAATTCAGCGGTTATCGAGACGACAATCGACTCACAAGAACGTTCAAATACACGGTTGGCAAGAAAAGGCTTTAGCCGTCGCCAGCTAAAAGAATATCTGTTTATTGGTTTTTGTGGCCTTGCTGCACTGTTCGGTATTGTCGTTCTTGTGAGTATATTGAATACGTTAATCTCTAACGGTATATCAGGCATTAACATGATGGTATTTACTGAAATCACCCCAGGACCTGGCAGCAGTGGTGGTTTAAAAAATGCGATTGTTGGTAGTTTAATCATGACCTCACTCGGCATCGCAATTGCGGCACCTGTCGGCGTTCTTGCAGGATCATGGTTAGCACAAGCTGAAAAGGGAAATAAACTTGCTGACACGATTCGTTTTTTCAATGTGATGTTAGTGAGTGCTCCTTCAATTTTGATTGGTTTGTTTATTTATGCGCTACTTGTTGTGCCAATGGGGAGTTATTCAGGCTTCGCAGGCGTCGTCGCACTCGCGGTACTCGCATTGCCTGTAATTGTGTCATCAACAGAAGAAATGTTGCGCTTGGTTCCGACCACACTGAAAGAGGCAGGCGCTGGTTTAGGGGCACCAAACTGGGTGGTGATGACCAAGCTGTGCTATCGAGCAGCAGGGCCAGGTATTATCACGGCCATTTTATTGTCGGTTGCACGAATTTCGGGAGAAACAGCGCCATTGTTGTTCACTTCTCTGAATAGCACCTTTATGACTACGGATTTGTCGAAACCTATGGCGAATCTCCCCGTGACAATTTATCAGTTTGCTAAGAGCCCTTATGAAAGCTGGATTGACCTTGCTTGGGCTGGCGCTCTATTAATTACTACTTTTATTCTGATCATCAATGTTATCGCAACAATGATGTCTAAAATGACCAAGGTAAAATAACCATGTTGACGTCTAATGAAACGCTAAACAAGACTCAAGATCTCTCGGCCGCTGACCTTAGAATGGATGTAAAGCATCTCGATTTCTTATATCAAAAAGGCGCTAAACCAGCATTGAACAAGGTGTCATTGCCTGTTCATAACAAGCGAGTGACAGCGCTAATTGGCCCTTCCGGTTGTGGTAAATCAACGCTATTGCGAACCATGAACCGTATTTTCAATCTATATCGCGGCCAGCAAGTGAAAGGTGAGATTTTACTTGATGGCGAGAGCATTCTTTCAAGCAGTGTTGATGTTAGTGCACTTCGTTCAAAAATAGGGATGGTATTTCAAAAACCGACGCCATTCCCAATGAGCATTTATGACAATATGGCTTTTGGTCTTAAACTTAATGGCGATCTTAATAAGGTTCAGCTTGAAGAGAGAATCGAAAAAGCCTTGCGTCGAGCTCATTTATGGGAGGAAGTGAAAGACAAGCTTAATTCAGATGCTTCAGGTTTATCGGGTGGACAACAGCAAAGACTGTGTATCGCACGGACTATCGCGCTAGAGCCGGAGGTTATCTTAATGGATGAACCCACATCGGCGCTTGACCCAATTTCTACTGCTGTTATTGAAGAGTTGATAACAGAGTTAAGAGAGAAATATACCATCGTTATTGTGACGCATAACATGCAGCAAGCACGAAGAATTTCTGACTATACCGGCTTTATGTACCTTGGCGAAATGATTGAGTTTGGTGAAACTTCACAAGTTTTCAATCAATCTAAACATGAGAAAACACAGCAGTATATTTCTGGTAACTTCGGTTAATTGATTAAGTGAAGAAAAAGCCCTCTTGGAAATGCTCTGAGAGGGCTTTTTGTTGTCAATACTGATAAATATAGGAGAATGATAAGATAATTGGATCAGTGAAATTGAAACCGTAATATTCATCTTGTACTATCGCGGGTTACTTTTGGGGGAATAGATGAAAAGAAAACGTATATTGTTTGTCTGCACAGGTAATTCTGCGCGATCACAAATGGCACAGGCTATTGTGAATAAAGACTATAGCGACCAGTTTGAAGCCTTTAGTGCTGGTAGTCACCCCAAAGCAATTGATCAGCGTACATTTAATACTTTAGAGTCACGTGGATATCCGACTCAAAATATTCAGCCTAAATCCATTGAGCTTTTCCAAGAGCAAGAGTTTGACTACCTGATCACCTTATGTACTGCCGCCAGAGGAGAGTGCACTTCAGTGCCTGGGATCTCTGAAACCCTATCATGGGATATTTCTCAGCCTAAATTAGTGGCAATGAACGACACATTTGAGCCAACTTTTGAAGAACTTAAAAAAAGAATTCACTTATTTAGCATTCTGCAGTCAGCACCTTTAGAAGATCAATTTGACGCGATGCAGTTTCATAAAAGTTTAGGTGAGAAAACTCGCTTAATGATTACTTCGCTATTACACATTGAAGAAGAGTTAAGCGTTGGAGAATTGTCAGAAGCTTTGCAGGAAGTTCAGCCCAAAGTTTCACGAGCTCTAGCACAATTAAAAGAGATGAAACTAGTGCAAGATCGTCGTCAAGGTGTTTGGATGTTCTACTCCATTGCCAATGATCTACCACAATGGGCTAGGAGTATTCTCGATCAAACGGTGATGGCTAAACATATTCAGCTTAAATCCGCGCTTTTATTATTAAACACAACATCGAGACCCCAAATCGACCATAGTAAAAAAGTGGAAAAATAGATTTTATATAGCATTCATTTTAAAGTAATAATCTCTATCGCTGATGGTGATACATCTTGCTATATGATTGATGTTCATAAATAAATCTTAAGCAGATATAACACTCGTTTGACAGCACAATGAGACCAATGGAAGGTAAGTTTATCAATGGATAATGATAGATTTTCAGAATTAGACTGGCTAAGAGTCATTTTAATTTTTAGCGTTTTTTTACATCATGTTTTTATGCCATTCAATGGTGATGGTTGGCATGTGATGAACAATGAATCGAGCAAATTACTTGACGATATCATGGTTTATTTTGAGCAATTACGCTTACCTTCTCTATTCTTTATAGCCGGTGCTGGCAGCTTGTTATTATTGAAAAAACTGCCCGCTAGCAAATTTTTACTAAGCAAATTCCACCGTTTATTTGTCCCTTTAATCATTGGCATGATACTCATTGTGCCGCCACAAATTTTTAATCATTAGCGGTTTAGGCAAGATAAGTTGTTTAGCTTTCGATCCCCAGCG
>NZ_VKHR01000061.1 GCF_009663145.1 Shewanella sp. TC10
CTGAAGTGTTGGCCTCTTTGCTATTTAGATTTCGATTTCTGCCCCAGGAAATCATCACCGATGAAGATAAAATCACTATCAATACACCAGGTGTGTTTAGGCTGTGGAATAACACTGATGAAGTGCCTTGGAATAAGATTGCTGGTTTTAATTATCGCAGTGGCATCATTTGGGACAAGGTAGAAATTGAAACTCGAGGTCAAAAACCGAGTGTCATTATTGGGCTTTCTAAAGCCAACAGTGACGAGTTACGTAAAGTGCTGCAATCTATCGTCAATGCGAATTAATTATTTTAACGAGTGTTAAATAATAACGACTTGAAAAAAGGGCTTTCTTAATGAGAAAGCCCTTTTTTACAACTGAAAATTACCTAAGTATTATTTTTCAATAACGTCATTGAAGCGCTCAAATGCTGAGGTTAAATCAGCAATGAGATCATCCGGGTCTTCTAAACCGATATGGAGTCTTATTAAAGGCTTACTGGTATCCCATTGTGTTGCAGTGCGCAGTCTATCTATACCAAATACTCCAAGGATAAGGCTTTCGTACCCACCCCATGAAAAGCCCATTTTAAAGTGGCGCATGTTTTCTACAAATGCCGTCACTGAGGCTAAATTTCCTTGCTTTAATACAAATGAAAACAGCCCATTACCACCACTAAAGTCACGTTGATAAAACTCGTGTCCAGGGCAGGTTTCAAAGGCTGGATGACGTAAGTGATCCACTTCTGGTCGAGTCGCTAACCAGTTGGCGACTTTAAGCGCATTCTTATCATGTTGTGCCATACGCACACCTAACGTACGTAAGCCTCGCGCCGCAAGGTATACATCATCTGGCGAGGTCGTTTGACCCATGATGTAACTGTTTTCACGCAATTGCTCCCAATGAGCCTCATTAGCTGTTGCTGTACCCATCATCACATCAGAATGACCCACTATGTATTTGGTTGCCGCTTGAATGGAGATATCAACACCCATATCAAAAGGTCGTGAGTTAATCGGCGATGCCCAAGTATTGTCTAGCATGACTACCATATCGTGTTCATGGGCAATGCGGCTGAGCGTGGGTACATCTTGAATTTCCATGGTGATTGAACCTGGAGACTCTAAAAATAACACTTTAGTGTTTGGTTGAATTAAATCTTTAATGCCTTCACCAATTAATGGATCGTAATAGGTGGTTTCAATCCCAAAACCTGCAAGTAATTTATTGCATAAATCTCGGGTTGGTTCGTAGGCACTGTCGACCATCAGTAAGTGATCGCCACTTTTCAAAAATGAAAGCAAGGCACCACTTATAGCTCCAGCGCCAGATGGGTACAAGGCCGTTCCAGCCCCACCTTCTAATTCGCTGATGGCTTGTTGAAATGAAAAATGAGTAGGGGTGCCACGACGGCCATAAAACATTTCACCATTGGTTTTGTTTTTAATGGCAAAACGCATGTCATCCATGGTGTCGAATACCACGGTTGATGCTCGATAAACTGGCGGGTTGATAATACCTTTTGAGTATTTTTTTTCTCTACCCACACTGACAATTTGTGTGGCGAGTTTGTCTTGTTGATGACTCATAAATCCATTCCCAACCTATACAAGGTGATGTTAGTTGACTTGTTTTAGCCATCCTACCATCTATACGGCCATAATAAAGCGGTAAGGTGATAAAAATGGCTATTTTGATTCTGTTATTGGAAATTCTAAACTGAATTCAACTCCTGAATTATCTTGTAGGTTTTGAGCGCTAATTTTTCCTTGATGAAGTTCAGTAATTAGCCTTGCGATATATAAACCTAAACCCAAATGGGGTTTTGCCTGCACACCTTGGGGCCTAATGGACACCATGGATTCAAAAATTTGCTCGCTCATATCTTGTGGCAGTAATGGGCCTCGATTTTTGATGCTTAACTTAGCGATTTTCCCTGAGCGCTTAAGCGACACTTCAATAGGATCTTCTGTACTGAATTCAATGGCATTGTTTATCAGTTTGTCCATGAGCTGGGCAATGTATTCAGGCACGCCGTGCATCGACATAGCGTGGTCATCAATTTGAACTGCAAACTCATTATCTGGATAAGTGTACTGGTAGCCTTGCATACAGCCACTGACAACTTGTTGCAGTGAAAAATCACTTTGTTCCACATGGGATAAACTGGCTTCTAAGCGAGTAGCTTCACTGAGATTATTTAAAATAAGGTGTAAACGACTCACTCCTTCTTGAGCGCGAGCGACATATTTTTCGCTGGCAGGTTCAAGTGGCTGTAAGCTTAAATGCTCAAGTGATGAACGCACCACTGCTACTGGGGTTCGCAGCTCATGGGATAATCGTGATGACATGTTTTCTAAATAATGAGTATATTGCCCAAGCCTGCCAACAATACTGGCAAAACTTCTGGATAAATCACCAATTTCGTCACGGGTTTTAGATGGAACAATTTGCTGCCTGACTCTGCCTTGGCTATCGATTGCTTGCTCTGATTGATCGCGCAGTTTACGAATTCGGCTGGATATACTGGATGCGAAAATAAACAACGCCAGCGTTCCCATACTCATAATCGTTAGGATCACATTAAATAGCTTTTCTAAAGCGCGGTTACGTAACGTACGAATACCATGGGTAGTTTCTTCGGCAATGACGGCGCCCATGACTTTATCATCAATCCAAATTGGGCTGGCTGCAGCTAATACCACTGCTTTGTTGTCTGGCGTTAGACGCCATGTCGAACCACGCTTACCGTTTAAAGCTTGTTGGATATGACTGCCGCTAAGCTCAGTTGAGTCTTGCAGCGAATCAACAAAATCCTGCGGCGGTTTAGTCAAAATTTTATAGTAAAGCGGTAATAAATGATCGCTTTTAAATTGACTCCAGGCGCTGCGCGTTTCTGTTTCATTCAAACTTGATGACCAGACATTATTGCTGGCTCGAATATCACCTGATTTTGCCAATACTCGACCGTGGTTATCGACAACCCAAATACGTGAGCTGTTATGGCTCATGCCTTTAATGATATTTTCAATTTCAGGCGAGGGCACTAACACCGTACCTAAATGAGCTACTGAATCAATTGCCGAAGTGCCTATAATGGTATTAACCGTTCGGGTCTTAATGTCATCTACGTTATATATGGCGAAGCCGAGTTTACTGCCCACCATAGAAAGTGGCATTCTGAACTCGATATTGTAGCCGTTTTCAGTTGCTAACCACTGACCTTGAATACGAATTTCTGGGGTCACGGGCATCGACTGAGCTGGGTCTTGCGGCAGCTCAAAAGCACTTAACCAACCATCTTGTGTGTTAGCTACAATGTAGCGCCTAAATTGCCCATCAGGGGATTGTGTCGCAATGACCAAGTGATCATTTTTATCAACACGAAGGCTGTTCTTGCTGCGATAGACCAATTGTTTGTCGTGTACTTTAAAAAATCCATATAAATAGCCAGCATACTTACCAACCATATGGGTAAAGTGAATATCTACTGGTTGATTTTCGTTGCGATTAAATATCACATGCTCACTGGAGTAATTGAGCATGCGATGTTGATACTGTTGCCAGTCGACGAGTTTGCCGTCTAATTGAATTGGACCAGATAATGGGTATGCATATAAGTCTCGGCCTTTCTCAACTTGGCTTAAAAAGCTGGCTTGATGGTTAAACAGTTTTGGCCGTTCATGTAATGCGGTTGCTAACGCTTGCGTAGTGCCTTCTAAGGTTTTTTCTTGGCCGTGACGAAGGTATTTTTCCATTTCCCACACATACTCATAACCCAGCCAAGGCAAGCATAAGAGGAATAATGACAAAATAACAACTTTGGCACGTAGGCCAATGGGGATATTAAACATTAGCTGACACTGTCCCAGCGATACCCCATGCCATACACAGTATCAATACAGTTAAAGTCTTTATCTGCGCTAATAAACTTTTTACGAATACGTTTTACATGTGAAGTAATCGTACTGTCATCAACAAATATTTTTGCTTCTTGCATTAAGTCTTGGCGGCTCCTAACGTGCCCTGGATGTTTCGCCATGGCATGGACCATCCAAAACTCTGTCACTGTTAATTCTATAGGTAATTGATTCCAATATACTTGAATACGATTACCATCAATTGTTAACGCGCCATGTTCGATAAGATTGTCTTCAACTGTAGCTGCGCCAATTAATTCTGAGCGTCTAAATAACGCTGCAATACGAGCAATAAGGTGGGGGAAACTGACATCTTTGGATAAATAATCATCAGCCCCTAAACGCAGGCCACATACCGTATCAAAATCGCTGTCACGTGCGGTTAAAAAGATAATCGGTAAGCTGCTAGACATTGAGCGCAGCGATTGGCATAAGGTAAAACCGCCGTCGATTTCATTTTCTAAGCCGATATCAATAATAGCTAAATCGGGCAGTCGCGCATTAAAGGCCAACATCGCTGCTGGTCGATTAGCATAACCTTGCACATTATAACCTTGCTGTTGTAGCAATTCTTTATAGTTCTCTCTGATAGCAACTTCATCTTCAACGATGGCAATTCTTTTCATGTATACGGTTTTCTCATGGCTTATATGGCTGACTATACATGATTTTTAATCCAAAAAAATTGCCACAAAGCAATTGCCATATTGTTGCCACATTTCATCCCTACATTGCCATTTTTGTGCCCCTTGGTTGCCATTTCTATTGTGTTTAATAGCTACATCGAATGAGACACACAGTTTATTAACTCATTTACTAAATACATTTATTGAACTCAAAAGGAAAACACCATGAAAAAGCAACTTATCGCAGCAGCCGTTATTAGCAGTTTATTTATCTCAAATGTGTCAGTGGCAAATGATGAAGTGGTCGAAATGCTTGAAGATAGTCAATTGCAAACAGAACAAACCGATGAGCGTGAGCACACAGAAGAGCTTGTCGGCTTAACTTCTGGCGCTGTATTAGGCGCGGTGGTTGGCGGCCCTGTTGGCGCTATTATTGGAGCATTTGCAGGAACGTTAATTGGTAAAACAGTTGGGGATGACTCAGAGATCCAAACTCAAAAAGTCTTACTCGCTCAGCAGCAAGAATCGATTGAGTTACAAACATCAGAACTAACGGCGTTACACGAAAAGCAACAATCCTTAGCTGATGTGACCGATGAATTTTTATTGGTTCAGTCGCAACTAACAGATTTAAGAGAAGCTCAGCAGCAACAATTACAAGAGTTAGCTATTGGCCTTAACGTGCAATTTAAAACGGGATCTTCAACTATCGAACCTCACTTTGAGCAACAACTCGATGATGTGGCTTACCTAATGGCACTTTCACCAGAACTGATGTTGGACTTAACGGGTTACGCTGATCGCCGTGGCGACAGTTCATTTAACCAAGCTCTTTCTGAGCAGCGTCTTATCGAAGTGACAAGCTACTTGGTCAGTCAAGGGGTGTCTTCTGAGCGACTACATGCGCAAGCATTTGGTGCTTCAGCTCCTTTACATACTGAACAGAGTTTTGAAAATGACTTCTTTGACCGTCGCGTAACGTTAAAAATAATGCCAGTCGGTGAAGCGCTCGCTGCTAACTAATTTACCTTAATTACAGCTTCTACCTTCGTAAAGCCATGATTTTTCAAAAGAGAATCAATATTGATTCAATCCTTAATCAACTCTGAATCATAACGGATTGATAGGCATGGCTTAAACGAGGGGGAAGGCTGAATTCATGGAGAGAAAATAATGACAAGGTTAACGAGTTATCAGGTGAGAGATATGCCAACGAGTCAACGACAAACAAAGCAGCATTGCTTTGAGTTAAATAAAATAAATCGCTTACGTCGAATTTATTCTGCAGCGGCTTATGCCTGTTCAGGGTTAATATTGCTCGCATTGATGATTTTGAATGTGCTGTTTCCAGTGCACGCCATGGCATCTAATAGTAGTCGGTTGATTGAGCGAGCTGACAGTGAAGGTAATCAATCACAAGTGACACAAGGCATTTTGCGTTTTCAGCAAAATGGTCAGCAATTTGAGAGCTTACCGTTAAAGACCGATGTGCAAATGAAGGTTTCGGGTTGGACTAATAGAGTCAGTGTTAAGCAGACGTTTACCAATGAAACTTCCCAGTGGATTAATGGCCAGTATATTTTTCCTTTGTCTCATAATGGCGCAGTAGACCAAATGCGGCTAATCGTTGGTGAACGGGTGATTGAAGGGGATATTCAACCTAAAAAACAGGCTAAAGCGACATTTGAGAAAGCGAAGAAACAAGGTAAAAGAGCAAGCTTGATTTCCCAGCAACGCACCAACATCTTTACCACGGATATTGCTAACTTAGGCCCGAATGAAACCTTAACTGTGGAAATTAGCTACCAAGAAAAGCTGGTTTACAAAGACGGTGAATTTAATCTGCGTTTCCCGATGACCATTAACCCAAGGTACGCACCGGCACAAGCAATGTCAGCTTCTCAAGATAGTGGTCAGTTAATGCAGTCAGAAACATCTTATTTATCATATGAGTCTTTATCCCCCGTGCTGCCGACATCGTTACTCAGTTTTTCACATGAGCTTTTTAATATGGAAAACCCAACCAATAGCGAGTCACCTTCAAGTTCGCTCATGGTCAGTCTCTCAATTGAGTTAGATGCAGGTTTTAATGTGGCCAGTATTGATAGTCCTTATCACCAAGTGACAACAACAGGTGCTGCAGATAAGTGGCAAATTAACTTTGTTAACCAAGAAAAAGCTGACAAAGATTTTGTATTAACTTGGCGAGCTGAAAATACAGCAGGTAATAGCTCAGAACCAATGACAGCTGTTTTTACTCAAGTGGGTCAAACACATTCACCTTCAACTCTTGTTAACTCAAACAAGGTAAATCGGGCAAATACAGCTGAGGTCAAAGACAGCCATAGAAGAAATGTGAGTAATGAAAGCCAATACGGTTTAGTCATGCTTACTCCGCCTTCTGTAACTAATTCAAAGGAGCTAACTAATTCAAGGGAGGTAACTAACTCAAGGGGGAGTACTGATACTCAAGCTGCAGTTGTAAGTTCAATGAGTACACATGTTCCAAGAGAGTTGATACTCGTGATTGACACATCGGGTTCGATGTCAGGTGGCTCACTAGAGCAAGCTAAACAAGCCATGTTATATGCGCTGGCGGGTTTAACAAGCCAGGATAAATTCAATGTTATTGAGTTTAATAGTTCGGTGAGCCAGTTATCTGCAACCTCTTTAACGGGTTCAAGTAGCAATATAGGTAAAGCAAATCAATTTGTTAGAAAATTAGATGCTAATGGTGGTACTGAGATAGGTAAGGCGCTATCTGCATCTTTGCTCAATCAAACATCTGACAGCGCTAGTGGAAATGAAGGGGGAAATGTTTCAGCTTCAATGTTAAGGCAAGTTATTTTTATCACTGATGGTGCAGTGAGTAATGAGCATGGTTTGTTTCAGCAAATTGAAGCTGAATTAGGCGATAGCAGGTTATTCACCGTAGGGATTGGTTCAGCGCCTAATTCATATTTTATGGAGCGTGCAGCTATGTTTGGCCGCGGGACATATACCTATATTGGAAATACTGCTGAAGTTAAAAGCAAAATATCTCAGCTGCTAGCGAAAATAGAAAAACCTGTGAGCACAGATATTAAAATTACTTATCAAGATGGGACATTACCAGATTATTGGCCAGCTCAAATACCTGACTTGTATCAAGATGAGCCATTGCTAGTGAGCTTTAAGTCTCCAGCTTATAACCAGCAAGACTTGGTCGTTTCAGGTTATACCCAAGGGCAGTATTGGCAACACAGAATTAATCGACAGGCGCCTAGAAAGGTGGCTGGCTTAGATTTAATTTGGGCGAATGCGCAGATTAATGCCATTGAGGCGACTCAAACCAGAGCTAATTTGCAGCGAGTTAAGTCGCAAGTGGAAGCATTAGGGATGAAGTATCACTTGGTTACCTCCCAGACCAGTTTAGTGGCAGTCGATAAAACCCCAGTAAACCCAATGGCCGAGTTTAATCACAATATGCAGGTAAAAAGACATTTACCAGCAGGTTGGAAAAGCCCTAAAGGCGTGTTACCACAAACAGCAACATCTAGTCGATTACATATCTTAATAGGGTTGAGTTTATTGATGGTTGCTTTGCTACACGGGCTCTGGATTAAAGGTTACTTACCTGGTCAGCGACTAATTCTGCCTAAGCGGTAAAGTAAAAATCAAAATACTGGAAGGTAAGTACAAGAAGTGAAGTTTAAAAACTAAATATAAAAGATATGGAAACCGGAGGCTCAATGACATTTTATAAATGGATTCTTCCATCTTGTGTTGCACTTATCGGAGTGAGCTTTTTATCACAGGGAGCATATATGCAAATTAAAGCGAACTTTGCTCAATACCTTATTGAGCAAGCGTGGAGTAAAACACTAAAAGACCAATTACCGCATAAGCCCTGGAGCTGGGCAGATACTCATCCAGTGGGTAAATTAAAGCTATATGCCGATAAGGAAACTGATTTATATCCCATAGGTCAACCTATGTATGTGTTAGCTGGAGCCTCAGGAAGAAACTTAGCTTTTGGTCCGAGTTTAATCCTCAGTGGCGCAGGCGTAGGTGAACAGGGTAATACCATTATTGCAGGGCATCGTGATACTCATTTTTTGCCGCTACAAAAAGTTAAAAAAGGAGATATCGTTGAGCTAGAAACCTCCTATGGGTTGCAACAAAACTACTTAATCACTCATATCAATATTGTGCACGAATCACAAACCGAAATATTGGATATGACCACGGATAACCAGTTAACGCTAATTACTTGTTATCCGTTTGAGGACTTATCTGCCAATAGCGAATATCGTTATGTGGTGACCGCCAAGAAAGTCAATAGCGGTCATAGGTTGATATGAACCTTAGTTAGAAATTGGCATGACTCTATTACGGCCTAAGCGTTTAGCTTCATATAACAACTTGTCAGTGGTTTCTATAAGCTGACTGGTTGTTTGTTTTTCTTTCCACTCACTGACGCCGAATGAAGCAGTGATATTATCGATACGGGTTTCGCTGCGACGGTCTTTAACGCTGAGTTTTTCAATCGAACGGCGCATTGCTTCAGCTAACTGCCTCGCAATTCGTTGTTTGCTGTTAGGAAGCAAAATGGCAAACTCTTCTCCACCAAAACGGTAAAGTTTTACACCGTCTCGACAAGATTCTTGTAACCGTTTAGCGACAACCTTAAGGACTAAATCCCCAAGCTGGTGGCCATAGGTGTCGTTAAATTGCTTAAAATGGTCGATATCAGCAAGGATCATACAACAGCCTTTAGGAGACTGACTTACAAGTGCGTTGATATCTTCATTAAATGCGCGACGATTGAGCGCCTCAGTTAAGGCATCAAATAACACATCCTTTTCGGTTTCTGCAAGACGTTGCTTAAGCGCAGATATTTCCGTTTGTGCTTTATCTAGTTGCTGGGTAAAACTAACAGTGCTTGAGTGAATATTACTAGACTCATTGACAATACTTCTTACGACCTTAATGACTTGCTCAAGTGTAAAGCCTTTATTTTCAAGTTCACTTAGTTTACTGAATTCTTTCTCAATTTTAGATTGAAAATTACTGGTGTCATGATTGGTATCTTTTAAGGATTGAGATAATTCACATACCATAGCATCAAGATTTTGCCTCATAGAGCGTACATCTAGCTCTACAGGATCAGAGATATGTTCTCGGTAAAGCAACTCGCTAGATACTGGAGAATATTGCTGATTTTGAGAAATGGCAGTGTCTAAGGCAAGATTAAGTTTAGGATTAGATTCAGCAACATAAGTATACCAAAGCGCATAATTGGTTGGCGTGGTTGGAATACTGTGTTTGAGCATTAAGGGAACGGCTTTTTTTAAATTCAAAGCGGCAGTTTTTAGTAGGTCATTTGACATTTAATCCCTCAAATATGTAGAGGCCACAATCGACTATCAAAATTTAATGAGTTAAATATAGATGAGTGATGATATTCAAAAGTAGCTTATTAATTAAAGATTTTCTCATAAAAAAGCACCTATTATAAGGTGCATTTAAAACTTTAAAATGAGTATGAAACGGCGAACATGGGGCCTGTGAAACTGTAGTTGATATTGTAGTCTAAGGTTCTAAATTCTTTATCCAACAAACTGCGAGAACGTTCAATATCAACGTCAACATCGTAATAATTATACGCCAAAGTTAAGTGAAAGTTTTCACAGATCATGGCACTAACGCCTGCTCGAATATCGACTAATGAACCTTTAAAATTGTCATACTTAATCGCGAAATATTGTGCATGAGCACTGAACTGCCAACCTGGATAAAACTCGTACATCCCGAATAAACCAACATTTGGTAAAGGTGCTGTTAAAGCGTTATCAACAACTCTAGGCGTAAATGACACGGTATCACACAAGCTATTTGGCTCGCTAGTTGCGCCACAGAGGCTAATGTCGCCTTCAAATATGGTTTCTACAAACATAGTATGCAAACCAATTGAGCCGCCTACAGTGTAATCATTGCCTTCCCAAATATCGTAGCCATACCCAAGTCTTAAAATATCTATATTTAAAGTGGTCGATAATTTAGAAGTACCGTCAATGACATAGCTTTGATCATCATCCCCAAACTCAGGGATTTCGATATCAAAACCTAACTGTGGGGTATCGGCAGTACGGTGTAATGACTTCCAATCGACATAAATGTGGTGACGTTCATTGAAGCTATATTGGAATTCGAAAAAAGGCAGGAATTGCTCTTCGGTTAACAGCAAGTCATCTTCAAAATCGAGCAAATAATAATTACCCGTATCTTTAGCACTCTTCACTAGCATGGTTGAATCTGAGCTAGCGTAAAATGCACCAAGGGTAAATTTGTATTCGTCAGCTTTAACATGGCCTGTCGTACAAACCACAGCTAAAAATCCTAAAGAGGCACGCTTAAACATTTTATCTCCGCACTTAATTTGTACTCTTTGGTGAGCCAACTGTGCTTATTATTTTTATTGGATAATCAGGGATATATCTTTTTGTGTAGTAATACTAGCATTATGTAACTAAATGTGAAGGTTTTGTTAGTGTAAATATTGCATAAACTGATCCTAGATCAATGTTTGCTCGTAAGGGGAATATTAATGTTTAGATGCAACTTTAGTTTTAATTTCTTAAGCTGCTGTATTAAATAGACTTTGTTGTGGAGTCTGGCTAGTTGTAGCGCTGTAGTCATTTATGTTTTTATTGATGAAAACTGAATGTTTATTTATAAGACAATTAAACTTATGCGCTTATTTTAAACTGTTTTTCAGTCATTTTTTTGACAGAATGTTAAAAGTTTTAACAGTGTTTGTATTTGTCAAAATATTGATGTTGCAACGAGTGATACTTGCGTTGGAAATCTTAATTTTGGCTAAATACTCATTGCAATAATTTTGCTATAAAGCGTTATTAAAATCACTGCGAATAATTACTGTTGAGTATAAATCCCAAATGGATACTGATTTATTAAAAACATTTTTAGAAGTTTATCGTACTCGGCATTTTGGAAAGGCTGCAGATAATTTATTTCTAACACGCAGTGCAGTGAGCTTTAGAGTTAAACAGTTGGAAACACTGTTAGGTGTCTCATTATTTGATCGTGAAAGAAATAACATCCAACCTACACCTGCTGGTGAACGTATGTTAGAACATGCAAATGCAGTGCTTACCGCCGTTGAACGAGCTAAACAAGATGTATCTTTATCAAGTAGTCAATCCGTTCAACTCACATTAGGTATTGGCCATAATGTTTGGGACAGCTATCTGAATAATTTCATCCAACCTTTATGCTCAGGCTTACAAGATGTCTCGCTAAGAACTGATGTCGTGACAACTGCAGTCATGTCGAAACAGTTATCAGAAAGAACACTAGATATTGCATTAAGTTTTGATCCTTTAAGAATTGATGATATTGAAATCACTAAGTTGAACCGGGTTAATCTGATACTAGTATCGAACCAACCAGACCAATTACTCGAAGACCTTGAGCAAACCCCTTATATAAAGGTCGATTGGGGGACAGCATTTAATATTATGCATGCGCAGGAATTAACCCGTTTACCTATGCCTGTGTTACATACTAGCTCTGCTCAGATTGCTTATGAATTTATTATCAAAAATGGTGGTTGTGCTTTCTTACCTGAATCCATGGTTGCGAAAAAGATTGAGGAAGGGCAATTGTTTGTTGTTGCAGGAGTTAACCCTATGCGCAGACACATTTACGCGGCGCATTGGGCTAAAAGTGAACGGATTGAAGAAATAGAACAGGCGTTAATATTGTTAACTCACCAAATATATCGGTAAGCACAGTATTCAAAATGGCGGACTTCTATCTTTAAACGTAAGCTTCCATAAACCTAAGCTACTATAAAACGTAAGCTTTGAGTAAAATCGCGCCCCAAGTCGTGGCGCATAAAGCTAAGCTTAAAAAAACTGCGGCTGATGCAACATCTTTAGCTTGGCCACTTAAGGGGTGAATTTCATCACTGATACGATCGACGACTGCTTCAATGGCCGAGTTTAATAGCTCAGTGATGAGCACAATAAACAGCGTCATAACCATTAATATTGATTCTACAAAACTGACATTGGCGAATATTGCGATAGGAAGCAATACAACTGCAATGATCAGCTCTTGTCTAAAGGCCGCTTCATTTTTCCAAGCACTTGTGAGTCCTTGAATTGAAAATCCAGTTGCACGAATAACGCGTTTGATTCCATGATTATTCACTGGCTTCATTGAAGTTCCTTATAAAATTATTTAATCCCGCCCAAATTTAAGCTTGTTAGGGGCGCAAAACTCACTAACTTGACTATGATAAAGCATCAGCAAATAAATGAATTGGCAATAATGCTCTGCTGATCAACATCATCTGATTTTACGAATGTTATTAGCAAGGATGCTACTATGCAAAGATATTTACTGTCTATTATATTTCTGTTCATCTATTTTTTATTTCCACTGCAGCTTGTCGCAGCAGAAAAACCGCCAATTCAATTAGCCACTCGTTATCAAAATCAACTAGACATAAAAGACTATTTAGTCAGTGAAAAACTTGATGGCGTGAGAGGCTATTGGAATAGCAGTCATATGCTGTCGCGTTCTGGCAGAAACATTGCGATACCTGATTGGTTCGTTGCGGACTTTCCGCCTATTAAAATTGATGGGGAGTTATGGATACAGCGCAATGATTTTGAGTCAATTTCAGCTTTAGCACGAAGTCAGAAACCTGATAGTGTGTTGTGGCGCGACGTTAAATTCATGATATTTGACTTACCTGAACACAGTGGCCCATTTAGTGAGCGGGTTAAGCAGATGAAAACTATTGCTGCTAATTCAAAACACATGCATGTGATAACCCAGCAAGAGTTTACAACTCAGGAACTGCTGTACCAAGAGCTTGATAGAGTGATAGCAATAAATGGTGAAGGTTTGATGCTGCACAAGAAAACTGCATTATATAAAGTGGGCCGAAGTCGAGATATTGTTAAGTTAAAACCAAGATACGATGCTGAAGCGATAGTCATTGAGCATACAGAAGGTAAAGGAAAGTTTTCTGGTTTAATGGGCGCTATCACTGTAGAAATGCCAGATGGTAAACGGTTTAAAATTGGCAGTGGCTTTAGTGATTATGAAAGGGCTAATCCACCTAAGATAGGCGCTGTGGTAACCTATCAATATTTAGGGTTTACTAAAAATGGTATTCCGCGTTTTGCCCATTTTTTAAGAGTAAGATCTGAATAAAGCTAAAATGAGCTAGCCGGTAAACAGTACCCTTAAGCTTTGAGTTTATATGTGCATAAAATAATCAATCGATTCTGAAAATATATAATAGGACGCTACATTGAATACGAGCATTGATCGCAATCAACCTAAACAGCTTGATTTGAGCCAAGTCAAATCAGTGCTATTTGTTTGCCTTGGTAATATCTGCCGCTCGCCAAGTGCAGAAGCCGTGTTTCGAGAAAAAGCCCAAGCATTAAAGCTTAAGCTTGTTATCGATTCAGCAGGAACAGCCGCATATCATCAAGGTAACTCGCCAGACCCTCGCTCAATTAAAGCGGGTGAAGCCAGAGGTTTAGATTTTTCTGGTATGCAGGCAAGGAAAGTAACCGATGAGGACTTTAAGCATTTTGATTTAATTCTTGCTGCAGATAACAGTAACCTTGAAGATTTGCTTATTTGTTGCCCCGCTAATTATCAACACAAGATAAAGCTCATTTTATCCTTTGCTAATGATGAGGTTGGGGGAGTGACAGAAGTACCTGACCCTTATTATGGCGGAGAGAATGGATTTGAAGTGGTGTTAGATTTGCTTGACGCTAGCTTAGGGAGTTTGGCACAACAAATTAAACATTAGCGCTCGTTTTATACTTAACACTAAAGCTGTTAAACAGATGATTTAAATCAAGCTGCTTTATAAGAGTGGCTTTTTATTAAAAACCCTTGTAACCATCTGTTATAAAACGTCTCTTGTTAAAATGTAAAATCCAGCAGATATTAAAAAGGCTTATCCAATGATAAGCCTTTTATGTATAAGATTTATTAATTCAAACTCTTTAGTTTGAGCTTAATCATTCTGATGACGTTTACCAGAGCGCTTTAATCTTTCTTGCTCAAGTTTCTGTTGTTTAATTGCTTCTTTTTCTGCCATTATCCGTGCCACTTCAGCTTTCTCTACTTCAGCCATTTCAGGTGTTTCTAAAGTGAGTAACCCCGTTTTACCAGAACGGAATTCGTGGAGAAGTAATTCCGATGCTTTATGTAAATCAATACGGCCTCCAGGTCTTAATGCACCGCGTTTACGGCCGATTTCTTCTAGTAATTCGATATCGGTTTCTGGTAGCGATTTAAGCTTGTAACGCTCACAAATCTCTTCAGGATATGCGTGCAAGAAATATTCTGCAGCAAACATTGCCACATCTTCATATTCCATTGCGGTATCTTTAATTGCACCAGTCACCGCTAAGCGGTAACTACTGGCTTCATTATCTACTTTCGGCCACAAAATACCTGGGGTGTCAGACAGTACAATACCGTTTTTTAAATTAATGCGTTGCTGACGTTTAGTGACTGCTGGTTCATTACCCGTTTTAGCAATGGTGCGCCCAGCAAGGGCATTAATAATGGTAGATTTACCTACATTCGGAATACCCATGATCATGGTACGAATGTCTTTTTCTAATTTGTCTCGTGAAGGCACTAGCTTGCGGCAAATATCTGGAATACTTTTAACTTGTCCAGGTTGCAATGTCGTGATTGCTGTGGCTTTAACACCTTGTTCGCGTTCTAGGTATTCAATCCAACGAGCAGTAATTTTAGGATCGGCTAAGTCAGATTTGTTGAGGAGTTTAATACATGGCTTATCGCCCCTTAAGGTCGAAACCATAGGGTTTTCACTACTAAAGGGTATACGTGCATCTAATACTTCGATAACAAGATCGACTTGAGGCATTGCCTCTTCAATCTCTTTTCGAGCTTTGTGCATGTGTCCTGGGTACCATTGAATTGCCATGTGTTTGCCTTTTTTAAAACCACTTCCAACAAAGGGGGCATATTCTACCTTGTTATGCCGCTAAATGATAAAAAAAAGCGCCAATTGGCGCTTTTAACTTGTTGGATTAACATTAGAACTTAAATAACACCAAGCTCACGTAATCTTTCCATTAAATAGCTATCTGCAGTATAGCGCTCAGATAACACAACTTCAGGGTTTGGATGTAAAAATAATGGCAATGAAATACGTGATTTGGTTTTATCCGTTCCTTCTGGATTAATGACTCTGTGGGAGGTTGATGGATAATAACCACCAGAAGCTTCTTGCAGCATGTCACCGATATTGATAATGATGTTACCAAAGTCACTGGGCACATCAATCCAGCTATCATCCTTAGTTTGAACTTGAAGCCCAGGCTCGTTTGCTGCAGGTAAAACTGTGATTAAGTTTATGTCTTCATGGGCTGCTGCGCGAATGGCGCCGAGCTCTTCATCACCCGCCATAGGTGGGTAATGAAGTACACGAAGTAAGGTTTTTTCGCTTTCAGCAATCATCGCTGGTAGCGGAATTGAAAATTTTGCAGCGACATCAGCAGGAGCGTATTGCTCAATCCAACCCAAAAGCTCAGCTGCTAAATCATTTGCGTGCTTGTAATAAGCAAGAATATTCTCTTTTAATGATTCAGGAATGCGTCCCCAAGGATAAACGTGAAAATATTCTTTGATATCTTTTACGCTATGGCCTTTGGCCGTTTCAGAAATCGAGGCAGGGAAGAAGCCATCTTGGGTTTCTGGTTTGAATAAAAAATCATTTTTCTGCTCAGATTGGAAGAACTCGTACCATTCTTTATAGATGGTTTCGACCAGTTCTTTACTGATTGGATGGTTTGACAACACGCCAAATCCGGTTTCTCTTAATGACTCAACAAATTGCTTTGCACAACCTTCTGAGCGGTAATCAATTGTTTCTAATTTCATATTTTCTACTTATTGTTTTATTTGACCCAAGTTAATTTTAACCTCCGTCACACTTTGTCGCAATTTTTTGACCTAAAAACAGGTCTTATAAGTCGAAATAGTGATCTTTATTGGGCATACTGCCATCTGTCAAAATTTTGCTTTACAGTAAGAAGGCCGAGATTGAAGTTAGGACGATGCAAATGAATGAATTAACTGAGTTTGAAAAGTATGTCATTGAGCAGAAAGGAACTGAACGTCCATTTAGTGGAGAATACGTCAATCATGAAGCTGAAGGTTTATATTTATGCAAAAAGTGCTTAGCGCCTTTGTATAAAAGTGAGCATAAGTTCAATGCATTTTGCGGCTGGCCAGCCTTTGATGACGAAATCCATGGTGCGATTAAACGAACATTAGATGCCGATGGAAAGCGCACAGAAATTACTTGCCATGAATGCGGTGGTCACCTTGGACATGTGTTTAAAGGGGAAATGCTGACGGGTAAAAATATGCGCCATTGTGTTAATTCAGTGTCTATGGTGTTTAAAAGCTACGAAGACATTGAAGCTGAAAAGTCACAAGCGGCAAAAGCAATGCAATTAGCGACATTTGGTGCAGGTTGCTTTTGGTGTATTGAGGCAATATTTCAACGACTCGATGGAGTTGAAAGTGTCTATTCTGGCTACAGCGGTGGAACGACTGAAGACGCCCATTACGACGCGGTATGTAGCGGAGTAACTGGCCATGCTGAAGTTATTCAGGTGACATTTGATCCGAAAGTCATTAGTTACAACACATTACTCTCGGTGTTTTTTGCCATACATGATCCCACCACATTAAATCAGCAAGGCAATGATAAAGGTCCGCAATACCGCTCAGTGATTTTTACTCATAATGCTGAGCAAGTCGATGCCGCGACGATTGCGATAAGTAAATTAATACAGCAGGGAATTTGGCCAAAACCAATTGTGACAGAAGTCAGCATGTACGAAGCTTTTTATCATGCAGAGAATTTTCACGATGATTACTTTGCTAAAAATGCTGAGCAACCTTATTGCCAGCTGTTAATAAAGCCGAAGTTTGAAAAAGCGATGAAACAATTTGAAGCGCTGTTAAAGAAAGAGTAGCGTAGTTGCAGCAAGTCATACTGATAGCATGATTAAACTGTCACCCAATAAAAAAGCGAACTAACTAGTTCGCTTTTTTGTTGATGGGATACATTACTTAATGATTCGGATTAAGAATCTAGTGCATCATCCGCTACTTTGTAATGTGGATCTTCAATAACGTTAACCTCAACTAAGTCGCGAGCCTTGTGAAGTAAGTCTTTACAGTCTGGACTTAAATGTCTTAAGTGTAATTTTTTACCCGCTGCGACATATCTTTCAGCTAACGTATCAATAGCGTCAAGTGCTGAGTGATCTGCAACACGTGAATTTTGGAAATCCACAATGATATCTTCAGGGTCATTTTCTGCATCGAAAAGATCTAAGAAGTTAGAAACTGAGCCGAAGAATAATGGGCCATTTAGTTTGTAAACTTTCCAGCCATTAGCATCAGTATTGGTTTCAACGTTAATGTGTTTGGCATGTTCCCATGCAAATACTAATGCTGAAACAATAACACCTACGAATACTGCAAATGCTAAGTCGGTAAATACGGTGACGGTTGTTACTAAGATAATTACAAAGGCATCATGCTTAGGGACTTTACGCATGACTTTAAAACTAGCCCATTCAAATGTACCAAGTACAACAATGAACATCACACCAACTAGCGCAGCCAGAGGGATAATTTCAATAAATGCTGCGCCGAATAAGATAAAGGCGAGTAATGCTAACGCTGCTGTTATGCCTGATAAGCGGCCACGACCACCTGAGTTAATGTTAATCATTGATTGACCAATCATTGCACAACCACCCATAGCGCCAAAGAAGCCACTGGTGATGTTACCCACACCTTGGCCAACACATTCTTTGTTACCACGGCCGCGACTGTTAGTCATTTCATCGATTACAGTTAAAGTTAGTAACGATTCAATCAAACCTACAGCTGCAAGAATACATGCGTAAGGGAGAATGATATAAAGCGTTTCTAAATTAAATGGCACACTCGGAATAGCAAATGAAGGTAGGCTACCTGCAATCGTTGCATTTTCATCACCACTCATGGTTTTTAAGAAATCGAGTACGTTTCGAGTATCTAAATCCAATCCAACAACTATGGCTGTAACCGTTAAAATAGCCACCAGTGAAGACGGGATTGCAGTGGTTAACTTAGGTAAAAAATGGATAATAGCCATAGTTAGTGCCACAAGACCTAACATAATCATCAATGGCTCTTGTCCAAGCCATACCATATTTCCTGCAGCATCTTTAACTTGGAACTGCCCAAGTTGTGCTAAGAAAATAACAATCGCCAGACCGTTTACAAAGCCTATCATGACTGGGTAAGGTACTATGCGAATGAATTTACCGAGTTTAAAAACACCAGCAGAGATTTGAATTATCCCAGCTAGCACAACGGCTGCAAATAGGTATTGCACTCCATGTTCAACAACCAGTGAAACCATAACAACAGCCATTGCGCCTGTTGCGCCAGAGATCATCCCTGGACGTCCGCCAATAACTGCAGTAATTAGACCCATAATAAAGGCTGCGTATAAACCCACCATAGGTTCAACTTGAGCGACAAATGCAAAAGCGACAGCTTCTGGAATAAGCGCTAGAGCAACAGTCAGACCAGATAATATATCTGCTTTGCTACTGCTGGTTTTGTGACGTAGTAGATCGAACATTTAGCCCCTGAAAACAATTGAAGTGTTTGAAAATAAAAGTGTGCGTATGTTAACAAATATTAATGCGGCGCTAAACCTGAAATTAAGCTTAATTGAGTATAAATAGCATATTTAATCAAACTGTAAACATAAAAAAACCACGCTAATTAGCGTGGTTTTTGAAAATGTCTTAAACAGACAAAGCTTACATCATTATGCTTTTGTCATATCTGAAGAAGCACTGTTTGCTACTTTAGATTTTGCTGTTTCAGCATTAGGCTGTGATTTTTGATATTCACGTCCCTTAGGTACGGCTTGTTGCTGACGTACTTCAGAAACAGGCTTAGTGGTATCTGACATCACCATAGAGCCGAAGCGACTAGCTGCAGCAGGCTTTTTAGCCGGAGCTTCAGCTGGCGTTTCTACCTTAGCTTCAACAGCAGCTGGAGTGGCAACAGCTTTGCGTTGAATTGCTGCAGGCTTAGCCATTGGTGCAGAAGCAATAGAGTTGTCTTTTGCTGGCGCTTTAGGTGCTTCAGTTTTAACTTCTTCTGTTACAGGCTCTTGAGCAATCGCCGCTTCAGTTTTAACTTCTTCAACTACAGGCTCTTGAGCAATAGGTGCTTCAGTTTTAACGTCTTCAACTACAGGCTCTTGAGCAATAGGCGCTTCAGTTTTAACTTCTTCAGCTACAGGCTCTTGAGCAACAGGCGCTTCAGTTTTAACTTCTTCAGCTACAGGTTCTTGAGCAACAGGGGCTTCAGTTTTAACTTCTTCAGCTACAGGCTCTTGTGCAACAGGCGCTTCAACTTTAACTTCTTCAACAACTGGTGTTGTTTCAGCAGCAGGAGCCTCAGTTTTAGCTTCAACTGCCGCTTCAGCTTGTTCTGCATCAAGTTGTTTCTCAAGTTCATCAACTGGTGTGAATACCGCAGTAGCTGGAGACGTTTCATCTTCATCACGACGACGACGTTGACCCGCTGCACGAAGGTGACGAGGACTACGACGACTACGACGTTGGCCTTGTTTTTCTTCGCTGTCTTCTGCGTTAGTTTCTTCAGTCGCTTCTGCAACAGCTTCAACTTTAGCTGGAGCGCTTGGCGCGGAGCTTGCTGATTCTGAAGCAACGGTTTGTGTTGTTTCTACCGCTGAGGTTTCAACTTTAGCTTCTACAGTTTCAGGCTTTTCAGTTTTAACAACTGGTGCATCTTTAGCTGTTTCAGGCTTAGTCGTTTCTACAGACTCTGATTTAGCGGTATCAGTTTTCGCATTGTTGTCTTTTCTTGGACGACGAGTGCGAGCTGGCTTAGCAGTCTGTTCAGTCGCAGCAGGTTTTGCTGCTTCTACAGATGCATTGCTTTCACTGGCTTCAACTTCGTTTAACTTGGCTTCATTTTGCTCGTTTTCAATACGAACTTTACGGCGCATGTTACGACGTTGACGGCGTTCTCTAGCTGCTTCTTGCTTAGGCGATTTTTCACCTTCATTGCGAGTTTTATCAGCTGGAGCCTTAGCATTTTTTGCTTTAGGGTCATTCTTGTTCTGACGTTTATCTTGCTCTTTATTAGCAACATCTCTGTCAGACTTCTTGTTACGGCCCTTGTTGTCTCTGCCTTTATTTTCGGCATCATTACGGTTGTCGCTACGATTGTCATTACGGTTGCGGCGGTTATCGTTACGACGAGAGTCATTACGACGGTTGCGGCGGTTGTTTTGACCTTCTTTACGATTCTTATCTGACGGCTTAGATTCAGTTTTAGCTGGTTCATCTGATGAGAACAGCTTGCTGATTGCAGAAACCATTTTAGAGAAGAAACCCGGCTCTGATGGCGCTTGAGCGGCAGCTTTAGCTGGTTGCTCTGGAGCAGGCTTAGGTGCATTTTTGGGCGTTCCAAAACCTTTAATAGCAGGTTGAGGTGCTTCTGCACGTTCAAGTTTACGAGGCTCGTAAAGTTTAGCGTCTGGCTTTTCTACACGTTTGTAGCTTGACTCTACTACTTCATCGTCGCTTCTTAAACGAGATACTCGGTAGTCAGGTGTTGTCATATGAGCATCAGGAATCACATAAACTTCAACGTTGTGGCGCTCTTCAGTGATGCGAATTGCTTTACGCTTTTCATTTAATAGGAAAGCAGCAACATCTACCGGTACAACGGCTTCAATTTGTGAAGTGTTCTCTTTAATTGCTTCTTCTTCCATTAAACGCAGAATTGAAAGCGCTAAAGATTCAGTACTACGAATAGTACCTTGACCGTGACAGCGTGGACATAAGTGTGCAGCTGATTCGCCAAGAGAAGGGCGTAGACGTTGGCGAGACATTTCCATCAAACCAAAGCGAGAAATACGACCTAACTGAACACGTGCACGGTCTAAATGAACCGCATCACGCATTCTGTTTTCAACTTCACGTTGATGTCTAACTGGAGTCATATCGATGAAATCGATAACTACTAAACCACCCAAGTCACGTAAACGTAATTGACGGGCAATTTCGTCTGCTGCTTCAAGGTTTGTATTCAGTGCTGTCTCTTCGATATCACCGCCTTTAGTTGCTCTGGCAGAGTTAATATCGATAGAAGTTAATGCTTCAGTTGGGTCAATAACGATTGAACCACCAGAAGGTAAGCGAACTTCACGTTGGAAAGCTGACTCAATCTGAGATTCGATTTGGAAGTGTGTGAACAATGGCACTTCAGATTCGTAACGCTTAACACGCTCTACAAAGTCAGGACGAACTAGACCAATATGTTGTTTTGCTTCTTCAAAAATACGTGGGTGATCAATTAAGATTTCACCAACATCACGGCGTAAGTAATCACGGATTGCGCGAACAATCACGTTACTTTCTTGGTGAATTAAGAAAGGTGCAGGTTTGCTTTGAGCGGCTTCTTGAATCGCATCCCAGTGATGTTGTAGAACCTTAAGATCCCACTTTAATTCAGCAGCATCTTTACCAACACCAGCAGTACGTACAATCAGACCCATACCATTTGGTACAGATAACTCTGACATTGCAGCTTTAAGTTCAGTACGCTCATCACCTTCGATACGACGTGAAATACCGCCGGCACGAGGGTTGTTAGGCATTAGGACTAAATAAGAACCTGCAAGAGAGATGAATGTAGTTAAGGCTGCGCCTTTATTACCACGTTCTTCTTTGTCGATTTGTACGATAACTTCCTGACCTTCAGATACCACTTCTTTGATATTTGGACGGCCTTGGAAAGAGTAACCTTTAGGGAAGTATTCGCGTGCGATTTCTTTAAGGGGAAGGAAACCGTGACGATCAGCGCCGTAATCAACAAACGCAGCTTCTAGTGAAGGTTCTACGCGAGTGATGGTGCCTTTATAGATATTTGATTTTTTTTGTTCATGGCCTGGGCTTTCGATATCCAGATCATACAATTGTTGCCCATCTACAAGGGCAACGCGCAACTCTTCCGATTGAGTTGCATTAATTAACATACGTTTCATGATGACTTAATTCTTCTAATAAGGTCATCAAACAAAGACTTATCGTTGCATTACGGGCCTAAAATTATTCATCACGAAGCCTCGCGGCTGGTTTTTAGGCAAGTTAGGTGCGCATTGCTGTAAGACGCATTCGCTGCGTGTCGCATCCTATTTATGGCTTATTTTTTAATGATTACAAAAACAAGGAACTCGTTGTTAATGACCAACAAACCCCATAAATTTAAATTTCTTATCCAGTAATGCCCAAGTCGATTCTGTCTGTTTGATGACAAGCTAAAATTTGTTCGAATTTGGGGGTGTAATGTTTCAGGAAAACTTTGTAAATAATGATGAAACAGACGGTTTAACTGTAAAAGCAATTCTTATTGCTTTGTGATGTTTACAGTTTGCAAATCAATGATTTGCGACCTGCCGTGCTCATGAATTCTACTGAAAAAACACCTTAATAAATTGAGTTTGTGAACATTTTATTCACTGTTTATCCTCAATCACTGCGCAAATATAGCAATAAACAATTTATACAGCAATCAAAACAACGAATTCTTATTGTCCCATCGAAGCAAAAGTTAGGGTACAATGTGCGCCGTAATTACTATAGGCGCATCATGAATACAGAAACTCCCACAAAAGTTCAATTGGTCACTATTGATGAAGATCATTTTGAGCAACGCATTGATAATTTTCTCCTCACCAAATTAAAAGGTGTTCCTAAAAGCATGATTTACAGAATCGTGCGTAAAGGTGAGGTGCGTGTAAATAAGAAAAGGATAAAACCTGAGTATAAATTACAGATTGATGATGTGGTTCGTATTCCGCCTGTAAGAATGGCTGAGAAAGATCATCGTACAGCACCGTCGCCAAAATTATCAAAAGTGACTCAGTTAGAATCACGTATCATCCATGAAGATAATCATCTCATTGTTTTGAATAAACCAGCAGGCATTGCTGTTCATGGTGGCAGCGGGGTTGATTTTGGTGTGATTGAAGGATTGCGCTCACTGCGACCTCAACAAAAGTTTTTAGAACTCGTTCACCGTTTAGATAAAGATACCTCAGGTGTTTTGCTTATTGCTAAAAAGCGAAGTGCATTGAAGCATCTGCATGACCAGCTGCGCAAAAAGACCATGCAAAAAGATTATTTGGCGCTTGTGCGTGGTGATTGGCAAGCAAAAGATAAAGTGGTTAAAGCCCCTTTGCTGAAAATCACTCTTAAATCAGGTGAACGAATAGTACGAGTTAATCAGGAAGGTAAACCTTCTGAAACCCGTTACAAAATAATGCAACGCTATCACGGTTGTACTTTGGTTAAAGCCAGCCCAGTAACAGGCCGTACACATCAAATTCGTGTTCATTGTCAGTATGCAGGGCATGCAATTGCTTGTGATGATAAATATAGCGAACAAAAATTTGATGACTCAATGCGCGAGAAAGGGCTGAACCGTTTGTTCTTACATGCTGCTGAGCTTAAATTTATTCATCCTGAAAACGATGAAGTCAAAATAGTCAAAGCTCCATTAGATGATATTTTGCAATCGACACTAGAGAAATTAAAGCGCGCATAAAGGCAGATAAGATGAAGCAGTATCAGTTAGTCATATTTGATTGGGATGGCACCTTAATGGATTCAATTGGTAAAATTGTTGATTGCATGCAAAGTGTCGCCCAAGAGCTAAGTTTGTTAGTACCTAGCGAACAGCAGGTGCGGGATATTATCGGTCTATCAATTTTACCTGCAATGGAAAAGTTGTTCCCTGATAATGCAGATAAATATGATGACTTGCTTGAAGCATATAAAAATTACTATCTGAATATTAATTCAACGCCTTCGCCTTTATTTGAAGGTATTGAATCAGTATTAACTCAAATCCAAGCCGCAGGACATACACTTGCGATTGCAACAGGTAAGCGTAGAGCAGGCCTTGACCGCATGTTAGTTGAAACCGGCCTAGGGCAATATTTTTTCGCCACACGATCAGCTGATGAAGCAGAGTCTAAGCCACACCCTTCAATGATTACTTCGCTATTAGAAGAGTTCAATGTCGCACCAGAACAAGCGGTAATGATTGGTGATTCTAAGTTAGATATTGCGATGGCTAATAATGCGGGTGTGAGCAGCATTGCAGTGACCTATGGCGCCCATAGTTTGGAAGATTTATTGAGCCAAAACCCGACAGCCACAGCAAGTAAGCCAACCGATATATTGCTGCATCTTTAGTTTATTGTATTTGTTGTACTTATAGATTGGGTAAACGATTGCTCTAATGACTAATGACTAATGACTAATGACTAATGACTAATGACTAATGATTTTATAAAAGCCGATGATTAACTCATCGGCTTTTTTGTGTCGAAGACTAAAGTAAAAATTAACCTAGTGGGTAAATAATTTGTACTTTAAGTTTTAGGTCACATGACCCAACTGTATTCCAGTCGACAGCTTGTGGATCGAATGATTGACCATTACCACCATAAACCGGAGTACTCCAGTCAAAGCTTTTCAGTACTGACTTGTGTAAATCAGTAGAAACTTGAATACGAGCACCTGCGTTACGTGGGCCCATATCAGGAGAGCCTTTTTTCACATTTGAACGAGTATCGTATTCATAGTAATGGACTTCACCACTGCCATTAGTAATCAAGTTTTTACAAGTATTGTTTTTTGTTATAAATAAGTCGATGTAGTATTCGCCATCATCTTCTAAACTCATTCCAGGACCAAATGTGGCAGAGCTCGCGATTGGGGTACCATTTTCCATACGATGAGTGGTGAAAGTTGAAGCGCCTTTGAAGTTTGAGTAGCTACTCAATGTATAAGGCTTGCCATCTTCAGGATATTTATGAGTTATGAATTGACGATTTTCTAAACCACAAGCTGTTTTCAGCGTTGCAGCTCCTTCACCTTCAGCCGCTTCCTTCCATTCGTAGAAGGTGTTTTGTTTGCCCATGCGGGTTTCTAAGAATGCTGCGTTTACAAATGAAGCACCATCTGCATTGTAATAGAAAGTACCTACATTTGATGCGCCAGTGTAACTGTCCCAATCACCATCAGCTGGGTGAGTCGGTAATCCAGGTGCACCTGGGTCTGAAGGATCTACTGGCTCTTCTGGTTCTGAAGGTGCTTCTGCAAAGCTATGACAAGTATCACACGCCATGCCATTGTCATGTCCGTCTGTGTGACATGATGTACAGGTAGAGCCTTCATTGTGTTCAAAAGGAATTTCAGGCATGCCAAATACACCCACTAAACTTGCTTGAGTCGTCACCCCATTATTGACATATGGTGTATCTGGGTTTGGATTTTGATATTCGAAGTTTACACCGATATTGGCACATTGTTGCTGGAAGGTGCTCACAAAACTTGCGGCTTTTTCATCTAATTCTTTATTTGAATCGGATAAATTTTTATTCTCTTCTGTTAAACCTTTATTGGTTTCATCTAATTGTTGGTTCTGTTCAGTTAACTGAGCAATTTGGGCTTCTAATTCTGGATTAGGATCGACAGTAACAGTATCGTCATCATTACAAGCGGTTAATGCTAAAATTGAAGCACAAATAAGGCTCACTTTAAATTTTTTGTTCATCATTATTTTCCTAGCTATCTAGCGCATAGCTTTATTTTTATATTAATATTCAACGTATATTTACGTTATATTTTCAATGACGATGGCGTAGATTTCGTATCCATTTCTATCTTTAACGATCATCAAAGTTGTAACGTTCCAGCAAATGTACATATCGTTTATTAAAACGAATGACCAAGCTGAGGCCTATTTCTCTCTTTACGAAGTAAGAAAGACTGGTAATTAAAGCCTTACCCAAAGTAGTGCAGGTTCAATGTTTGAAAACTTATGTTAAGCATTCGCACTTTGTCCTTTCAATTTCACTAGGGCTATTGGCACCATTATTTATTCGCCATCAAAATCACGGATTAGGTGAAAAATGATTTCCTTGAGCACCTCGGCGCTGCTATCGACTATAGTTTCCATTCAATCTGTTCGATAAAGTAAAAACTCAGTGTTGTTGGGTATTATTTATTCACAATCTTATCGATACTGTTAATTCATATCTACTAAAGTACCGGTTGTAAATTGACCTTAATAACAATTACTTAGCTTTCAATGCAGAATGTAACCATTTGTGAGAAGTTAATGTGTGACGAATGTCAATTCTGTCTCCATATTTTCATGGCAATTATTTACAATGTGACTCAAATGTATATTTAAGTGGAATCGGGATCTCAATTTTGTTTAGCAAAAATTGATATTAACTTCGTATTATTGAATGGTTGTGCTTAAAATATTGAATTTTAAGTGATTTATTATCTTTTGATGGTGTTTTGAATGTGGTCTTTAAATTTCGTCATGTTATTTTGATTGCAACAAGTTCGTAATGAATGGTTAGCCTTTTAGGTTGTTATTTCGACGATGTAAATTTGAATATGTTGCTGAAGGTGAAAGGGGGTTTATGTGGAATGGATTCGGTTCGAGTGTTTTTTAAGCTTTGATTACTTCCTCGATAAGTTTTGTTTGGATTTAGAGATATTTTACTGTCTAGAATATTTCACTAAATGGTATTAAATCTTAACGTTTAACCAAGCTCGTGAAGATGTATTGCGCTCATCTACAATTTAAATAATCTGTATGTATAGATTTCAATTCAGAAATCCCTACTAATTAGCAATAATTACTGAGAACAATGATTACAGATAACAAAAGTCACTGGCATCAATAGTCACAGGTAATAATCACAAGTAATAAATAACGAGCAACTGTTAATCCGACAGCTTATGTGAGGCAAGAAATATCGTAGAAGACAACAAAAAATCAGCTATGGATTAAATGAAGTTTCAGGGGGGGGATGAAAAGTGAACGCACTAGATTGAGCATCCACTCATTTTTCAATTCATCTAATTAGCGTAAGTATATGAGCTCAGCTTACAGCAGTATTTGATTTGTAGTGCTTTAAGTTTAATCGATTAATTTATAGAACATTAATTTGATGCTGCTTAAGTAATTTAATCAACTTTATTAATGGTAATCCAATTAACGTATTGGGGTCATCTCCTTCAAGCCTTTCAAATAAAGCAATCCCCAGTCCTTCGGCTTTAAAACTACCAGCACAATACAAGGGCTGTTCTAATTCCACGTAGCGAGTAATTTCAGCTAAGGTTAGATTTCTAAAATGAACGGTAAATGGCTCAACTAGACTGAATGCTTGCATGGTTTGGTTATGGACAACACTCAGGCCAGTATAAAAGGTAATGGCTTTTCCTGAGGCTTGTTGTAATTGCTGAATTGCTTTTTCAGTCGTGTGTGGTTTGCCTATGATGTTTCCATCAATAACTGCGACTTGATCAGATCCAATAACCACTGCTGATGGTTCTTTAGCATTAATAGTAGAATGTTCGGTAATTTTATTATTGCTATTATATAACGCAACGCCGGCTAGGGCTTTTTGTTCTGCCAATCGCAATACTAATGCTGATGCGGTTTCATCTGCTAGGGGCGTTTCGTCGATATCGGGTGATAAACAGTCGAAGGGCAGTTGTAACTTTTCTAAAATTTGTTTGCGATAAACAGAGGTAGAAGCCAAGATGATTTTGCTATTCATGTTACGTCTTTCATGTATTTAGATAATTCAGTCTATAATAAGTCAAAATTGCGTTCAAATGCAGTAAATTTAGCCGGATCGCGCTTGTGATCGCTGGCTGTGACAGGTAATATTTCGCTTCGATCAATTTTAATGTTGGCGTTTTAGTAAATTGTTCAATTTGTTTAGTTAAGCAATTAACCGCAATTTGGATAAATTTCCTTTGACTCTAGCGTTTTCAAACTATAATATGCGCGCCTTATGCAAACAGTAAAGATACCAGTATCAATTGATCCTATTCGAACTGCTGCCAGTGGTCTTCGTTATGAAGGCATTGTGCCCGGCAAACAGAATAAGCGATTAAACGAGTTATGTGCTGGCGATTGTTCCGATGTGACAGTGTCGTTAGAATGTGGCGTCGATATTCAGGGGATAGTCTACCTTAGCGGGAAGGCTGTGACGGAGCTCACTCTGCTATGTCAACGTTGTATGACACCATATACCACAGAGGTTACGGTCGACTTCTCCTTTAGTCCTTGTAAGACTCAAGAAGAAATCGATGAGCTCCCGGATGCGTATGAGCCGATTGAGTGCAATGAAATTGGTGAAGTTCGTCTGCATCAGTTGATCGAAGATGAATTGATAATCGCTATGCCAATTATTCCTATGCATCAGAATGCTGATTGCAATTTAGGAACAAGCGACATAGCTGTAGGCGAAATCGAGCCCTCTCAAGAGGAGCGTCCAAATCCGTTTGCAGTGTTAGAAAAACTGAAGAGCAAGTAATCTAGGAGACAAGTCAAATGGCTGTACAACAGAATAAAAAATCACGTTCAAAGCGCGGCATGCGCCGTTCACACGATGCATTGAGCACAGCTCAATTATCTGTAGACGCTACTAGCGGTGAATTACATCTACGTCACAACGTGACTGCTGATGGTTTCTACCGCGGTAAAAAGGTTATCAACAAGTAATTTGTTGCTAATCTTATGACGGATCTGACGCTCGCGTTAGATGTGATGGGGGGCGATAATGGCCCCCTCGTCACAGTGCCTGCAGCCTTGCAGGCACTGAAATTCAATTCTCAACTATCCATTATTCTAGTCGGCAATCAAGCTGAAATAGATCCTTTTCTAGTTGATATTGACAGTGCTATTCGAGCACGCATTCAAATTATTCATACCACTGAAGTTATCACCATGTGTGATAGACCTATCCAAGCTATTCGTTCTCGCAAACAAAGCTCAATGCGTTTGGCATTAGAATTAGTTAAAGATGGTAAAGCGCAAGCATGTGTTAGTGCCGGTAATACGGGTGCACTAATGGCATTAGCTAAGATTTTGCTTAAAACGCTTCCTGGCGTTGATAGGCCCGCTTTGGTGAGTTGTTTACCAGCTGTAACAGGTAAACCCGTTTATTTATTAGATCTTGGCGCTAATGTGTCCTGTGACTCTGAAACCTTATTTCAGTTTGCTGTCATGGGCTCGGTTTTATGTGAGGCTGTCCATAAACGCGCTAGACCTAAAGTTGCTTTACTTAACGTCGGTATTGAAGACGTCAAGGGCAACGACCAAGTCCAACAAGCTGCGCAGTATCTAATAGATACTGAACAAGTTAATTACACCGGGTTTGTTGAAGGTGATGAAATTTTCACTGGAACAGTCGATGTAATTGTCTGTGATGGCTTTGTCGGCAACATCACATTAAAAACATCTGAAGGCATTGCTAAGTTGTTAGTCCACCAATTAAAACGTGGTCTGACGCAAGGTTTGTTCGTTCGGATGTTGTCTAAACTCCTCGCTCCACGTATACAATCAGTGCTCAGTAAGATGAACCCCGACCACTACAATGGCGCAAGTCTGATAGGATTGCGCGGAATAGTAGTAAAGAGTCATGGAAACGCTGATGAAGCGGCTTACTTACAAGCAATCAATTTAGCTGCCACAGAAGCAAAACGTCGTCTTCCGGAAATGATTAAAGATCGTTTGGAGACGATTCTTTTAGACATCAATAGCTGATCTCATTATATGCAAACAAAAATTCTCGGAACTGGTAGTTATCTACCGGTGCAAGTTCGTAGTAACCACGATCTAGAAAAAATGGTCGAAACTTCAGATCAATGGATTGTGGAACGTACAGGTATTTCTGAACGACGTATTGCTGCAGAAGACGAAACCGTTACTACAATGGGTTATCAAGCTGCGTTAAAAGCATTAGAAATGGCAGGCATTGAAGCCAGTGAACTAGACATGATTGTCTGTGGTACCACTAGTGCCAGTAATGCTTTCCCTGCTGCGGCTTGTGAAATTCAAAAATTACTCGGCATTCATACAATTCCTGCTTTTGATATTGCGGCGGCCTGTTCAGGGTTTGTTTACGCTTTGTCAGTTGCTGATCAGTTTGTCAAAACTGGAGCAGCCAAAAAAGTCTTAGTCATTGGCGCTGACGTGCTCTCGCGCCTGTGCGACCCTGAAGACCGTACAACTGTGATTTTATTTGGTGACGGTGCAGGCGCTGCTGTCATTGGCGCGAGTGAGCAGCCAGGTATTATTTCTACTCACATTTATGCTGATGGCCGCCAAGGTGATTTATTAAAGTGTTCATTCCCGCCACGTGCTACAGAGTCATCAGAAGCTGTAAGCTTTATGACTATGAAAGGTAATGATGTATTTAAGTTTGCCGTTACCCAGCTTTCTCATGTGGTGACAGAAACTCTGCGCATTAATAACATCGACAAGTCAGAAATTGATTGGTTAGTTCCGCATCAAGCAAACTTTAGAATTATTAAAGCGACGGCTAAGAAACTTGATATGAGTTTAGATAAAGTGGTGTTAACCCTTGCTAAGCATGGTAATACTTCGGCAGCTTCTGTGCCTATTGCGTTAGATGAAGCAGTAAGAGACGGTCGTATTCAACGTGGCCAACTGATTTTATTAGAAGCATTTGGCGGCGGTTTCGCTTGGGGGAGCGCACTTGTGCGTTTTTAGTTTTAGCGTCCGGCTAAGATTCTAGATTTATTGTAAAAACGTCAGTAGTATATTTTTAGTTTTTGAACAGTGTCATCTTTAACTAACTGTTCTCAAAGTTTATCGTGTTTATAACTGACGAAAATTTCATTTTTCATGAACGAATAAAGGTAATTAATATAATGGAAAATATGGCTTTTGTTTTTCCTGGACAAGGCTCGCAAGCCGTTGGAATGTTAGCTGACTTAGCTGCAGACTTTCCGATAGTGACTGAAACGTTTGCACAAGCAAGTGCAGTTTTGGGCTATGACCTATGGGCATTAACGCAAGATGGACCTGTAGAAAAGTTGAATGAAACAGATAAAACTCAACCTGCTTTATTAACGGCGAGTGTTGCTATTTTTCGTGCTTTTGAAGCTAGTGGAGCAACACAGCCTGCTTTATTGGCAGGACACAGTTTAGGTGAATATTCAGCATTAGTTTGTGCCGGAGTCATTGAATTTACTGATGCGGTTAAATTAGTTGAACTACGTGGTCAGCTTATGCAACAAGCTGTGCCAGCTGGCACTGGTGCAATGTTTGCCATCATCGGCTTAGATAATGATGCCATTGCTAAAGCATGTGAAGAGTCTGCTAATGGCGAAGTAGTCAGCCCAGTTAACTTTAATAGTCCGGGTCAAGTCGTTATTGCAGGTGAAAAAGAAGCCACTGAAAGAGCTGCAGCAGCGTGTAAAACTGCTGGCGCTAAAATGGCTGTAGCATTACCAGTCAGTGTGCCATCACACTGTGCGCTAATGAAACCCGCTGCCGATAAATTAGCGTTAGCATTAGATGCTTTGACTTTTAATGAACCAAAAATCAATGTTATTAATAATGTTGATGTTGCTATGCCAACTGCATCAAGTGACATTAAAGATGCTTTAGTTCGCCAACTTTATTGCCCAGTTCGCTGGAGTGAAACTGTTGAATTAATGGCAACGAAAGAGATTACAGATTTAGTAGAAATGGGCCCAGGTAAAGTATTGACGGGTTTAACAAAAAGAATTAATAAATCATTAAAGGGGCAGGCGGTAAACAACGCTGCGTCTTTATCTGCTTTAATCCAATAAAGGAATTGTCATGAGCATTAGCTTTAATTTAACCGGTAAAGTAGCATTAGTTACTGGTGCAAGTCGCGGTATTGGTCGCGCCATTACTGAAACCTTAGTAGAAGCCGGCGCAGTGGTTATTGGTACTGCAACGAGTGAGAAAGGCGCAGCTGCTATTCAGGACTACCTCGGCGATAAAGGTCATGGTTTAGTGTTGAACGTAACTGATAAAGATTCAGTTGCGCAATTATTCGCACAGATCAAAGAAAAAGCCGGTGATGTTGATATTCTAGTTAACAGTGCAGGTATCACTCGCGATAATTTATTAATGCGCATGAAAGATGATGAGTGGCAAGATATTCTTGATACTAACTTAACGTCGCTATTTAGATTGTCAAAACCTGTTATGCGCTCAATGATGAAAAAACGTAATGGTCGTATCATCAATATTGGTTCAGTTGTAGGAACCATGGGCAATGCAGGCCAAGTGAATTACTCAGCTGCTAAAGCTGGTTTGATCGGATTTACAAAATCTCTTGCAAGAGAGGTTGCATCTCGTCAAATAACAGTGAATGCTATTGCACCAGGTTTCATTCAAACTGACATGACAGATGAGCTAAATGAAGAACAACAGCAAGCTATCATGTCGCAAGTGCCAATGGAGCGTTTAGGGCAAGCACAAGAGATTGCTAACGCTGTTTTATTCTTAGCATCTGATTCTGCTGCTTACATTACAGGTGAGACCCTGCATGTAAATGGCGGAATGTACATGGTTTAATCGCCTTCAAAGGCAACGACTTTTATTGAATCTGGTTTGATATCAAAGTATGATAATTTTCGTGGTCTAACCACGAAAATTATCATACTTTGATATCAAACCAGATTCAATAAAAGTCGTTGCCTTTGAAGG
>NZ_VKHR01000117.1 GCF_009663145.1 Shewanella sp. TC10
CTATTAAATTGTCATCCTTGCTTAGTGTATTTCACTTCAACATCAGCGTTACCCAGCTAGTTTTATATAGCTCGCTGTACTGATGTGAACCATGGCACTTCACAAGTTAATACCAACAAAAATAGCCTTCTTAAGGCTAGAAATACCTTAAGCTTAGCCAAATTAATATAGCGTGAGGCAAATCACACTTTTGCAAGGTACCCGTAGTTTTGTAAACCTTTTGATACATTGCTCAAGATATTAGCTATTTAGCCAATATGCGTCTTAAAAACACGACAATGCCAGCAAATTGCTGGCATTAAATCGTTACAGGTGTAATTAGCCTATGCCAATACTCCAGCACTTGTCGTTAGCAACTGAATGGTCACTAGCGCTTCTTAGTAATTTTGTAATCTCTAAGTTTATTCGCGATAGCAGTGTGTGAAACCCCAAGCTTTTTCGCTAACTGGCGAGTACTTGGATAAGCAGGATACAAACGCCTTAGCAGACTGGCTTCATATTCTTTCATTGCTTGATCTAAGCTGCCTTCAAATTCTTCATCAAAATAACCGAAGCCTTCAGCATAAGACGGTAACTTTAATTGTTCTACAGTTAATTCAGCAGAACCATCCCACATAGAAACAGCTCTAAAAATGGCATTCTTTAACTGACGCACATTACCAGGCCAAGCATAAGTGAAAAGGTAATCACGACAAGAGGCAGAAATACGACGTAGAGGGCTTGAAAGCTGCTGACTGTAATGCTCTAAAAACATCTCAGTCAGTGGAATAACATCCACTTTACGTTCACGAAGCGACGGCATGTGATAGCTCAATACGTGAATGCGATAATATAAATCTTCCCTAAATTCGCCCGACTGACAGAGTTCCGCAAGGTTTTTCTGGGTTGAACAAATGATACGTACATCAGCGCGCACTTCTTCATCACCGCCAATGCGTCTAAATGTGCCGTCTTGCAACAGACGCAGTAATTTAACTTGCGCCGCTTTCGACATTTCAGCTATTTCATCTAAAAAGACAGTGCCGCCTTTTGCTTCTTCAAACAAACCACGTTTAACCACTTGGCCGTCATTAGAAACAAAACCAAATAACTCTTCTTCAGCAACGCTGTCAGGCAGCGCGGCGCAGTTAATTGGAATAAAAGGATGTTCGCGGCGCATGCTGGCATCATGGCTCGCTTTAGCCATTAACTCTTTACCTGTACCAGTTTCGCCCGTGATCAGTAGCGGTGCATCAAGCTGGGCCATACGTTTAGCTTGTTTAAGTACATCTTTCATTTTGTCGCTAACGGCCAACACATTATCAAAACCCGTTGTTTGGTTCTGGAGTGCATTAAACTGCTTACCGACTCTTGCTGGAGATTTAAGAGACACCACCGCACCAGCAAGAATACTGGCATTGTTTTCGTCGGGCAGATAGATTGGCAGCATTTCAGCTAAGTACTCATTACTGCCTATTTGAACACGAGTCGCTTGTGCAAGCACTGGCGCTTCAGTTAACCAACGAGAAAAGTTAAACCCTTGAACCCAATGGTTTAATGATTCATCGATAACTTCATGCTCATGCATGTTTAAGGTCAGCAGTGCAGACTCATTTACAATACGTATGCGGCCTTTAGAGTTAATGGAGAATACCGAATCAGGTAAGGTTTTTAATAAGGTTTTTAACGCATAATGTTCTTGTTCTGACGGCATAAATGAAACCGTGCGAACATCATGTACACTTTCTACTTTTCGAATAAGGGGCATTAACTCGCTTAAGGTTTCAAAACCAATTTCAGCGAATTGTAGGTATAAGAAACCTTTATTACTGGCGTCAATCGCGATTAAATTAATACCGTAATTTTCTAATACTTCGAGAATATCTTTCGCAAGGCCGATGCGATCTAAACAGCTCACTTCCAAACGCATATACAACTATTCCCTATCAGTCATTTTCTGGAATATACGAGGATTAATGAAAAACCCATTAAAAATAATGAGAAATACCATCCTTCTTTAATTTGTGAGCGATACGTTAAAAGGTTATGAGGCGTGTGGCAAGTGTTGTTTACAGTGGAATTGTAACAGAGGAAGTATTTCAGCAGGTTACGTTAACGTAACCTGCTGAAAATAATGCTGAAGATGATTAACCAATTAACTGGTCTGTTTTCGCAGCCATGATGAAATCATTCTTATGTAAGCCTTTAATTGAGTGTGACCACCAAGTTACAGTCACTTTTCCCCATTCAGTCAATATCCCTGGATGATGAWA
>NZ_VKHR01000110.1 GCF_009663145.1 Shewanella sp. TC10
TTGCTCCTGATCTAGAGATTGATCTTATAGAAGGTCAATCACGCGAAGTAATGGCTGCATCGGATGCTATATTACTTGCATCAGGCACTGCAGCGTTAGAAGCTATGTTGGTTAAGCGCCCAACAGTCATGTCTTATCGCGTGAATGGACTGACTTACAGCATTGCTAAAAGGTTGATGAGCCTTGAACATTATTCTTTGCCGAATTTATTAGCCGATAAGGCATTAATTCCTGAGGTTGTGCAAGATGAATGCAATGAGCACAACATTGCCGCTGCCGTCATTGAACAGCTGAATATCGATTTTGCTCCTTTGAAAGCAGAATTTGAAAAAATGCATCTAATGCTTCGCTGCAATGCCAGTGATAGAGCTGCTGATGCTGTGATAAAAGTAATACAAGATAACCCATCTTAAGAGACAAATTAATGAGCCGAATTCCAGCAGTAATCAAAGGCATCACCCCTGAACAGGTTGAGTATATAAGCCGTGGCGTTGTGGCTGGGGTTGATGAAGTTGGTCGTGGCCCATTAGTGGGTGATGTTGTTACTGCTGCGGTCATTTTAGACCCTAATAATCCGATAACCGGATTAAATGACTCTAAGAAGCTGTCAGAAAAGCGCCGTGATGCTTTGTATTTAGAAATTAAAGATAAAGCCTTAGCGATTAGCGTTGGCCGCGCAACGCCAGTTGAAATTGATGAACTGAATATTCTGCATGCCACGATGCTAGCCATGAAGCGTGCAGTCAGTGGTTTATCTATTTTACCTGAGCGAGTATTAGTCGATGGTAACCGTTCTCCAGAGTTTGGTATTCAAAGTCATGCGATTGTAAAAGGTGATGGCTTAGTCGCAGCGATAAGTGCAGCGTCCATTATCGCTAAAGTCACCCGTGATAGAGAAATGGAAGAGCTTGATAGTCGGTACCCTCAGTATGGCTTTGCTAATCATAAAGGTTACCCAACAAAAGCACATTTTGAAGCGTTAGAAGTTCATGGTGTTTTAGATGAACATCGAAAAAGCTTTAAGCCTGTTCTTGAGCGGTTAAATAAGCCTTGATAGGTGATTTAATATCAAACTCTATATAAAGTTACCTTATTGATTACAGTTAGATAAGATAACGAGTTTTAAACTTATGTCTCCAAATTCAAAATTATCTATGACACTGTGATATTCATTATTCGCTATTATAAATTGGCTTAGTTTGCTAATCTGGTCAGCGGTTTTTTCCTTTTAATCAAGCATTCCAAAGATACCATAATCTATGTCCGATCCTCGTTTCGTCCATCTTCGTGTTCACAGTGATTTTTCCATGTCTGATGGTGTGGCAAAAGTTAAACCTATCCTAGCAAAAGCTGCTGAACTCGGGATGGGAGCATTAGCCATAACCGACCAAAATAACTTTTGCGGTTTAGTGAAATACTACGGCGGTGCCCATGGGGCTGGAATAAAGCCAATCGTTGGCGCAGATTTTTGGATGAAAGTACCGGGATTTGATGATGACTTCTGTGCAATTACCATTATTGCGTTAAATAATGATGGTTATCAGAGTTTAACCCAGTTAATCAGTGAAGCTTATTTGCGTGGGCAAATTAATGGCAGAGTCGTGATTGACCAAGAATGGTTAGTTAAATTCAATAAAGGCATTTTATTGATCTCTGGCGCAAAAGAGGGAGATGTCGGTAAAGCGTTATTAAAAGACAATAAGACACAAGTTGATGAATTGGTTGAGTTCTATAAGACTCATTTTGAAGACAGATATTTCCTTGAGTTAATTCGAACAGGTCGCCCTGATGAAGAACGCTACTTGCACATGGCAATACAGCTTGCATCAGATAAAGATTTACCGGTTGTGGCAACAAACCAAGTGGTTTTTTTACAAGCCGATGATTTCGAATCCCATGAAATCCGAGTTGCGATTCATGATGGTTTTACCTTAGCAGATCCGCGTCGTCCTAAAAAATACAGCGACCAGCAATATCTTCGTTCAGAAGAAGAAATGTGCGAATTGTTTGCTGATATTCCATCTGCTTTATCTAACAGTGTTGAAATTGCCAAACGCTGTAATGTCACTATTCGTTTAAATGAATATTTCTTGCCTAACTTCCCAACAGGTGATTTATCCATTGAAGACTTTCTGGTCGACATCTCAGAAAAAGGTTTGGAAGAAAGGCTAGAGTTCTTATTTCCTGATGAGAAAGAGCGCTTAGAAAAGCGTCCTGAATACGATGAACGCTTAGACGTTGAACTTAAAGTGATTAACCAGATGGGATTCCCTGGTTACTTCTTAATCGTAATGGAGTTCATTCAATGGGGTAAAGATAATGATATCCCCGTTGGGCCTGGTCGTGGTTCTGGTGCGGGGTCGCTGGTTGCTTATGCATTAAAAATTACTGACTTAGACCCGCTAGAATATGATTTATTATTCGAACGTTTCTTGAACCCAGAACGTGTATCAATGCCCGATTTTGATGTCGATTTCTGTATGGATCGACGCGATGAAGTGATTGACCACGTTGCTGATTTATATGGCCGAGATGCGGTATCGCAAATTATTACTTTCGGCACCATGGCTGCAAAGGCGGTAGTACGTGATGTGGGACGTGCTTTAGGTCATCCATATGGATTTGTGGAACGACTAACCAAGATGATCCCAGCAGAGCCTGGGATGACGCTGACAAAAGCCTTTGAGGTAGAGCCATCGCTTCCTGAAGCTTATAGCGCAGATGAAGATGTACGCGAACTCATTGATATGTGTCGCCGTTTAGAAGGTGTGACACGTAACGCGGGTAAACATGCCGGTGGTGTTGTTATTTCACCAACCGTCATTACAGATTTCTCGCCACTTTACTGTGATGCAGAGGGCTTAAACCCAGTCACTCAGTTTGATAAGAATGATGTAGAA